>JAWDJY010000014.1:0-71733 GCA_032469775.1 Geobacteraceae bacterium | reverse complement strand
ATCGGCAATGCGCTTTGCCAGTTTTCTGAAAAACTTCCGGGACGATCCTGCCAATCGAATTTCCCGATTCCGGTCGCTTGTGTTGAGAGTGTTGTAAACGGGGTTTTGAATGCTCCGACAAGTTTTACCGCCTGCCATAAAATCCGGCAAAGCAATGCTGTCGTGAATCCGAACACAAGCTAAAATTATTGGTGAGTCCGCAAAGGAAGGAATAAATATGATGCAGAAAAAGAAACGCAAGATAATCCATTCGCCCGGCCTGACCGAGCTGCCGCCGCTTCCGATGGACGTTCCCAGCCTGATCAGCGATTTCAGGCATTATTTCACCTATAACCTGGGGCAGGACAAGTACTGCAATTCGATCCACTACTATTACAAGGCGCTGGCGCTGACCGTGCGTGACCGGCTGATGGAGCGCTGGAAGAAAACCCGCTATGCCCATGTGGAAACCAACAGCAAGCGGGGCTATTACCTGTCGCTGGAATTCCTGATGGGGCGCTCTCTGGGCAACGCGATGCTGAACCTGGGGATTACCGACACGGCGACCGAGGCGCTGAACAACCTGGGGATCAAGCTGGAGGAGCTGGCCGAAACCGAGGCCGACGCCGGTTTGGGCAACGGCGGCCTGGGGCGCCTGGCGGCCTGTTTCCTGGACAGCTGCGCCACGCTGCAGCTGCCGGTGATGGGCTATGGCCTGCGCTATGAATACGGCATGTTCCGCCAGCGAATCGTCAACGGCCGCCAGATCGAAGAGCCGGATCACTGGCTGAGGGACGGCAACCCCTGGGAGATGGAACGCCCGGAATATGCCCAGCGCGTGCGCTTCGGCGGCCGCAGTGAGCATTACCATAACCAGGACGGTGAGGATTGCGTGCGCTGGGTCGATACCCGCGATGTGCTGGCCGTGCCTTACGATATCCCGATTCCGGGCTATCGCAACGGGACCGTCAACACGCTGCGGCTCTGGAAGGCGGTCGCGACAGACGCCTTCAACCTGGGCGAGTTCAATGCCGGCGATTATGCCGAGTCGGTTGCCACCAAGAACGAAGCCGAAAATATCACCATGGTGCTCTATCCGAACGATGCCAGCGAGAACGGCAAGGTCCTGCGCCTGCGCCAGCAGTATTTCCTGGCTTCGGCCAGCCTGCAGGACGTGGTCGAACGCTGGGTGGTGATCAATAAGGGCGATTTCAGCGCCTTTGCCGAGAGCAACTGCTTCCAGCTGAACGATACCCATCCGAGCTGCGCGGTGCCGGAACTGATGCGCATTCTGGTGGACGAGCAGCGGCTGGGATGGGAGCAGGCCTGGCAGATAACCTGCAGGACCATGGCCTATACCAATCATACACTGCTGCCGGAAGCGCTGGAGCGCTGGCCTTTGCCGCTGTTCGGGCAGCTGCTGCCGCGGCTGCTGCAGATCATCCTCGAAATCAACGCCCGGTTCATGCAGGAGGTCTCCAGCCGCTGGCCGGGCGACAACGAACGCATGCGGCGCATGTCGATCATCGAGGAGGGGGAGGTCCCCCAGGTCAGGATGGCCTACCTGGCGATCGTGGGGAGCTTTTCGGTCAACGGCGTTGCCGCGCTGCATTCGCAGCTGCTGGTCCAGGGGCTTTTCCGCGATTTTTACGAGCTCTGGCCGCACAAGTTCAACAACAAGACCAACGGGGTTACGCCGCGGCGCTGGATCGCACGCTGCAACCCGGAGCTGAGCCGGCTGGTCAGTGACAGGATCGGCGAGGGGTGGGTGGCCGACCTGCAGCAGATCGACAAGATCGCCGGATATGCCGATGATGCGGAGTTTCGCCGGCAGTGGCATCAGGTGAAGCAATCCAACAAACAGCGCCTGTCGGAGCTGGTGCAGGCAAAATGCGGGGTCACGTTCAACCCGGAGGGGCTGTTCGACGTGCAGGTCAAGCGAATCCACGAGTACAAGCGGCAGCTGCTGAACGTCCTGCATGTGATCCATCTCTACGACCGGATCAAGCGCGGCGACACCGACGGCTGGACGAACCGCTGCGTGCTGATCGGCGGCAAGGCGGCGCCCGGTTACGCCATGGCCAAGCTGATCATCAAGCTGATCAACAACGTGGCCCAGGTCGTCAACGCCGACCCGATCGTCGGAGAAAAACTCAAGGTGGCGTTCCTGCCCAATTACAGCGTGACCGCGATGGAAGTGATCTGCCCCGGCACAGATCTGTCGGAACAACTTTCCACCGCAGGCAAGGAGGCTTCCGGCACCGGCAACATGAAGTTCATGATGAACGGGGCGATCACGATCGGCACCCTGGACGGCGCCAACATCGAAATCCGCGAAGAGGTTGGGGACGATAACTTCTTCATGTTCGGACTGACGTCCGAAGAGGTGGAGCGGTTGCGACTGGATTACAATCCGGAAGCGGTGATAGCCGGGGACAGCGATCTGCAGCGGGTTATGAACCTGCTCCGGAGCGGCCATTTCAACCTGTTCGAGGCGGGGCTGTTCGATCCGGTCATCAACGCGATATGCAGTCCCCACGATCCCTGGATGGTGGCGGCCGATTTCCGCAGCTTTGCCGATGCCCAGCAGCTCGTGGCCGACGCCTACCGCGACCGGGAGCGCTGGACCCGCATGAGCATCATGAATACCGCCCGCAGCGGCAAGTTTTCAACCGACCGCACCATACTGGACTACAACCGGGAGATCTGGCGCCTGGTTCCCATGACGGTCAAGGGATCGGAATAAAGTCGATCCGCCAGGGGGCGCCGCTGAAACATGGATGTGATCACCACCCATATTAACGCCGATTTCGACTGCCTGGGGGCTATGGCGGCCGCAGCCCGTCTCTATCCAGGCGCGCTGATCTCTTTCCCCGGATCGCAGGAGAAGGGGGTGCGCGATTTCATCGAGCGTCATCCCGAATATCTGCCGCCGTTTGCCCGTGCCAGGGAAATCAACCTTGACGCGATCGGACGGCTGATCATCGTCGATTGCCAGCACGCCTCGCGCATCGGCCGCTTTGCCGGGATCCTCGGTCGCCCCGGCCTGGAGGTCCATGTCTATGACCACCATCCGGTGACGCCGGAAAGCATACAGCCGGGCGGTGGAGTGGTCTCCGGCTGCGGTTCGGCCTCGACGCTGCTGACGGGGCTGCTGATGGAGCGGGATATCACGCTGACGCCGGAGGAAGCCACGCTGATCATGCTCGGCATCCACGAGGACACCGGGCGGCTGTTGTTTGCCTCGACGACCCCGGAAGATTACCGGGCGGCGGCCTGGCTGCTGGGGCAGGGCGCCCGGCTCGGCACGGTGGCCGAGGCGCTGACTCCGGAGTTGAACAAGGCCCAGATGGGGCTGCTGAGGCAGCTGCTGGCCACTCTCCGGACGACTTCGATCAACGGAATCGTGATCTCGATCGCCCATGCTTCCTGCGACCGCTATATCGGCGATATCGCCTCGCTGGTGCACCTGATGCGGGACATGGAGAACCTGGATGCGCTGTTCGTCGTGGTGGCGATGGAAGAGCATGTCTACCTGGTGGCCCGCAGCCATGTTCCGGAGGTCAATGTCGGCGAGATCATGAAACGCTTCCATGGCGGGGGGCATGCCACGGCCGCCTCGGCCGCGGTGCACAACCAGTCGCTGCAGCAGGTGCTGGAACGGCTGGAGGAGTGCCTGAGGGTTTCGGTCAGCACGCAGGTGCTGGCCTCGGACCTGATGTCGTCGCCGGTCAAGACCGTGCCGGATTCCATCGATATCGCCGAGGCGCGCGAACTGCTGACCCGTTACAACTGCAATGCGATGCCGGTCATGTCCGGGGAGCGGATGGTCGGCATCATCTCGCGAAAGATCGTCGAAAAGGCGCTCTATCACGGCCTGGGCGCCTCGCCGGTAACAGATTTCATGCATACCGAATACCTGCAGGCCGCACCCGGGACACCGCTTACGGATATCCAGGAGTACATGGTGGGGGGCAACCGCCGTTTCGTGCCGATCTTCGACGGCAAGCGGCTGGCGGGGGCAGTGACCCGCACCGATCTTTTGCGCCATATCTACGGCGGGCGGTCCGGCAAGAGCGAGTCGCTCTACGATGTCGAGTCGCTGCAGGTCCCGACCCGCAGCCGCTCGGTGGCGGGGCTGCTCGGCAAGCGACTGGGCGAAGAACGGCGTCTGATGCTGAAAAAGCTGGGCGAAACCGGAGATGAGCTGGGGCTGGCGGTTTATGCGGTGGGGGGCTTCGTGCGCGACCTGCTGCTGGGGATCGATAACCTGGATATCGATGTGACCGTCGATGGAGACGGGATCTTCTTTGCCGAACGTTTTGCCGAACGCTACGGCTGCCGGGTGCGCAGCCACAGGAAATTCGGCACCGCGGTGCTGGTGTTCCCGGACGGTCAGAAGGTCGATGTGGCCAGCACCCGGCTGGAATATTATGAATCGCCCGGGGCGCTGCCGACCGTTGAGCGCGCTTCACTGCGCCATGACCTTTACCGGCGCGATTTTACGATCAACACGCTGGCATTATGTATCAACAGTGAACACTTCGGGCGCCTGACCGATCATTTCGGCGGGCAGCAGGACATCCAGGAACGGGTGGTCAGGGTGCTGCACAATCTTTCGTTCGTGGAGGACCCGACCCGGGTTTTTCGTGCCATTCGCTTCGAGCAGCGTCTCGACTTCCATATCGCACCGCATACCGAGAAGCTGATCCGCAGCGCGGTGCGGATGCACCTGCTGGACAAGCTGGGTGGAGAGCGCCTGTTCAGCGAGCTGGTGCAGATACTGCGTGAAAAGGAGCCGATGGCTGCGATCGGGCGCATGGCGTCGCTGGGGTTGTTGCCGTTCATACATCCGGCGCTCAAGCTGGTTCCGGCCACCGAACGGGTTTTGAGCGAAGCGGGGCAGGTGATGGCCTGGTTCCGGCTGTTGTACCTGGAAGACCCATGTGAGCAGTGGCAGGTCTATTTCCTGGCGATGTTCGACGGACTCAAGCCGGATGAGTTCACGGACGCCTGCCGGCGACTGTCGGTTCCGGGCCGTTTTGCAAGCCAGTTGCATAACCAGCGCTGTCTGGTGCACAAGACGCTGGATGCCATCAAGCGTCGTCTGAAGCATCATGCGAGTGTCCGTAACAGCGAGCTGTTCTCATGGTTCAGCGTTTTTTCGCTGGAAATGCTGCTGTACCTGGCGTCCAGGGCCAGCAGCGAACAGGTGCGCCGCTTTGTTTCGTTCTACCTGACGCGTTTGCGTGGTGTAGTCCCTCTGCTTGACGGCAAGGCTCTGCTGGAGCTCGGGCTGCAGCCAGGTCCCGGTTTTGGACGCGTCAAGGAACGGCTGATGAGGGCCAGGCTGGATGGCGAGGTGCAAAGCCGCGAAGACGAACTGGCCCTGGTGCGCACGCTGGTTACGTGATTCAGCCGGGCTGGTGTGTCTTAAATGCAACATGTTTGCGCACTGATGTGCTTCAAAGGCAGCCGGCGTTGATGCCGGCTGCGGCCGTATTATCCCATAATGCCCTGAAACAGAGCGCTTTTTTACGCGAGTCGATCCTGGTGTCGGCGTTTGGCCCGGTTTTTGCTCATGATATTGCGTGGTTTGGAGATAACGGTTTTGCGGGGTTGATATATATGAGAAGATTCAAGTTGATGGTTGCCGTGATGGTCTGCATGTCTCTGCTGTCGGCGTCATCGTCCGCCATTGCAGCCGACAGTACCCTGCGCGAGGTTTTTGAAGACGCCTTCTACGGCGCCGGCATCGGGGCATTGGTGGGGGGCGCCATCCTGGCCTTCACCAAGAAACCGGCGGATCATCTGGATTATATCGGATATGGCGCCGCCTCGGGTGTGCTGGCCGGTACGGCCTATGGTCTTGCAAAATCGGCCAAGGCTCTGGCGGAAATTGATAACGGCCGGGTCAGGATCGCCGTGCCTACCATAATCCCGAATCTGGTGGAATCTTCCGATGGCAGGCAGACCACGGTCATGTGGAGTGCCAGCCTGCTGCGGGGAACGTTCAACTGACCATTCCGGTTCCATATCAAAGCCCTATCTTCGTTGGCTCGTCTTCGTCTCCTCAACGTACTGAAATGTACGCCTCGGAGCCTCAATCCTCGCCGCCTTGATATCATCTTTGATCTGAAACCGGAATAAAGCCGTGATAAAACCGTGATGAAGCCCGCTGCCGAAACGCAGCGGGCTTTTTTATTTGCCTCGCGCCGCGGAGTGAGTTTATATATTCGCGGCAAATGCCAACATCAATACCGGAGGATACAAATGTCGGAGTTTACAAACGTCACGGTTGTCAAGAAAGCCAATATCTATTTCGGCGGCAACGTCGCCAGCCATACGGTTCTGTTTGCCGATGGCAGCAAAAAAACGCTGGGTGTGATGCAGTCGGGAGAATACGAGTTTTCCACCGCTGCGGCAGAGGTGATGGAGATCCTCTCCGGTGAGCTGGAATGGCAGATCAAGGGAGCTGCCGGCTGGGAAAAGATCGTAGGCGGGCAGTCGTTCAACGTGCCGGCCAATTCCGCTTTCCTGATGAAGGTGGCGACGGTTTCCGATTACTGCTGCTCATTCGTGGAATAAACCTTAAATGGACGTATCGGCATCCCCTGCGATAGTCGGCCGTTTTGCCCCGTCGCCCACCGGGCGTCTGCACACCGGTTCGCTGGTGGCGGCGGTCGGCAGCTATCTGATGGCAAAGCGGGCCGGCGGCAACTGGTTGTTGCGCATTGACGACCTGGATGCCCCCCGCCAGATTGCCGGCATGGCCGATGACCTGATGAGGACGCTGGAGTCGTTCGGACTGCTCTGGGATGGCGAGGTCGCTTTCCAGAGCAGGAACGGGGACCACTATCGCCAGGCTTTTGAACTGTTGCTGGACAAGGGGCTGCTCTATCCCTGCGGCTGCTCCCGCAGGGAGATCGCGCTGGCCGCTTCGGCCCCCCATCCCGATGACGACTGCGTTCCCTATCCCGGCAGCTGCCGGGGAGGGATGAAAGCCGGGGGCGTGGTGCGTTCATGGCGAATCCGGGTGCCGGAGGCGGAGGTTTGTTTTCGCGATCTCCGTCTGGGGGAGATCTGCCAGAATCTGGCTTCCGTGTGCGGAGATTTTGCCGTTCGCAGGGGTAGCGCGGAATATCTGTATCAGCTGGCGGTGGTTGTTGATGACCGGCTGGCGGGTGTGAACCAGGTGGTGCGTGGGGATGACCTGCTCTCCTCCACTCCGCGGCAGGTTTACCTGCAGCGGATGTTGGGTCTGCCGCAGCCGGAATATTGCCATCTGCCGCTGGTGAGCGGACCATGCGGTTCGAAGCTGAGCAAGCGGGACAACCTGGTTTCCGAGCAATTGGGAAACCTGAAGGGGCAGGAGGGACAGCTGCTTCTGTCCGTGCTTCGCTTTCTGGGGCAGGCCCCGCCCGCTGAACTCTCCGGGGCGGATTGCCGTACTATACTCGAATGGGGAGTGGCCGGTTTCGATGTCGCCCGCATACCGGAGCGGGGAGGGGAATTGCCGGTTTAATCCTGTAACCGCGCTTTCCGGGTCAGTATGCTTTTCTGGGTTCTCCATCGGCCGGTCCGGGGGGGAGCAGCATCAGTTTTCCATCATCAACCCGGTTTTGATAGGGATTGCCCGGATAGGTTGTAAAGGGCTCCGAAGCCCTGAACATGCGCAGCTCTTTGACTGAAATCAGCGGGTAGGGATAATCGGCGCCTTCAAGCTTCTGGATTTTCTTGCCTTTGATTTCGCCGATGATTGTGACCAGGTTGCCCTGGTGATATATGGCCGGGTTCAGCAGTTCGCTGCTGATAGCCAGAAACCTTCCGCCGGAGGGGGATGAGTCGTCTGGCACGCCGTTATTGAACAGCTCCAGCTGTGCTACTTCCAGCATTACCACGTCGCCGCTGCTTTTTATCCCGGCGATCACACCACCGACCAGCACCTGCTTTCCGGCCAGTGCCTCGGGATTCTTCCTGACATCGGAGTATGTCAGCGAGCGGTCGACAGGCTTCAGGCCCGCATCGCTCATGACATGGGCACATCCCCCCAGTAAGGCAGCCATAACCAGCAACAGTGCAACTCTCATAATCGGCCCCCATCGGTCATTGACTTGATGATTACAGTCACAATCCATGTGTCATGCGCATGCATTGAGCAGGCCAACTGGGTCAGATCGTCCGTATGTGCCGGCAGTGCTGGCGTGGCGCGGGATCATTGCCTGCACAAAATTCAGGTGAACAGGTTCGATTTACGCGGAAAGACGGCTATTCCAGAAGAGTTGCAGGCTTCTCTCCCCGTTGCGGAAGTCCTCCAGGTCAATTTCCGCGTCCGGAGTCCAGGGGCGGTGTTTGTAATAGAGCCTGTCGTAGTAATTTTCCACCAGGCCGCGCGCCATCCCGGTAGTATCCCATTTCTCCAGCATCTCCTTCAGTTCGCCGTATTGCACGCCTCCCAGCTTCTTCCGGATGCGTTCCAGCGCATCGGCCATCGGCTGGCGGTATTCCTGCCGGGCATACTCTTCAGCCAGCCGGGCTACCCGGGTTGCGACCGACACATTGCACCAGATTTTGCAACTCGCGGCCATGACATCGTACAAATTCCCCGGCAGCGTAATCCGGCCGATGCGCTGGCTTTCGCCTTCCAGGACGATCGGCTTGCCTGAGGGGGTCTGGCGCAGCGCGTCCCAGAGCATGGTGTCGAAGCTTTTCTGGGAGGGCTGCTCTCCAAGTCCCAGCGAACCGAAGGCGGAACCGCGGTGGCGGGCCAGTCCCTCCAGATCGATAACGGTCCAGTCCGTGCGGTCAAGGCCGTTGATGAAGGTCGTCTTGCCGCAGCCGGTCATGCCGTGAATCACGATCAACGGCGCAGGTGGGGTAAAGTCCTCAAAATACGATATCACCTGATTGCGGAAGGCTTTGTACCCGCCTCGCAGTTGTGCGACCGGGTAGCCGCAGGCCTCGATCAGGATGGCCATCGAAGAGCTGCGCATTCCGCCCCGCCAGCAGTATACCAGGATCGGCCGGCCGCCGGCATGTTCGGCCGCTTCACGGGTCATATCGGCAAATCTGCCGCAGGTCAGTTCCATCCCCCGGATTCGGGCGCGCTGGGACCCCTGTTGTTTGTAGATGGTGCCGATTTCGACCCGCTCCTGATTGGACAGGATCGGGACATTGTATGCGCCGGGAAGGTGGTCTTCAGCGAATTCGAGTGGTGTCCGGACGTCGATTACGCAGTGGCTGTCCAGCAACGAGGGGGTGAATGCAACTTTTTCAGGCATGGTATCCTATTCTCCGCGAAGCGCATTATAGGCGACCAGCCCGTTTCTGGCAACATAAACTCTTGGTGTTTACACCTTGATTATGCGCGGTTTGCATGGTATTTATATCCGTCGCGGATGATGTTTTCATGTGGCTGCCCGTCATGTATCAGCCATAACAAATACAATGACCAGGAGGGGAAAATGGAAAAGCGGAAGGTGCATTACAGCGAGTTGGGGCTGTCCAATACCAGAGAGATGTTTGCCAAGGCAATGGCCGGTAAATATGCGATACCTGCCTATAACTTCAACAACCTTGAACAGCTTCAGGCGATAATTACAGCCTGTACCGAAACCAATTCCCCGGTAATCATACAGGTTTCCAAGGGCGCCCGCAGTTATGCCAACGAGACCATGCTGCGCTGCATGGCGATGGGGGCGGTGCAGATGGCCCGCGAGTCCGGCTCCTCCATTCCGATCTGCCTGCACCTCGATCACGGCGATACGTTTGAACTATGCAAATCCTGTATCGACAGCGGCTTCTCCTCGGTGATGATCGACGGTTCCCATCTGCCCTACGAAGAAAACGTGGCGCTTGCCAAAAAAGTTGCCGAATATGCCCATCAGTTCGACGTTACCGTGGAAGCCGAACTGGGCGTCCTGGCCGGCATCGAAGATGAAGTCTCCGCCGAGCATTCCACCTATACCAAGCCGGAAGAGGTGGAGGATTTCGTCAGGAAAACCGGGGTTGATTCATTGGCAATATCGATCGGAACCAGCCATGGAGCGTACAAGTTTAAGGCCGGACAGCCGGTGCCGCCACTCCGTTTCGACATCCTGGAAGAGTGCGAGAAGCGTATCCCCGGTTTCCCGATCGTGCTGCACGGCGCATCGTCGGTGGTGCCTGAATACGTGGAGCTGATCAACCAGTATGGCGGCAAGCTGGAAGGCGCGGTGGGGATCCCGGAAGAACAGCTGCGCAAGGCTGCCGCCAGTGCGGTCTGCAAGATCAATATCGACTCCGACGGCCGGTTGGCCGTGACCGCCAAAATCCGGGAATATTTTGCCAAGGATCCCAAGGAATTCGATCCGCGCAAGTATCTGGGAGAGGCGCGCAAGGAGCTGGTCAAGCTGGTCAAGCACAAGAACGAGGCGGTGCTGGGGTCGGCCGGCAAGGCATAACCCGGCAGTCCGTGCCCGCGTTGGTTGGCCGGCAGCGGGCACGGACTGTTGGAACGCGGTGGCGCAAATCTCCCCGTGATTCAATCCAAGCCGTTTTCTTGATCATTCCAGGAGGTGCCGGATGAGTACACGTAAGTTCTCCAGAGTGTTTTTCAATGTCGAGGCCACCATCAGGACTGCCGAACGTCGCTTCCAGGGGATTGTGGAGAACCTGAGCATGACCGGCATGTTTCTCGTCACCGGTGAACGTCTGGCTGAAGGAGAAGAGGTTGAAATCTCCATGGTCCTGACCGGCTCGCTCCCGGAGATAAAGATCAGCTTCAGCGGCAAGGTAGCCCGTATAGTCGAAAACGGCATGGCTTTCGTGTTTGACAAGATCGATCTGGATTCGTACATGCATCTGAAGAATATTGTTGCCTACAATATTGATGATTCCGATAAGGTCATGGAAGAGATCTGTCATTCCATCGATGAGAAGCTTGCCCGGGAGAAGTGATGAAGGAGACTGGCATGAGGGTTACACGATGAAAAAAAGAGCGACACTGTTTTCTGTCGGCGGATTTCTGTTGGGCGTGAATGCTCCCCTGGGCTGGATCATGATCCGGATCATGTTCTTCTATGATCACAAACAGACATTCTTCGGTCAGATAATTTCCGATATCGTAAAAGACGGCGAACACTTTGCCCTGTATAACTATATCGGAGCCGGTACGGCGATCGTCATGTCGGTGCTTGGTTACATGATCGGCAAAAACGGTGACGAACTGCACGAAAGGGCTGCCGAGCTGGATGTGCTGCACCAGGAGGTCGCCGAGCAGAAGGAAGTGTTCGAGAACCGCTACAAGGTACTGGACAGGAATATCAAGAACTTTCACCACATCAGCAGCAAAATCCAGATGTCGCTCAACCTGGAGGAAATCCTGATTCTTTGTGGCGAGGGACTTCACGAAGTGCTGGGCTATGAGCGGGTCAACATCCTGATGGCTGAAGGGGGCAAGAGCCTGCGCTTTGTCACCCATATCGGCACCGATGATTTTGATGCCAGTGATGTCGAGCTGCCGCTTGATCCGAGCATTGGTGTGATCTATAAATGCTTTGCCGACCGCAAGGTCTATCTGATCGACGACATGTCCCGGTATCCGGCCGAGTACCATCTGCAGCCCCCCCACAACAGCCTGGCGCCACTGCGTTCCAGAAGCTTCATCCTCTGCCCGATTGTCGTCAAGGGAGAGACCATCGGGGCATTCGGCATTGACAACAAGAACAGCCACCGCGCCCTCAATGACTCCGACGTCGATACGATCATGCTCTTCGCGGATCAGGTCGCTTCGGCCATAACCCGCATCAACCTGCTGACATCGATCGATACGCTCACGTCGGAGATGGAAAGCTCATTCAGATTCCTGCTTGGCAGCCGTGATCAGTACTCCCGCAATGTGGTTCACCTCAAGGACGGGGTCGATTCGGTTGCTGACGGTACCTCGGTGATTGCATCGGCCGCCGAGGGTGTGATGGCGTCGGTGGATGAAACCAGCACCGCCGTCAATGAAATCTCGGTGGCGATCGAACAGGTAACGCGCAACCTGGACCATCTGGCGGGAATCGTACACCAGTCGGCCGCGGCGATGGAGCAGATCAACAGCACCATCGGCAATGTGGAGCAGAACGCAGCCATTTCTCACGAGGTTTCAAACCAGGTCAAGCTGCAGGCCGAAGAAAGTTGGGCCGTGGTAGCCGAAACGATCGGCTCGCTCGAAGAAATCCAACGCTCGGTCGGGGTTTCGTACGACGCCATCAAACGTCTGGCAGAGAACAGTACCCGGATTGAAAATATCGTCAGCGTCATCAATGACATCACCAAGCGCACCAACCTGTTGGCGCTGAATGCATCGATCATCGCCGCCCAGGCAGGCGAATACGGAAAGAGCTTCGGAGTCGTCGCCGACGAGATCCGGAATCTCTCGCTTCAGACAGGGCATTCTACCGGCGAGATTACATCGATCATTGAAGAGATCATGAGCGAGTCCAAAACCGCTGCCAACAATATCACCGCTACCAAGGACCTGGTCCACCGCGGCGTTGAACTGGGGCATACCACCGGAGAATCGCTCAAGGCGATCTACGACCGGTCGGCATGTTCGCTCGACATGACCCAGCAGATCAAGCAGGCCACCAAGGAACAGGTTTCAAGCGTTCAGCTCGTCGCACGTTCGATGGAGGATATCAGCTCGATGACCTCCCAGATCTTCATTGCGTCCACGGATCAGGCCAATGCGACCAGAAGTATCGCGCGTTCCATAGAAACCATCAAGGATATGGCCCACGAGATGGTCAACTCCACCTCGCGACAGGTGGATGACGGCAAGATGATTCGCCGCACGGTGGAATCGGTCAGCGACATGGTGACCGAGATGTTTGACAACATGGAAATGCGCAGAATACAGAGCGCCGAAGTGATCAAGGAACTTGAGTCGATGAAGAGTCTGACCTGTCAGCTCTGAAAAAATGCAGGGATTTTAGATTAAAGTCTAAAAATGTATGGATAAAAATAACAGTCTCTGATAGTGTATACATTCTGTCGTGACGGCTACCCGGTTTCGGGAGTTGATCAATAACCGGCAGTAGAATAAAACGCATACCGCACGGATTCGATGGCGAACCGGGACGGAAGGGGATAACCCGCCAGGGCTGCAAGTGCAATCTGCAGGCCTGTCCGTTCACAGCGCGCCTTCCGGCGCGTTTTTTTTTGACGCACATCGATCTGCCGGGTGGAATTAAAGGAAGCTGAATGCGAAAAAAGATTACAATTCCGGATGTACTCCAGATGAAAGCGGCCGGACGCCGCATAACCGTGTTGACTTCATACGACTTTCCCTTCACGCGCCTGATCGATGGCGGAGGGATTGACATTATCCTGGTGGGTGATTCCGCCGGTGTTGTCTTTGCCGGTCACGATACGACCCTGCCGGTCACGATGGACGAAATGCTCTATCATGTAAAAGCTGTTCGGAGAGCCGAACCAAGAGCCCTGGTGGTCGCAGACATGCCTTTCATGTCCTGTCAGACCGGTATCGAGGAAGCCTGCCGCAACTGCGGGCGCATGATCAAGGAAGGTGGCGCCGAGGCGGTCAAGATTGAGGGGGGCAGCAACATGGCCCACATCATCCGGGCGGTTTCTTCGATTGACATCCCGGTCATGGCCCACATCGGACTGACTCCGCAGTCGGTGCATCGCATGGGGGGATACAAGGTTCAGGGGAGGAAGGAGCAGGCCGAGCGGATCATGGATGATGCGCTGGCGGTGCAGCACTCGGGCGCCTTTGCCGTGGTGCTGGAGGGGATACCGGCCAAACTGGCCGCGGAGATCTCGGCCGAGCTGACCATCCCGACCATCGGCATCGGTGCCGGTCCGGCCTGCGATGGTCAGGTGCTGGTGATTCATGACATCCTGGGTTTGTGCGAAAAATATTCGCCCAAGTTTGTCAAGCGCTATGCCGATCTGGCGCCGCTGATTTCAGGCGCGGTCAAGCAGTATGTTGATGAAGTGCGGTCCGGCGACTTCCCGACCGAAGAACATTCCTTCAGCTGAGCTGATTAAAATTATCAGGGAAAATATGCAGATAGTCGACAATATTCAGCAGATGCAGACTCTGGCATTTGCTCTCAAGCGTGAAGGCAAGCGGATCGCATTTGTGCCGACCATGGGTTTTCTTCATCAGGGGCATGCTTCACTGCTGCGGGAAGGTCGCCGGCGGGGGGACGTCCTGGTGCTCTCCATCTTTGTCAATCCGATCCAGTTTGGTGTAAACGAGGATCTGGACCGCTACCCCCGCGACATGGAACGTGATTGCAGGATTGCATCGGAATGCGGCGTTGACGTGGTTTTTACTCCCGATGCAGCCGGCATGTATCCGCCTGGGTTCCAGACCGGAGTGACGGTAAGGGATATTTCGCTGCCGCTATGCGGTGCCAGCCGCCCGGGGCATTTCGACGGGGTTGCAACCGTTGTCACCAAACTGTTCAATATCGTCCAGCCTGATGTGGCCCTGTTCGGTCGCAAGGATTATCAGCAGCTGGCGGTTATCCGTCGCATGGTTAAGGATCTGAGCATGCCGCTGGAAATTGTCGGTATGCCGATCGTGCGTGAACCGGACGGGTTGGCCATGAGCTCCCGTAACGCCTACCTGTCGGAGGAGCAGCGCCGTAGCGCACTGTGCCTGTACCGGAGCATAGTGACGGCACGGGGGATGTTTTCCGGAGGGGAGCGTCGGGCAGATGCACTCAAAAAGGCTGTCAAGGATACAATCGGACAGGAACCGTCAATTATGATCGAGTATATCGAGCTGCGCGACGGAAATTCTTTAGAGGAACAGGAAATAGTGGACAATGCCACGTTGCTGGCACTGGCTGTTAAAACCGGGCAGACCAGATTAATTGATAACACCGTACTTGGAGAGGAGTTGTAAAATGCAAAGAATCATGCTGAAGAGTAAAATTCATCGTGCCACCGTCACCGGCGCCGACCTGCACTACGAGGGGAGCGTCACCATAGACCGCGATCTGATGGATGCGGCCGACATCGTATCCTATGAAAAAGTCGCCGTATGGAACGTCACCAACGGCAGTCGACTGGAAACCTATGCCATCGAGGGGCAGCGCGGTTCCGGAGTGATCTGTCTGAATGGAGCCGCCGCACGACTGGTGGCGCCCAAGGACCTGGTCATCATCGCCAGCTTCGTCAACATGGAGAATGAGGCTGCGATCAAGCATGAGCCCAAGCTGGTTTTTGTCGATGAACAAAACCGCATGCTGCCGACCCGCAAGGAAGAGGCCGGACAGGCCAAGCTGAAGGTCGTGCACTAGCTACAGGTATACCGGGAAGTTTGCAGTCAGGCGGAAGACACCATGTTTTCCGCCTGATTCCGTTTGGAAACGACTGAGACGAATCAGTAGACTCTGTTTTCATTCTGTCAATTTTCCGGTATCATTGCAGCGTGACTATAGATGCAGAGGGGGAAACATGTCCGAACATTTCATTCACGCTGCCTCCTGGCTGATAAATTCCGACGAACCGCCGTTGGCGGGGGGGGCAATCCTGGTCCGGGATGGCCGGGTTGCAGCCATCGGGACATTGGCCGCTCTGAAAAAACATTATTCCGAACCGGTGCGGGAATATCCCGGCTGCGCCATCCTGCCAGGCTTTATCAATGCCCATACACATCTCGAACTGACCCATTTTTCTTCCTGGCGTCTGCGAACCAATATCGATTACAATCCGCGCAGCTTTACTGACTGGATCATCCAGCTGATCAAGATTGCCCGCGGCCTGACTCCCGATGATTATCCTCCTTCGCTTCGGGAGGGGATACGGATGTGTCTTGAATCCGGCACCACGGCGGTAGGCGAGATTGTCACCAACCCGGCTCTGGCCGGCCTATACGGCGCCTCCCGATTAACCGGCCGGCTGTATTTCGAAGTGCTGGGACAGGAGCAGGGGCGATTCAACGACAAACTGTCCGGCGCGCTGGCCGCTGCCGCTTCCGCGGCCGGCGGTTCGATGGCGGCCGGACTTTCGCCCCATTCACCCTACACGATCGGAGAGCAACATCTGCCAACGGTCAGTAAATCGGCCTTGGAACATGGACTGCCGCTGACAATCCATCTCTCCGAGTCCTCCGCCGAGACCGACTTCGTCTTTGACTCCAGCGGTGCGCTGGCTCGTGACTTCTACCCCTTTGTGGACTGGGAACGCTATCTTACCCATCCGCGCCGCTGTACTTCGACGGAGCTGCTTGACCGCCATGGACTGCTGACGCCGGATACGCTGGCGGTGCATTGCGTCCACGTCAATCTGGCCGACGCCCGCATATTGAAGGAACGCGGGGTCAGCATCGCACTCTGCCCGCGCAGCAATGACAAGCTGGACGTGGGGCTAGCCCCGGTCGCGCTGTTCAGGAAACTCGGCATTCCGCTTGCGCTGGGCACCGATTCGCTGGCCAGCAATGACTCCCTTTCCCTGTGGGACGAGATGCGCTATGCGCTGGAGACCTTTCCCAATGACCTTACGGCGCAGGATGTGCTGCGCATGGTCACCAGTGGCGCCGCTTCCGCACTGAAGATATCCGCCAGCCACGGTTCACTGCAGGTTGGCATGCGGGCTGATTTTCAGGTGGTGGAAATATCTGATTCCGGTGAAAAAGGATTGCTGGAGCGCATCGTTCAAAGCGGTAATCTACGGGACGTCTATGCCGGCGGGGAACATTTTGTAGGATGATTGTGGTTGTAATTGATGTTGCAGTGGCCCCGCAGGATCAGGTTCCGGCGGGGCCTTGTTGTTTGAGTCAGGCCGTTTTCAGGCGCTTTTCCTCCAGCAGCATGTCTATCGCCAGCAGAAAAACCCCTACGCAGATCAGCGAGTCGGCCACATTGAAAGCCGGCCAGTGATGCTGGTACCAATGCGCATCAAGGAAGTCGATCACTTCACCCAGCCGTATCCGGTCAATCAGGTTGCCGACAGCCCCGGAAAATATCATTGCCAGCGAGATCTGGGCCAGGCGCTGGTCGTCCCTCAGCTTGCGGAAAGCAATCAGAATCACCAGCGCGGCGATCATGGAAACCGTGATGAAGAACGGCAACCTCCAGGATGCGTTGGAAAGGAAACTGAAAGCGGCTCCCCTGTTACGGACATAGGTGATATGGAAAAAGTTTTCGATGATCGGGATCGAGTCGAACAGCTGCATGCTGCGGTCGATATAGACCTTGGTGATCTGGTCGATTATGATTCCAAACGTGGAAATGGCGGCAAACAGCGCGTAGCGATTGTTCATGGCTGGTTTCCGTGCAGTCTGGGGACGCTGTCGTCGTTGGCGTCCTCGGGGGGGATGATGGTTACCTGGTTGCGGCCGTTGTTCTTGGACGCATACAGGCCGCGGTCCGCCAGATCGACCAGGCCTTCCCAACAGTCATATCCGTTTTCCTCCACCTGGCAGGCAACGCCGCAACTCATTGTCAGAAATCCGAATTTGCTTTTCTCGTGTGGTATGTTAAGCCCTTTGCAGCTGGCCAGGATCCGGTCTGCCAGAATCAATGCCCCGTACAGTGACGTTTCGGGCATCAGCAGCAGAATTTCCTCGCCTCCATAGCGATAAAGCCGATCACACTTGCGGATGCTTGACAGAAGGTGCTCCGAGACGGTCCTGAGAGCGTTGTCGCCAGCCTTGTGTCCGTAGGAGTCGTTGAAAAGCTTGAAGAAATCGATGTCGAACAGTGCAACCGAATATGAGCGATTGTAGCGCATGGCCTGCGAATGGGTATGTTCCAGGTCGACTTCCATTGCTCTACGGTTGCCGAGAGTGGTCAACGAGTCCATCATCGAAAGCGACTTGAGCTGTTCATTGGCTTTTTGCAGCTCCTGGGTCCTTTCAATTACGGAATGCTCGATGATTTCTCGCTGCTTTTCAAAAATCTGGAAATGAACCTTGGCCAGGTCGGATTGGGTTACAAGTCCAAGCAGCTGCCCGGTCTCATTTACTACCGGAAGGTGGCGTATTTTCTGGGCCGAGGAAATTACCAGCGCCTCAAACAGGCTTGTGTCTTCGGTAATTGTTGCAACCGGCACCGACATGACATCCATTACCCTGACCGGGCACTGCGGCTTGTTGGTCATGTACTGCGCCATCAGGCGCACGATGTCCCGTTCCGTAATGATGCCTATCGGACGCTGATTATCCACTACCACGATGCAGGAATAGCGCTGATCAATCATCTTCTGGATTACATCCATCAGGATTGCGTCCGGTGAAGTGCTGATCACGCTGGGTGTCATCATATCTTTGGCGAGTATTTCCAGATTCATATCCGCTCCGTTCTGGTTTCTATGCAACTGCTGCAGTACACTTGGGACAGATGGCTGGGTGTGCCGCATCGGTTCCCAGCTCTTCGCTGTAATACCAGCAGCGCTCGCATTTGTCTCCCGGTGCTGCGCTTACCCGGATCTTGAGCCCTTCGATGTTTTCCGAGGACCAGCAGTCGCCGGTCAGCTCGTCAGCCAGTACGACCTTGGATACGATGAAAATGCTAGAAAGCTCGTTTTCGTATTCGCGCAGGAAGCCGGAAAGCTCCGGTTGAGCCGTGATGTAGACCGCAGCGTCCAGCGAATGGCCGATGGTCTTGGAAACCCGGGCCAGTTCCAGCGCCTTGGAGACATCGGAGCGTACCTTGATGATCCGCTCCCAGCGGGAAACCAGCAGGTCGTCTTTCCATTCCGGATTGAGCGCGGGGAATTCCGCCAGGTGAACACTTTCCTCCCTGCTGCCCGGCATGAACTGCCAGACTTCATCCGCGGTGAAGGAAAGTACCGGCGCCATGATGCGCACCAGGGTGTCGAGGATGTTGTACATAACGGTCTGGGCGCTCAATCGCTGCAGTGAATCGGCCCTGCTGGTGTACATGCGGTCCTTGAGGATATCCAGGTAAAAAGCGCTCATTTCGACCGTGCAGAAGGCATTGACGTCCTGGTAGATGACGTGAAACTCCAGATCCTGATAGGCCGTCATTACCCGTTCCTTGAGCAGCTCCAGCTGGTGCAGGGCCCAACGGTCGATTTCCGGCATGTCCGCAAATGCAACGGATTGGGTCTCCGGGGCGAAGTCAGAGATATTGCCGAGGATGTAGCGGCAGGTGTTGCGGATGCGTCGATAGGCTTCCGCAACGCGGGTCAGGATCTCCTGGGAGATGCGGGTGTCGTCACGGTAGTCCATGGCTGCGACCCACAGCCGCAGTATATCGGCGCCGAATTTCTTGATCACGTCTTCAGGGGCGACGACATTTCCAACCGACTTGCTCATCTTGCGCCCCTGGCCGTCCAGCACGAAGCCGTGGGTCAGGACGCTCTTGTAGGGGGCCGTACCGCGAGTGCCGACACTCTCCAGCAGCGATGAATGGAACCAGCCGCGGTGCTGGTCGCTCCCCTCCAGATACAGGTCCGCCGGGGATTGCAGCCCGGGATTCGGCTCAAGCACGGCTGCGTGCGAGACACCCGAATCAAACCAGACGTCGAGGATGTCGTTCTCCTTCTCAAAGCTGGCAGCGCCGCATTTGGGGCAGGTAGCACCTTTGGGCAGCAGCTTTTCCGCGCTCCAGTCGAACCATACATCCGAACTCTCTTTTTTGAAAATCTGAGCCACATGGTCCATGATAGCGCCGTCGGCGATATATTCTCCGCAGGCGCTGCAGGAAAAGGCCGTGATGGGCACTCCCCAGGAACGCTGGCGCGAAACGCACCAGTCGGGGCGGTTTTCGATCATGCCGTAGATGCGCTCACGTCCCCACTTCGGAATCCACTGCACCTGGTCGATGGCTTCCAGGGCCTTTGCGCGCAGGTCGTTGGACTTCATGCTGATAAACCACTGTTCGGTGGCGCGGAAGATGATCGGTTTCTTGCAGCGCCAGCAGTGAGGGTAGGAGTGGCTGATCTTGGATGTCTGCAGCAGGGCATCCACTTCGATCAGCTTGTCGATTACGCTCTGGTTGGCGGCAAACACCTGCTGGCCTCCGAAGAACTCGACCGTTGAAAGATATTTGCCGTGGTTGTCGACCGGATTGTAGATCTCCAGTCCCTCTTTAAGGGCCAGTTCGTAGTCTTCCTGGCCATGGCCGGGAGCGGTGTGGACGCATCCGGTGCCTGCTTCCAGCGTGACGTGATCGCCCAGAAGCACGATCGAGTCGCGATCGTAAAAAGGGTGTTTGCAGCGCTTGCGCTCCAGCAATCCGGCCTGGAAGGTGGCGATGACCTGGCCGCTCAGTCCGGTGGTCGCCAGGAAAGAATCCTTGAGCCCTTCGGCTACGATCAGAACGCCTTTTTCGGTTTCCAGCGCCACATAGTCGAACTCCGGGTGCATCGCCACCGCCAGGTTGGCCGGGATCGTCCAGGGGGTAGTGGTCCAGATCACAACATAGGCCTGTTTGCCGGCCAGGGCAGGAATCTCTGCCGAAAGGTCGTCCTGCAGCGCGAAGCGGACGAAGATCGACGGGGAGGTGTGGTCGGCATATTCCACCTCGGCTTCGGCCAGCGCGGTTACACAGGAGGAACACCAGTGCACCGGCTTGCGGCCGCGGTACAGCCCGCCGTTGTGGGCAAAACGGGCAAGCTCGGCCGCAGTCAGTCCCTCGTATTCATAGTTCATGGTCAGATAGGGATTCTCCCAATCGCCGAGGATGCCGAGCCGCTTGAATTCCTCGCGCTGGATGTCAACGAACTTGGCCGCGTATGTGCGGCATTCGCGGCGCATCTCCAGCTTGCTGATCTGGTTCTTCCTTGAACCCAGGTTTTTTTCCACCTGCAGTTCGATCGGAAGGCCGTGGCAATCCCAGCCCGGCACATAGGGGGCATGGAATCCTTCCATTCGCTTGACTTTCAGGACGATATCCTTGAGGGTCTTGTTCAGTGCGTGGCCGATGTGAATGTGTCCGTTGGCGTAGGGGGGGCCATCGTGCAGGATGTAGCTCTGCTTGCCTGGCGCGGCCTGCTCCAGCTTTGCGTAGAGTCCGATCTGTTCCCATTTTGAAAGCATTTCCGGCTCGCGCTGATTCAGGTTGGCTTTCATCGGGAAATCGGTCTGTGGTAGGTTTAGCGTGTCTTTATACTCCATGGGATACTGCCTCCGCTCATAATTCGTAAAAACTGTCATAAACTACAGATATCAACCCTGAATGTCAAGGAATCGGGGGCGATCAGGCCAGTTGGCAGCGCCTTTATATTTGAGATTGTCAAACGGATAATATGTGATAACTTTAAGGTCAATCAGCTGCCGATAACAGGGGAGTTACATGCAGGCCTCGACTGGATCGATATACTTGAACGAAATGGATGGGGCTCACGGTAGGAAAATCAGAACCTATGTCCTGGTTCTGGCGCTTGGCTGGATGCTGGTGATAGCCGGTTCATTCTGGTGGTCGTATCGGCAGCACGATCATGAAATTGTCGAATTCGGCCGCGCCGAGGCCAGGGCAGCTATTGAGCGGGATATAATGTATCGCCGCTGGGCTTCGATGCAGAGTGGCCTGTATATGGAACCCTCCGAGAAGTATCCCCCCAACCCCGCCCTGGCCCATTTGCCTGATCGTGATGTAACCACCACTGACGGACGCAAGTTGACCCTGCTGAATCCGGCCTATATGACCCGCCAGGTTTATGAGATGGCACTGGAGAACAGGTTTGTCGGACGTGCCCATTTGACCAGCCTGAATCCGATCCGTCCTGAAAACGGACCGGATCCCTGGGAACGGGAAAGCCTGATTGCCCTTGAAAAGGGCGCCAAGGAGGTCAGCGAGGTACAGGAATCGGGCGGAGAACGCTTCATGCGCTTGATCCGCCCGCTCGTCACGACCCATTCCTGTCTCAAATGCCATGCTGTTTATGGATACAAGGTCGGCGAGATCCGTGGCGGCCTTAGTATCTCGATATCGCTGACCGGTCTGGAAGCCGCTGCGCATCGCGGACTTCAGGGCAGCGCTGTCGGCCATGGGCTGATGCTGCTAATGGGGTTGGGTGTGATCGGCGCGGGAGCGAATCAGCTCTCCCGCAGCGCCCGTGCCCAGAAACTGGTTGAGAACGAGCTGCACCTGTCTAACCTGAAACTGGAACAGGAAATCGCCGAGAGGCAGGCGGCGCAGGAGGCGCAGGAGGAAAACGATGCGCGTCTGCAAATAGTGGCTGATTTTGCTTCGGACTGGGAATACTGGCGTTTGCCCGATGACTCCTTCGAGTACGTGTCTCCTTCCGCCTACGAGATCACCGGATATGGAGCGGAAGAGTTTGTCAATGACCGTGAATTGCTCTACCGCGTCATCCATCCTGAGGACCGGGAAAGTTTCAGGCACCACACCCACCAGATCGATGAAAACGGCCGGGTTCTGCCGATCGAGATCCGAATCGTGAAAAAGGATGGCGAGGTACGTTGGATCGGTCATACCTGCCGGCAGGTCCATACCCGGGATGGCCGTTCCTGGGGGTGGCGGGCCAGTAACCAGGATATCACTGATCGCAAGCAGATCGAGTTCGAGCTGTTAGAACAGGCGGAGCAGCTTGAGGAAGAAGTGTCGGAGCGCGAGGCGACGCAGGATGAACTGGAACGCCTGAATCAATCGCTGGAGGAACGGGTCGTCAGCGCGGTGAACGATCTGCGATTAAAGGACCAGATGTTGATTCAGCAGAGCCGCCTGGCCGCGATGGGGGAAATGATCAATAATATAGCTCACCAATGGCGGCAGCCACTCAATAACATCGGGCTGATCATCCAGAATCTCCAGCTTTCATACGAATCCGGAACCATCAGCCATGACGAGATGGAGAGCGAAACCCGTAAGGCGATGGCGGTCATCATGCACATGTCCCGCACCATTGACGATTTTCGTAATTTTTTCAGGGAGGACAAGGAAAAACAGGTATTCTACATCAACAGCGCAGTCAGGCGTGCTCTGGAGTTCGTTTCTGCAGCTATTGAGAATCGCGGCATGCGTGTCACGATCTCGGCCGATCAGGATGTTGCTGTGACCGGTTATCCCAGCGAGTATTCCCAGGTGCTGCTGAATGTGATCGCCAATGCATGCGAGGCCTGTGTCGAACGTTGTGTGCCAGATCCGTGCATTGATATTGTCGCAACCATCGAAAACGGTCGTTCCGTGGTCTATGTGCGTGACAATTGCGGCGGCATTCCGGATGAAATCATGCCGAAAATATTTGATCCGTATTTCACTACCCGTGAGCCGGACAAGGGCTCCGGTATAGGTCTCTATATGTCCAAGGTTATAATCGAGCTGAACATGGGAGGAAGTCTGACAGCCCGCAATCTGAATGGTGGTGCGGAATTCAGGATAGAGGTCTGACCGGTGGACCGAGCGAATACCATTCTGATCGTCATGCTGTTTTCGATTCTGTTCCAGTTTGCAGCGGCGATTCTGGCGTTACGTCTGATACGTCTCAGCGGCGTGATAGCGGCATGGAGCCTGGTGGCCGGCGGTCTGCTGATAATGGGTGTGCGGCGAGCTGTTGCGTTGCTGCACATATTGAATGGCTACAGCCGGGGTGACATGACGGTCGAGTTGCTTGGCCTGCTGATTTCATTGTTAATGGTTGTCGGCATATATCGCATCAAACCGCTTTTTGTCCAGTTGATCCAGTCTCGTGAAAATCTGCTCGCCAACCAGATCCAGTTGCAGGAAATCAATCAAACGCTTGCTGACCGTGTTGAACGTGAAGTCAGGGCCAATCTTGAGAAGGATCGGGTGATGATGCATCAGGCCCGTGAGGCGGTCATGGGTGAGATGATCGGAAATGTCGCCCACCAGTGGAAGCAGCCGCTGAACAACCTTGCCCTCAATATCCAGGAAATGCAGTACTCCCACAGGATCCGGCCCTTGACTGACGAGGAGATGGAGCAGGGGACGGCCCGTTCCATGGAGTTGATCCGTTTCATGTCCAATACGATCGACGATTTCAGAAACTTCTTTTCACCCCGCAAACCGATCCGCTCATTTTCATTGGCGGCCGAAGTGGAACGGGCTCTCTCGTTTGTGAAACACTCCTATCTCCACAGCGGGATAACGCTCACAAGCCACGTCGAGGAGAACTCGTGGCTGACCGGTCCGCCGAATGAACTTACCCAGGTTTTCATGAATATCCTGCAGAATGCGAATGACGCTTTCCAGGGGAAAAATATTGGAGCCCCGAAGGTTGAGGTGTCCGTCACCCGTGAACAGGGCAGGGCTGTGGTCACAATCCGTGATAACGCAGGCGGGATCGCTCCCGATATGCTTGAGCGGATCTTCGACGCATATGTGTCCTCGAAACAGAATGGATCGGGCATCGGGCTGTATATGTCGCGCAGTATCATCGAGCGATCCTTCAGCGGGGTGATAAGCGCCATGAATGTGGTGGGAGGCGCAGAGTTCAAGATAACCATTTGACAGCGCTACACGCCACGGCATATTCCAGCTTGCATAAACCCTTCCGACTCTGCTATTCTTTTGCGCCATTTTACCCACCTGACATGATCATCGAAAGGATCAGATTATAATGCTGAAAATGTTTGATTACCTGTTTGGGATGTTTTCCAATGACCTTGCAATCGACCTGGGGACCGCCAATACCCTGGTCTACCTGAAGGGAAAAGGAATTGTAGTGCGCGAACCGTCCGTTGTCGCAGTTCAGAAGATGCCCAGCGGACAACAGAAGGTGCTGAAGGTCGGCATGGAGGCCAAGCAGATGCTGGGCCGTACGCCGGGCTCAATTACCGCGATCCGTCCGATGAAGGATGGAGTCATTGCAGATTTCGACATTACCGAGGAGATGCTGCGCTATTTCATCCACAAGGTACACAATCGCAAGACCCTGGTTCGTCCACGGATTGTCATCTGCGTCCCGTCCGGTATCACCCAGGTGGAGAAACGTGCGGTTAAGGAGTCGGCCGAGTCGGCCGGCGCACGCGAGGTCTACCTGATCGAAGAGCCGATGGCGGCCGCCATCGGAGCCGGTCTGCCGATCACCGAGGCTTCGGGCAACATGATTGTAGATATCGGCGGAGGTACCACCGAGGTGGCGGTGATATCGCTGGCCGGTGTCGTTTATGCCCAGTCCACCCGCATGGGGGGCGACAAGATGGATGAGGCGATCGTCCAGTATATCCGCAAGAAATACAACCTGCAGATTGGCGAACGTTGGGCGGAAAAGATAAAGATTGAAATCGGGGAGGCCTACCCCGGCCCCGAAACTCTGGAAATGGAAGTCAAGGGGCGCGATCTGGTTTCCGGAATTCCCAAAACCATCAAGGTCAATTCTGACGAAATCCGCGATGCTCTCAAAGAGGCGGTAAACTCGATAGTTGATACTGTCCGCATCTGCCTGGAGAAAACTCCGCCGGAGCTGGCTGCCGATATCGTTGATCAGGGCATATTCCTGGCAGGCGGCGGCGCTCTGCTGCGGAACCTTGATCTGCTGCTGCGCGAGGTTACCAAGGTCCCGGTGCTGATTGCCGAAAACCCGCTTGATTGTGTCTGTCTCGGCTCCGGCAAGGTTTTGGACGAGCTCGACCTGTTAAGGCGCGTTTCGATCTCTTCCTGACAATCGCGATATAATTCCAATTCCAGATCAAAGATGATCTCAAGGCGGCGAGGATTGAGGCAGCGAGGCGTACAGATACGTACGTTGAGCTGCCGAAGACGAGCCAACGAAGAGAGGGCTTTGATATGGAACTGGTACAACACGGGGGATGGTAAGAGGTGCTTTCCGATTGCCGTCCCCCGGCATTATTCTTCTCCCCTGGTTTCTTATGACATCTCCCACCGTTGACATAATCGTTCCGGTCTGGAATAACCCTTTTGAGACTCGTGCCTGTCTGGCGGCCATACTTGAACATTCAGCGGATGCGCGCCTGATTATCGTTGATAACGGCAGCAGTCGCGAAACCGAGCTGATGCTGGAGGAGTTTTCCGAACCGCTCGGCGAGGCCGGCCTGTTTATCAAGTCCGAACGCAATATCGGACTGGTGCCGGCCATAAATATGGGGCTGGCCCGCTCCGACAGCGATTTCGCAGTCATCGTTCGTCCGCATGTGATGGTTTGTGCGGGGTGGCTCAACGCGCTGCTTGGCGATGCCGAAACAGTCAACGCCGGCATAATGTCGCCGATGTTTACCGGTAAAAGCGCTCCGGCTCTTCCTCCGTTGGTACCGGGCTGTACGTTGATGGAAAGCTGCACGGTCTCGTTTTCGGTCTTGCTGCTGCGTGGCGAGATGCGGATTATGGCCGGCGGTTTTGATGAACAGCTGGATGGCGGTGAATGGTGTCTCAGGGAGTACGTGCGGCGGACCGCTGACAAGGGCTACCGGACCTTTATCACCAACCGGACGGTTGTGGCCTGCGGTGAAGAGGCTTCGTTCGGGTCCGCGGCGCGTCGTGCCGAGATGATTAACGGCAGCCGTATCGCGTACATCGCCCGTTGGGGGGCTGCGCGTGACTATGTTGTTTATTTCGGTAAGGAAGCCCAGGCCGGATCATTGAGCGACACAGTGGAAGCGATTCTGGACGGCGCCCGCCAGGGACATCATTTCACCCTGCTGCTGCACAGCCGCCAGTACTCGGATTTCCGGCGCATGGGGTGGAACGGGTTGCATACCGGCATCGAACTCTGCGGTTTGTCCATGCTTTTTCCGCAAAGAGATTTGCAGAAAAGGGTGGCAGCTCTCGGGAAGGAGCTGCCGGATATGGTGGCGGTGCGCGGATGCGAAGGGGTGCCCTTCCCCGGAGCGGATAACGCAGTCTCCATCGGTGCGCTTATGGAATCGATCTCGGAGCGATCCACCAATAAACAGACTCAAAGCAAGGAGGTGTCGGAATGATTCCGGAAATCAGTGCCCAGTTGCAGGCTCATCGCAACCTGGTCGAACGCATCGAACGTGAAATGACACCGGCGATCGCCGAGCTTGCCATCTTGCTGGTTGATACCTTCAGGCGTGGAGGGAAGCTGCTGGTGATGGGGAATGGAGGTTCGGCGGCTGATTCACAGCATTTTGTTGCAGAAATCGTCGGCCGCTTCAAGATGGAGCGCCGCGGCCTGCCGGCCATCGCACTGTCCACGGACACATCGATCCTGACCGCCATCGGCAACGACTACGGTTTCGATCTGGTGTTCCGGCGCCAGGTAGAGGCCCTGGCTGTGACCGGTGACATGCTGATCGGCATATCGACCAGCGGCAATTCCGCCAACGTGCGGAATGCACTGGAACTGGCCCGTGAAAAAGGGTGCCGCACGGCCGGACTGCTCGGAAAGGATGGCGGCTGCATCAAGGAGCTGTGCGACCTGGCTCTGGTTGTTCCCAGCGAAGACACTCCCCGCATTCAGGAAGGGCACGGAATCATCATTCATATCGTCTGCGACCTGCTCGAAAAAGCGATGTTCGCTTAACGGACAGATTTCACGTTATCGGAGGAATAATGGATCGCAAAGCGGTCGAATCGCTTTTTTCACATGCTGCCGAAATCCGTTGTCTGGTGGTTGGTGACCTGATGCTGGATGAATACCTGTGGGGCAAGGCCGAGCGCATTTCTCCGGAGGCTCCTGTGCAGGTCGTCGATGTCCTGCGCGAAGAGCTGCGCCTGGGTGGAGCCGGCAACGTGGTGAACAACCTGGTGGCGCTGGGAGCGCAGGTGGCGGTCTGTTCGGTGATCGGCGATGACCAGAACGGCTGGTCGCTGCTGAAGGAGTTCGGCCGGCGGAATGTTGCCACCGATTCGATATTCCTTGACCCCAGCCGCCGCACCAGCCGCAAGACACGGGTGGTTGCGGCCAATCAGCAGATAGTGCGCATAGACCGCGAATCACGCGAGGCGTTGCCGTCCGACTTTGAAAAGCGGATCTGCGACTGGGTTGCAGCCCATATCGGTGAGTTCAGGGTAATCGTGCTGTCGGATTACAGCAAGGGGGTGCTGACGCCGGCGGTTATCGCAGCGATTGTCGCATTGGCTGCTGAATCCGGTATACCGGTGCTGGTGGATCCGAAGGGGAATGACTATATCCGTTACAGCGGGGCGACCCTGCTGACTCCCAATCGCAAGGAGGCAGAGGCTGCTTCCGGTGTCGCTATCCGCGATGCAGACACGCTGGCAAAGGCTGCAAATGTGATCATGGAGACAGCCGGACTGCGGCACCTGTTGATAACCCGCAGTGAAGAGGGGATGTCGCTTTTTACGAAGGGGGATGAGGCGGTGCATATCCCTACAGTCGCCCGTGAGGTGTTCGATGTCTCCGGCGCCGGAGACACTGTGCTGGCGGCGCTGGCGGTGGGCATGGCATCCGGTTGCGGGATGGTTGAGGCGGCGCGGCTTGCCAACGTTGCCGCCGGAATCGCTGTCGGCAAGCTTGGCACATCGATTGTCACGCCACAGGAAATCATCGAGGTGGTGGCTTTGAGCCACCACGACAGTGATTCGAAAATAAAGAGCCGGGACGTGCTGGCGTTGCTGATTGCAGCGGAGCAGGCCAAGGGGAGGCAGGTAGTCTTCACCAACGGCTGCTTCGACCTGCTGCATGCCGGACATGTGAAATACCTGCAGAAAGCTCGCGACCTGGGTGACCTGCTGGTTCTGGGACTCAACAGCGATGCTTCGGTGCGACGTCTGAAAGGGGCAAAACGCCCTCTGATTGGCGAGGACGAGCGGGCCCATATTCTGGCAGCGCTTTACTGCATCGATTATGTCACGATATTCGATGAGGATACGCCGCTTGAGCTGATCAAGGCCCTGAAACCGCAGATACTGGTCAAGGGCGGAGATTATTCTCTTGATGGTGTGGTGGGCAGGGATATCGTGGAGCAATACGGCGGAAGGGTGGAACTGGTTTCGTTCGTTGACGGAAAATCAACATCCAACATAATCGACAAGGTGCTGGAACGTTATTCGATGGAATAACATTGTCTGATTAATCTGGTTTTAGGGACTGTTTTCTGGTATGAGAAGGCATTCCATGATTATTGATATGCAACGGGAGCGGCCATGGCACATAAAGGCGAACCACGCAGCGAACTCTGGATACTTGGTGTACGGCCCGGTGACGGGCGTGAAGCTGTTATTACGTCATACCTGGAAGCTGGCGGCTACAGCTGCCGGTTGGAGACGTATGACAATCTTGAGCATGGGCGGCCGCTGGGAATCGTGTTGGACATATCGCCGTTTTCAGACGATGGCTGGGGACTGCTGCTGAGGATAAAAGGCTCTCCGGCAACCCGCAACATCCCTGTCCTGACGGTGTTTCTGAGTGAAATGGGCAAGGTCGGCGGTGTTTTCCCCGTGGCCGGATTCTTCATGCTTCCGATTGATGAACAGCATCTGCTTGAACGATTGGCGGTATATGGGCTGACCGAGGAGGCGGAAACCTGGGATCTTCAGGCGCTGGTCGTTTCCAGGACCGGTGAGGAGAAACTCTCCAAGGCGATAGAGTCAATCGGATTCGAGGTCGTCAAGGGCTACACCGGCAAGGAGGCTCTGGCGCTAACATCGATCCACCCCAAATACATGGCTTTCTGCAGCCACATGCTGCCGGATATGTCCGCGTTTGAACTGCTGGAAAAGTTCAGGTTGTATCCGTACAGCAGCAACACGCCGATTTTCGTGCTGTTGAAAGACGAGATGAAGCCCGGTGAAAAACTTGCCATGAGTCGTGAAGTGGCTCACCTGGTAAGCAAAAAACAGCTCACCTGTGATGAATTCCTGGCCCACCTGCGACGGCGGGATTAGCCTGTAATTTCTGCAACGTTCAAAAAAACAGCCGCTGTCCCGAGAGGGGGCAGCGGCTGTTTCTGTTCGTATCCGGCAGGACCGTTACAGTAACCCGTTCAGGTCCTTCACTTCCACGCTTGCTTTGGCACGCAGGTCCTTGGCCCACTGGCTGTAGCGCTCCTCGGACTTCTTGCGGTAGATCGCTTCCTCGATCTCGTTTTTAAGCCCTTCGAACGGTTTCAGTTTGCCGCTGATACGTTCTTCAAGCTTGATGATGTGGAATCCGACCGGGGTATATACCAACTCGCTGACATCGCCGGGTTTCATGGTCAAAATTGCATTGCCCAGTTCCGTCTGCATGTCCGCTTTTTTGAATGTACCCAGGTCACCGCCATCCTTGCGCGCGGCCGGGTCTTCGGAGTAGCTTTTGGCCAGTTCTGCGAAATCCTTGCCGCTCTTGGCCTCGGCCAGCACCATCAGCGCAGTGGTCATGGTGCGCTTGATCTCGTCCGCCGGAGCCTTTTCGCTGGTCTTGAAGAAGATATGCCTGGCCCGGAAGGTCTCGTCCTCGGTGTATTTCGAGCTGTTGGCGTTATAGTACTCGTGCATTTCGGTATCGCTGACATGGATCTTGGCGCGAACCTCCATGCTGATCAGTTTCAGCTTTTCGATCTGTTCCTGCAGTTGGCTGCGATACTGGTCAAAGGACAACCCCTGGTTGGCGAGCGCAGAAACCAGTGCTTCCTGGTTGGGCATGTTGTTCTGCCGCTTGACGTCCTCGATGGCCTGGCGCACCTCTTCCTCGGATACCTTGATGTTCAGTTCGCGGACCTTCTGCTCTACCAGTTTTTTCTCTACCAGACGGTCGAGCGCTATGCGCCGGATCTGGCTGCGAGTGGCGTTGTCAATCGCCGAGCGCTTTTCAGCCTCGTTGATGACCGGCTGCGCTTCGCGGTTGACTTCGTACAGCGTGACAACCTCATCATTTACTATTGCCGCTATCGCGTTGATCACGGCGGCCGTGGCATGGCCTGGAGCCAGAAACAGCATGGTTGCCAACAACAGGGGCAGAGTAATCTTTTTCATAGTGTCTCATCCGTTCCATTTTAAAAAACAGGAGGGTGGACTTTTGATGCCCACCCTCGCGGTTATGCTGCCTGTGCGAAAACGAGATTACTTCTTTTCAGGTGCGGCGGCCGGTTTGGCTGCCTCGGCCGGCTTGCCGCTCATCTCGTTGAGAACATCTTCCTTGACGGTCACCTTGGCGGTCTTCTTCAGCTCTTCCTTGATCTTCTGGAATACTTCCTGCTGTCTGGAAGGCATGATTGCTCCCTTGATCTGATCCTTCACCTCTTCGAGCGGGCGGATGCCTGCCGCGCGTTTGCCGGTCAGCTTGATGATATGGAAGCCGAAATCAGACTTGACCACATCCGATACCTGGCCTTCCTTGAGAGCCATTGCTGCCTTTTCGAAAGCCGGTACCATGCTGCCTTTGCCGAACCACCCCAGGTCGCCCCCCTTGGCTGAAGATGAGTCAACAGAGCTCTTCTTGGCCAGTTCCTCGAAATTGCCGCCGGCTTTTATCTGCGCCAGGATGTCCTTGGCCTCCTTCTCGGTCTTTACCAGGATATGGCTGGCCTTTATCTGCTCTCCGGTCTTGAACTTGTCCTTGTTCTGCTCGTAGAATTTCTTCAGATCCTCGTCAGAAACATTGGATTCGGTTTCTACCTTTTTCTTGAGGTATGCTTCGACGATCAGCCGCTTTTTGAGGTCCTGGAGTTTCTCGGCGATCTCTGGTCCCTTATCCAGTCCGTCCTTGGAAGCTTGCTGCAGGATCAGCTCACGAATCACCATCGTGTCAAGCATCTCCTTGCGACCCTGAGGGGTGTCGGCCATTGCTTTCAGATATTCGGGCAGATTCTTGAGCTCGCGCTCGAAGTCGCCGGTGGTGATGGTGCCGCCATTTACTTCGGCCATGACCTTGCCTGTTTTTTTGTCGGCCGAACCGGTTTCGCCGGCAGGTGAGCCGCCTTTGCAGCCAAATAGTGCAACCGCGCAGAGGGCGGTGGTCAGCAGTTTAACGGTGGTAATGGTTTTCACGTAACGCTCCTTTTTTACTGCAATTAAGTGTGATCAAAAACTTTAAAAAGCTAGCATATAAAGGGTGGCTGATGCAAGATTATTCCGCCCTGCAGCTGTGTGTTCCTGTCGTGTAAAAGTGTCTCCCCGGTGCCCCGGAAGTCAGTCCTTGAGCCAAGCTTGAAACAGTCCGGGGCGCTCAGTAGGCGTAGAGCACGGAGAGCTTTGCGCGCTCTTTTGCGTTGCTTTCACTTTCACCCTGAACTTCGATGCGATACATGTATGGAATATGCTTGGGATTGGCGCCTGTACCTGCGGCTGTAACGCTGGCACCGTTTTCGAGGTAGTCGATTCCGGAATTGTCGGTATTGCCTGGCGCGGTGTCGGTTATCTTGGAATATACAGTAAAACCGGGTTGTGCCAGATCTACATTTTTCAGGGTAAGCGATACATCGAAGGATTTCTTGGCATCTATATCGGCTGAATCGGTGCTGCAATTAGTCCATTCCGACCTCTTCTTTGTCAGCTTGTCGTTCAGGCAGAGGCTTGAAGGAATGCTCATGTATGTACTTAACATCGTGTTGTAATTGCCGGTGATGTCGGCTACCGAGTCGCCTTTGAACAGGCGCGGGATGATTTCCCTTGACAGTATGTCAACCCCGCCATGGGCTGCTTCCAGGGAGCTTTCATAACGTTTCTGGGCGCCCGAAGCACTGATGTTCTGCGAAACGATGTAAAGCAGTGACAGGATCATTGTCAGGCCAATGAGTGTCAACATCAGAGCTGTTATAAGTGCCATGCCTTTGTTGCTGTCAAGCAGTTTCATTTACTGGCCCCGGGGCGGTTCTATTTGTTCAGGTTCTTGGGTTGTACAGCAATCGTATATACCTTCCAGCGATAATTCTTCCAGTTGTCGCCGGCAGCCGCTTTCAGCATGCTGTCATCCCATGTTTTAACCAGGCTGCCGGACTGGTTGTACAAACCGAAGGTAATGCTGTCTCGAGGATAGGTGTAGTTGCGGTCCATCCCCCCTTCTTGTGACAGTATGCTTACCTGGATGCTTTTGACCTGCTCCCTGATCTGCTGCGAACTCAGTCCTGTCAGTGATTTTTCCGGTCGCAGGTTGCCATCGTTGTTCTGGTCGCGCATATAGAAAACCTGCATGTCAAGAACACAGGTCAGTAACGGCGTCTCATTGTAGAGGCCGTTCGAGTGATTTATTGTAGCCCGGTACAGGTTGCCTACGCCGGGGCCGCTGGCACAGCTCTGGGACATGGCGTTGGCGCCCGAGGGGCGATAGACATAGTAGTCGACACGGTTGAACGGCATGGCCGGATCACTTCTGGAACTGATGCCGTAGGCGACATAATACTCGCTGGTATCACCGGGGGAGGGGTCGGCAATGGCAGAATTGATGTTATGGAAATATGCTCCGCTGGATGTCGGAACCAGCTGTCTGGCGGTGCCGGAGCTGGCCGCATCTGCTCCAAAACCGATGTTCAGCGTAATAATGCGATCGTTGTCGTCGAGGTTTTCGCTGCCCCTGTATGATCTCAGGATCGCTCCACTGGAGGAATAACCAATATAGCTCCATTTGCGGGAGGCCCGTTCATCGCCGACCGCCGCGGATTTTAGCACCAGATAATCGCTGCCGGACGTTGCCATCTTCGACATGATGGCCCGTGGCGGATTGGATGGGGCGTCGTTGAAGTCCGTTTTTGGATCGATACCTGGCGTTCTGGCGGAGGTGACGTTGCATTCCGAGTAATTGATTGCAGCTCCAAATGACCAAGGCAGGCCAAAGCCGGTCGATTCCAGGTCCGCCCGCATCAGTTCCAGGCCGACGATGCCTTCGATATTGCTCCTTGAGGCTTTGGTCAGTTGACCTGACTTGGAGATAATCTTCTCGAAGGCGCTGCTGGTAATGAGAATTACCAGCACCATAATCAGGCAGACGACTATCAGCTCTATAAGTGAAAAACCTCTGGAATTCTTCATTGCATTTTTCCCGTCCAAAGTCATTTACAGCTTGTCTTTGGAATCGTCGAAGGTGCGGATGGTTCGGACCTCATGGAATGTGGACATGTTCCCGTATTTCCATGACACCCTGACGAGAAGTTCCTTTGAAATATCAGTGGAAATCTCCCGCGAATTCCTGGAAACGCGGTATTTGCCCGCCCCTCCCCTGATTCTGCTGGAAATCGACTGGAAGGGGTATGCGGACGATATGGTATAATATGGCCTGATCTTCAAGTCTACCATTTGATTTTCTGCCAGCTTTACCGCTTCGCTCCTGAGACCGCTTTTGACTACCTGATGGGAAGCCAGGTTAAGAGCTTCCAGCAGCCCCAGCATTCCTACCATCAGGAGTATGATCGACACCATCACCTCTATCAGGGTGAAACCGTCGTTATTTGGTTGTGATGCTTGCTTGATCGCAGGCTCCATTGCGTTTCCCCATCTGGATATTGGCCATTCCGATTATGATGCTGTCCAGCCCGGCGCTGTTGTCGCCGGAAATGCAGATGAATATCGAGTGATCCAACAGCAGTCCGTCAGCATCCACCAGCAGGCCCCGCTCGTTGAAGCGGACTTCGGATTCATTCGTAACTACGGTGTTCTTCAATATTGTTGTTCTTACAGGTTGTCCCAGAAGCGAGTTTGAAGAATACACGCTGAAAAGATTCGGAGTGATCTGTGTGAAGCGGCCTGCACGCCTGAACATCGCTTCTGAACGTACATTGGCCAGGTCGCTGTAGAGTGTTTTAACCTGGCCCTCAATTCTCGATTTCCTGGAAAAGTCGTTAAACGACAGCGTGGCGATCGCGAGCAGAATGCCCATCAGTGCCACTACTACCATCATTTCGATCAATGAGAAACCGTCTCTTCCCATGATTGTCAGCGTTCCTGAATGTGTACGATCTTCTTGGCCGGTTTCAGGTTGCTCTTAGAGAGAACCGGCGGAGCGCTTTCTCCCTGCTTCCCGGTCATCGGGTCCATGGATCTCCTGTAGCCGTTTCCGTTCGGATCATCCGTTGGCGGAACAGGAGGAGGGTTAGGACCGGGGGGGATCGGTTTGAATATGGTTCTGAGATCCTTCTGTTCAAAAGCCCCGGTGGAAACCTGAACCACGGCCTTGCCTTGGAGGCAGGTGTCCGGCGCGGTATAGCCGGTATCATATTTCATCATCCAGAGATAGCTGTTGCCACCGAAACTGCAGACATCGTTGGTCGGCATGAAGGTTGAGAACATGACACAACCATTGGTCAGGGTAACCGGTTCCGTCAGGTTGCGTTCAGCGCTGTAACCGGTAATGGCCCCGGACATGTTTATATACCATCCCTTGCCGCCCAGAAGGGAAAGCGCATCACTGATGTTGTTGCCACTCTGGTTGGTGAGTGACAGAGTGCTGAGCTCAGGCACGCCGGTCGGTGCGCTGGCTGGGGATACCCCGCTGGCCGCGCAGACGCAATCGTCGATATCGTCCTTGGTTGAAACACTGCCGGCGTTGCAGCTGACACTCCTGTTGACCTCCGGCTTGTAACAGAGGTCCTTGACTGCGTACAGTGTCTGCTGATTGGATGGGTCGTCGCCTGCAAAGTAATAGCGGCCGGTTCCGAAGTAGAGCCAGAGGTTGTGGTTCTTGCGGTCCTGCATTTTGGCTATGGATGACGTCACCGGTCCCACGTTGTTGATCACGGTACTGATCTTCCACTTGCTGATGTCTATGTTGTCAGGATCCGTGTCTTCCGGAATTACCATTCGCAGTACTCCGCCCTTGCTCCAGGTGAAGGGGCTGCTGCCGTCGGCCCTGGTGTAGCCGATGTAGATGGCATCGTCCTGGTAGTTGCCTTTGCCGGCGTTTTTGTTCCAGCGGTCCGTATCAATAACCCCGTTTGCAATCGGTCCGGCAAATGCCCTGGGAATGCCGGTGTCTATCGGTCCGGGATTATTGGAGGCGTCCCTTGACAGGAGTGTGCCGTCCTTGAGGTCGATCACGAAAATATACAGGTTCTGATCGGACCGTCCCATGAACTGGTGATTTGTGGTGTCAATCGGACCGGTCGGGCCGGACGCGATTATGCCTACCCAGCGACCGTTTTTGCGTCCGGCTGGGCTGTCGCTCCTGGAGTTGATGCGTACCACGGCAACGCCGGAGGTGGCATATCCCAGGTTCGGGTGGGAAAATTCCCACAAGAGGCTCGGAGTGGCCGCCAGGGTATCGCTTGAGTCGTAATACTGGTTTGTGACGTCCATTGCAAAATACGATGAATATCCCAGCCCTTTGGTTGCATCGACAGGGTCTACGGTCGGGGCGTTGACACAGTTGTTGAGCTCATTGCAGTTCGTGCCGAAGTTGCGGACCCCGCCTCCCAGTCCCATGCCGCCGATCAAGACGCTGGACCAGTTGCTTGCGGCCGTTTTCGGGCAGTTCCAGTAGTCTACCGAGCATCCGGATGGCTTGGCGATGCTGGCGTCAAAGATCTGTACGTTGCCGTCCACCGAATAGATATGGTTGTACTTGAGATCAGCATAGTATTTCAGGAAAGGGAGAGCGTTCCTGGGTATATAGGCCCACTCTTCCCTGCCAAGGTTGGCGCCACTCAGGGTGGCCTTGATGTTGCCGCTAGGCTTGACATTCAGCAGGCCCAGCTTGAATGCATGCAGCATACCGTCATTGGCACCTACGTAGACCATGCCGCGTTTCTTGTAATTGGCGCTGTTGACAAACAGGGAATAGCTGGTGTCGCCATAGCCGGAAGGCGAATCCAGGTTGTAGCCGTTCTGGCGCACATTGGACTGTATCCTTGGGGTGGAGGACATGATGTCGCCCAGTTTCCATTCCCTGGGGGTGTCTCCGGCAACCGGGGCAACCTTGCGTTTGCGGTAACCGCTCTGGTCGGTTCCTCTGGTGAAGCTGATGATTCTGTCCGCTTCCGTGTCGTCTGCTGCCTGCAGATAGGGGCGAAGTGTAGTCTTGTTGGCTGACGAGGTGAAGTCGCCCGCCAGCAGGCTGACACCATTGATGCTGGTCAGGATCTTCCTGTCGTCTGCCGACCTGGCCCAGAGCAGTTTCCCCGCCCGCCAGATGCTTTTAACGTCATCGGGGCTGATCGTGGCGCTGAACGTGTCGCCGGAACCGTCACCATCAACGTCCTGAAACAGGTCCACCTTGGCTTCCTTGAGAGTCGTGTCGAAATAAAACTTTGTCGCAAGGTTCTTCTTCAGATTCAGCGTGTGCAGCGGCGCGGTGTTTACAAAGTCGGTGTCCTCACGAATCGAGGTGTTGTTCAGATACGGATCGACATAGAGCCAAAGATTCTGCAGCTCACTGATCCAATCCACCTGGGTATCATCCTTGAATATCTTGTTGGGGTAGAATACCGCCTGCAGGATGTTGCTGCCGCTTCCGTCTGTGTTTCCCAGGATCGAGGCCGCGGTGCCGGAAGATACCTTGCTGAGGATGTTGGATAGCGCATTCCTGATGGATGATTCGATCACATCACCGTCACTGGCTTCAAAATAGTTGTCCGGGTCTCCGTTTACAATGCCGGCCGCATTATACTCAAGCGCCAGGTCCGGGGTGGCGTTATTGTTCGTGTCGGTGTAGCCGCCATACTTGGAGGCCATCTTCAAAGTCTTTGTTCCCGATCCGTCGCCAAAGGCATAGACGGAGTAGAGCGTGATGTTCTGCTTGCCCAACAGATCCGATTTGCCGACCGTAGAGCTGCGCAGGTCGGTATTGTGGGCGTAGAATGCCACCGCCGGCAGCCAGTATTTGGTGGTCCCGGTGCTGCCATCGCCGTTCGTGGGCCTGTCCGCGGCCGCCAGCTTGTTGTACCAGGTACTGACATTAAAATCGGTGTCGCTGACAGTGGGAGTCCTTGCGCTGCCGCCGTTGGAGGTGTTGCCGGGAAGGTTCTCGTCGTTGGTCGGTTCTCCGTCGGTCAGCATCAACACAAAATTTTTCTGACAGACGTATTCGATCGGGTCCGAAGTGCCGTAGTCGGTGTTTGAGTTGTAGGCGCTGGCCTTGGCCTGGTAATACCTGATCGCTTCATACATGCTTTCGGCCAGAGGTGTATATCCGTTCGGGTCTGTGTTGGGGCCCTCGATTGCCGCCACCAGGCTGGCGGTAGTGGAGCCGAGTTTGGAGATGATCTTGCCGCCGTCGGTATTGGCCAGTGAACCGCCGATCGCACTTCCGTTCTGGTTGAAGACCATCAGGCCAAAACGCACCTGATTACCCAGATCCTGTATGATGCCGGTCGGTTCGCTGGGGCCGTATTCGACCCGGTAACCGTCATCGGTCAGCAGGTAACGGGTCGCTGTGCCGGTGGTAGTGGTACGGTTCTCGACTTTTCCCCCCACCATTACCTTGCGGATAACATCCACCTTGGCCATGTGGTCAAAATTTAGGCGATTGCCGGAACAGGCCACGGTGCTGACGTTGGTGCATGCGTTGCCCTGATTGTAACCGGCCGTGCTGATGCTGAAGGTTGACCCGGAAAGCTTGTACATTTTCATCGGATCAAAATATCCGTAGTAGATGGTGTTGGGATGATATGCTCCAGCTTCCTGGTACCCTTTCTGGCCCATACTGCCCGAGTTGTCGAAGATGAGCAGAACATTAGGCTTGATGCCGATCTGGGCGGCCACATAGGGGGGCAGGTTGCAGTAGGCGTCGAGGCCGGTGATTGCGGCCGCAAACGTGACAGCTATAGAGCCGTTGCCCGTGACATTATTGAAGGTGTAGGTGGAAACAGCTCCCAGATCCTTGTTGGTGAAGCCGGCGGTCACATCGGTTACCCGCACATTAACGATCCGGTTGCCTGCCGTAGGAGTAATGGAAAAAACCTGAGTGGCATTTTTTGCCACTGACGTGGCGCCGACCGGGTTGATCGAGCCCGAACCGGAAACAATAGAGGCGGTAATCGTATAGGTTACCGGCCTGAATTTGACGGTAACCGTGGAATTCACCGTAATGGCCGGCGTAGTGTAGCTATAGGAAGTAGTGCTGGTCCAGGATCCGCTATTTAGCTGGATGCTCTCCACTTCGCAGCCGCTGACCGGGGTGTAGATGAAGGTGGCGGTGCCGTTCTGTAACACGGTTGCAACAGCCTGCTGGGGGTTGGCCGGATCGGGGTTCTGGCCGGAGACGGAAATGGTGGCGGCGTTGCATTGCGTGTTTACGGTGTCCTGGAACACATTTGCGGTGACGGTATATGAGGTTGAGGTGCCGGGTAGTTCGAATACCGCCCAGATGGCATAGTTGCTCTGGATGTTGCTGATGGTGAAAGTCGTTGCCGCGGTAGGTGTTGGAACTATTACATCGGTCCAGCTGCTGACGGTGGTGCCGGTTACGACTCCGAATCTTATGAACTTTATCTGGTAGCCGTTATTCGGCACGACACGGTACTGGGGGCTGCTGCCGGAGTTGGGGGTGGCAGCGTTTGAATCGCCGGAAGGCATTGATATCCAGGAATTCCTCCAATTGCTCCAGCGTTGTACGTCTCCTCCGCTTGCATTGGGAGTCGGACTGTTATAGGTCGTGGTATTGTTGGTGCCGTACCAGGCTCCCACGTCCAGGGCCGATGCCGGCATGGCGGTAATGGCTATTATCAGCAATGCAAACAGCGTTGCCGCTAGTTTGTTGTGAAAGGCTGGATGGCTCATTGCAGTACCTCCGGTAATGTGTCACGGTCCGAAATTAAAAAAATGTGCAAATAAGGTGCCATGTTAGAATGCTCTTTTGTGGCACACTAAGCGGTGCTCAGGTTTCTGGAGAGCAACTCCAGGGTCATGCTGATTTGGCTGGCGAGGCAGGCACCCATACTGTAAAGCAGCTTCCTTTGCCTGTTCTGCTCTTCGCATCGATCTTTCCGCCTGCCTGTTCAATGGTCGCCCTGGCATGCACCAGGCGAGCAACCATCTCTGTCGGCAGTATGCGTGGTTTGTAGGAAGGGGAGAATATCTTTGACAGCTGCCTGCCGGATAGCCCGGTGCCGGTATCCAGGACATCGATCCTTATCATATTCTCGCCTGGTGACGATTCGGCACCGGCTTCGTGGGGCGCAAGCTTGGCCCTGACAACCAGTTTGCCGCCGGAAGGCATGCAGTCACAGGCATTGAGCATCAGGTTTTTCAGCAGAAGCTTGAGGTCTTCCGGGTTTATGCCGATGGCGGCAATGTCGTCACGGCAATTGCTTAAAAACTCGATCCTGTCCAGATCGTGTTGCTGCGCCAAATCTGCAAAAGCATGTTCAATCAACGAGGAAATCATCGGTATGGAGTCCGTTGACATGTCGGCTTGCCCCGTTGTTGTGGCAGAAGAGGCATCTTCGGAAGCAGATGTGTGCGTCTCGCCTGTTGTTGCCATGTTCGCTTCCAGCTGTACCGGTTGCCGTTCTTCCGTATAGGATTTCGCTGGTTGCTGATACTTTTTACGCTGTAATGACTTGACGATGATATCGACCTGTTCGGACTGCTCATCTCCCCCTTTTGGAGCGGGTTCACTGCCGGAAAGAGCCGTCATGTATCGTTTGAGCGACCGGAATGGGGCAAAAAGCGGGTTGACTGGCCGGTTTAACACTCTGGTAATCAGAACGGAGCCGCTTGCAAGCAGAATAATGGCTGTGGTGACGATCAGGTGAGGGTAGAATTTGAGAAAAAAATTCATGCTGCCTGTCCCCGCCGGCAGGGGCAGAACAATTCCGGCCATAGCCCGTGACGTTCCGTCCCTGTCTATTGGGATTGCCAGTGCCAAGCCGCTCATGTCATCCAGAAGGTAGGCTTCGTTAATCACTGCGTTTGCCCTGGAAAATGGCGTGTAGACCCCGGCGGAGTTCCGGCCGGCCGAAAAGACGCTCCTGTCGTTCTGGTCAAGTAGTGTCAGGCGGTAAATTTCACCTCTGCCAACCATTGTCTGTGCAAATACCGCTGCCGGAGAGTCTGCCGGCAGGACGCTTTTGGGATAGCTCGGAATCTCATCCGGCAACTGGCTGATGAACCTGTTCAGCAGCGTGAGCCCTTGCCTGCCATGGCTGGCCCGGATCTCCTGCACCTTGTTTTGCATGTCTGACACGCTGGTCACAATCCAGGCCAATGCAATAAGGCATGCGGAAAACGTCATGGCAGAAACAATAAGGCTTGATCGGGAACCGGGCATCCTTGTTACTCCGTTGTCTCGCATATCATATCAAGGCAGTTTCTTCTTGCAGGGAGCGCAAATCTCTTCCGCTTCCCGGAATTGCGCCATTGCAGCATCGGAGCTTGCCGGTCGTTGCATCGATACCAGTGCCTGTTCCATGCATTCCTCAAAAATGCATTGTCCGGAATCCGCTTTTTCTGGAGTTGCCTTCGATCTGGTTTGTTTTGGCTGCCCGGGTGCCAGTGAGGCACTTTTAGGTGGTTTGGCCGTGGCCGCTTTTTGCGATGTCCTGGGTACTATTGCTGAAAGCGGCCTGAATCCTGTCCTGGTGATTGTTTTGGCGGACCCGCCGTAGACGGACTTTTTTTCACGTTGTGGAACAGCTTCGGGAGTGTCAGAGAAATGAAGAATACCGTCATCGTTTTTCCATTTGTAAACCTTGGTTTCCGGTGGCGGAGGAGCAGGCTCCGGCGCTGCGGTCGCTGCCGCAGTGGTGTCGGTTTTTCCCTGAACCGTTGCCGGCGCCTTTTCTGGGCTTTTGCCGGATGGTTCCGCCGCCTTGCTCTTGTTTTCTACGGGGGGGCTCTGCTTGAACTTTTCCAGCTGCTCGGTGTTGTCTCCGAAGGAATGCCCGTTTTTCCAGAATTTTTGGCCAAGCTCGTTCAAATCGGAGCCGGTGGAATGACAGCCTTTACAGCTTATCCCATACTTTTGAGCGTACTTGGAAATGGCCATGACGTTGCCGGAAGCCAGAAAAACTATTGCAGCAGTAATCAATGGGGTTGCCGGTCTTACCATGTAAACTCCATGGGTGAAATCGCTGATACACTTTTGCGCCGCAGATTATAATATGTTCTCGCTGCGAATACACCTAAAAAACCGGAAGATTCCGTCGTTAACCGAGATCAGGAGGCATCAGCCGTTTCAATACCTTTCCGGCGGTTTCAAGGACCTCCTCGAACGAAGTCCCCTTCAGCGTGCAGACCAGTTTGTAGTCGGGAGTGAACTGGTAGTTCTTCGGTTCACTGCGCATCATGCCGATGATCGTGTCCGGTGAGGCCGGAGTGCGGGGGTGGAAGGATATCACCACGGTTTTGCCGCTGTGGTCAATCTGGCGCACCAGCAGTTTCTTCAGCATCACCCGCAGCTTCATGATTTCGAACAGGTACGACGTTGCCAGCGGATATTTGCCGAAGCGGTCGCTGACTTCGTTCTGCACGTCCAGTACATCATCCTCGCATTCTGCCTGGGTCAGTTTCTTGTAAATCACCAGGCGCTGGCCGGCGTCCTTGACGTAGGCCTCGGGAATGAAGGCCGGCACCTTCAGGTTGATTTCCGGCTCGACATGCTCGACCATTTCCTCACCCCGCATGCGGCAGATGGTCTCCTCCAGCATCTGGTTGTAGAGCTCGAATCCGATTTCCGTGACTGTGCCGGACTGGCGGTCGCCGAGCATGTCACCGGCGCCGCGAATCTCCATGTCGTGGGTGGCGATGCGGAAGCCGGCACCAAGTTCGGAGATGTCCTGCAGGATGCGCAGTCGTTCGCGGGCATCGGCGGATATGGCGTTTTCCCCCGGAATCAGGAGGTAGGTGTAGCCGCGCTGGCTGGAACGCCCGACCCGGCCCCGCAGCTGGTAGAGCTGCGAAAGCCCGAACTTGTCGGCATGATCCACAATCAGGGTGTTGGCGTTGGGGATGTCCAGGCCGGATTCGATGATCGTGGTACAGAGCAGCAGGTTGGTTTCGCCATGCATGAAACCGAGCATGACCTTCTCCAGTTCGTGCTCACCCATCTGGCCGTGGCCGACCGCGATCCTGGCTTCCGGCACCAGCTGGGCCAGCAGTTCGGCCCGCTTGGCAATGGTCTGAACCCGATTGTGGACGAAAAATATCTGGCCGCCACGCCGCAGTTCACGCATGACCGCCTCACGGATCAGCTCCTCGGAAAAACGGGATACAAAGGTCTTGACCGCCAAACGGTCTACCGGCGGGGTGTCGATGATCGACAGGTCGCGAATGCCCATCATCGACATGTAAAGCGTGCGCGGGATCGGGGTGGCGGTCAGTGTCATGATATCCACCACGGCCCGGAATGACTTGAGGCGCTCCTTGTCCTTGACTCCGAAGCGCTGCTCCTCGTCGATGATCAGCAGCCCCAGGTCCTTGAAATGTACATCCTTCTGCAGCAGGCGGTGGGTGCCGATGATGATGTCGATGTTGCCTTTTTTGAGGCGCTCCAGGATGTCCTTCTGCTCTTTGGCGGTGCGGAAGCGGGAAATGACCTCGATCGTGACCGGATACTCCTTGAGCCGCTCATGGAAGGTTTCGTAGTGTTGCTGGGCCAGGATCGTGGTCGGAACTAGGATGCCGACCTGCTTGCCGTCCAGCGCGGCCTTGAAGGCTCCCCGCAGTGCGACCTCGGTCTTGCCGTAACCGACGTCGCCGCACACCAGCCGGTCCATCGGTTTCGAATTCTGCATGTCGGCCAGCACATCCTGGATTGCCGAGAGCTGGTCCGGCGTTTCCTCCCAGGCGAAGGAAGCCTCGAACTCGCGGTACATTTCGTCCGGCGGAGAAAAGGCAAAGCCTTCGCAGATCTGGCGTTTGGCGTAAATCTCCAGAAGTTCCCCGGCCAGTTCCTCGATGTTCTTGCGAGCCTTGCCCTTGGATTTCTCCCAGCTGACTCCGCCCAGTTTGTCCAGTGAGGGCTGTGAACCCTCGGGGCCGACATAGCGCTGCACCAGCCCCAGGCGGTCAACCGGCAGGTAGAGCTTGTCGGAGCCGGCGTATTCCAGCAGCAGGAAGTCTCCGCCGACACCGCCGACACTGATGTGCTGCAGTCCTCGATACAGGCCGATGCCGTGGTCGATATGCACCATGTGGTCGCCCGGCTTGAGCTCGGCCAGCGAGGACAGGATCTGTTTCTTGCGAACCTCGGATACACCGCGCCGCCTGACACGCTTGCCGAACAGTTCCTCCTCTGCGACCAGCGCCAGTTGTGATGAAGGGAGCCTGAACCCGCGCGAAATTTCGCCCAGCAATAGGGCGACGGAGTTGCGGCGGGTTGTAGTCAGTTCCTCTTCAAACCCGGCCTCGCTGATGCCGCAGTTTATCCCGTAGGGCGCCAGCAGCTGTTTCAGGCGTTCCGCCTGGGGCAGCTGGTGGCAGGCCACCAGCACGCGCCAACCCCGGTCGAGCCATTCGCGCAGCGTATCTGCCAGCGGTGCCAGGGCATGGCTGCTCTCCTTGGAGACGTTTACCCGCAGGTCGCTGTTGTCCTGGCAAGGGATGCTGATCGTGGCCGTATCGGCATGCGTGTCGATATGCAGACCGGAAAGTTCGATGCGGCTGCGTCCGGCTATCAGGGCATCTAGTTCGGTTTCTGAGAGATACAGCTGCTCGGCCGGGGAGTGGGCAAAGCCTGCGGCCAGTGCCTTGGCCGCGCCAGCGGCAATCTCCTCGCTGAAGCCCAGGCAGGTGGCGCGGATCGATTCCGCGTCCAGCAGGATCAGGGGTGTCCCGGGCGCATGGTCAAAAATCGTTTCCAGGCCCGGGTGCAGTAGCGGTTGCAGAAAGTCGATCCCCTGGAAGTAGACCGCGTTCTGCAGGTCCTCCAGTATCAGCCGGCGTCGGTTGGCCGGTATGTCCAGGTTGTCGCAGAGCTGTTTCAGGCGCGGTGCGATGTTCTCCAGAACCTGGTCGGTCAGCAGCAGTTCCCTTGAGGGAAGCAGGACCAGCTCTTCTACCGCGTGCAGGGAGCGCTGTGTCAGCGGGTCGAAGGCGCGGATGGTCTCGGCGGTGTCTCCGAAAAACTCGATTCTGACCGGGGTCGGCATGTTGGGGGGGAATATGTCCAGGATGCCGCCCCGTACCGCGAAGGTGCCCCGGTCCTCGACCAGCGGCACGTTGGCGTAACCCATTCTGACAAGTTTTGCCAGCAGGTCGTCCCGTTCGAATTCTTCTCCGGTCACCAGATAGCAGGATGAGTCGTTCAGGGTTGCAGCGGGCAGAACCCGCTGCAGGGCAGCTGTAACCGGTACGACCGTTAATCGGGTAAGGCCGTTCTGTAACCGGAACAGCGTATCCAGCCGGGCTCCGGAAATGTCGGGGTGTGGCGATGATGCCGACATGGGGGGTACGTCCCAGGCCGGGAAAAGGAGCGGCCTGGTTTCTCCGCATGAAAAGAATGCCAGCTCCCGGCAGAATTCTTCCGCTGCCTCCTGGCTGGCTGTTATCACCAGAGCACGGTCGAGGCCGTCACGCAGCAATGCCGCAACAGCCAGAGCCGGTGACGAACCTTTCAGGCCGGGCAGGGCGATGCGTTGTTCGCCGCGCCTGATTGAGGCGATAACGTCGATTAATTGAGGGATAAGGGGCGTCATGGTGGTCTTTGTCAGCTTCAGTTATGCAGATCGCTTGAACAGTGTGTAACCGGAAAAATCAGGAGCAGGGACGATTGCGTCAATGTTTCCGCAGGCCGGCCTTGAGCTTGGGCTTGCCGTCTTCGATAACGACCCTGAACGTAAAATTTTCCGTTCCCAGTTTGGCCGCCAGCAGCGGCCTCTGCTTTTCAATGGTTGCGGCAACCAGGTCACGGGTTATCTTGTCCACAGGCAGGTTGCAGGCCTTTCTGGCCTCACGGAACTCATTTACGATCCGATCCAGATCGATTGCCGGGCTGGGTGCGCCGCCCTCCGGAGAATTCTTTTCCGGTTTGCTCCGCTGGCGCAAATGAAGGTCGCTGATGAAACGGTCCCGGGAGTACCTGCCCTCTTCCATCAGCTTGAGTATTCTGTTCCAATGTTCCCGATATGTGTTAAGCCGGGCCACCAGCATGTTGAAGCGATGTTTATACATGGTATTGTTGATAGGCACGCCGGTATAGCGGCGTACTATCTTTTCCACTTCTGCAAGCAGTGGCAGCGGTTCACGCTTTTCAATGCCGATGAAGTACTGCTCATACTTCAAGATCAGTTCGCCCAGCTGCTGATCAAATTTTGCAATGTCCTCGGCAATTGCCATGCGGGAACCTTTTCAGAGGGTGCGTCAGAAATGGCATTCTACTATATCGGAACGGTCAGATAAGTAAAGATTAAAGATGTTGTTCACATCCGGCCATGCTTGGCGCTAATAACTTGACGCTTAAGGCTTTATCAAATAATATGCGACACTTGCAAGGTGCGGCCATAGAGTAGGCGGTCTGGCGCCTTAATTATCAATATTTTCGAGATGGAGCCGTAATTTATGAAACCATGTGCTGCCGTTGTACTTGCCGCCGGGAAGGGCACCCGCATGAAATCCGGAGTTATCAAGGTGCTGCATCCCGTTGCGGGTTTGCCTATGATTTCCTGGCCGGTTTCCGCGGCCCGCGAGGCGGGGGCCGCGCCGATTGTGCTGGTGATCGGACATCAGGCCAATGCGGTCCAGGGTCTTTTTCGCGGAGATGGAAGTATCCTCTGCGCCATGCAGGAACAGCAGCTCGGCACCGGGCACGCCGTGGCCTGTGCCCTGGACGCCTTATCCGGTTTCAGGGGAACGGTGCTGATACTCTGCGGTGATACCCCGTTGCTGCGTCCGGAAACGTTGAGCTCTCTTCTGAAGTTCCACGCTGACCATACGGCCGTTGTCACGGTGCTGACGGCGGTGATGGACGATCCTTACGGTTATGGCCGTGTGGTCCGTGACGAGGACGGCAGGGTGATGCGCATCGTCGAGCAGAAAGACGCCGATCCGGAAGAACAGGATATTCGTGAAATCAACAGCGGTATCTACTGTATGGAGTCGGATTTCCTGTTTGAGAATATCCGCTCCATCGGCAACAATAATGCGCAACAGGAATACTACCTGACCGACCTGCTGGCGATTGCCGTCCGCAAGGGGCTGACATGTCTTGCAATGCCGACCGCTGATGCCGACGAGATCATGGGGATCAACGACCGTGTCCAGTTGGCCGAGGCTGCCCGTGTGCTGCGGCGTCGCATCAATCGTGATCTGATGCTCTCCGGGGTGACGATGGTTGATCCCGAGCAGACCTATATCGATCATGGAGTAAGTGTCGGTGCGGATACGGTGGTTCATCCTAACTGCCATATCGGCGGCGGAACCTTTATCGGCAGCGGCTGTGAAATCGAGGCGGGTGTAAGCATCTCCGGCTGCCGTATCGGTGACGGTTGCCATATAAAGGCCGGTTCCGTGCTGGAAGGGTCGGAACTGCATGAGGATGTGGCGGTCGGTCCGATGGCGCATCTGCGCCCGGGTACGGTGCTGAACAGCCACGTCAAGATCGGGAATTTCGTCGAGACCAAAAAAGCGGTGATGGGAGAGGGATCCAAGGCTTCCCATCTGACCTATCTGGGAGATGCAGAGATCGGCCGGGATGTCAATATCGGCTGTGGAACAATTACCTGTAACTATGACGGTGTCAACAAGCACCGCACGGTTATCGGGGATGGAGTCTTCATTGGCAGCGATGTGCAGCTGGTAGCGCCGGTCACGGTCGGTCGCAACTCCCTGGTCGCGGCCGGTACGACCGTAACTGCAGATGTGGAGCCGGATTCACTGGCGATAGCCCGTGTCCCGCAGGTTAACAAGATCGGTTGGCGTTTGAAGAAAAAATAGCAGCCGGATTAATGCAGTCGGGAATAAAACCATGCCAGATATGCCTCAGGATACAAGCACAACTGAAACCATCCTGGTCATCGAAGATGACGCCGGCTTTGCCGAGCTGATGTCCGCAACCCTGGCGGATGCGGGGCATGTCTGCCACAGTTTTACCCGTGGTGACGCCGCTTTCGACTGGCTGGCATCAAATTCGGCCTCGCTGATCATACTCGACTACTCGCTTCCGGATATGACCGGAGCCGCATTCGTGGACAGGATGCGGGAAATCGGCCTGTCGATTCCGTTTGTGATGGTCACCGGCCGCGATGATGCCCTGCTGGCGGTCGAAATGATGAAAACCGGCGCCTGTGATTTCATGATCAAGGACACCACCTTTCTGGACAGATTGCCGGCCGTGATAGCGCGTGCCATGCACGAGGTGGGAACCCGCAGGAAACTGGAAAAAGCCGAGTTGTGCCTGCGTCTCAGCGAGGCGCGCCTGGCCCGGGCCCAGAAAATCGCGCGCATGGGGAGTTGGGAATGGAATATTGTCAGCGGTGAAATCTACTGGTCTGACGAGCTTTACAACATCTTCGGACTGAAACCCGGAGAACCGCGTGAAATCAGTATGGAGTGGATCTACTCCGTCGTCAGCCCGCTGGATCTGCCGGCGTTCAAAAAGGCGATGCTCAGCTCGGTGAAAACCTGCCAGCCACTCAACATCAACTACCGTATTATCACCAAAAACTACGGCGAGATCGTCGTCAGCAGCCAGGGCGAAGTGGAATGCGACGAGTCCGGCCGCGCCTGTCTGCTGTCCGGAACAACGCTAGATATAACCGCCCGTATCCGGGCCGAGAGCGAAATCCAGCAGCTGATCAATTACGACACCCTGACCGGGCTTCCCAACCGCAGCCTGTTGCATGACCGTCTCCATCTGGCTATCGCCCAGGCCGCCCGTGAAAAGAACCTGTTGGGGGTGCTGATCCTGGACCTGGACCGTTTCAAGGGGATCAATGACGCCCTGGGGCACCGCGCCGGCGACAAACTGCTCAAGCTGGTTGCCAACCGTCTGGGTGCCTGTGTCCGCGAGACCGATACCCTGGCCCGGCTGGGAGGTGACGAGTTTGTCGCCATATTGGTGGGAGTCTCCCATGCGGAAGGGATTACCAAGGTCGCCAAAAAGATTCTGACGATCATTTCGGAACCGGTTTATATCGAAGGGCACGAGATCTACTCCACCTGCAGCATCGGCATCGCTGTCTACCCCATGGACGGTGAAGACAGTCATACCCTGCTGAAGCATGCCGACCTGGCCATGTACCAGGCCAAGGAGCAGGACCGCAACAACTTCCAGTTTTTTTCGCGCGACATGAACATCAAGGTTCTGGAGCGGATGATGCTGGAAAACTCGATGCGCAAGGCCCTGGAAAGAGAAGAGTTCTTTCTGGTCTACCAGCCGCAGGTGGACAGCCGCACCGGCAGGATTACCGGGATGGAGGCGCTGCTGCGCTGGCAGCATCCTGATCTGGGGCTGCTGGCGCCGGACAAATTCATCTACCTGGCGGAGGAGAACAATTTTATCATACCGCTGGGAGAGTGGGTGCTGCGTACCGCGTGTCGCCAGAACAAGGCCTGGCAGAACGAGGGACTGCCGGCCGTCCGGATCGCGGTGAATCTCTCCGCAAAACAGTTCGGGCAGTACCATCTTGACCAGGTCATCGCTTCCACACTGCTGGAGACTGGACTGGAAGCGGAATACCTGGAGCTGGAGATCACCGAAAGCACGATCATGAAGGATGCGGAGCAGAACACGGTGATCCTGAAGAAACTCAAGGACATGGGCATCTCCCTGGCCATTGACGACTTCGGGACCGGCTATTCCTCGCTCTCCTACCTCAAGCATTTTCCGATCAGCCGCCTGAAGATCGACCGCTCTTTTGTCAGGGATATCACCACCAACACCGACGACGCCGCCATCGCCGAGATCATCATCGACATAGCCCGCACACTCAAGCTGAATGTAATCGCCGAAGGTGTCGAAACCCGTGCCCAGATGCAGTTTCTCTCGTTCAACAACTGCGTCGAGATGCAGGGCTATCTCTTCAGCCGCCCGGTCCGTGCCGAAGAGTTTGCCAGGCAGCTTAAAAACGGGTTGAAATACTGACGGCGGAAACGGATGCTCTTCCAGTTAACATCTGTTTTAACGCAGAAAATCATGATTGCCTCCAGGGTCTGAAACGCCTCCATGCCCCCTTTTCTCCTGATAAACCCGCTCTCAGGCTCATATTCACAAGCACTGCGCTCCAGGTTGCTTGCAAAACTTGACTCCGCCGGTATTACTCCGGAGGTGATGACCGTTACCGGGCCGGAAGATGCCCGGCGGGTCTGTGCACTGATCGAGGAATCCGTTGAAAATCCGGTCGTACTGGTAGCGGGCGGGGACGGGACCATAAATGCGGTTATCAACGCGCTTGCGCCGGGGCGCAGCATTCTGGGGATACTTCCGGTGGGGACGGCGAACGTTCTGGCCCATGAGCTGGGAGTCGGCAGCTTGGAGTCCGCCATTGAGTGCATAGCCGCCGGCAACAGCCGGCCGCTGGCGGTCGGACTGATGGAGGATGGCGCCGGGCTCAGCCGGCGTTTTGTGCTGATGGCCGGTATCGGGCTGGACGGCGGCATCGTCCATGGAGTGCGCCCGCAGGAAAAGCGATTCCTGAAAAAGGGGGCCTACCTGCTTTCGGCGCTACGCCTCCTGCTGAGATGGCCGCGTGGCAGGTTTTCAGTTGTCGCGGATGGGTCCGCGCTTGAGTGCCACTCGGTGATAATATGCAATGGGGCCCGCTACGGCGGCAATCTGGAGCTGGTTCCCGAAGCCGATATTTCCGAACCATGGCTGGACCTTTTCTGCATAACCTCCGAAAGCCGCCGTTCCTATCTTGGAATTATCGCCTCCGTATTATCTGGACATCCCCATGGAAGAAATGATGTGAAGCAGTTGCGCGCTTCGCGGATAACTGTCAGCGGAGACCGGCCGGTCCAGCTGGATGGCGACGGCTGCGGCCGGGCGCCGGTAATAGTCGGTGTGATGCCGGACTTTGCCAGAATTTTTGCACCCTGAAGCTCCTTCCTCCTCTCTTTGAACCCTGCTCACCTCACTTTTCCAACTCGACATATTTAAGCGTTGAACCTCGACCGGTGATTCCGTATCTGTCTTGTTGACATTATATCAAACTAATGTTATGAACTATTTATTGAAGGAGTCCAATTATATTTTGGTCGAATTGGTGACGCCCGGTGTCCTGTGATTTATGTGGCCGCTGGCATGTCGTCTGATCAGAACTAACCGCTGCTGTTCACCTGGCGGTCCTGCCGGATTTTTCATTATTAGAAGTCCCGGTAGTCCATTCCACCTTTTGATCTGGAGTTTTCTCGGGTTGCTGTCCCATCAACGCGGCTTTCCTGCTGGCGCTGCGGTGTTTCAGAAGAAATCTCCTGCATTTCGGGTGCATTTACACGACAAACTTTCGAGGAGGAGAGCATATGAAATTTCAGGGCAGATGTCTGATGATGCTGCGGGTGCTATGTCTGTCGGGAATAATCGTGCTGGTTGGGGCCGGTAGTCTGTTGGCGCTGGAAAAAGGAAATGGAAAGTCTCCGGCGAAACCGGTATCGCCGGCGGCGGATCTTTATTCCTCCGAGCCTGTAAAGCTGACCCCGGTGCAGTGCGGCCAGTGCCACAGCTCACTCTATGCAGACATCAAGTCGGCGGGAGGGCGTCACAGATTTGAATGTCAGAACTGTCACAAGAGTTTTCATGCCTATAGTCCGGTAAAGAACAACTGGCCGGAACTGATGCCGAAATGCCGGGATTGCCACCTGCTGCCGCATGGAGAAAAGATTGTAGATTGTTCCTCCTGTCACAATAATCCCCATGCCGCGACCAGAATTCCCATGTCCACCACGCTGATCAAATCCTGCTCGGTCTGCCATGGCGGTCCCTTCGACCAACTGCAGAAATTTCCCAGTAAGCATACCAAGCTGACTTGCGACAATTGCCACACTTCGCATGCCTATGTTCCCGCCTGCAGCGCGTGCCACAAGGCGCATTTTGAAGGCCAGGAGTTCAAAACCTGTAACAGCGAATGCCATCCAGTCCACCAACCGCGCAATGTCAGTTATAAAAAGGATGCTGATGCGCGCACCTGTGGCGCCTGTCACGCAAAGGTGTATGCGAAGTGGAGTAACTCAACCAGCAAACATGCCAAGGTCAATTGCGCCAGTTGCCACAGCAGGCATGGTTATAATCCGGATTGCAGCGTCTGCCATGTGGGTCCTCATAGCAAACAGTTGCATGAACGGTTCCCGAAATGCCTGATCTGTCACCAGAACCCGCACGATCTGCCGACCAAGCAGCGCAGCAAATAAGCCGGCTGACAAGTACGTATTTTAAAAGGAAATCCAATTCGTGCCTCGTTGCCGCAGATATTTGATAACATTGTTGTCCGGCTCACTGGCCCTGTCACCTGTTATGAGCAGGGCTGCGGAGCTGGTCGTATCTTCCGAGACGATCGTACGCGGTTTTGACCGGCAGGTTGAGAACGGTAAAAAACTCAGTGCCATGCCGGTATACCAATATCTGCAGCTTGATTTCCGTAATCCCGGCGATTCCGGGCTGTCAATACACGCCAACGGCTGGGGCAGGGGCAACCTGGGAGATAATTTCAACAGTGACGACACGTCCGGTCAACTGTCGCACGCGTATCTTCAATATATTCCTGCAAATCGAGATTACCTCCTGCGCGCAGGCCGGCAATACGTTTTTGAAGGCGTGGCGCGGGACAGCCTGGACGGTATTTACGGCAAGGCCTACCTGACTCCGGCTGCCTCGCTTTCCGTTTACGCCGGTTCGCCGGTTGCCCTGGATACCGCCAATGGTCGTCAGGGCGATTTCATGTTCGGGGGTAAACTAACCTGCTCCAAGCCCGGACGTTATGATGCCGGTATTTCGCACAAATACATATCCGACAATGGTTCCCGACACGAAGAGAGTCTCGGGACCGATGTCATGCTGCAGCTGCCGGCAGACGTGTCGTTATTGGGGCATTCCGCGTTCAACCTGATCAGTGGCGACTGGAGAGAGCATTCTTACGAGCTGCGGGTTCCGCTGAAACAGTTCGTGTTCCAGCCGTTCTTACAGCATTTCCGTTATGAGGACTACTTCAGCCGTCGCAGTAACAGCGCCACTCCCTTTCGATACCTGCAGGGAACGGACAACACTTTGACCGTGATTGGCGGCGAGGCGTTCTGGTATTACTCCGAGCATGCGGAATATGCACTGCGGTTCAAGAATTACGAATATGACCAGCGATTTGGCGCTTCGCAACTGTACTCGCTTCTGGCTATCTGGAAGTGGAAGATTCATTCAGAGATTGGCGCTGAGTTTGGTCGCATGCAGGGGAGCGAAAGAGAAAACAGGTATTGCCAGGGGCGGGGCTATTTTTACTGGAATATTTCACCAGGTTTTGTAACCGGCGACCTGATGTATGTAAACTATGATGAAGCGATCTATACCAAAAACAGTTCCATTTTTACTTCTGTAGGTGGTGGAGTAAGGTTTTTAAAGGATGCACTAAGTGTCAAATTATCGTTCGATTACAGCAATGATCCGTATTTTGACAGCGATTACCGCTGGATGCTCAAGCTGAGCTACCTCCTGGACAAAACCTTTGCCGGCGTCGCCCGCAAAAAATGAAAATGGTCCGTAAGCGATGAAATGGAGTAGTTGTTTGAAATCACTAAAGTATACGGCGATATTGGTGGCAGTGATTTTACCGGCGCTGCTGATCTCCTGCACGGCACAGCGGGGATACCGGCTTCCGGCAACCCATCCGGTGATTCATGAACTGGGGGAGAGAAGGGAGTTCTGCACCAAATGTCATGGCTTCAACAAGGAACCGCTGGATTTCGAACGTTACAACCATACGTCGCTGTTTACCGATTCGCACCGTCTGGTCGCCTATCAGGATGAGAGGGTCTGTTCGATCTGCCACAGCCAGAGTTTTTGCAGTGATTGCCATGCAACCCGGGTCGAGCTCAAGCCATCGATTAAAAATCCGACCGAGAACTACCGTCGGGTTCAGCACCGGGGCGATTTCCTGGCGCGTCACCGGATTGAAGGGCGTATTGATCCGACTTCCTGTTTCCGTTGCCACGGCAACCCGAAATCGGCCCAAACCTGCCAGCCCTGTCATGGATAGTTGCCGGCTGATGGAACAGAGGAGTAAGAGCATGAGGTGGTTTTGGGCGATTGCCATGCTGCTGATTTTAAACCTGGCCGGGTGCGGCAGTTCCGGGAACTCGAATGCGCCGGTGTCCACGGCACCGCATGAATCCACATGGGTGACATACCACCGTAACGACATTGTCAATGCCAGGGCCGTTGCTGCTGCAGCTGCTTCAGGTTCCACTGCCGTTGACGGATTACTGATAAGCGAACATGTGTTCCAGTGCCGTGTGTGCCATGGGGACGGATTGATGGGCGTCAACGCAGTTCCCGCCTGCCTTGATTGCCATGTGCTCGATCCGGTCAGGTATCCGACCATGTGTTACTCATGTCATGGCGGTTATCCGGTGATGAATCCGCAGTCATGGTATTCGACCGTAGTGACTGCTGCGCAAAACCAGTATTCCACCACTGTTCCAAAACGTCCCGTTCTGCCGTTGGATACTGCCTTTATCGGTCGCGTCCGGAGTACTCCCGCCATCCACCTCAAGCATGCTGCGGTATCAATTGACACCACCGGCGACATCACCTCCGACCGGTGTTCGGTCTGCCATGGAGAGAAAAGTGCCCGCGGTGAAATACACCATGTAGAAGTCATGAACAGATTGAATATGGGGTGTCTCGGGCCGCTCCCATATGGTTGCCATACGTTCGATCCGGTCAGTTTTACTCTGGTCACGCCAGATTGCGGTGTCTGTCACAATAACGTGCCCCTGCCGTAGCTCCGGCATGTTCGATGTTTCCCTTGAACTCTGTCCTGACGCAAAGTCGCTTCATAGATAGGCAGATCTGTGATATATCTAGAAGTCAATTTACGACTGAAGGAATATCATGGCTCACACCAGTATTATTGTAAAAGGTGCCTGCGAGCATAACCTCAAGTGCATCGACGTCGAAATTCCCCGCGACCAGCTGGTTGTAATCACAGGCATATCCGGTTCCGGCAAATCCACCCTGGCTTTTGATACCATCTACGCCGAAGGGCAGCGCCGTTACGTGGAATCGCTCTCGGCCTATGCCCGGCAGTTTCTGGAACAGATGGAAAAGCCGGATGTGGAGTCGATCGAGGGGCTTTCGCCGGCCATCTCCATCGAGCAGAAGACCACCAGCAAAAATCCGCGGTCCACGGTCGGTACCGTGACCGAGATCTACGACTACCTGCGCCTTTTGTTTGCCCGGGTCGGGCATCCGCACTGCACCTCCTGCGACAAGGAAATCACCTCCCAGACCGTTTCCCAGATGGTGGACCAGATCATGACCCTGCCGTCCGGCGCCAAACTTACCCTGTTGGCGCCAATGATCCGCGGCCGAAAGGGGGAGTACAGGAAAGAACTCAACCAGCTGCGCAAGGAGGGGTTCACCCGGGTAGTCATCGACGGTACCCTGCGGGAGCTGGCGGATGAGATCGAGCTGGACAAGAAAAAGAAACATGACATCGACATCGTCGTGGACCGGATCGTGGTCAAGGACGGCATCCAGCGACGTCTGGCGGATTCGTTGGAAACCGCGCTGCACCACGCCGAAGGGGTGGTCAAGGTCGAGGTGGTGACACCGTCGCCGGACCAGCTGCCTGAAGGTGGCGGCAAAAAAGGGGCCGGGCCGGTAACCATGATCTTCTCCGAGAAGCTGGCCTGTGTCGATTGCGGTATCTCCTACCAGGAAATCACGCCGCGCCTGTTTTCGTTCAACAATCCCCACGGCGCCTGCCCGGAGTGTACCGGGCTCGGCACCCGCATGTATTTCGATGCCGAGCTGGTTGTTCCCAATCATGAGCTGTCGTTGCGTGAGGGGGCTATCGCTCCCTGGGAGAAACGACTGTCGGGCTGGTTCCACCTGATTCTGGAAGCGTTGGCCAAGGCCTATCATTTTGATATGAACACACCGTTCAAAGATCTGTCGCCGCAGGTGCGGGATGTGATCCTGAACGGGTCAAACGGGGAGAAAATCGAGTTCTGGTGGGAGGAGGACGGCGATCGCCGCCATACTTACCAGAAGGAATTCGAAGGGGTACTGAACAATCTACAGCGGCGCTGGCGGGAAACCGAATCCGATGCCGCCAGGGAAGATCTGGAAAAGTACATGAACGTGATGCCCTGTCCGACCTGCCAGGGAGCGCGGCTGCGTCCCGAGGCACTGCATGTGCTGGTGGACGGGAAGACCATCAGGGATATTACGGCAATGTCTATCAGGGATTGCCTGGGATTTTTCGAGAGATTGAATCCCCATCATACCGCTTCTGCCCTCACCCTTGAAGGAGGGGTGCCAGGCACGAGCAAGCTCTCCGACAAGGAACAGGAAATCGCCCGCCGGATTCTGAAGGAGGTCCGTGAACGGCTCTCTTTCCTGGTTAACGTCGGGCTGGATTACCTTTCGCTGGACCGCACCTCCGGCACCCTTTCCGGAGGCGAAGGGCAGCGTATCCGGCTGGCAACCCAGATCGGTTCATCGCTGGTGGGTGTGTTGTATATCCTGGACGAACCGTCGATCGGGCTGCATCAGCGCGACAACTCCCGCCTGCTGGAGACATTGAAGCGTTTGCGTGATCTGGGCAATACCGTGCTGGTGGTGGAGCATGACGAGGAGACTATCCTGGAGGCCGACCATCTGATCGATATGGGGCCGGGAGCCGGAGTGCATGGCGGAGAGGTGGTGGCGCAGGGGACGCCGGCCGAGGTCATGCATTCCCCGGACTCACTGACCGGCAGGTACCTGTCGGGTGAATTGAGCATCCCGGTGCCAAAAAAACGCCGCAAGGCTGAAAAGTCCATGCGCATAGTGGGAGCCAGCGAAAATAACCTTAAAAATGTCAGCGTGGATATTCCCCTGGGAGTTATGACCTGCGTGACCGGAGTTTCCGGCTCCGGCAAATCCACTCTGGTGATTGACACGCTGCACAAGGTTCTGGGGCAGCGCCTGTACCGCAGTCGCGAAAAGGCCGGCTCGGTTAAGGATGTGCTGGGGTTGGAACATCTGGACAAGGTCATCAATATCGACCAGTCCCCGATCGGCCGCACTCCACGTTCCAATCCGGCCACTTACACCGCGGTCTTCGGGGATATCCGCGACCTGTTCTCCAATCTGCCCGAATCCAAGTTGCGCGGTTACAAGCCGGGGCGCTATTCGTTCAATGTCAAGGGGGGGCGATGCGAGGCCTGTTCCGGCGACGGTATCATCAAGATCGAGATGCATTTTCTGCCGGATGTGTATGTGGAATGCGAGGTCTGCAAGGGGGCCCGCTACAATCGAGAGACGCTGGAGGTGCATTACAAGGGGAAGTCAATCGCCGATGTACTGGATATGACCGTCTCCCAGGCACTGGAGTTCATGGGGGCCATTCCCAGGATCAGGAACAAACTGGTCACGCTGGAAGAGGTCGGACTCGGCTACATAAAGCTGGGGCAGTCGGCCACGACCCTCTCGGGGGGGGAGGCCCAGCGGGTCAAGCTGGCCAAGGAGCTTTCCAAGCGTGCCACCGGTCGTACGATCTACATCCTGGATGAGCCGACCACAGGCCTGCATTTCCACGATATTGCCAAGCTGCTGGAGGTGATTCAGCGCCTGGTGGATGCGGGCAACACGATCGTGATCATTGAGCACAACCTGGACGTGATCAAAACCGCCGACTGGATCATCGACCTGGGGCCGGAAGGTGGCGACCGGGGTGGCGAAATCATCGCGGTCGGCACTCCGGAACAGGTGGCCAGGGTCGAGAAATCCTACACCGGGCAGTACCTGCGGAAGTTGCTGTGATGCGTACGACAACTGCCGAATTCAATCCTGCTGCCGATTCTGTTGATCCCGAGGCGCCCTTCGATCATGGAAAATTGCTGGAGTTGGCCGCTACGCGCATGCCCTTCGGCAAATACAAGGGAACCCGCCTGGTAGATCTCCCGGAAGGATACGTGGTCTGGTTTGCCCAGGAGGGCTTTCCCTCCGGAAAACTGGGACAAATGCTGAGGACGGTCTACGAGATCAAGGTAAACGGGCTGGAGTTTCTGTTCGACCGTTTGAGATGACCGGGGATTTATGCCACAAGAGAAAAGGCCCGAAGCGATGCTCCGGGCCTTTTCTTTACTGCCTTGAATGATCATGCTGCAGGGCGCTGCCTTGCAGGTTATGGAGAGTCATCCAGGTAGACATAGCCGCCATGACCGCCATAGGCGCAGTCGGCGCCGGTGACGCGGATCATGACCTGGTTGCCTCTGGCGCTGCTGACATCCAGCGAGACCGACTGCCAGGGGATCAGGCGCCAACCGAAGACCGGTGAGTCGACCCAGCCGCTGTAGGTGGGGTCATTGGAGGCAAAACGCTTGAAGTAGAGAATCCTGTTGGCTGTGATGTCTTTTACCAGAACGTCTACGTACGGCTGTGCAAAAATCTCATGACCGGGGTCTTCGAGCACGGCAGCCCAGGCAAACTTGAGCGTGGGGAGCGCCACAGTCGGGATGGTGGCGGTCTGGGAGGCTGTGCTGACGTGGTCGCTATTGTCGAAGTTGTTGACCCGCAGCGAGAAATTGCCGTTATTGATCAGCGGGAACAGGGTGCCGACATATTGGTCCGTAGCGCCGGCCTGGATTATGGCGCTCTTGACTGTTGCCTCGGCTGCGCCCTTGAAATTGGTCAGCATACCCCAGTACTGGTCGTAGTCCGGGTTTGCCGTCCCGTTGGCGTCATAGCAATGTCCCTTGCCGTCGGAAGGTTTGCCGCCGGGACAACCGTTTGGTGACCAGGGGCTGACTGTTGTTGCGGAAATCTTGGCAAATGGGCTCTTGGCTGCATCTGCCTGAAGCGCGGTGTAATAAGGATCGATGTTGTAATCCAGTCGCATTTCGACCAGCCAGCTGGTCATGTCACCGCTTTCAAAACCGAGGTTGCCGAAAGAGGTGATAGTCGTGCCGCTGAAGTTCAGGGATATCTGGCGATAGGCAACGATTGACCACGGGTTAGCTGTGTTTGCCAGTCCGTATATTGCCACGGTGCTGGGGTTGGTCAGCTGCGCGCCAGGCAATGTGAAGCTGAAGTTGGCCGAGCTGCCCAGTGCGACCGGCGTGCCGCCGTTCAGCGTATAGTACAGGCCCTGCATTGTCGGTGCCCCGTTGACAGTTCCGGTAACGGTGACGTCCGGCAGTGCTGTTGAAGTCACTGTGATGTTGGCTACGTCAGAGGCGTTGACTGTCGGTGCTGTCAGGGCGATGCTTCCAAGGCCGTTCTCGGCGGCCTGGTAAGCGGCCTGGAACTGTCTGTAGCTGCCTATGTTCGAAGGAGAACTGTAGACATATTTTGTGAATGTCTGGCTGAAAGCGCCGGCTTTGGAATAACCTGTGAAACCGTTTGACAGGCTGAAGTAGATGGTGACGACCTCGGCCGGGAAGTTGGGGTCATAGAGGTAGAACGTGCCGGCATCAACCGCATTTGGGTCGGGTACGAATTTATAGGCCAGTGTTACGTGTGCGAAGTCCGTTTTGTTGTTGGCGTCTACTGACTTCAGGATGAAAATCTGCGGAGTATTGGTGAGCTTCATATTCATCAGCATCAGCATGCCGACCTGCTTGTTGCTGAGTGAGTTGTTTGATGAGTTCCAGGCTCTCTTCCAGATGTTGGAAGCCGAAGACTGGATACTGGCAATCAGGGCCCTTTCAACGGTAGGTGTGTACTTGTTGTAAAGTTGTGGCAGGCCATTCAGTATTTTCTTGTAGCTGTAGTACCAGGCGGCAAAGTTGGACATGCTCAGGCCGCTGCCGTCCGGAGATACAAAGTTGCCGAAGTTTGCCACATCAAAGCCGTCGTTGGCCGGGACGAAGCCCGAGTCAACAGCAAAACTGGAGATGTCGGCTGTAGCGGTATTCATGCCGCTGTGGGTTGCGGAAACATATGTTGAGAAGTGGACTGTCGAGAAGGTGACAGTATTTGCCCCTATGCTGAGCACATCAACCGGCACGTATACGCCGTTTGTCGAGTCATAGTAGACGACGGTCGGCAGTGCATTGCTGGCCGGATTGTACGGGACAGTCACCTCGACCGGCTGAAGAAAGTCGTCGGGATAGTCTGTCGTGATTGCGTATACGTCACCAACGGCTCCTCCGTTGGCTGCAATCGGGTTGCCTGCCGGCACCGGAGCTACATTTTTTGTGACGGTAAATTTGGGTTGGGGACTGGTTACCGCATAGGCTCCTTCCGGAACTGCGAGGCTGACACTGGTTGCTGCATCAGTTGCTGTATAGGCGGCGCTGCCTGTGCTGGCGGTGCCGCTGTCGCCCGACGAGCTTACCCAGGATGAATCCGAGCATCCAAACAACGACATCACAACGGACCATAGAAACAATGTTTTAAACAATTTCTTCATAAGACCCTCCTCTGTGCCGGTTTTTGAAACAACTAATGGCAGTGTATCAACATATCTGCCGTGGCGCAAGCCCGTGAAGTGCAAAAAATAATACATGAATGGTAGGAATGCGGAATAATCATTCGGTTTTTTAATGAATTTAGTATGTTGGGATGGTTAAGGATGTGTACTTAAATAAATATAAGAAGTGATTGGATAAAGATTAATTTCACTGTGAAATAAATTAGAACATCGGTATTTACGGCTGAATTTAATGCACAGCACAGGATATGCAAGGGTCGAAGCAGCGGATCAGGCGCTCGCAGGATAGTTTGATGTGTTCATAGCCGGAGTCATTAATCAAAGGGATCAGGGATCTGAGTGATGTCTCGATCGCGGCCTGATTGATCGCGGTAGGCGTGATGATATTGGCGGCTCTGCAGATGCCTCGTTCATCGAAACGGTAACTGTGCAGCAGTACCCCGCGAGGCGCTTCAACCAAGGCGATACCTTCTCCTGCTCCGGGAATAATGGCGGCTGGTGTCTCCTTGACCAGGCCGTTATCCAGTAGTTGCGCAATCAGTGCCATGGCCTGCTCCACGGCCTGCTGCAGTTCAATCGTTCTGGCTTTCATGGAGAACTTGATGGAAACTCCGCCAAGAAGTTTTTCATATTCGCAAGGCATTGACAGATTGAGGCGAGCCAGTGGTCCCACCATGAAGATCGATTTGCCGTCAAAACGACTGGCCTTGGCGTGGGAATGGTTCTGGTCGCACTCGTTCAGCCAGGCTGCGGCCAGGTTCGATGCAATCTTTAACCCGCTGGATGTCGTCAGGTGGTCTCCGAACAGTGGCGGGCCGCCACTGACGGCACAGGAACCGAGTGCCGGCAGTTCGGGCAGGGCTTCATCCAGAGAGGATAGGAATGCTGTTGTAGCAGTGATGCTGTCACGGATTGCCGACAGCCGGTCGGTGAGGAACTGCAGTCGCTCCGCTCCAGGCACCGCTCCCAAGCCTCCCGGCAACAGGTTGAACGGATGGATTGCCCGCCCGCCGACCGTCTCCTGGATCAGGTTTCCCAATGCCTTGATTTCCAGTCCCTGTTGCAGTGCAAGCGGCGCCACGGATGCCAGTGCCGGAAACCCTCCTACGCCCAGATAGTCCGGCAGAGCCAGGCAAAAAATGTGCAGGGCATGGCTTTCGATCTGGCCCCCCTGGACCGCCAGTTGCCGCAGCAGGTCGGTCTGACGTGATATCCGGACATCAAGCGCCTGTTCGATTGCCTGCAGTGCCGCCACCTTGTGAACCGTTGAGCAGATCGAACAGATCCGGCAGGCTATTTCAGCCACCTCATCAAAGCGCCTGCCGAGCAGCAACGCTTCGAACAGGCGTGGCGACTCATGCAGATTCAGGCGGGCATCTATAATCCGCCTGCCTTTACGGACAAGCTCCACTCTTCCGTGTCCCTCAACCCTTGTCAGGATATCAATCTTACCCTGATTGCTCATGGTTTCCACTCCGGACTGAACCTTCCCAGTCTGTCGAACACAGTTTGCCGGTCATATCCTTTTTGCTGGAAGGTGTGTAATGCCTCGTCCAGGTTTGCCTCGGGAACCGGTCCGCGGCATCCTTCGCAGGCGACACCCATGCTTGGGCAGCGGGCGCCGCATCCTCCCAGGGTCAGGGGTCCCAGGCAGAGCCTGGATTGTTCAGTCAACAGGCAGAGATTTTCCCGCATACGGCAGTCGGTGCAGACAGGATAGCTGATGGGAACCGGGAGCGCCCCGCGCAACAATCCGGTCAACAGCCTGAGCAACTCTTCCTTTTCCGGGGGGCAACCGCTGATGACGGCATCGACCCTGACAAAGGAGTGCACTGGTTGTGGTGAATAACTGTCACTGCATTTACGATTATGTCCATAGACAGCCTGAAGTAACTCTTTCCTGTTCTCTCCGTTTTTAAGCGCCGCCACTCCGCCCCAAACCGCGCAAGTACCGATGGAGATCAACAGGCGGCTCCTCTCGCGCAGAGAGAGAAGCAGTACCTTTTCGTGAGGCATCGACAGGCAGCCTTCAACCAGCGCGGCATCATATTCACCTTCCAGGGCTGCTGGTGAACATGCCATCGGGAAGTAATGGAATTCTACAACCTCGAGCAGTTGCGGCAGTTCAGCCTCACAGTTCAAAATGGAGAGCTGGCATCCGGAACAGGCGGTCAGGCCCGCTATGGCCAGACGCAGTCGTTTCATGTCAGGGCTCCTTCAATTCCCCTCAGGCGCGCATGGCTGAAGACCGGGCCGTCACAGCAGCAGAGCAGGGTTCCTACCGCACAATGTCCACAGCGTCCCAGGCCGCATTTCATATGCCTTTCAAGCGACAGGTGAATCCGTTCATCTGAAAGGCCGATACGTTTGAGCCCGGTGACCAGATGCGGGTAGACTACAGGCGGGCCGCACAGGGCCGCGCAGGTCCGTTCAGCCCTGATTGTGAGTTGCTCCAGCAGGGCCGGCAGCAGTGCAACCCTGCAACCGGGTGGCCCTTCCAGGCAATGCGTACTGCGGTCCACCGCCAGTTGAATACTGATGTCGCTCCGCAGCGCCAGTTGCTGCAATTCGTCCAGAAAAAGCAATGCTCCCGTTTCCCTTGCTCCGTAGAGCAGGGTCAGTTCACCCCAGCGCTGGCGCTGCTCAAGCAGCGCCAGCAACAGTGAACGAAGAGGCGCCATGCCCAGTCCGCCGGCAATCAACAGCAGATCCTGGTTCTCATAGCTGTCAAGCGGGAAGCCATGGCCGAACGGACCACGGACTCCAACCGAGTCACCCGGCGCCGCCATCTGCAGAGGCCATGTGACGTGGCCTACGTGGCGGATGCATAATTCGATTGCACCTGCAGCAGATGGAAGTCCGCAGTAGGAGATCGGAATCTCGCCGATTCCGGGGAGTGACAATTCCAGAAATTGTCCGGGGTGGAACGAAGCTACTTTGCCTGCGGCGCCCCGGTCGTTACAGGTCAGCGTGAACAGGGTCGTGTCGGCGGTCAGGCTGCGAACACCGGTAATGGTTGCTGGTGCGGGGAGGCTGGTGCTCATGTCGCACCTCGCTCAAGTCGTTCAGCCAAGGGGCGCAGGTCCAGTCCGACAGGGCAGACCGTCCGGCAACGGCCGCATCCGACGCAGCTGGGAATTCCTTTCAGCGGGCCGAAACCACGATACTTGTGGCGGTAACGGTAACGAAAACGTTGCGCCCGGTCTTTCTGGAAACTGGCACCGCCGGCTACCTGAGCGTGGCTCTTGAACAGACAGTTGTCCCACTGCCGCAGACGTTCTGCGGACCTGCCATCCACTCCGCCGAATTCCAGTACGTCGAAGCAGTAACAGGTCGGGCAGCAGATGGAGCAGGCCCCGCATCCCAGGCAATGTCCGGCCAGTTCCTGCCAGTCGGGCAGTGATTGGTCCAGTTCAGACTGTGTTGGCCGAGGTAGCTGGCGGCCAAAGAAACGACGGGTGTCGTCAGTCGTCAATTCCCGTTCTTCGAGCAGTTCCTCCAGGGCCTCCAGAAGTTCGTCGCCTCGCGGTGAACCGCTGCTGACGGCGAAGCCTTCGTCGTTTCTATGCAGGAAAAGATCATGGGATGCGAACAGTGTAGAGGGGAACAGGTGGCATGAGCAAAATTGGTCGGGTGTGCAGCTGGTGCCGATCAAAGTCAATGCAGTACGGCGGGCGGCATAGACATGATCTGGGGCGTCTTCGAGGAAAATCCGGTCCAGGTAGCTGATCCCGGCCAGATCGCAGGGGTGCAGGCCAAAAAGGATCAGTGTGGGAGGAGTGTCACGAGGCTCCTGATAGTTAGTGCCGTCCCTGCAGGTCAGGATGGTTTCCCGTGGTGGCAGCAGGTACTTTTTCGGCGGCAGCAGTGTGCGGACTGCGTCAAGTTCGGGAAGAATGCCGGTTGCAAGCGGGGCGAAGCGTACAGCACCGTCATCTCCCCTCAAGGGGGCGTGCACTTCTCCTTGCCGTCTCAACAGGTTCAATAGCTGTAACAGACGGTCTGTCTTGATGAAGTGAACTGACATGCCGTTCCTCCCGGATAATCTGCCGGCAGTACAAGTATAACAGTTTCTCATCTGATGGCAAACGCAAGGACGAAGTCTGAGTGCCTGGTCCTAAAATAGAAAATCTCCTCGGTTTCGCAACCTCGGAGACTCTTTGTATTCTGAACAGGCCATTGACATGGTGCAATGGCCTGCCAATGTATGTGTTCTACTCTACCGTAACGCTTTTTGCAAGATTACGTGGCTGGTCCACGTCGGTCCCCTTCAGCACCGAGATGTGGTAGGCCAGCAGTTGCAGCGGCACCGACAGCAGCAAGGGGTCGAGGTCTTCATTCAGGTTCGGTATTTCGATGATCGATTCGGCCCTGTTGCCTACTTCCTGGTCCCCTTCACTGCAAAGGGCTATTACCCTGCCGCCGCGGGCTATGACTTCTTCCATGTTCGACAGGGTCTTGTCAAAGGCGCTGTTTTTGGGAACCAGTACAACCACCGGTACCTCTTCGTCGATCAGTGCTATGGGGCCATGCTTCATCTCCCCGGCAGGATAGCCTTCGGCATGGATGTAGGAGATCTCCTTCAGTTTGAGCGCCCCTTCCAGTGCGATCGGGAAGTTCTTGCCGCGACCGAGGTAGAGGAAGTCGCGGGCGTTCATATATTTTTTGGCCAGTTTTTCGACATGGTCATTCAGTTTCAGGGTTTCTTCCAGCAGAGCCGGCACTTTTTTCAGCGCAGCGATCATGCGTTGACCGGAGGGCGAGTCGATTGAACAGGTCGCCCGTCCCAGTCGGATTGTAAACAGGTACAGTGCGGTAAGTTGTGTGACGAAGGCTTTGGTTGAAGCTACGCCGATTTCCGGGCCGGCGTGGGTATAGATCACGCCGGCGGATTCGCGGGCGATCGAAGAGTCAACCACGTTGCAAATAGCCATATTCATGGCTCCGCGCGACTTGGCTTCGCGTAGTGCCGCCAGGGTGTCGGCGGTTTCACCGGACTGAGATATCACGATCGCCAGAGTGCTTTCATTTATGACCGGGTTGCGGTACCGGAACTCGGATGCAATATCGACTTCAACCGGTATGCGGCAGTAACCCTCGATGTAGAATTTGCCGACCAGGGCCGCGTGCCAGGAAGTGCCGCAGGCGATTATCACTATCCGTTTTACCGCTGCCAGCTGGCGATCGCTGAATGGCAGATCCTCCAGATAAATATCTCCATCGCTCTCCTGCAGGCGGCCGGCAATGGTGTCACGCACGGCGCGGGGTTGCTCGTGAATTTCCTTGAGCATGAAGTGCCGGTAGCCTCCCTTTTCCGCCATAAGTGGCGACCAGTCGATGTGGCGGGCGGTTTTATTCAGTGTCTCGCCTGCTATTGTTGAAAACATGACCTCGCTATTGCTAAAAACAGCCATCTCGCCATCCTCCATGAAGACCATCTCACGGGTGTGGGCCAAGATGGCCGGTATGTCCGAAGCAACGAAGTATTCACCATTTCCCAGTCCGACTACCATCGGAGACCCAAGTTTTGCTGCGATCAGAGTTCCCGGTTCTTTTTCGTTGAGGATGCAGACCGCGTAGGCGCCGTGAAGCTCTTCCAGTGCTTGCCTGACAGCCTTTTCAAAATTGTTCTCGGTTTTAAGCTTTTCTTCAATGAGGTGGGCAATGACTTCGGTGTCGGTTTCGCTCTTGAATATATGGCCGGTCTGTTTGAGCCGCTCTTTAAGCTGCAGATAGTTTTCGATAATGCCATTGTGTACTACGATAACCGATCCGGCTTTATGCGGGTGGGCATTGATTTCGGATGGCCGGCCGTGTGTCGCCCAACGGGTGTGTCCGATGCCGATCATGCCGGAGAGAGGGTGCTCGCGCAAAAGGCTTTCCAGGTTGACCAGCTTGCCTTCACTGCGACGGATCGCTGATTCGCCGGAGGAGAGGGTGGCGATACCGGCGGAGTCATAACCGCGATATTCCAGCTTTTTCAACCCTTCAAGGATTACCGGTGTTGCCTGCTGCTCTCCTATATATCCTACAATGCCGCACATTCGAATTCCCTCCGAAATTATTTAATTTAAATTTAAACGTATTACCACATCTCGGTGCTACGGCACACAAAAATTATGGTCTATTCCTTTACTGACCGCAAAATTGCACTGAACATCTGGTTCTGGTCGGATTGGGATACGGATATTACCATGTCTACATCAAAAAGCCTGCCACAGACATCCCGTATTTTCTGCCTGGTTGTAGTACCGATCAGGTCACTGCTTCCCGCTGTAAAATAATCGTCGATCGCATTTTTGAGATCATCCCCATTCACCATGAACTCGAAAAGGCACTGTCCGAGCAACTCCTCCTTGGTCAGCCCAAAAAGTTTTTCAGCTTTCTGGTTTGAGATCAGTATCTTGCCATCTGACATAAAGGTTACGATCGGAGATTGGGCTATTTCAATAAAATTCCGGTAGCGTTCTTCCGACTCCATGCGCTGCCGTGTCTTGTGGTCCAGTTCGGACATCAGTATGTTGTATGAATGGATCAGCTCTCCGATCTCATCATTGCGTTTCAATTCGATTCTCTGGCTGAAATTTCCGGTTCGGGCGACTTCGGAAATGCTGACAGCGACTTTCTTGACCGGGGTGATGATGATCTTGTGCAGGATCCAGCCGGTTATGATGATGAAAATCGTCATTACGATCCCGTCATAGATGATGTCCCGCTTCAAGTTGTGCCTGATCTGGCTGTAAAGACTTTCCATCGGGACAGCAACCGAGACGGCACCGATAATTTCTCCGATCTGATAGCCGTATGAAAAGTGCTCTTTGGGGAATCTCTGCTGAATGAATCCAGGAGCCTCTTCATATCTGCCATGACACGTCAGGCACGATTTGTCCGCAACCATTGGCATGAGGTAGCGCAGTGATTTCTTGCCCCCTTCCCTGCTGACCTGCCAGACCTCCTTTTGTCCGGGGCCCTTGAAAGAGTTCAGCAGTTCCCTCTCGAAATTGTCGGGACGATTGTCCGGGTTACGAAAACGCAGTGAAACCTGACGCACATAAAAACTGGAGCCGCTGGTCAGCTGTTTGGCTATGCTGGTGGCGGCCACCTGCGGAATCAGGTTGGGGTTTTGCTCCGGTTCTTTTGTGACGTGTCGGGACAGATAGTCGCGAGTCTCGATGATCTGTCGCGATATGGTGCGCGCATTATCGACGGCCCCTTTTATGATCAACTCCTGTTCCCGGCGATAGCTGCTTAGTGCCAATGCCAGAAAAAGTGTGATCAGAAGCAGGGATGAAATGAAATTAAAAGTTCTGGAGACGCTGCTGCCGGAAAATATCTTCATTGGACTCTCCGCGCCGTGGTGTAGGTGTTGAAATGTCAGGCGCCGTTCAGTAACGATTATATGCGCTCATCACCTGATGGCAAGGATTATGTCATATTCTGATTAAGCTTGAATTCCTGAAATGATATGCTATTTTGCTCGAACCTAGAACCTGCCTGAGTTGGCAGGTAGTCAGGCAAATCAATTATTGTCAGGAAGGTTTTCAGCATGTACAGGAAAGCGCCGGCGGCCCGGGGAAACAGAGGCTTCATATCCACCCTGCTGTTGTGTGTTGTTACACTCGGGGTCGTCGCCTTGTTGGGCGTTTCCGGCTATATATTTTTTCTATTGGCAAAGTTACCCAGGGTAGATCGTCTGGCGGATTACAAGCCGCCTATTGTCTCTCAGGTTTTTGGTGATGATGGCAGTCTGGTGGGTGAGTTCTATCTGGAACGGCGTATAGTGGTGTCGGTCAACAAAATGCCGAAGAAGCTGATTCAAGCTTTTGTTGCTGCCGAGGATGCCAGTTTCTATTCTCACAAGGGGATTGATTATTTCGGAATCGTTCGAGCTGCGATCAAGAATGTCATTTCCATGCGTAAAAAGGAGGGAGCCTCAACCATTACCCAACAGGTGACCAAATCCATGCTCCTGACACCTGAAAAGAAATTTTCCCGCAAGATCAAGGAAGCGGTTTTGGCCACTCGAATGGAAGAGAAGCTCTCCAAGGATGAAATTCTCTATCTCTACCTGAACCAGATCTATCTGGGAGGTGGCTCGTACGGAGTTCAGGCCGCCGCCGAAACCTATTTTGGAAAGAATGTCGACCAACTTAACCTTGCCGAAATGGCGATGCTTGCCGGTCTCCCCAAGGCTCCCAATGCGTATTCCCCGATCAAGCATATGGAGAAAGCGCGTGAAAGGCAGGGGTATGTGCTCGACCGGATGGTCAAGGAGGGGTACATAACTCCGGTCGAAGCTGAACATGCCAGAAAAACGCCGATTGTTATTCAATCGATGAAAAAGGTTAACAGCGAACAGTCGGCTTATTTTCTTGAGCATTTGCGAATACAACTGGAACAGAAGTATGGAGAGGACCAGCTTTATAAGGGCGGACTCAAGATATACACTACGATGAACGCCGAGATGCAGAGGGCGGCTTTTGAAAGTCTTCGCAAGGGATTGAAAGAGGTTGATAAGCGTCAGGGATACCGAGGGGCAACCAAGTATCTCAATGATACTGAAGTGGAGGCATTCTGCAGCAAGGTTGAGGAGGGAATTGATTCAGCAGTTCTCAAGACCGGGGAAACCTATCAGGGCGTTGTCGTCGGTTTCAACCCTCAGAAGGGAGAGATACTGGTCAGGGTGGGGGATCGCAGAGGAATCCTTGCACGAAAAAACATGTCCTGGGCCGGCAAGCTTGGAATGGTCGATCACTATGGCAAGCCGGATAAGGCCGGCAAAAGTCTTACTCTTGGTTCGGTAATTGACGTGTCAGTCGTTTCGCCGGAGATTGGTAAGGACGGTGCCCAGTTTGCTCTTGATCAGACGCCTGATGTTCAGGCTGCGCTGGTCTCGATAGACCCGCGGACCGGCGCCGTCAAAGCCATGGTTGGCGGCTACGATTTCAAGAAAAGCCAGTTCAATCGAGCCATTCAGGCCAAACGCAACGCCGGTTCCGCCTTCAAGCCGATAATCTATTCGGCTGCGCTGGACAAGGGCTTTTCACCGGCTACCATAATTGAAGATGCGGAAGTTGAATATCCTGACGGCGCAGGTGGTATCTGGAAACCGAAAAACTACGACAATACATTTCGTGGACCGGTGACGATGCGAGAAGCACTGACATATTCCATAAATATCGTCAGTGTCAAGATCATGGAACAGATTGGGGCACAATATGCCGCCGAATATGCTAGGAAGTTCGGCTTTGTTTCCCCGATACCGGATAATCTCGCACTTGCTTTGGGAGCCGCAACAATCTCGCCGTTCGAACTGACTGCTGCATATACGGTTTTTGCCAACAAGGGGCTGCTGACCACGCAATATTTCATCTCCAGAGTCACGGACGCTGAAGGAACAGTGCTTCAGGAAACTCAACCGCCGGTGCCGGTACCGGTTATTTCTCCTGAAAATGCATATGTAATTACCAACCTGATGCAAAGTGTTGTCGCCAGCGGGACCGGACACCGGGCTTCCGTGATCGGGCGTCCGGTTGCCGGAAAGACCGGTACCACCAACGATGCAAAGGATGCCTGGTTCATCGGATTTATCCCGCAATTGGTCACAGGGGTCTGGGTCGGCTATGATCAGGAACGTTCTTTGGGAGCGGGCGGGTCAGGCGGTCAGGCTGCGGCGCCTATTTGGGGGGACTTTATGCAGAAAGCGGTTGTCCGGTTGCCCCCGGAGGATTTCGAGGCCCCGGAAAACGTGACCTTTGTTCTGATAAATCCACGCACCGGCAGGTTGGCGAGGGAAGGCACCCCAGGTGCTGTCATGGAATGTTTCATAAAAGGTTCTGAGCCGACGTCTTACGACTAGGGGGGACTGTGTCTAGTTACATGGTTATATCTTCGGCGACCCCGAATCTCTGTTTTGTAACTGCGTCAAACTTTTTCCAGTTAACCCGTTCCGAGAGGTTCTGGTGTAGAATCATCTTTTTGGCCTCATCTACAACATTTGTTCCCTTTTTGTACACGTCATTGTGGACTTCGAGGAATATCCTGCCAGACTCGGTTACTGCAAGCTTGACCGGTTTATAAATAATCTCTCCGGGTGTATTGATTTTGACTTCCTTGAAAAAATCAACCATGTCAGTTGGGTAGACACGGATACAGCCGTGGCTGGCAAAGCTGTAAATCGACCACGGTTTTGTGGTGCTGTGGATCAAAATCCCCGGGATAGATGTTTTTATGGCATATTTACCAAGCGGATTTTGCGGTCCGGGCGGAATGCTGGAAACTACTTCTTTACCGGATTCTTCCATTTCTGACTTTATTGACGGCGGGACAAACCAGGTGGGGTCTTTTTGCTTGGCGGTAATCTTGAATTTGCCGACCGGCGTCTGCCATACATATTTAGGGCTTTTTACGGATGTTCCCAGGGCAACCGGCAATGATTTCAGTAGTTTTCCATTCTGAAAAAAGTATAGTGTGCGATCAGGAATGTTTACAACAATACCATTCTGCATATGCTTGGGAATGATCTTGCGATTGTTGTAGGTAAGTTTTTGTCCGATCTTTAGGTACGAGCTTGTATCCAATCTATTTAGTTTTATCAGATGCTGGCGGGTGACACCGAGTTTGGCGGCCACCAGCCGTATGGTGTCTCCGCTGGTTACTGTATAGGTACCGGTCCCGCCGACAAGCTTTGTGGAGGCTGTTTCCTCGGGTAATATCTCTGGCTCCGGATCAATATCTGTAGGCAAAATAGCGATCGGTGGATTAGCCCCTGAAGCATCCTCAGGCGGAACAGCGGATTGAGACGTTTGTGGTTTTGCCAATAAAAGTTCGATGATTTGTGCTTTTTGCAGGGTCAGCATGTAGAGTTTTTCGGCTCCGGCCCGCTCTGCCCGCTCGTTGTACTGTTCGGCGTCTGCCAATGTTGAGTCAAGGCTCTTCATATCATCAGGCAAATTACGGACAGCGCCAGCTTGATGTAATCTTGATACCGCAAGGATTGCTTCGTCCCGTACATCTGCTGAGGCAACTCCGGCGGCAGACATAAATGCGGTGGCAACTGTCAGGGCAGAGATGGATCTAACTATATGTCTACGATTAAAATAATACATGGCGGGTTATTTACAGTATCAAGCGATGCGAATGCAAATATAAATTTCGGCCGTTATGCAAGTTGCCCAATAGATTTGCACTTAAGTAGGATTATATATTAAACAGCAATCGAATGATTTGGCTCTAGTCGGGCCTTCAACTTTTAGTTTGACACTTTGGAATTTTTTGTGATAAAAGATCGGTTCCTTTCAGGGCGTCAGTATTCCTGGTTGGGTTGAAGAAAAGTCTGGGTTCGGAAAATAGTTGTTGACATAGTTGGTTGATGCGAGTATATTCCGAATTCCTGTTGCACATCTGGTCTTTGAAAACCGAATAGCAGTGAATAAAGTGATTGTATTGAATTATTTTGTCAGTAAAAGTTTTCGAGTTACAAACTTTCAGTATAAACTGGAGAGTTTGATCCTGGCTCAGAACGAACGCTGGCGGCGTGCCTAACACATGCAAGTCGAACG
>JAWDJY010000013.1:0-72863 GCA_032469775.1 Geobacteraceae bacterium | reverse complement strand
GCCGAGGGGCTGCCGTCATTGATAGTGGCCGCCTCGCGCAGCGAGGCCAGTGCCCGCCGTGTCCAGGCTGCGTTCAGCTGCCCGACCCTGAGGGTCTATACCAACAGTGACGTGATCGGTGTCGAGCTGGGTGGCGCGGTCAAGAACGTGATCGCGATCGCCGCCGGCATCTGCGACGGCCTCGGCTTCGGCCACAACGCCCGGGCGGCGCTGATAACGCGCGGGCTGGCCGAGATGAACCGGCTGGGGCAGGCGATGCAGGCCCAGGCCGCCACCTTCTCCGGCCTGGCCGGCATGGGCGACCTGGTGCTGACCTGTACCGGCGACCTCTCCCGCAACCGCACCGTCGGCTTCAAGCTGGGACAGGGGCAGCGGCTGGCCGAAATCCTGGCCGAGATGCGCATGGTGGCCGAAGGGGTCAAGAGCGCCGAATCGATCTACCATCTCTCCCGCCGCCTGGGGGTCGAGATGCCGATCGTCGAGAAGACCTACCAGATCCTGCACGAGGACAAACCGGCCCGTCAGGCGGTGACGGAACTGATGGCGCGGGATCTGAAGGCGGAAGGGTAGATATGCGCATAGGACACGGATACGACGTCCACCGCTTGGTGGAGGGCAGGAAACTGATCATGGGCGGGGTGGATATCCCCTGGGAGAAGGGTCTTTTGGGGCACTCGGATGCCGACGTGCTGCTGCATGCCATAGCCGACGCCATCCTGGGGGCGATCGGCGAAGGGGACATCGGCAGGCACTTCCCCGATACCGATCCGGCCTTCAAGGGGGCCGACAGCCTCAAGCTGCTGGAGCATGTGGGGAAACTGGCCTCCAGACTGGGGTATTGCCTCGGCAACCTGGATGCGACTATCATCGCCCAGAAGCCGAAGATGGCGCCCCACATCGCGACCATGCGCGAGAACATCGCCCGGGTGCTGGATGCCGGGGTCGGCCAGGTCAACGTCAAGGCCACCACCGAGGAGGGACTGGGCTTCACCGGCAGCGGCGAGGGGATTTCGGCCCACGCGGTGGTGCTGATGACATCCTTGAAATAATTCAGGGAACGGCGTTCTCTGATTTTTTAGTGAATTACGCGGATAGCTGCTTTTTCAGTGATAAATGCAAAAACCTCCGGGGACTTTGGAAGCCCCGGAGGTTTTTTTACGTGGATCCAGCTGCCAGAGTCCTGCTTTAGAGCCCCTTTGCGGCCATCTCTTCCACCAGCTTCTTCTGCTCGCCGTTCAGGTTTTCCGGCACATGTACGCTAATTTTCACATACAGGTCGCCTTTGTAATTTGAGCCGAGCGGCTTGATGCCGCACCCTTTCAGGCGGATCTTGGTGCCGGGCTGGATGCCGGCCGGAACCTTGATGCGCTTGTCGCCGTCCAGGGTGGGCACATCCAGCGATACTCCCAGGCAGGCGGCGCTGAAGGAAATCGGTCGTTCAACCAGCAGGTCGCCGCCGTCGCGGGTGAAGACCGGGTCGGGCAGCACCCGCAGGATCAGGAACAGGTCGCCGGCCGGGCCGCCCCCTTCCCCCTGTGCGCCCTTGCCGGCGATACGGATCTTGCTGCCGTTGTCGACGCCGGCCGGTATTTTCACCTTCAGCTCCTCGCGTTGGCCGTCGCGTCTGAAGGCGATCTGTTTTTCGGCCCCCAGCGCGGCATCCCGAAAGCTGACGCTGATTTCCATCTCGTGGTCGCCCCCCCGCTGGGGGCCGGCGCGGAAGCCGCCCCGTCCACCGCCCCGCCCGAACGAGCCGCCGAACAGGCGCGAGAAGATGTCCTCGGCACCGCCACCGCCAAAACCGCCCCCCATATCCTTGTAGGCATTGCCGAAGTCGAAACCGCGGAAGATGTCCTCCTGGCTGTACTGCTGGTGGAAACCGCTGGAGCCGAAGGTGTCGTACTGCTCCTTCTTCTTGGGATCGGAAAGGACCGCGTAGGCCTCGTTGATCTCCTTGAACTTGTCTTCGGCGGATTTGTCGTTCGGGTTGCGGTCTGGGTGGTACTTGACCGCCAGCTTGCGGAAAGCCTTCTTGATTTCATCGGCCGAGGCTCCCTTTTCGACCCCAAGCGCCTTGTAATAATCGGTTTGTGCCATATAATCACCATTTCCATTCTGTTTGACCACAATGTAAGCTCTGAATGCCTGGCTGTCAACTCCGGCGGAGGTGTATACCTTGACAGCAGGCGGAGGCGGACGTAGTATCCATCAGATAAATTTAACGGCATTCGAGGGATTACCCATGAAAAAAGCGATCATCATCGGCGGCGGCATCTCGGGACTCTCTACGGCCTGGCTGCTGCGCTCCAAGGCCCTGGCCGCAGGAAAAGAGCTGGAGATCACCCTGCTGGAAAAGGAACAGCGGCTGGGGGGCAAGATCTGGAGCATCAAGAGCGACGGCTATACCTGCGAATGGGGGCCGAACGGTTTTCTGGACAGCAAGCCTCAGACCCTGGAGCTGTGCCGGGCGATCGGGGTCGAACAGAAGCTGCACCGCAGCAACGACAATGCCCGCAAGCGTTTCATCTTTTCGGGCGGAGAGCTGCACCGACTGCCGGAGGGGGGGCCCTCCTTCTTGAAGAGCAGGCTGATCTCCTGGCCGGGCAAGCTGCGCCTGGCGCTGGAGCCGACCCCCTTCATCGCCGCGGCTCCCAAGGGAACCGACGAAACCCTGGCCGATTTCGGCCGTCGCCGGCTGGGGCAGGAGGCGCTGGACAAGCTGATCGCTCCGATGGTCTCGGGTATCTTCGCCGGTGACCCGGAGACCATGTCGCTGGTGTCCTGTTTTCCCCGCATCGCCGAACTGGAACGGGAATACGGCGGCCTGATCCGGGCCATGATCCTGCTGGCCAAAAAGAAGAAGAAGGATATCGCCGAAGGGAAGGTCGTTTCCAGTGCCGCCGGGCCGGGAGGGGTGCTGACCTCGTTCCGCGAAGGCATCCAGTACCTTGCGGATGCACTGACGGATTCACTGGGTGGCATCGTCAAACCGGGGACTGCGGTCACCGCGATCGAAAAGGGTGAGAGCGCCCGCTACCGGGTGAAATGTTCCGACGGTTCGGAGCAGGAGGCCGATCTGGTCATCGTGGCTTCGCCGGCCTTTGCCGCGGCGGAGATGCTGGCTGGGCTGGATGGAGCTGTTTCCGGTGTCCTGCGCCAGATTCCCTATGCCAGCATGACCGTGATCTGTTTCGGCTACGAGCGCGACCGTATCGCCCATCCGTTGGATGGCTTCGGTTATCTGATACCCAAGAAGGAGGGGCGCAGCACGCTGGGAACGCTCTGGGATTCGAGCATGTTCGAGAACCGCGCTCCCGACGGCAAGGTGCTTTTGCGCAGCATGATGGGGGGCGCCTGTTTTCCGGAGTACGTCAAGTTGAGCGACGACGAGGTAACCGCGCGGGTCAAAAAAGATCTGAAAGCGACCATGAATATCGATGCCGAACCTTCCTTTATCAGGATTTTCAGACATCCGCAGGCGATTCCCCAGTACACGGTCGGGCACGGCCAACGCCTGGAGGCGCTGGATGGAAGGTTGAAAGCCTACCCCGGCCTGATCCTGACCGGCAATTCCTACCGCGGTATCGGCCTGAACGACTGCGTGGCAGCGGCCCAGCGGGCCGCGGATGAGGCCCTGGCCCTGGCCGGGTAATTTCCGGCCCCGACAACGGAAAGGCTCCCCAGCGGGAGCCTTTCTCGATTTTATACTCAGTTTTTAGAATTGGAATGGCAGCTAACCGGGCCGCTCGTTCAGTATCTGCTGGATCTTGCCGTGCAGGTCAGACCAACCGAAGGGCTTGTGGATGAAGTTCATTCCCTCGCCCAGAACCCCCTTCTGATCGATAATGTCGGCGGTATATCCGGACATGAACAGCACCCTGATTTCGGGGATCATCGCCTCGATCCGCTGGGCCAGCTCCCTGCCGTTCATATCGGGCATGATCACGTCGGTGAGCAGCAGTTCCGGTTTGCTCAGGGCATTCGAGCAGATTTCGAGCGCTTCCTGGGGAGTGGCCGCGATCAGTGTGTTGTATCCTATGTCATTTAGTATTTCGGCGGTCATGTCCCGCACCGAAATATCGTCTTCAACCAGCAGGATCGTGGTCGGGTGTTCCAGGTGAACAGTTGCTTCGGGTGCATCATTCTGGACCTGCGGTTCGTCGCAGCGCGGAAAGCAGATCCTGAAGGTGGTGCCGGTTCCTGGCCGGCTCTCTACTGTGACGAAACCCCTGTTCTGGGTCACAATGCCGTAGATCGTCGCCAACCCCAGGCCGGTGCCTTTGCCGGCTTCCTTGGTGGTGTAGAACGGTTCGAAGATGTGCTGCTGGGTCTCGTGATCCATGCCGCAACCGGTATCGCTTACTGTCAGCTGCACATAATCTCCGGCAGTGACGTCCTGGTTTTCCGGCATGCAGGCGTTGTCGATAGTAATGTTCCCGGTTTCGATCGTCAGCAGCCCTCCGTCGGCCATCGCGTCGCGGGCATTGACCACCAGGTTCATGATCACCTGGTCGACCTGGCTGGGATCCATGTTGATAGTCCAGAGTTTTTCGGCCAACCTGATCTCGAAGCGTATATCCTCGCCGATGAAGCGGCATAACCCCTGCTGGGAATCCCTGACGACATCGTTCAGGTCCAGTACGCGTGGCGTGATCAGTTCCTGTCTGGAAAATGCCAGCAACTGACGGGTGATGTCCCGTGCCTGGCCGGCCGCCTTCATTGCCTGCCCGAGGTAGGTGCGGTAGCGTTCCGAGGCGATACCGGCTCTTTGGGCCATTTCCGCATATCCCAGAATCACCGCCAGCTTGTTGTTGAAATCGTGGGCCACACCTCCGGCCAACCGGCCGATTGCCTCCATCTTCTGGGCCTGGCGCAGTTGGGCCTCCAGCTTCTGCTTCTCCGTTTCTTCCAGTTTCTTGCCGGTGGTGTCGACCATGATGCCGCGCAGCCAGCGGGGTTGATCCTCCTCGCCGACAACGGTGACGATGTCGTGCAGCCAGACCGTGCGGCCATCCTGTGCTATGAAGCGGTACTCCAAGTCATGGTCTTCCTGTCTGGCGGCATGGTCGGAACAATAGTTGAAAGCCCACTCCCTGTCGTCAGGGTGCAGGTGATTTCTCCAGAAGCCTGGCCGGCACCACTCTTCAAGCGGATACCCCAGCAGCCGCTCGGCCTGTCGGCTGACATAGGTGAAGGTAAAGGTCGCTGCCTCAGCCTCCCAGACGATGCCGTCCACCGAATCGACCAGGTTCTTGAAGCGGAGCCGTTCGTTTTTCAGCTCGTCCTCGGCCATGCGCTGTTCGGTGATGTCACGGGCGATCCCGATGACTCCGATCAATCGCCCTTCGGCGTCCTGAACCGGGGTTTTGATCGTCTCCAGCAGCTCACGATGGCCGTCATCGGCATAGGTGATCCACTCTTCGTTGATTGAGGGGCTCCCTGCTTCAATCGCTTTGCGGTCGTTTGCCCGGAAAAAGTCCGCCAGTTCGCTGTCCACGAAGTCGTAGTCGGTTTTACCGATGATTTCCGATTCACCCGCGCCGAAGAAACGCTCGAAGCGGGAGTTGCAAACCAGGTAGATGCCGTCGGCGTCTTTCATCCAGACCAGGGCCGGGATGGTCTGGATCAGGATCCGCAAGCGGCTGCGCTCGTTCTCGATGCTGATCTGGGCCTGCTTCAGCTCTGTGATGTCATGGGCCATGAAATAGAGACACTCTTCGCCGTCAACCTCGATCGGAGTCAGGTACATCACCGCATTACGTTTTTCTCCAGATCTGGTGACCATCACAAATTCGAAATTTTCCAGCCGTCCGTTTTGCCTGACGATTGCAATGGCCCTGGCCCGGGTTTCTCCATCCCACAGTCCAAGTTCAAGGGTGGTGCGGCCCAGCACTTCTGTTGACTTCCAGCCGGTCCAGGTTTCAAAGCCGGCGTTGACCTCGATCAACTTTCCGTCCGACAGACGGGTGATTCCGATCATATCCGGCACCATGTGAAAAAGGTTCAAATACTTCTGCTGTGAAAGCCTCAGCTGCTCTTCGGCCCGGGTACGTTCCCGTATCTCCCTTTGCAAGCGCAGGTTTTCGCTTTTAATCCGGTGGTGGCGCGATGCAAGCGTCCAGGCAAAACCCGCCAGAAGCAGGCTGTTGAGCAGCCCGGCGTAAAAGATGGGCGATCTCCATGCCGACACGGTCGGCCACCCCCCCTTGCGGACAGCGGCCAGCCGCCATTCGCCGCCGGGTACCGTGATCTGCATGCTGACCGGCTGTCGGCGGAAAAGCTCTTCGCTGCCCCAGATCAGAGCCCCCGGCTGTCCCGAATCGTCATTGCGCCGCAGTACGATCTCCAGGTCGCTTGCCGAACGGACACCACCCGCATCGAGTATCGCATCGATACTGGCGACGATCGAGGCAATTCCCCAGTAACGAGGCGTGCCGTTTGAGGCGTTTCCGCGGCTGGTGTAGACCGGTGAGCGCAGGATAAAGCCCTCGCCACCCTGCACCAGGCGGAAAGGGCCCCCGAGTACCGGTTTGCCGGTCCGCATCGCCTGCTGGACCGTTTTGTACTGCTCCGGAATGGTTTCGTAACGCAGTCCCAGGGCCTGCTCGTTTCCTGCCAGCGGGTATACCATGGTGATGGTGTTGCCGGGAGCGATTGCGATATTGCGGATGTGCGGGTGGGCCTTGATGGCCTGGGAAGCCAGGGAGTTGAACAGATCGGGGGATATGCCACCCTGATGATTGATCACGTTGACCAGTCCGGAGGTGGCGCTGAAGACCGAGTTGACAACCGCCTCCAGGCGGGCGCGCACTGTGGCCAGTTCGCTGACGGCACGACTGCGGTCGGCTACCTGGCGCTGCTCAGCGTCAATCAGGGCAATTTTGGCGCTGAGCATGATGCCGAGCAGCAGTATAATCCCCGCGACTATCCTTGGAGATTGCCACCAGTGCGAGCTGTGCCGTTCGGTGTCCATATGCTTCACTAATGCTCCGGCATTCCGTAAATCATGATTTATTCAGTGGGTCAGCTGTATTCATAAATGTTTATCAGTATCCGGGGTCGTGTCAAGCCGGATTATGTCGATGATTGCAGGTCCGGCAGGATACCGTAACTGGCTACAGTAAGCCACGTTCGACGAAACTGAGATAATCCCCGTCCCCGATGATGATGTGGTCAAGTACCTTGATACCGATGATTTCGCCCGCTTCCTTCAGGCGTCGGGTGATGGCGATATCTTCGCTGCTGGGGGCCGGGTCGCCGGTGGGGTGGTTGTGGACCAGGATCACGGCGGCGGCTGATTCCTTTACCGCCGGGCTGAAGACCTCGCGGGGATGTACGATGCTCTGGTTGAGGCTCCCCTCGGAGACCTGCACCCTGCGGATGATGCGGTTCTTGCCATCCAGAAGCAGGGTCAGGAAATATTCCTTGCGGCTGTCGCGGAATTCATGGTGGAAGTATTCGAAAACCTGCCGAGGGGAGGTAAAACGGTCGAAGCGTTCCAGCTTTCTGGCCTGGAAGCGTGATGCCAGCGAGAAGGCGGCCTTGACACTGGCGGCTTTTGCCAGGCCCATGCCCTTGATGGCGCAGATTTCGCCGATGTCGGCACTGCCAAGTTCGCGAAGGTTTCCGCCGAACTGTTTGATAAGCTCGCGTCCCAGGTCGATGGCGCTCTGCTTTGTGCTCGGATCGCCGCTTCTGATAACCAGAGCCAGCAGCTCCGCATCCGAAAGCGTAGCGGCGCCCGCTTTCTGCATTTTTTCACGGGGGCGTTCGTCAGCCGGCCATTCCTTGATTCCACCGCTCATCAAAATCCCCCTTATTTCCACTTGGCAAGGTCGAGTCCCTAAGGTTTGAATCCCGACAACAGGGCGATGATCAACCCGCCACCGACAATCACGCGGTACCAGACGAATGGAGACAGGCTCTGTTTCTGTACAAAACGGAGCAGGAAAGCGACGCTGATGTAGCCGGTTACCGCAGAGGCGGCAATGCCGATCAGCATCGGAACACCCTCGCCGGCAGGTATGCCGTGTTTGTAGATCTCGACTGTTTTAAGCAGTGCCGCGCCGGCCACGATCGGCAATGATATCAGGAAGGAGAAGCGTGCTGCGGTCTCCCGGTTGAATCCCAGCATCAGTCCGGCCGTGATCGTGATGCCCGAGCGGGATACTCCCGGAATCAGCGCCAGGCATTGCATCAGGCCGATCAACAGTGCATTGCCGGTGTTGATCTCTTCCAGAACGCGCCTTTTGCGTCCGAGCAGATCTGACAGCCCCAGCAGGAGTCCGAATGCGATCATGAACGATACGATCAAAAGCTGGTTGGAACGGAAAACTGCTTCGACCTGGTCTTCGAAGAGTTTGCCGACCAGAGCTGCCGGGACCGTGGCCGCCACGATCAGAAAGGGGAGCCGCCTGGCCGGCGTATCCAGCGAACGGCTGGAAATTGCGTCGAAGGTATTGAAGATCAGCTCGATGATGTCACGGCGGAAATAGACCGTCAGCGCGATAAAGGTTCCCAGGTGCAGGGCCACATCGAAGGTAAGCCCCGATTCGGGCCAGCGCAGCAGCCAGGGGACTATTATCAGGTGGGCGGAGCTGCTGATCGGAAGCACTTCGGTAAACCCCTGCAGGGCGCCGAGGATCAGGGCGTGAAGCAGATTCATGAATGATTCCTTTCTGGTCGGGAGCGGGAAGAATACCGCAAGATTAATGTAAAGGCAACTGTGCAGAGCTGCCCTGATTCGGCATGTTACGAACAGGTTACATTTAATGTGGGCAGCTGCAAAAAATTATGCTATCAATGACAGGTTTTCATTTTACCGTTAATAAAGCCACCTGGAGGCATGCAAAATGTTCGGATTGATTCCCAAGGAAGAAAAATTCTTCAAAATGTTCAAGGATATGACCGAGAATATCATCGACGGCGCCAAGCTGCTCAAGGACATGCTCGACAATTTCGACAATCCGAATGAAAGCCAGCGCAAGATCAAGGATGTGGAGCACAAAGGGGATTCGATTACCCACGACATCATCCAGATGCTGAACAAGACCTTTGTGACCCCGCTGGATCGCGAAGACATCTATTCCCTGGCCTCAAAGCTGGACGATATTCTCGACCTGATCGACGCCTCCTCGCAGCGGGTGATCATGTACAACGTGGACAGCATCCCTCCCGAAGCGAAATCGCTGGGCTTCATCATCCTGCAGTGCTGCTATGCGGTTGACAAGGCGGTTGCTATGCTGGGCAAGAAAACCAACGAGCAGATATTTGCAGCATGCGTCGAGATCAATGCGTTGGAGAACGAAGCTGACCGTGTTTCCCGTGAAGCGATCAGCCGCCTTTTTGACGAGGAGAAGGACCCGATCCAGCTGATCAAGTGGAAGGAAATTTACGAGACGCTTGAAAGGGCCACCGACAAGTGCGAGGACGCGGCCAATATTCTAGAGAGCGTGGTGGTAAAAAATGCTTGATGCGGCCTTTATCATGCTCTGCCTGGTAATCCTGGCGGCGCTGGTTTTCGATTACATCAACGGGTTTCACGATACGGCCAATGCCATTGCAACCTGTGTCTCGACGCGGGCACTCTCGGTCCGGTCCGCGATTATCATGGCCGCTACGCTCAACTTTGCCGGAGCGATGATCTCCACCAAGGTGGCCGCCACGATCGGCAAGGGTATCGTGGATGGCGCCAACATAACCCAGATGGTGGTGTTGGCCGGCATAATCGGCGCGATTGTCTGGGACCTGGTCACCTGGTACTACGGCCTCCCCTCTTCCTCTTCCCACGCCATCATCGGCGGGATAATAGGGGCGGTGTTCGCTCATGCCGGCCTCAACGCGATCAAATGGGCCGGGCTCAAGAAAATTGTAATGGCGCTGGTCCTGTCTCCGATTCTGGGAACGGCGATAGGTTTCATTTTCATGGTGATCATTTACTGGGTTTTCCGTAACAAGGCGCCCAGCGGCCTCAACAAGAATTTCCGCCGGTTGCAGGTGATTTCGGCGGCCCTGATGGCTTTCTCCCACGGAACAGCGGATGCGCAGAAGTCGATGGGTGTCATTACGCTGGCGCTGGTCAGCTACGGCACACTGAAGACCTTTGCCGTGCCCTGGGAGGTAATGGTGGCCTGCGCCACCGCGATGGCTCTGGGAACCGCCGCCGGTGGCTGGCGCATCATCAAGACCGTCGGCAGCGATTTTGTCAAGCTCCAACCGGTACACGGTTTTTGCGTCGAGACCGCATCGGCCGGCGTCATCCTGGGGGCCTCGGCCATTGGCATGCCGACCAGCACCACCCACGTGATAACCTCCACCATCCTGGGGGTGGGACTTTCCAAAAGGCTGAACGCGGTCAACTGGAACGTTGCCAAGCGGATCCTGATCGCCTGGGTTCTTACCATTCCGGCCTCGGCGCTGGTGGCCTACCTGACCTACCAGGTTTTGAGCCCGCTGCTGGGCAAGTGAACAACCTGCTTGAAATCTGAAATCCTGAACTTTTCCATAGTATGGCCGGCCCTGTGCGCCGGCCTTACTGTTTTGGTGCTCTGGCTGTCACTTTTACCGGCCGATTCTGTTCCGCCAATCGGCATGGACTGGGACAAGCTGAATCACGCCGCAGCGATTGCGGCAGTGTCCCTGGCCGCTTTCCTGGCCCTTAAAAAGTACAGATGGGCAGTAACGGCAGCTTTTTTATATGGCATCTCCCTGGGAGTGGCGATCGAGCTGCTCCAGGCAATCTTCACAACCACCCGCAGCGCGGAATGGAGTGATCTGCTGGCCGACCTGATCGGCGGCGGCAGCATTTGTTTCTTGATATCTGTTGTTCGACGAAAGCGGGAGCGATCATGAAAAAACGCCTGTTGTTTTTGCTTCTGACATGCTGGATCACGACGGTTACCTTTGCTTCCGGAGCCCTCGCCGGGGAGGAGGCGCGGTTTTCAATCGCGGATGAGGCCGCCAGAACCGGGGCGCGGCTGCTGGAAGAATCGAAAGAGTTTGTCATTACGCCCTTTCAGCCTGACAACGGTAATCTGCTGCTGACGCTCGGGGTGGCGGGAGCTGTGGGGGCTACCTATGTCTTCGACGGTGAAATCAGGGATATGATGCAGCGCAACCGCTCCGGCGGAAGCGACCGTGCCGCCGATGCCGGCGCCATTATCGGCGATCCCTACCTTCATCTGGGCGCGGCCGCACTGCTTTACGGCGGCGGCATTCTGGCCGGTTCCCCGCGCCTGAAGGAGGCCGGTGAAATGCTGGGAGAGGCGCTTATCCTGGCTGACGGAGCGACCCTGATTTTAAAGGAGGCCACCGGTCGCGGTCGTCCGCTGGCCACCAACGGCAAGGGAGACTTCCGCCCTTTCGGTTTCAGGTCAAACTATGACAGTTTCCCCTCTATGCACACCGCCAGCTCCTTTGCTGTTGCCTCGGTAATCGCCCATACCTCCGATAGCCTGCCGGTTGCGGCGGCATCCTACTGCGCCGCGGCTTTTGTCGGCCTTTCGCGCATGCATCAGAACAAGCACTGGGCCAGCGATGTACTGCTGGCAGCGGCTATCGGCGAGCTGGCCGGGCGGGTGGCTGTCGGCCGGCACGACAGCTTCCGTTCCTACGCGGTTGTTCCGACCGCCCTGGACGGCGGTGGCGGCCTGGCCCTGACCGGCCGTTTTTAAAAGGTTATCACCGGCTTCCCCTGTCATTTCCCCACTTGCCATACCGGGCACAAGCAGGCATAATGCATCAATTTTATGATGGGAGCCTGATTCATGCCATTACGTGTCTACAATACCCTCTCCGGTGAAAAGGAGATCTTTGTTCCGCTGTTGCCAGGCAAGGCCGGCATGTACGTCTGCGGGGTAACGGTCTACGATTATTGCCACATCGGTCATGCCCGCGCCAACGTGGTTTTTGACATCATCTTCCGTTACCTGAAATATGCCGGTTACGATGTGACCTATGTCCGCAACTATACCGACATCGACGACAAGATCATCAACCGCGCCAACCAGGAGGGGTGTGATTACCGCACCATCGCCGATCGCTATATCCAGGCTTTCGACGAGGACATGGCGCGGCTGGGGTTGGCCAAGCCGACCGTGGAACCGAAAGCCACCGATCATATCGGCGGCATAATCGCCATCATAGAAGCGCTTGTAGCCAAGGGGCACGCCTATGCCTCCGACGGCGACGTTTACTTTGCCGTAGAAACCTTCCCCGATTATCTCAAGCTCTCCGGGCGCAACCTGGAGGAGATGCAGGCCGGTGCCAGGGTCGAGGTGGGCGACAAGAAGCGCAACCCGATGGATTTCGCGCTCTGGAAAGGGTCCAAGCCGGGTGAGCCCTGGTGGGAGTCCCCCTGGGGGCAGGGACGTCCCGGCTGGCATATCGAGTGTTCCGCCATGAGCATGGAGTTTCTGGGAAAGACTTTTGATTTCCATGGCGGCGGCAAGGACCTGATCTTTCCGCACCATGAAAATGAAATCGCCCAGTCGGAAGCGGCCAACGGCTGCAGCTTTGTGCGCTACTGGCTGCACAACGGTTTCGTCAATATAAACTCGGAGAAGATGAGCAAGTCGCTGGGCAACTTTTTCACAATCCGGGAAGTGCTGGACAAGTTTGATCCTGAAACGTTGCGCTTTTTCATTCTTTCGGCGCATTACCGTTCGCCGATCGATTTTTCCGACCAGAACCTGGATGAAGCCCGAACCGGCCTGGAGCGGATCTACTCCTGCCTTAAGGCCATCGACGAGGTGCTGAACAGCGTTCCGACCTCGGCCGAGCTGCCCGCGCTGGAAACACTTTCCCCGGTCGGACTGGAACTGCAGGAAAAGCTGGAACAGTTCATTCCCCGCTTTGTAGAGGCGATGGACGACGATTTCAACACGGCCCAGGCTCTGGGAGTGCTGTTTGAGACGGTGCGGGCCAGCAACCGTTTTCTGGCCGAATCGAAAGAATTGACGGCGGTGGCCCTGTCTCTGATCGCCCGTGTCCGCCACCTGTTCGATGAAGCCGGCGCGGTACTGGGGTTGTTTGCCGCAAAGCCGTCGGCTTGGCTTGAAGGCATTAAAAGTGCCAAGGCCGACCAGATCGACATCACTCCGGATGAGATCGAACGCCTGATTGTCGAACGAGCCGAGGCGCGCGCCGCAAAAAATTTCAAACGGGGTGATGAAATCCGTGATCTGCTGCTGGACAAGGGGATTCAGTTGCTTGATTCCGCACAGGGAACCACCTGGAATGTGAAATAGCCTGAGCCGCCGCTCTCTCCGTTGCCGGGGTGCCGTGGAAACCGCCGGGAGCGTAAATAGCCAGGTTGCATAAGGGTATTTGGCTGTTATAATTGAAGACTACTACATCTGGCGAGGTTCGGCGTGGATTGGGAGTGCTGTTGGGACAGGGACGTTATCGTGATGGGGGATTGCCCCAACATCCATGAGGGTGACGAGGATCTGCTCACCTCAAAACGCCGGCGCATCCTTGAAAAATGCAGCGAATGCGAGAATTTCAAGCGCGACCTGGTGCGCTTCAGCGACAGCTCCCACCCGCTGGCGCCGGTCTTTTACCTCGTACACAGTGAATATCAGCGACAAAAAACCCAGATACAGTCGCTGGTGAGTTTCCTCGACAACAAAACCCTCGAAATCCGCTTCATGCACGAACTGGGTTTCGTACTGCAGAGCTCGGTAGATCTGGAAGAGGTGCTGTCGGTCGCCCTGACCGCTATTACTGCCGGCAAGGGTTTCGGCATGAACCGCGCATTCCTGCTGCTGGCCGACCGTGAGGCCGGGCTGCTGAAGGGCTACCTGGCAATCGGCCCCCGGAATCTGGAAGAGGCCAGTCATACCTGGAACGAGATTCTGGGTAATGACATGGATCTTAAAACCCTGGCGTTGAACTTCCGCCAGAACAAGCTTTCCGCCGAACGCGCCAAATTCCACGACATCCTGGAGCAGCTCACAGTTCCGCTTTCATCCCACGAACACATTACCATCAAGGCGCTGGACAGCAAACATCCGATGCTGATCGAGGACGCCTTTCATCACCCGGATGTGAATCCTAATTTCGCGGCCCTGCTGGGGGTTGATACCTTTCTGCTGATGCCGTTGATATCACGTAACCGCCGGGTCGGACTGATCATCGCGGACAACTGTATTACCCACCGCCGCATAACCGATGAGGACATGCATTCGCTTGAGACTTTCAGCTTTCCGGTCGCTTTCGCCATGGAACGCGCCTCGCTGTATGACAAGCTGCAGATTGAGCTGAACCGTGTCACCGAGGCCGGCAAGAAGCTCAAGGAACAGCAGGAACTGATCGTCAGGATGGAAAACATGGCACTGGTGGGTCGCATCACCTCCAGCATCGCCCATTCGGTGCGCAACCCGCTGATGATAATCGGCGGGTTTGCCCGTTCGATGCTGAAAAACACCCCCTCTTCCGATCCCAAAAGGGACTTCATCGAGTCGATCGTCGCCGAAACCCACCAGCTGGAAGGGGTGCTGGACGAAATACTCAACTATTCCGACTCGCTCTATCCCACCAGGGATTTCTGGGATGTCGGCCAGCTGGTGGAGAGCGCGCTGCGGGATACGGCCGAAGTGTTGATGACGCGCGGCTATGCCAGCGGATATTCCTCTGAAAATGATCTGCCGGCGGTATACATAGATTTCAAGCAGCTCTCCTACTGTCTTCGTACCATACTGCAGAGCGACATAAACGGCATGGGGGACGACCGGACGATTGCAGTCCGCTCCTACCGCGACGGAGAGGCGGTAGTCATCCGCATCGAGGACCGCAGCCGGTCGGTGTCACAGGCCGAACTGGACCATATTCTGGTGCCTTTTTCGGAGACACGGGACCTGGGAGCAGGTCTGGGGCTGGCGCTCTGCAAGACGATGCTGGACAAGCAGGGCATACCGTTCGAAGCGTTGGCGTTTCCTGAAACGGGCATTGTTTACACCATCAAACTTCCCACCCATAAGGAGGAACAGTAATGAGCAAACTATTGGTTGTTGACGACGAGGCAAACATCCGGCTGCTTTATTCGGAAGAGCTGGCCGATGAAGGGTATGAGGTTGTCACCGCGGCAAATATCGCCGAAGCGACAGAAAAACTGCAGCTGAGCTCTTTTGACCTGGCTGTGCTGGATATCAAGCTCAAAAACGAGAGCGGCATCGAGCTGTTGCAGCAGCTGGTCAAGGAGCGCCACGATATGCCGGTAATCCTCTGCTCGGCTTTTTCATGCTACAAGGATGATTTTTCGGCCTGGCTGGCCGATGGTTATGTTGTGAAATCCGGCGATCTGACCGAATTGAAACACGAAATTGCCCGGGTATTGGCCAAGAAGGCGCAGAAGCTCAAGGCAGGGCTGTAGCCGCCCATTGAACGCGACATGTCTTTCACGCAGAAAGAAATGCGAAAGTCATGCTGACTGCCAAAAGCGGAATCTGTATATCAATTTCATCCACAAGGAGTATCTATGAAAGCCGTAATCATGGCGGGTGGCTTCGGCACCCGTATTCAGCCGCTTACCGGCAGCATCCCCAAACCGATGATCCCGCTTTTCAATCGTCCGATCATGCTGCATATCGTCGAGCTGCTGAAAAAACACGATATTACCGAGCTGGTGATGCTGCTGTACCATCAGCCCTTCTATATAAAGAATTTCTTCCGTGACGGAGCCGATTTCGGCGTCAAGATCACCTATGTCACCCCTTTGCAGGACATGGGAACGGCCGGTGCGGTCAAGGCGGCCGAGAAATATCTGGACAAACGCTTCATGGTCATCAGCGGTGATCTGCTGACAGACTTCAACCTGAAGAAAATCATGGATTTCCATGTCGACAACAAGGCCAAAGCCACCATAACCCTGACTTCGGTCAAGGACCCGCTCCAGTTCGGGGTCGTGATAACCGACAAGGAGAAGCGCATCACCCAGTTCCTGGAAAAGCCGGGCTGGGGCGAAGTGATTTCTGATACGATCAACACCGGCATCTATGTGCTGGAGCCGGAAGTGCTCAAATACATCCCCGAGGGTGAAAACTTCGATTTTTCCCAGGACCTCTTTCCGCTGATGCTGAAGAAAAACGACGCGTTGTTCGGTGTCACGGCCAAGGGATACTGGCGCGATATCGGCAACACCGATTCCTACCGCGAGGCGTTCCATGACATCTTCAGGGGCAGGGTCAACCTGAAGATCGATGAACCGAAACAGGACTTCGTGGGCAAGGATCTGCGCATCGGAGCCGATGTGAAACTGGAGCATGCCAGCGGGCTGGAAGGGACGGTCGTAATCGGCGACAACAGCCAGGTGCTGGGTGATGTGCGCATAAAGGATTCGGTCATCGGGCGCAACTGCACGATCGAGGCCGGGGTCAAACTCAGCCGCTGTATAATCTGGGATAACTCCTATATCAAGAAGGGGGCCAAGATCACCGACAGTGTGATCTGCTCCAATGTTCGTGTCGGGCAGGGTGCCGTACTGGAGGATGGAGTCATCGTGGCCGATGACACCTCGATCGGTGACGAGGCGGTAATCAAGGCCGATGTCAAAATCTGGCCCAAAAAGACGATCGAGGCCGGCGCGACCGTAACATCCAACATGATCTGGGGTGAAAAGTGGAAAAAGGCGCTCTTCGAGGGAGCGATAATCAAGGGGCTTTCCAACGTGGAGCTGACACCGGAATTTGTCGCCAAGCTGGGCTGCGCCTATGGCACCTCACTTCCCAAGGGGAGTTTCGTGCTGGGTGGACGCGATTCCTCACCATCTTCACGTATGCTCAAGCGCTGTTTTGTCGGCGGCCTGTTGTCGGCCGGCGTAAATGTGCGCGACATGAAAATGACATCGCTGCCGCTTCTGCGCTACAAACTGAAAACATTCGGTGAGGTGGGGGGGGTGCACTTCCGCCAGTCCCAGGATGACCCGGCCCTGCTCGAGATCGTCTTTCTGGATGGCGACGGACTCGATTTTTCCAGCAACATGGGCAAAAACGTCGAGCGCACCTTTTTCAAGGAAAATTTCCGCCGGGCGCACCATACTGAACCTGGCGTGCTGGTGGATATCAACAACGTCGGTGATTTCTACCGTGAGGGCTTCCTGAGGGCGCTGGATCGCGAGGTGCTGAAAAAGGCCGCCTGCACGGTCGTGGTTGACTTCAATTTCTCCCCTGCCAGCCAGACCCTGCCGCAGCTGTTGAACGAACTCGGTTTCTCGGTGATTGCGTTGAATGCCTATGTTGACGAAGGGCGCGGGGTGCAGTTGAAGGAAAAGAACGAGGCGCTCAGGCAGCTGGCGACGATTGTCTCGTCACTGGGGGCCCAGTCCGGTTTCTGGCTTGACCCGACCGGCGAGGCGATTACGCTGGTTGATGAAACCGGCCGGATTTACAGCGGCGTGGAGTTGCTTTCACTGGTGGTGGTGATGCTGATGAAGTCCGGGCAGAAAGGCACCATTGCCGTTCCGGTGCAGGCTCCTTCGACAATCGAGCAGATGGCCGGGCAGAAGCGTTGCCAGGTGACTCGTACCAAGAGTTCCGATCGAGCCATGCTTGAAGCCGCCACCTCGTCGGAAATAGTGCTGACTGGCACTACCGATGGACGTTTTGCCTTCCCACGCTTCCAGGCAGCCTTTGACGGCATGTTTGCGATCGCCAAGCTGATGGAGCTGGCGGCCTCCTGCGGCATGTCACTCTCTCAGGGCCTGTCCACCGTTCCGGCCCGTGCCTTTTTGCAGACCAGCCTGTCCTGCCCCTGGGAAATGAAGGGGGGCATCATGCGCAAGATGAGCGAAGACAGCCTGGAGAAGGAGGCCTCCTTCATCGACGGTATCAAGGTGCATTTCGGCGACGACTGGGTACTGGTGCTGCCGGACCAGTACATCCCTATCGTGCATATCGTGGCCGAGGCCAAGGACCATAAAGCGGCCCAGAAACTTTTGACCGAGTACCAGAAGAAGCTGGAAGCGTGGAAGAAAGAGCTGGTGTAGTGCAAACCGGGAACAGGCTGTTTACCATCACTTTCAGGTCGTAGACCGAGGAATCATCGCACCATGCCAATCCCTCTCGACGTGGTCATCGTATGGCACATGCACCAGCCCTACTACAAGGACCCGCTTAAGAACGAATATGCGCTGCCCTGGACCTACCTGCACGGCATCAAGGATTATTTCGACATGCCGGCCATCGTCGAGGATACTCCCGGGGCACAGGCGGTCTTCAACCTGGTGCCGTCGCTGATCGAGCAGATCCTGGACTATGCGGCGGGAAGCGCTGTTGATCCGTTTCTCCAGAAGGGTATGGCCGATCCGGCCGACCTGTCCCAGGATGACCGCATCTTCCTGCTGGAGAACTTCTTCTCTGCCAATCGTCAGCATATGATCGAACCTTCGCGCCGCTACCTGGAGCTGCTCTATATGGCCGGCGAGGGAAAGCCGGGCAGCGCCGGGGAGCGGGTCCGGCATTTCAGCAACCAGGACCTGCTGGATCTGCAGGTCTGGTTCTTCCTGGCCTGGACCGGCGAAGCCGCCCGACGCCGCTATCCGGTCTTTGCCGAGCTGGTTGCCAAGGGTGAAAAATTTACCGCTGCCGACAAGGATCTGCTGTTTGCCACCCAGCGGGAAGTGCTGCAGGCGATCATTCCGCTTTACAAGCGCCTGCATGATGAGGGGCGCATCGAGTTGTCGGTAACCCCCTACTACCACCCGATCCTGCCGCTTCTGTGCGATCTCCGGTCTGCCAGGACCGCGATGCCGCGCGTCACGCTGCCCACGGCCGCTTTCCGCCATGCCGAGGATGCCCGGGCCCAGATACGCCGTGGTATCGCCTATTTCCGCGAGATATTCGGTTTTGCCCCCGCGGGTATGTGGCCGTCGGAAGGGTCGGTCAGCGACGAGGCGCTGGGAATCATCAGCGAGTGCGGCATCGGCTGGGTGGCGACCGACGAGGAGATCCTGGCGAAAAGCATGGATGGCGGCCTGGGAAGCCACAAGGAGAGGCTCTACCGTCCCTGGCGCTTTTCCGGGAGCCAGGGCGAACTGGGCATGTTCTTCCGTGACCACCAGCTTTCCGACCTGGTCGGCTTCACCTACTCCCAGTGGGATGCCGGCCGGGCCGTGGGAGACCTGTGCGCACGCCTGAACTCGATCAAGGGGCGCGTCGGTGGAGAAGGGCGGGTGGTTCCGATCATCCTGGACGGGGAGAACGCCTGGGAATATTATCCCAACAACGCCTACGATTTCCTGCAGAGGATGTACCGCAGCATAGCCGCTTCTCCAGGCTTCAACCTGACCACCTGCTCCCAGGTACTCAAGCATAGCCGCTTTGACGGTCGACTGCACCACATTCACCCCGGTTCCTGGATCAACGGCAACTACGGCATCTGGATCGGGCATCCCGAGGAAAATCTGGCCTGGGATCTGCTGGCGGAGGCCCGCCAGGCTGCGGTATCCGGCAATCCGCTGGTCGCGGCTGCGCTGGAGAGCGGAGCCATGTCTTCCGACGCCACTGCCGAGCTGATCTGCAGATCGCTCTATGCCGCCGAAGGTAGCGACTGGTTCTGGTGGTACGGCGACGATCATTTCTCGCCGCACAGCGACCGTTTCGACCGGCTTTTCCGTCAGCATCTGATGAACGTCTACCGTCTGCTCGGGATGGATCCGCCACGCGGACTGCTGGAGCCGATCAAGAAGAAGAGTCCGGCCGGCCTGATCCGTGAACCGGCGGCTTTTATCGATCCGGATATCAACGGACGGATCAGCGATTACTTCGAATGGCTGGCGGCGGGGCTGTACGACCTGACCCGGCAGGGTTCGGCCATGCACTCGTCCGACCGTATGCTGCAGAGCTTTTATTACGGATACAACAGGGCCTCGCTGTTTTTCAGGATTGACGGGGTTCAGGATCTTTCACGACTCTTGAAGGAAATCGATGTATTGAACCTGCACCTGATTTACGATCGGGAATACCGTCTGCCGCTGCAGATGAAAAACGAGGAAGGGCTGCTGCTGGTCAAGGAAAACGGAGTCTGGACTCCGACCCGGGGGTACTGCAACTGGAAGATCGCCAAGACCTGCGAGATCAGTGTTCCGCTCGATATCATCAAGCCCACGCCTGGCAGCAAGTTGTTTGCCACGATCTCGCTGGTGAGGGATAACGAGGAGATCGGTCGCTGGCCGACCGATGCGCCGCTGATGATGTATTACGCCGGGCTGGAGATCGAACTGGATAACTGGCTGATTTAGCTGCTAACGCACTTGTCCTGTTTATCAGGTTTAGGGGAGGTTGCCGTGAGAAAGAGCGGATTGACGATCTGTCTGGCCGTATTATGTTTCGGCCAGATCGCCTGGGGAGCCGGCAAGGACAACGCAAACAGGCTGACCGCAACCAGAGAGTGCGAGGAGTGTGATCTGAAAGGGGCCGATCTGCACCAGCTGAATCTGGAACGGGTCCAGATGGAGAAGGCTGATTTGCAGAAAGCCAACCTGGAAAGCGCGAATCTCAAGTTTTCGAATCTGCAGAGTTGCAGCGCCGAGGGAGCGAGCTTCAAGGGTGCGGACCTTACCAAGGCGGAAATGGATTATGCCGACCTGAAAAACACGAATTTTGAAAATGCGGTATTGACCGGCGCCCACATGGACGAAGTCGATCTTTCCTACGCAAACTTCAAGAATGCCGATCTCTCGGAAGCATATATCCATCATTCCGAGATCGAATCGGCCAGTTTCGAAGGGGCCAGGCTCAACGGGTCCAATCTGAACAAGGGAGACTTGCGCAGGTCCAACTTCAGCAAGGCCGACCTGGGCAAAGCCAGGCTGAATCTCACCAGGTTGAACGATGCCAATCTTTCCAACGCCAACCTGGAATCGGCGGAGTTGTTCATGGCCAACCTGTCAGGCGCCAATCTGGAAAACGCTAATTTCAAAAAGGCCGGTTTGCGGGATGTGATTTTCCATAATACCAGGCTGAAAGGCGCCGACTTCAGAGGCGCTGACCTGCTGCAGTCAATTACCCAGCCGGGAACCTATGTGCCGGAAGGAATCAGGTGCGCTTCTATTACCGAAGAGGGTGGATTGATCGACGGCACCACAAAATGCGTAAAATAATCAACTGGAGTCGTACATGTCAGAGCTGCGCTGGGATCCGATAAAGCTACACTGGGTAATAATAGCCACCGAGCGGGGCCGCCGTCCGCGCGACTTTCAGGTCGAGGAGGAGCGCAGCGGTGTGACCGCCTGTCCGTTCTGCTATGGTAACGAGGACAAGACTCCGCCCGAGATATTCGCGATCCGTTCCAGCGGCATGCCGAATGCCGCCAACTGGCGCGTGCGGGTGATCCCCAACAAATATCCGGCTTTGCGGGTAGAGGGAGACCTGGAAAATCGCGGCTACGGCATGTACGACGTGATGAACGGGATTGGCGCCCACGAGGTGATCATCGAGACTCCCGACCACAACCGCACCCTGGCGGATCTGACCTCCAATGAAATCACCGACGTGCTGACCGCCTACCGCCACCGTTACCTGGACCTGCGCAAGGACTTCCGTTTCCGCTACATGGTGCTGTTCAAAAACCACGGGACCCGCGCCGGCGCCACCCTGCAGCACTCGCACAGCCAGCTGATAGCGGTCCCGCTGCTGCCGCCGGTGGCCACCACCCAGCTCAAGGTGGCCCGCAACTACTTCGGCATCAAGGAGCGCTGCATTTTCTGCGATGTGATCGATTTCGAACTGCGCGAAGGAATCCGCGTGGTAAAGGAGTTCTCGAACTTCGTGACCATTGCTCCCTATGCCTCGAGTTCGCCCTTCGAGTTGCGCCTGTTCCCCAAGCGCCACAGTCACGACTTTGCGCTGATGAACGATTCACAGCTGGCTGAACTGGCGGTGGCTATGAAAGACATGCTGCTGCGGATCAAGACCGTACTGCGCGACGCCCCCTACAACTTCATCCTCTACACCGCCCCGCCGATGCATCGCCGTCCCGGCAAGCCCGGGCACTGGAGTTCGCTGGAACATGATTACCACTGGCACATCGAACTGGTGCCCCGTTTGACCCAGGTGGCCGGTTTCGAGTGGGGCACCGGGTTCTACATCAACCCGACCTCGCCCGAGGACGCGGCCCAGTTTCTGCGAGACGCGGATGTCTAGCCTGCGGCAGACGCTGGACGCACTGTACGAATCGCGCTCGCCGCAGCATCTGGCCAATGACCCGCTCTCGTTCTGCCACCGCTACACCGATCCCGCCGACCGGGAAGCGGTCGCTGTGATCGCCTCAGCCTTCGCCTACGGTAATGTCGCGATCATCCTGCGAACCCTGGAATCGATCTTTGCCGTTCTTGGGCCATCACCGCGAAGCTACCTGGAAAAGTTCGATCCGCAAGCCGGGCTGAGGGCTTTCTCCGGCTTCAAGCACCGCTTCAACGACGGCCGTGACCTGTGCGCGCTTTTGTGGGCGATCCGCGTCATGATCGAGGAGGCCGGTAGCGTCGAGGACTTTTTCATGCGTTCCCACGATCGGGCCGCCGCCGATGTTTCCGCTGCGCTGAACGGTTATTCCGCTGCAGTGCTGGCGATCGACTATGAACCCGTATTCGGCGGGAAAATCCCGGCCGATTCCTATTTCCCGTTTCTGTTCCCGGCCCCGGCGGGCGGCAGCGCCTGCAAACGCCTCTGCATGTTCCTGCGCTGGATGGTCAGGCCGAGCGACGGTATCGATCTGGGGCTGTGGCGGGGCGTAACCCCGGCTCAGCTGGTGATTCCGGTCGACACCCATATCAGCCGCATCTGCCGCTATCTCGGCCTCACCAGCCGGAAGTCCGCCGACTGGCGCATGGCTTGTGAGATAACCGATTCGCTGCGTCGGCTGGACCCGCTCGATCCGGTCAAATATGACTTCTCGATCGCGCATATCGGCATCAGCGACGGCTGTGACGGAAAGGACAGCCTGCATTGCCAGGGTTGCCCGATTTCGCAAATATGCCCGCAACTCCGCGCCAATAGGGGCAAAAGCGGGTCCTAATAATTTGACACGCTGCATCCTTTCTGTTATAGGACTAGCGTTGTTTCACTCAGTTTAATCAATTGTTACACAATGGTAGCATCACAATCCTCACCGAGGAGTCGCGGATGATAATTAAGTGCGAACAGTGTCAAACCAAGTTTCGGCTTGACGACTCAAAGGTAACCGACAAAGGTGCCAAAGTCCGCTGCACAAAATGCAAGCATGTTTTCACCGTACATAAAGAACAGCCTGAATCTCAAGAAGAGCTCTTGACCTCCTCTCCTGAGCCGGCGCCGTCCATGTTCCAGGACGCGGTCAAACAGCCGGAGCCTGAATCAGAAGAACCGTCTCCCTCGTTTTCATTCGGGGATGTGGATATGGACACTACCGCCGACAGCACGGTACGGATGGAGTCTTTCCAGGTAGATTCGTTCTCGACAGATTCTGCCGCGGCACCGGCCGGAAATGACGATTTCAGTCTTTCCTCGCTGGCGGACGACAAGGGCTTTGAGATCGAATCCGCGCTACCCTCCTCCCAGGACGATGTCAGCTTCGATGAGTTTGATTTCAGTGACAGTGAGTCCGGAGTTGAGGTCGCGCCTGCCGCCGATTTTGCAGACAAGACCATGATCCAGCCTCCTAAGGAGGCCAGGGAGATTCCGCAGGGCCTTGATTTTTCAGACGACGACATGTTCGGAACCGTAGTCCCTCCGGCTGAGGATGAGCAGGAGGATTCGATCTCCTTCGATTTTGGAAGCGACAGTTTTGCTGACTCGATGGATATGGGCAGTTCTGATTCGGCGCATAAAAGTTCGTCCCAGTCGCAGGATGCGGGTGGAGAGGTCCCCTTCAGTCTGGGAGAAATCGACTTCGGTGATGAGCTTACCTCGGTTGCGGTTCAACAGGTCAATCCGGACGAACTGAAAACCTCCCAGGAACTGCTTTTTGCGCCGCTGATGGAGGCGCAGGAGAAGCCTGCGGCTGACAACCAGTTTACTCCGGGTGATTTTTCCGCTGTCCAGGAAGAGCTGCCACCGCTTCCGATAACATCCCGCCGCAAGCAGAGCCCGCTCTTTACGTGGCTGATAGCATCGGTGGTGGTTGTGGGTGTCGGGGTCCTGGGGTATATGGGCTTTTCGATGTTTTCTTCCGACAAGGGGGCGGCTGTAAAAGAGGCCGGCAGGATCACTGTTCAGTCGGTCAAGGCCGCTTATGTGGAGAATGCGTCAATCGGAACCCTGCTGGTAATATCAGGCGAGGCGCTTAACCAGTATCCGGTGCCGCGGGCCGCGCTTCAGGTGAAAGGGGCGATCCTGGACGCGACCGGGCAGGTGCTGGCCAGCAAGACGGCCTACGGCGGAAATACGCTAACCAATGAGCAGCTTGCCAGCATGCCGCTGGACAAGATTGAAGCGGCCATGTCCAACCAGTTCGGCGATTCGCTGACCAACCTCGAAGTGCCCGCCGGGAAAGCGGTGCAGTTTACGATCGTGATTCCCAAACCACCCAAAAACGGCAAGGACTTTACCGTTGAGCCGGCCGGTTCCACGGTAGCCGCCGCCAAGTAGCAGCCGGGTTTTCGATTCAGCCATTTCAGTAAGCAGAGAAGCCACTTCCGGAATGGAAGTGGCTTCTCTGCTTTTTAATCGTTGATGTATTGCAGCGCGTACTTGACGTAGTTGCCGGCCGATTTTTTCAGCCAGGCGATCTCGTCCGGAGTCAGGTCGCGTTTATACTTGGCCGGAGCTCCGACCCAGAGCGTATGCGGTGGAACAATAGTGCCCTCGGTCACCAGCGCCCGCGCGCCGATCAGCGCGCCGGTTCCGACCACGGCGTGATCCATCACCATGGCCTGCATGCCGATGAAACAGCCGTTATGCAGGGTGCAGCCATGCAGTGTCACGCTGTGGCCGATGGTGACGTCGTCGCCTATGATCAGCGGCGCACCGGGGTCATCGGCGTGTTTCTTGTGGGTGACATGCAGCATGGACAGGTCCTGGACATTGCTGCGGGCGCCGATGCGGATCGAGTTGACGTCGCCGCGGGCCACGCAGTTGTACCAGATACTGGACTGCGGTCCCATCTGGACATCGCCGATGATGACCGCGGTCTCGGCGACAAAGGCGCTTGGATCGATGCTGGGCTGGACGCCCTGGAACGGACGGATCATGTTCGTGCTCCCCTGCTGCGGATTATTATAGATGAAATCCCTGCATACAAAAAATCCTCTGCGCGTTCCACATCCGTGGTCCAGGCAAAGGATTTTTGATTTTCATGATTTAAGAAACGAGCTTAAATCTTATTTGTAAGTGGTGCCGAAGACTGGACTCGAACCAGCACACCCTTGCGAGCACAAGAACCTGAATCTTGCGTGTCTACCAATTCCACCACTTCGGCAAGTGAGCTGCCCTTTTATCATCCCCGCAGTAATATTGCAAGCATTATTTATGTCATCTCTCAAAAAACGGAAACAGTGTCAAGTGCCGGCGGTTGCTATCCGCGGCAACAGCAATCGCGGATTACCTCGCCTCATCCTGCCATAGCGGCAACTCCACGGTAAAGACGCTTCCAAGCCCCTCCTCGCTGGTGACCCGGATCTCCCCGCCGTGGTCCTTGACTATGCCGTAGGACACTGCCAGTCCCAAACCGGTGCCCCCGGGCTTGGTGGTAAAAAACGGGGTGAAGAGCTTCTCCAGCAAGTCAGCTGGGATGCCGCAGCCGCTGTCTGCTATCTTTACCATGACGTTCCGTTCGGATTCGCTGCTGGTCATATCCAGCCTCAATATCCCGCCGGCTGGCATGGACTGCAGGCCGTTCAGCACCAGGTTGGTGAATACCTGCCGCAACTGGTCCTCATCGCCTTCGATTTCAAAATCACCTCCGTCGTGGTACTCCCGCACTATCCGGTACTGGTCCAAGGGGATCTGGTGGCCGATCTGGCCCAGAATGTCGTCCAGTACCTGCGCCAGCGAAAAGCGGCTGACCAGCTGTAGTCCCCCCCTGGAAAAGGAACGCAGATTCCTGACGATGCGCTCGATGCGTCCAACCTGGCGCAGGATCGTTTCCAGCTCGTCCGGCTCGGCATCGCCGGTTTTAACAGCCAGCTGCAAAAGTTCGGCGTTGCCGCGGATAATGGCCAGCGGGTTGTTGATCTCGTGCGCTACGCCGGAAGCCAGCATGCCGATGCCCGCCAGCCTTTCGGCCTGGGCCAGTTCCTTCTGGGCGTTCAGCAGTTCCCGGCTGGTTTCCTCCAGTTGCCTGGTGCGTTTCAGTACCTTCTCCTCCAGGGTCCGGTTGAGGTTCTGGTTCTCCTGCTCCCGTTCCGCCAGGCGGTGTTTCATGATGTTGAATTCATCGGCCAGCGATGCGATTTCGTCGTTGCTGTCAACGGAGATATCGGGCAGTTTTTCGCCGGCGGCGATTCTGCGGACCTCCTCTTCCAGTGCCTTGACCGGCAGCGACAGACGCCGGCTGAACCAGGCTGAAAGCATGACTCCGATCAGGGTGACAAAGACCAGTACTCCGGAAAATACCAGGTTTATCTGGAAACGGAGCTGCCGGTAGGGCTGTTCCGGTACGCCGACGTACAGTGCGCCGACGACACTGCCGCGGTAATCCCGCAGAGGTTCGTAGGCGGCAATGTTCTGGTGGTCCAGCACAAAGGCCTTGCCGACCCATTTCTGTCCGCGGCTGATCAGGTCGTACACATCGGCCGACATCATGCTGCCGATGGCGCGTTGGCCACTGCTGTCCAGCACGGTCGTTGCTATGCGGATGTCGTCGAGAAACAGCGTGGCGGTTCCGGTGGTATGGCCCGGTTCCAGGTTCTCGCCATGCTGGAAGACGACTCTAGAAATGCGGTCCACCAGCCGGTTATCCCCATTCATCAGCACTCCGCCGTACAGCACCCCTGCCACGGTCCCGTCGTGGGCCATGACCGGCGCGGCCGCCACCAGGAACATGCCGCGATTTTCGGCCTGCCTGCTGTATGGCCTGGCATGGGGTGTCTGTCTGGTCGGAATATTGATCAGCTGCGGCAGCTGCGGATTTTCCCGCGCCGCCTGTTCCGAGGAAAGCAGCATGATCCCGCTGGCGACGACCCCTTTCAGTGCGTCTGCAATCAGTTTTTCCTTCTGTTTGGAGTCACCGGTGACGCCCGGGTTTCCGGCCCGGTAGCGCACAAAGCCGTATCTGTCGACCATGGTCAGAAAGCTCAGGCGTTCATTGTGCAGAATCAGCTGGAGCGGCGGGGAGTGGGCTGTTTTAGCGTTGGAGTCCATGGCCAGTGACAGCTCGGCGGTTTGTCCGGTCAGCCGGATGATATCTGAGAGCCTGGCCGTTTCGCCCAGCAGTATTTCGCGGGCGGAGTAGAGGTTGGTTTCCACGGTCTGTTGCGCCTGGGTATAAAAGCGGGTCGTGATCAGTGACACGCCCAGCAGCCAGCAGAGCGTGATCGCGGAGACCAGCGGCACCAGTGTGGCCACCGTCAGCTTGAAGCGGATCGAAGAGCGCAGGCGCCTGATCCTCATGAGAGGCCGTACTCCAGGATCTTGCGATCAAGTGTCTTGCGGGATATGCCGAGGATTTCGGCGCTGCGGCTCTTGTGAAAACCGGTCCTGGCCAGCACCGCCTCGATATGCCGGCGCTCGATCTCTTCCAGCGCGACCAGCGGAGCCGGTTCGGCAATCACGGCGGCGGTCCGCTCGCGGATCGCGCCGATCGGCAGCAGGGCCGGGGTGATCATATCCGTGCGGGCCAGTATTACGGCCCGCTCCATGACGTTTTCCAGCTCGCGAACGTTGCCGGGCCAGTCGTACTGCTGCATCAGCTGCAGCGCCTCCACGCTGATGCCGCGCAGCTCCTTTTTCATCCTGGCGGTATAGATCCTCAAAAAATGCATCGCCAGCGGTTCAATGTCCTCGCGCCGCTCGCGCAGCGGCGGCAGATCGATCGTGATCACGTTCAGGCGATAGAAAAGGTCCTCGCGAAAACGCCCTTCCTGGACCTCGCGCTGCAGATCCTTGTTGGTGGCGGCCACGAAGCGCACGTCGACCTTTTTGGAGCGGGTGGAACCGACCGCCATGAAATCCTTCTCCTGGATCACCCGCAACAGCTTGGCCTGAACCGCCGGGCTGACGTCACCGATTTCATCCAGAAAGAGCGTGCCGCCATCGGCCTCCTCGATCAGTCCTTTCTGGTTGATGATCGCACCGGTGAACGCGCCCCGCACATGTCCGAACAGCTGGCTTTCCAGCAGTGTGTCCGACAGCGCGGCACAGTTCAGCGATACGAACGGCCGGTCGGCCCGCCGGCTGTTGCCGTGAATCGTTCCCGCGATCAGCTCCTTGCCGGTGCCGGACTCTCCCAGGATCATGATGTTGGCATCGCTTTCGGCCACCTGCAGGGTCAGGTCATACACCTCGCGGAAACGGGCGCTCTTGAAGACCATTGTTTCGGCCTGTCCGCTGCCGCGCTGCAGCTCCTTGCGCAGCTGCCGGTTTTCGCTGGCCAGCCGGCGATGGTCGAGCACCCGCTCCAGAACCCCCAGCAGCTTCTCCTTGGGAAAGGGTTTGGTGATGTAGTCATAGGCCCCTTCCTTGATGGCCTGGACCGCATCGTTGATCGTGCCGTGGCCGGTCATGATGATCACCGGCAGCTCCGGTTTCCGGGCATGCAGCTGTTTCAATACCAGCAGCCCGTCCACATCCGGCATGCGCACATCCTGCAGTACGATATCGCAAGGCGTCGGTTCGGCTGATTCGAGCCGTTTCAGCAGGTCGGCGCCCCGGCTGAAGGTCTCTACCAGATAGCCGCTGGCCTGCAGCAGCTTGTCCAGGTAGCGCAGGATTTCAGCCTCGTCGTCGCAGATAAATATGGTTGGCATATGCATCTTTCTCCTGACTTCAATCCATTATTACACAATCAGATCGGGACAAAATGATACAGATCGGGACAAAAAGAATCAACTCCTGTTTTCAAAATGACGGGTGTTTTACAACTGCAAATGCGCAACATATTGATGTGGCACTGTTTTTTTTCGGCGCGCATGTCGGTGCCAACTTGGCACAGCAATTGCCGTATACGCGATTATAAAACCGTGAACAATTCACATGCATATGGGAGGAATAAATGAGTAAGCCCGATCTGTTCCCCGGGGTCAATCGCCGGGATTTCATCAAGACCTGCGTGACCGTATCGGCCATGCTGGGTCTGCCCTTCGGCATGGTCAGCAAGGTGGCCGCTGCCGCCCAGAAGGCGGATAACCGTCCGGCAGTTATCTGGCTGCATTTCCAGGAGTGTACCGGTTGTTCCGAATCGCTGCTCCGTTCCAGCCATCCTACCGTTGCCAACCTGATCCTGGATATGATCTCCCTCGACTATCACGAAACGCTGATGGTCGGCTCCGGGCACCAGGCCGAGAAATCGCTGCATGACTCGATGCAGGCCAACCGGGGCAAATACGTGCTGGTCGTCGAGGGGGGCATCCCGACCAAGGACAACGGCATCTACTGCAAGGTGGGGGGCAAAACCGCGCTGGAATCGCTCAGGAAGGCGGCCGAGGGGGCGGCGGCGATCATCTCGATCGGCACCTGCGCCAGCTACGGCGGCATCCAGTCGGTAGGCCCCAATCCGACCGGCGCCGTGGGCGTCGGCGATATCATCAAGGACAAGCCGATCATCAATCTGCCCGGCTGTCCGCCAAGTCCCTACAATTTTCTCTCCACGGTACTGTACTACGTCACCTTCAAAAAACTGCCCGAGCTGGACAAGATGGGGCGTCCCATGTTCGCCTACGGCCGCAAGATCCACGAACATTGCGAACGGCGCGCCCATTTCGACGCCGGCCGCTTCGCCAAGGCCTTTGGCGACGAGGGTCACAGCCTGGGCTACTGCCTCTACAAGCTGGGGTGCAAGGGGCCGGCCACATATGCCAACTGTTCGGTGCTGGGTTTCAACGATATCGGCGTCTGGCCGGTTTCGGTCGGGCATCCATGTATCGGCTGCACCGAACCGGACCTGCTCTTCAAAACCGCCATCGCTGACAAGGTCCAGATCCACGAGCCGACGCCTTTCGACAGTTATGCTCCGGTCGATCTGAAGGACAAGGGCAAGGGCCCCGATCCGCTGACCACCGGGGTGATCGGGCTGGCCGCCGGCGCCGCCATCGGCGCGGGCATCATGATGGCCAAGAAACTGCCGGATGGTCCGCAGAAGGGGGACGACCATGAAAAAACCGAGTAGGCGCGACTTCCTGAAGATCATGGGCGCCAGCGGAGCCGCGCTTCTGGCCGGCCGGGCCGGCGCCGAGGCTTCCGAATCGCACGCGGTTAACAACGATACGCTCGGCATGCTCTACGACGCCACCAAGTGCGTCGGCTGCAAGGCCTGCATGTCGGCCTGCAAAAAGGTAAACAGCGATTACGGCAGCCTGTCGTTCGAGAGGGCCAAATTCGACAACGACGGCCTGTGGGATGCGCCGGAGGACCTGTCCGGCAGCACCCGCACGCTAATCAAGCTCTTCAAGGAGTCGGACAAGCAGTGGTCCTATGTCAAATACTCCTGCATGCATTGCCAGAAGCCGTCCTGCGTCTCGGTCTGCCCGGTCAGCGCCATGACCCGCGACAAGATCACCGGCACGGTCGATTACAACAAGGACGCCTGCATCGGCTGCCGCTACTGCCAGATCGCCTGCGCCTTCAACATTCCCAAGTTCCAGTGGGACAAGGCGATCCCGCAGATCGTCAAGTGCGACCTGTGCAAGAATACCAACCTGGTCAAAAAGGGGATTACGGCCTGCGCCGAAGTCTGCCCGGTGGGGGCGATCAGTTTCGGCAAGCGCAAGGACCTTTTGGAAGAGGCCAACAAGCGGCTCAGGGAAAACCCGGGCAAATACATCAACCACATCTACGGCGAGAAGGAGGTCGGGGGCACCAACCACCTATACCTGTCGGCGATGCAGTTCAACAAACTGGGATTGCCGGTGCTGGCGGACGCGGCCCCGGCCGAGTTCTCGGAGAAGATCCAGCACACGATCTACAAGGGCTTCATCGCTCCTGTGGCACTCTACGGCACACTCTGCTTCGTAGCCCTCAAAAACATCAAAAAGGGGCACGGCCAGGCGGACGGCAAACATTCCGAAACCGACGAAAAGGGGGCTTCCGACCATGGGGCATGATGAGTACCAAAGACATGACGCCAAGATCCTGACACCATCGTTCATCGTGCTGCTGACGCTGACCCTGATCGGTTTCGGCCTGATCGCGCTGCGCTTCATCAAGGGGATAGGCGCGGTTTCCAACATGAGCGACGGCTACCCCTGGGGCATCTGGATCACCTATGACGTCGCCACCGGCACCGCGATAGCCTGCGGCGGCTACGCGATGGCGATCCTGATCTACATCCGCAACCACATGCACTATCACCCGATGATCCGCTCTGCGATCCTGACCAGCATGTTCGGCTACGGCCTGGCCGGTTTCTCGGTCATGGTGGACGTGGGCCGCCCCTGGAATTCATACAATTTCTTCATCCCGTCCAAGTGGCAGGCCAATTCGGCCATGTTCGAGGTGGCGTTGTGCGTCATGGCCTACACCACGGTGCTGTTGCTGGAATTTCTGCCGGCGGTGCTGACCACCCTGGAGAAAACCGAATGGAAGACGCTTCAGTACATGCTGGACAAACTGCACCAGCGCACAGGGATCAAACGTCCGGAAGGACTGGACGAGCGGCTGGCGGCCGTCAAGGAGGTTGCCGCCTGGCTGAAACCGCGCCTGGACAAGATCCTGATCTTCGTGATCGTGCTGGGCATCACGCTGCCTACCATGCACCAGTCCTCGCTCGGATCTCTGCTGCTGATCGCATCGACAAAAGTACATCCGCTCTGGCACACCGGCTTCCTGCCGCTGTTGTTCCTGATCAACTGCATGTTCATCGGCTACTCGATCGCGATCCTGGAGTCGGTCATCTCCTGCTATGCCTTCAAACGCCCCTTCGAGACCAAGGAACTGTCCGGTCTTGCCCGCATCGTCCCCTGGCTGACCGTGATCTGGCTGACCGTGGTGATCGGCGACCTGGCCTGGCGCGGGCAGCTCATGGCGGCGCTGTCGTTCGATTTCTACTCGCGCTTCTTCCTGCTGGAGTTCTGTCTGGTGGCGGGTGGCTCGCTGCTGCTGTTCAGCGGCCGCAAGCGTGAGTCGATCCGCTGGCTGTTCGCATCGGCGGCGCTGATCGTGCTGGGGGGGGCGCTCTACCGTTTCAACGTCTACCTGATCGGTTTCAATCCCGGCAAGGGGTGGCACTATTTCCCGTCCCTGGCCGAACTGATGATCACGGTCGGCATCGTCGCCTTCGAGATTCTGGGCTACCAGGTGCTGGTCAAGATCCTGCCGGTACTGCCCAAGCTGCACACCCGTCAGCAGCTGGATGCGGCCGCGGAGCATGCGGATGCGCCTGCGGAGCATGTGGCGGCGGAAAAGGCGTAAGTCACCCCCCTGGCCCCCCCTTATCAGGGGGGGATAGGGGGAGTGTATTTGCTCACTGAATAATAAAATTTCTAACCGGAGGTAACATAAATGGCCCGAATCACCCTTGACCCGATCACCCGTATCGAAGGTCACCTGAGAATCGATGTGGAAGTAAACGGCGGCGCGGTCACCAACGCCTGGTCGTCGGCCCAGATGTGGCGCGGTATCGAGACGATCCTGCAGGGACGTCCGCCTGAAGATGCCTGGATCTATGCCCAGCGCTTCTGCGGCGTCTGCACGACCGTGCATGCGATCTCGTCGATCCGCTCGGTCGAGCACGCCCTGAAGGTGGAGGTGCCGCTCAACGCCCAGTATATGCGCAACATCATCATGGCCCAGCACTCGGTGCAGGACCATATCGTCCATTTCTACCACCTCTCGGCGCTGGACTGGGTCGATGTGGTCTCGGCCCTCAAGGCCGATCCGAAGAAGACCGCCCAGCTGGCACAATCGATCTCGGACTGGTCCGGCAACAGCGAAACCGAGTTCAGGGCGGTACAGTCCAAACTGAAGTCGTTTGTCGAGACCGGCCGCCTGGGAATCTTCTCCTCCGGCTACTGGGGGCACCCGGCCATGAAGCTGCCACCCGAGGCCAACCTGATGGCGGTGGCCCACTACCTGAAAGCGCTGGATTTCCAGCGCCGGGCGGCCCAGGCCGGGGCAATCCTGGGGGGCAAGAATCCTCACATCCAGAACCTGTGTGTCGGCGGCGTCGCCACCGCGGTCAACATGGAAAACATGGCCACACTCAACATGGAGAAGATCGCGGCCTTGCGCGCGCTGATGGAAGAGACCCGCGATTTCGTGCAGAAGGTCTACTATCCGGACATGATCGCGATCGCGTCGGCCTACAAGGAGTGGTTCAAATACGGCAAGGGGGTGACCAACTACCTGGCCGTACCGGAAATGCCGGAAGATACCCATAACACCAGGTTCGCACTGCCGGGAGCGATCATCAACAGCGGTGACATCAAGGGCGCCCGCATCATCACCAATCACCAGGATGCGCCGCTGATCGGCGGTATCACCGAAAACGTCGCCCATGCCTGGTATGACGGCAGCGGCAGCAAGCATCCCTGGGAAGGTGAAACCAAACCCAACTACACCGATTTCCAGGAAAACGGAAAATACACCTGGTGCAAGGCGCCGCGCCTGGACGGCAAGGCGGTGCAGGTCGGTCCCCCGGCCCAGCTGTTTGCAGCCTATGCCGGCGGCAACCAGAAAGTCAGAAAGCTGGTGGACGACTCCTGCAAGAAGATCGGCATCGGAGTCGGCGACCTGCACTCGACCATGGGTCGCCTGGGCGCCCGCGCCATCCGGGCCCACATCATGGCCGACTATTCGCTGGAGTATCTGGACAAGCTGGTTGAAAACGTCGGCAAAGGCGACAAGGCCTATGCCAACCATACCCAGATCCCCAAAGGGGAGTACCGCGGAGTCGGTTTCCACGAAGCGCCGCGCGGCACCCTGTCGCACTGGATCGTGATCGAAAAGCAGAAGATCAAGAACTACCAGGCCGTGGTCCCCTCCACCTGGAACGCCTCGCCGCGAGACGATAAAGGTGTGCTCGGTCCCTACGAAGCCTCGCTGATCGGCAATCCTGTGGCACAGAGCGACAAGCCGCTGGAGGTGCTGCGCACGATCCACTCCTTCGACCCCTGCATCGCCTGCGCGGTGCATACGATCGATCCGGAGGGGAAAGAGATTACCAACGTCAAGGTGATGTAGGGAGCGTTCAAAGGAAAGTATAGGAAAGCAAATATGAAAACATTGATATTCGGGGCTGGCAACCTGCTCTGTTCCGACGAGGGCTTCGGGGTCCATTTCATCAAATACCTGGAAAAGCACTACCGCTTCCGGGATGACGTGGAGCTGTACGATGGCGGCACCCTGGGAATCATGGTCACCCATCTGCTGGAGGAGGCCGACCGGGTTTTTCTGGTCGATGTGGTCGATGCTGCGGGTGAAGCGGGGGACGTCTTCCGCTACGAGAAGGATGAGTTCCTGCTGGGCAGGCTGCCGATCAAGATGTCGCCCCACCAGATCGGCATCCAGGAGGTACTGTTCCTCTCGGACCTGCGCGGCCGGACGCCCGACCAGGTCTCGCTCTTCGGGGTAATCCCGGCCTCCTACGAGGCCGGTGTCGAATTGTCACCCGCGCTGGCCGCCAAACTGCCGGGGTTGGCGGAGATGGTGGTTGCCGAATTGCAGGCTGCGGGGCATGAGATTGTAAAACTCGCCTGATCCGGGGCAATTTGAATCCACGAAAAAAGGGACGCAATTTCGCGTCCCTTTTTTTATTCGCCAAGATAATCCTGTTTGAATCAATCTGGGAATTTTGGATTGATTGGGAGCCTTGCCGAATCATTCATGCCTGTTCCGGAACTCTGCTCATCCTGGCAAAAGCGAGGCAGGCCAGCAACGCCGATGCTCCGGCCAGGCTAAAGCCGAGCGGATAGCCGATCCGCTGCAGGGCGAATCCCATGCCGGTTGAGCCGGCCATCATGCCCAGGTAGATGCAGCTGTTGTACATTCCCATGGCCAACCCCCGCTGCCTGGGAGGGACGCCGTCGGCGATCAGGGCGCCGATGGCGGTGTAGGTCAGGGCCATCCCCAGCCCAAGGAGCACGGCGCAGCCGAGCAGCGACGGCAGTCTGGTCGCCTGTCCCAGCGTGGCCAGCGCCACAGCCAGGCAAAACAGGCCGACGGCCACGATCCGGCGCCGGTCAACCCGGTCGGCCAGCCTGCCGATCGGAACCCGGCTGATCACGTTGGTAAAGGCCTGGGCGGCAAAAACCAGTCCCACTTGGGCCGGGTCGAGCCCGCACCCGGAAGCGAACAGCGGCAGGAAGGTCAGGAACACCCCGAAGCCGATGCAACTGCCGAGCGTGGCCAGCAGGCAACTGGTCAGGGTAAAATTCCTCAGCAGTTCGACGCTGCCGGTCAGCATGACCTGGATTCCGGTTTTGTGGCGAGCTGCACCCCTGGGAAGCAGCAGCAGGGCGAGAAGTGCAATCACCAGCAGCAGTCCGCCCGAGATCAGGAATACCCGGCGTAGCCCGGCATTACCGGCCAGGTAGCCTCCCGCCGCAGGTCCCAGGGTCATGGCCAGGTAGACCGCGGTGGTGTACCAGCCGTAGGCTCGGCCGACCCGATCGGCCGGTACGGTGTCTGCCACCAGCGCCAGCATGCCGGGAGCGAATGCTGCCATCCCTGTACCGAAGAGCAGGTAGGCGGCGGTCATCTCCCCTGGAGTCCGGCACAGGGTGATCAGCAGCGAGGATAAGGCAATGGCCAGGAGGCCTCCGACGACCGGCAGTTTCTGGCCGACCCGGTCCACCAGCAGTCCGGCCGGAATGGAGAACAGTCCGGCGGTAATCATGAAGGCGCCGTTGATCAGCCCCACCTGGGCCGGCGTCGCTCCCAGGCTGGCAGCGAACAGCGGCAGTACGGGGATGCGCAGGTACGAACTGAAAAAGGCTGCAAAGCCAAGGGCGCAGAGGATGAAAAACGGGGCGGGATTGGGCATGGGGTTAATGTCTCATGTGGACTCGAAACTGTCTGGCAGGCGGTTGGCTTCCAGGCGCATGTCGTGTAGGCGGTTATTAATTAACCCGCAATATAATTCAGTATATGACAAATGTCAAAGCAGATGCCTGTCTCTGGACAGAGTTACACATTTCAAGACAGATATATACAAATATGGCTATGCGCCATATTGCCTTCCTTTCCGCCAGGCCGGATTTATTGCGGTTCCGGGTCATCCGGCATCGCCGGGCCGCCGCTGGCGCGGCAATTGCAGAATTGCCCCGTCCGTATTCCCTGCACCCATCTTTCACAATGGAGAAATGTACTAAAATGAAAGTCAGAACCAAGTTTATCGCGGTCAATATCATCATCGTCGCGGTTGCGTTGTCGGCAATCACCGCCGTCTGCCTGTTCAAATTCAACAATGAACTTGAACGACAGGCAAATGTGTCCCAGGAGACACGCCTCAAGACTTTCTGGGAGCTGCTGAAGGCAAAGGGGGGCGATTTCAGGATCAGCGAGGGCAGGTTGCTGGCCGGCGACTACGTCCTGAACGGCAATTATGAACTGCCGGACCGGCTCAAGGAGATCAGTGGCGGTACCGCCACCATTTTCATGGGCGATGAGAGGGTCTCCACCAATGTGGTCAAGCCGGACGGCAGCCGGGCGATCGGCACAAAGCTGACCGGGCCGGCCTACGAGAGCGTCATAAAAAAAGGGGTTTCCTACCGTGGCCAGGCCGATATCCTGGGAACATCCTACTTCACTGCCTACGATCCGATCCGCGACTCCCGGGGTGAAGTGATCGGCGTATTGTACGTGGGGGTCAAACAGGCCGAGTTCTATGCCGCCTATCGCCATCTGCAAATCGTGATCGCTCTGATTGCCGGCGTCATCCTGCTGGTGGCGATCATTGTCAGCCGCTTTACCATCCACCGCCTCTTTATTCCGCTCGACCGGATGCACGACCTGTTGAAGGACGTGGCCGCAGGCGAAGGGGATCTGACCCGGCGCCTGGATTACCGGAAACAGGATGAAATCGGTGAAATGTGCACTTCGTTCAACACCTTCATGGACAAGTTGCAGGGCATCATCGTCAAGGTGTCCGGGATCACCGGACAGCTGGCGGCGGCCGCGCTCCAGGTGCGGGGCACCTCCCAGCAGATCGCGCAGGGGACGCGCCAGGTCTCGTCGCAGTCAGCCGGTGTCGCGGCTGCCACCGAGGAGATGGCGGCCACTTCGACGGAAATCGCGCACAAATGCGTGATGGCGGTCACGGAGGCCTTGCATACGACGGAGTCGGCCCGGAGCGGAGCGGCCGTGGTCGAAAAAACGATATCGAACATGAACGGCATCGCCCAGCGGGTCACCAGCGCAGCCAGCACGGTTGAAATCCTGGGAAAGCGTTCGGATGAGATCGGCCAGATTATCGGCACCATCGAAGATATTGCCGACCAGACCAACCTGCTGGCGTTGAACGCTGCGATCGAGGCGGCGCGGGCCGGTGAGCAGGGGCGTGGATTTGCCGTGGTGGCCGACGAAGTGCGGGCGCTGGCCGAGCGGACCACCCGGGCCACCCGCACGATCGGGGAGATGATCGCTGCGATTCAGGCCGAGACCGGCACAGCCGTGATGTCCATGAAACAGGGTGTACAGGATGTGGCGGTCGGAACCGATGAGGCGCGCCGCTCGGGTGATGCGCTGGACGAGATTCTGAGGCAGGTCGGCGTCGTCACCTCGCAGCTCAACCAGATCGCCACCGCGGCAGAGCAGCAGACCGCAACCACGCACGAGATCAGCGGCAACATGCTGAGGATTACCGATGTGGTCAGGAGTACCGCGGACGGCTCCGAGGATTCGGCGGCGGCCGCCGAGCAGCTGAGCCGGTTGGCCCTGGAGCTGAAGGGGCTGGTGGGGCAGTTCCGGCTGTCATGAGTCGAGGATGATGTGAGTGTTCCGGCAGGCAGCATCGGTGCGGGCGCAGTTGCGGAGCGATGCGAAGACAGTTGCCGCTCTTGGACCGGTAGACTCCTCTTAAATCCTTTCCTTGTTTTTCAACCGGTCAGATGCTGCCTGTTTTCGATTTACGTCTTGTCTGCTTTTTGTCAGTCCTTATCCTTTTTGACACCGCCTGGTCTTTCGTGAGGATCCGACAGTCGTTTGTATCCGCAGTGCAGAATTCCAGCGGGAACGAAACATATTCGATGCCCGGACTTTGATAGTTTGTTTTCAGCAGCCTGACCGAAGGTTCCGGTTCAGGCCGCCAGACGGTAAGCTGCACGTAGGCTTCTTTTTGTTTCCTTACAGTTCCGGGTAGGCCAAGGACGTCTTTTGTTGTGACAACCTTTCCCGGAACAATCCCTTCCGCGAGCTTCTCAAGATGGCTATAGGTAGCAATTGTCGAGTCGTTATGGAGTATGTCTATTCTGCCATCCCTGATCTGGACAACCGTCCCTTTCCTCGCCGCTAGAACCGGCGTGCCCGGAGGCAGGGAGAAAGCAACGGCATAACGGTTAAAGGGCGTGGAGTTGGCATCGCTGCCGGCACTGGCATATGCTTGTATGTTGTCGCCGAACGGGAATTGGTAATGTTCCGGACAGTTGTGCTGTGCCGTATAATCTCCAATGCTCCATGAGTATGCATACCTGAACCTGTAGGGTTCGTTTTTAATCCTTGGACTGAATTGCACGATGACGTGATCCGAGCCGGGCGGTACAACGGCATTAAGAGGCAAAGGCTTGTCCGTGGACAGGTTTTGAGTCGATTCCGGGTCAACGCCGATGGCAACGGTTACCGGAGCGAGGCCGTGATTGATCGCCGTAATGTCGTGAGCGGGCTTGATCGAATCAGTCGGCAGATATGATGGAGGTGCAATTTTCACGTCGCTTACCGTGAAGTCATAGTCACTTGTTACTTTGGTTGCCGGTTTGTCCTGTCCTGGTTTAGGCACGGTTGAACTTACTTTTGACTCGGCCGGTTCGGCAGGTGAAGGTGAATCAGGGCTTTGTGGCTTGATGGATTCCGGAGTAATCGGTTTCACTGCTTTAGGAGCGTCCCCGAAATTCCCTACGGTTCCACCGACGGTAATATAGTCGCCGGTCTGATGGTTTCCAGTTTCCTTACCGTACTCCCATGGCCAAATGTTTTGTTGTTTCGGTCCGCTAGCGCAGCCAAATGCGAGACAAGCAGTCAGAAGCGGAATCCAGCGGCAGTATTTTATTGAACAAGATGCGATTTTCATGGTGTTTCCAGATAGGACATTTAGTTTTTTGGTGGTTTGGTGCCGGACCAGGTTAAGAAAAAAATCTTTCCTGAGTACCCCCCTATGGGGGCCGTTCTTCATTCTTAAAATTTTTCGTTTTTTCCTGAATTATGAAGACAGACCCCCTTGGTCTCTTTCCTGTTTCTGCCATGTGGACGTTTTCTGGTTCAGGCGCTTTCAGCCTTTTTACTACTCAACCAGCTCTTTTCTCTGGTATGAACGCGGCATGGATGCTGATTTTCAGCTGTTTGTTAAGTTCAGATTCTTTTCTATGATCTGTTGAATAAAGTAAGCCTGCTTTGTTGATTCTAAGTCAGTGATGATTCTGTGTTTACTCCCGTCATATTCCTGGATATAGACAGAAGATGTCTGTATCTGTGGATTGGAGGCAGAAACGTCATATGATGTTGTGATCTTATGAATATTGGGTCGCAGAACCTCTGCACTGCCTAACCACGGCACTGGCTTAGCCGAAACCCTGATGCTTTTGTTGGAAATTATGATTCTCGTACTGTTTATTGCTTTTGCCAGAGCGAAATACGCCAAGGCAGCTCCGATTGCGAATGGAATCAGAATTACCAGGTGAGATCCTGATTTTGCAGGTGCGACATATTTTATGAACCAGTAAACAACAAATCCGTTCCAGGCAACCGCGAGGGAAATTGTTGGCAGATGAGAGTAGTGAAACCAGTTTTTTCTAAGCACTAATCCTTCAATCGTGCGTTTTACTTTAATGCCAGGAGGCGGAACACTTTCTGAATCTGGAAGCATTTTTATTCCTTTTCCTCGTTCAACGCGAATGGCTTTGACCCGCCAGCTTCTTGGGCGGGTCGTAAGCCTTGTTGGAATCGTCATTTTGTTTAAGAATACTTCATTGATAAAATGACAAGCAGCGTCTTTAGATTTCGCAACTTACAACTTACGGAGATTGTCTTCCAGAATGGAGCGCGTTTCGGCAACACGGTCTGCAGTATTGTTACCGAGCGGCACGTAAAAATATATTTCGATCAGTTTATTACCTGCTTCAAACAGTGCGTCCTCCCGGTATGATCCGGCAATTTCGTACCCGATCCGATGCACTTTCAGGCCGTTAATTTCTTTGATGTCCGAGAACTTTACGGTATTACGGCCGGCGACCTGTGCAACATATCCATCCCATCCAAAAGACTTGAAGTTGTCAAGGCTGACGCCTGAAATATTGACAACCAGCAGTGATTCATCAGGTTTTGACGGGCTCGCCAGAAACAGGTACTGGTCTGCATACTCCTTCCGTATCGTTGCGCACGATATCGCTTCTTTGACGGAATATCTCTTCCAATCGGCAGGTACAGAGACGGCAAACTTAAACTTTTCACTCCGGTAAGAGTTGCTCTCTGCCGTGCGGTCCGCATACGGGTTCGAGGATACCCACCACTGCCATCCTCCCCCAATACAGACAATGCTGCTGATTGCCGCAATAACAAACCTGAGCTTGTAGCTGGCTTGCCTTCCCTCTGTTGCCGGAGATGGGGACGAGCCCGTCATCAATGACTGTCGCTTAACGTACTTGGCTATGATCACCTGACAGGCGGTGCATGTATCAGTGATCGGCTGTGTAGCGCCGCACTTCGGGCAGGTCATTGTCGTAGCGACCTTGAGAGTCCTTTCAGTGGTGACGGCGATGGGTTGTGGCTGCAGTTGTTGCTTTCCCTCCAACGGTGCAGCTGCCGGGACGATCAACCCGCATTCCTGTCGCAGCTGTCGGGCAATCTCCTCGGCAACGGTTCTACCTTCCACTCCATCTCCCAGCGTGATGGTTGTGCCATTGCCGCAATCGGCCGTGATCCGGTAGATCAGTTTCGCTGATGTTCCTGTGCCGCGTGCCCCGGATTTCACGATTTCAACTTTCCTGACCAGAGCAGTTTCTATGCTGGAACTATAGACCGGGATGCCGAATAATCGACGCACGACGGATAGTTCGCCTGCTCCGACTGCAACCTGAAGCGAGTTGCTTAAGAGCCATACGGCATAAAGCAGCAAGCCTGCGCCGATCATGCCGAAAATGGGCAGGATCGCAAATCCCATGCCGGGCGATTTGAACACGAAGATTGATGTTCCCCCAAGAAACCAGCCGCTGAAAAATGCGAACAACAATCCGGTCATCAGATTCCGGCGATAGGGGTAGCGGAGCAGGAGCCTCCCCCCCTGACGTTCGACCTGTACTGTTCCGACAGGGAGCTCTTCGCAGGGCATCAGGTCAGGGGCCAGTGGTACGGTCAGGCTGGATGTCCGGGGCGGTTCCTCCCGGATCACCGGAATGACGAAGCTTCGATCCAGATCCAGGCCGGGAAGTTCGGCGGTGATACGTACCGTCCACTGATGGGAATCGCTGCTTGGCGGTTCGGTGGCAGGAACAGCAACCCGGAAAGCGATCCGTGTGCCGGCAGGTCCAAGAGTTGACGCCGCACAGCCGGCATCCTGCCAGAGCAGTTCCGTGCTGCTTCCGTTATGGTGCCTGATAACCTGCTCGCAGCTGAGAGAAATTGCGAAAACATTGCCGCGGCTGAAGCGGACCGGAAGATCGATCGTGCCGCCGGCCTCTCCGCCGATCGAGGCGGGGAATGGGTCCATCCGGAGCTGGATATCACCGAAAATCCGTATCTGCAGGGTCCTTCTGAGCGCTTCCCAGAGGAGCCAGAAACCGACCAGCGGGAACATCAGTCCGATTGCCGCAAGACGGTTACCTTCGTAAATTACAGCGTTGATGCAGATGAATCCCGTAGGCTGAGCGATGGCGTTCCAGACAGTGGCAAACAGCCAGAAAAAGGTCGCTTCCCGGCCAGTGGCCGACCTGATTGTTGCCGACTGCCAGTCCGATTCTGCCTCCCACTCCGGCACCCCATTCCGTAGCAGCGCCTCCTTCTGTTCCGCATCCTTTACAGAACGGCGAATGGCGTAGATCATCCCCCCGCCAATACCGCTGAAAGCAAGTCCGAGGGCCGAGAGGATAATGACTGGCATCCAGAGCGGGATGAAGCCCTTGATCTCGGCGTTCCCCTCGTTTGACGGGTCGTAGTAGACTTCCAGCCGCTGCCCGACATTGTATGCCGATGTGCTGCCGCTGATCCGGGAGGTGAACCTGATCAGCCTCCCATCCGGGGTATGAAAGGTGACAGCGGGGGCGTAGGTAGTCGATTTCGAGCCTCGCTTCGCCACAAAATCTTCAACGGTTCCGGTGGTTACGGCTGCATTCCGGATGAAGAGAAGTGTTTTCACCGCCTTGACTGGGGCATAGAGCAGACAGCCGCTGCCGACAATGAAAAAGATAGCAAGAAACAGATAGAGCGGCCAGACGGTATGGCTGGATTTTTGGGGGATACGATTATCTGTGTCAGAGAGTGGCATGTTGATCTGCTCCAAACAAATTCCAGTGTCTTTAGCTACTGTCCGGCCTTGGCGTATTCCTGCTCACGGAATGCTGTGCGATATTCGTCCAACGTCTCAAGGCACCAGCGGCGGAGCGTCAGCGGAGACCGCTGGTGCCGCTGGTTATCTGTTCTCAAACGATGAATACTTTATGCTGATTCCTTCGTAATTCGTCTGGGCATCAAAAATTTGTGCGCTCGGGTGATGTGCAAGCTCTATGGCACTTGGACCGATGATTTTAACACGAAGCTCAGGTCCACCGCCTGGTCCAGCGGGTGCTGCACCATGCCCACAGTCGGCTGTGAAAATATTTCCATTGTCATTTTTCAGTTTCGCAGTTGACTTGATAATGCTTGCTTGCGTGGAAAAGCCCGTAGTCGCGCCACAGTCTCGCGCGAAGACAACCACCTTGTACTTAGTACTGGGAATAGGGGTTGAAGATACTTCCTTGTTCGCGCACATTGTTTCTACCGACCACCAGAAGAGTCCGAAGACAATTAGTATGGCTATTGCCGCAAATCCAATGAAGATTCCGGCCGTTTTCTTGAAAATTTGAAAGCCAATTCCCATTCAATTCTTCTTTCAGATAACTCCTAGATCATATAATTCAGTATACAAGGAACTTACTACTTTTATGCGGAACAAACGCCCAATATTGGTAACTCGGCCGTCCCATAGGGCCGTCCCATGTATTAAATACGCGGTGTTACCAGACTTGCAGAATTGCAGTTACGGCCATGATTGAACAATCGCAAACCTGACAACACTGTGTTCCACGCGGTAGCAACCCGGGCTTCGGGTTCATGTAGACGGTGTGCGGTGCCGCAGGATATGAATCGACCGCTGCGGATAGGGTATGTCGATGCCGTTCTCGGCAAATACACGGTAGATGCCGAGATTGAGGGAGCTTGTCAGGAGCCCCCGCCGGTGGATGAGAGATGTGCTCCAAACTCGGAGTTCGAAGCAGAGGCCGTTGTCGCCGAACTCCATGAGCCGGATAGCGGGGGGGGGATCGGAGAGAACGTCCGGGTTGGCATCCGCTACCTCCAGCAGCAGCCGCTCCACGATGGAGGCATCGGTGCCGTAGGCGACGCTTACCGGAATTCGGAAACGGACTTTTCGGTCGTTGTGACTCCAGTTCACCACGTTCTCGGTTATGAACTTGGAGTTAGGCACTATAATGCTGATGTTGTCGTTGCTCACCACCGTCGTGCTCCTGGCACCGATATGGACCACATCCCCCTCCACGTTGCCCACCTCGATCCGATCCCCCACCTTGATGGGACGCTCGAAAAGGATGACAACCCCGCTGATGAAGTTGTTGACGATGTTCTGCAGGCCGAAGCCAAGGCCGAGACCTACGGCGCCCGCCAGAACGTTGAGTGCCGTAAGATCGATGCCCGCTGTCTGGAGAATGACAGCAAAACCAATAGCAAGGATGACGTAACGAAGAATGGTGCCGGTCGCCTGCCGGGCTCCAATCTCCAATTTAGTCCTGGTAAGAATGCGCTCCACAAACCAGTGCCGCAGCTTGCCGGAGGCGTAGACTAGTACGGTGGCAAGGACCACCAATTGCAGGATCGACCATAAGGTCACGGGTGTGGTTCCCAGCGTGAAGACTGGTTTTTCGAGCGTTGATCGGATGAAAGTGAGGACGATGTACAGTTTTTCCATGGAAATCTCCCTCTAAAATGGCCAGAATCGGGGGATGAAAATCGTAGCAAGAATCCAGAAGATGATGTTCAGGGGGGTACCGACCCGAAGAAAATCGGCATACCGGAACTGGCCAGGGCCGTAGATCAGGGTATTGGTCTGATAGCCGACAGGGGTCATGAAACTGGCCGAGGCGGCAAAGGTGATTGCCATCAGAAGGGGGCGGGAGTCGATGGAGAGGCTTTCTGCCGCCGCGATGGCCACCGGTGCCAGAAGCGCGGCCGTGGCATTGTTCGACATCAACTCTGTCAGGAGGGATGTGATCAGATAGAGGCCGGACACCAGCGCGACCGGCCCAAGTGCCCCCAGGCTCTCTACGAGGAAATGGCCCAGCAGTCGAGCGGCCCCCGTCGATTCCAGGGCGGTGCCCAGGGTCAGTACACCGGCCAACAGGAAGATCACCTGCCAGTTGATGGCAGCGTATGCTTCGTCAAGGGTTAGACAGCGGGTCATTACCATCAGGATACATCCCACGATGGCCCCGGCCACGATCGGCACCGCCCCGGTGGCTGCTGCAGTGATTACGCCGGCCACGATGGCCAGGGCGGTCAGCATCCGGCTCTTCCTGAAGTTAGGGAGTTCCACCTCGGAGACGAGGACAAAGGTATTGTCCTCCCGCAGCTGATCCAGATGATGCCGGTTGATTTCCAGCAGAAGGACGTCACCTGACTTCAATGTCATTGACTCAAGATGTTCCCGCATGACAATCCCCCGGTGACGTACCGCCAGTGCGGTCAGTCCGTAGCGGGAACGGAATCGGGCCTGCTTCAGGCTGCGTCCGTCCAAGGTGGAGCGCTGGGCAACAACAGCCTCCACCAGCACGGCCTCCTCGCCAGGCTCCCGGTCCGAAACCTGCCGGAGCGATATTCCGTGGCGATCCTTGAGCTTGCGGAAATTTTCCAGGTCGCAGCGAACCTTCAGGTGGTCACCAGCCTGGAGAATCAGGCGGTCGGCCTGTTCGGCCAGATGTTTCCCGTCCCTGAACACCTCTACCCCCTTGATATCAAGATCGTTGATCAAGGGGGATTCGCTCAGCACCGTCCCGACGGAACGGGCATCCTGCTCAAGAACGATCTCTATCTGGTAATCGCCGCTGCCGAAAATAGAGCCCCGGTTGGCACCTCCGGAGCGGTCTGGAATCATCCGCACCCCGATCAGCACCATGTAGACGCTACCGGCACCGAATAAAATCAGGCCGAGGCCGGTCATCTCGAACATGCCTAAAGGAGGAAGTCCGTGGCGCTCCGCAATGGAGGAAACCAGGATATTGGTGGAGGTTCCCACGAGAGTACAGACGCCGCCGAACATGGAGGCGAAGGAGAGTGGCATGAGGAGTCGTCCGGCCGCTATGTCCGTATCCCGGGCGACCTGAAGGGCTATCGGCAGAAAGATGGCCACGGCAGCCGTATTGTTTATGAATGCCGACAGAATGCCAATCATGAGCATCATTACAATCAACACCAGCCAGAAACTTATTTTGCCCAGCCCTCCTAGTGTCGCGCCCAGCAGGTTGACAGCGCCGGTCCTGAAAAGCCCTGTCGACATTATAAACATTGCACCCACGGTGACTGTTGCCGGGTTGCTGAACCCGCCAATGGCGTCCTGGGGAGTGATGATCCCGGACAGGAGCATGGCACCCATCATAATCATGGCGGTCAGATCTACGGGTATCCGTTCCGTGGCGAATAGAATTACGGCGGATATAACGAGCACCAGGACAAGGACTATTTCAATCGTCATGACATTGAGTTTCCGTTCTGATTGAGTGCTTTACGTGTTTATAGGTTCAGAATTTGTTGCGACAACGGTTCAGGGGGTGTGCGGCTCCGACCGCACCACCCCGTAGTTAGGCTTTATATGAGAATTGCAAAGTTCTCTTGCAAGTTCCAAAAGGGAATATGAGCGATTGAAGTAATCAATAAGCATATTAACTTCCTGTTTTCGATTCGGGTATTGATTGTTGTATTTTGCAACGTTCTTACCCTTTAAATCGATTATTTGTGAAAAATTAACTTCAATACTTAATTCTAAAAATGGATTATTCTTGCCATGTGAAATATCATTTCTTTTTTTTGAGATAGTGCCCCACGGCTTATAAAATTTCTCTAGCTTTATGATTTGTTGCTCATCAAGAAGCATATTCTTCTTTAATAGATTAATGTATCCGTCAAAATACAAATTGTCCTTTAATTTGGGTGTCAACCGAATCTCCAATACGGTTACAACCCTTTCCCAGAGTCTATATATCGATTCCCAAGTATTACAAACATGAAACCAATAATGAAAATCGGCGATATGTCCCATATCTGGTATTTCATTATCTTTTAAAGCGATTCCTTTTGCACCCGCCGGAAACGTAATTTCTCTAAAAGACAAGAAAGTATAGCCAAGGCTAAGTTGTATTGATGCAATTGCCCAAAACAATTCTCTTACGTGCAAATTGAAACGCTCTTTGTCCAATGAGTGTTTTGTTGATAATTTATCTGCCCAATTGGCCATATCTCCGGGATTTAGCCGAGTTGAAAAGGGCGTTACTTTTCTTTTCACGAACTCTTCAGCAATTATTTTTTGGATATCATCAATCATATTCAGCCTAATTCCTAGATCATAGGATTCCGCATACAAGGAACTTGCTCCTTGTATGCGGAACAAACGCCCAATATTGGTAACTCTGTTATTCTTGGAACAAATAACTTTTGATGCCTGTACTTGTATCTAAAGTTACTTATACAGGTGGCTTGAGGTCTGGCCTCTGTGTCCATTCGGAAATGGTAATTATCTCGAAAATATACGCATACTTTGGCGGGCTGTAAATTAAAATATCCAAGGAAAAGACCGGCGAAGATCCGGCTTCCGGGGCGGGTCGTTTATGGCTCAGTGGCCGTTTGTTTCCTGTTTGAGGGGCAGGCTCACGCTAAAGGTTGCGCCCTGACCTTCCCGGCTGGTGACTTTTATCTCGCCGCCGTGGTCGCTGACGATGCCGTAGGAGACCGCCAGTCCCAGTCCGGTGCCCCTGGACTTGGTGCTGAAAAAGGGCGTGAACAGCTTTTCCATGTGTTCGGGGCTGATGCCGGGGCCGCTGTCGGTAACACTTACGCTGACGCTTTCTCCGGATGCGTCGGGGCTAAGGTCGATGGTCAGGGTGCCGCCCCCAGCCATGGCCTGCAGGCCGTTGATGATCAGATTGGTGAAAACCTGGCGGATCTGGTCCTGATCCCCCTCGATCTCCAGGTCCTTGCCCCAGTAGTCCCGCGCTATGTGGTAGGCCTCCAGCGGGATCTGGTGGCCGACCTGGTCCAGGATGCTGTCCAGCACGCTCCCCAGTGAAAAACTGCTGACGCGCTTGATGCCGCTGCGCGAGAATACGCGCAGGTTGTTGACGATCCGCTCGATGCGGCCGATCTCCAGCATGATCGCCTCGACCTCCTCGCGCTCTTCGGCCCCTTCCGGAATCTCGTCCTGCAGAAGTTCGGTGTTGCCGCGGATGATCGCCAGCGGATTGTTGATTTCGTGTGCCACTCCGGCGGCCAGCAAACCCAGCCCGGACAGCCGCTCGGCCTTGGCCAGCTCCTTCTGGGTGGCCAACAGCTGCAGGCTCTTTTCCTCCAGCTGGGCGGTGCGCCGCTCGACCTTCTGCTCCAGCGTGTTCTTGAGAGTGCTGACCTCGTGGGCCATCGTGTTGAATTCGTCCGCCAGCAGCGCGATTTCGTCACGGGTATTGACGACGATCGGCTCGATCCGTTCTCCGGCCGCCATGCGGCGGGCTCCTTCGGCCAGCGCACGCACCGGGCCGGCCAGCTTGTTGCTGATCCAGCCGGAAAGCGCGATGCCGATCAGCGCCACAAAGGCCAGCACCCCTCCGAAGATCAGGTTGATGTTGGTTCGCAGTGTCAGGAAGGGGCGCTCCGGCATGCCGACGTAGAGAGCGCCGATGGTTGCACCGTCCGGGTCCTGGATCGGCTCGTAGGCGGAAAAGTACCAGTCGTTCAGCACAAAGGCCCGGTCGCTCCAGGGCTTGTTGTTCTCAAGCACCACCGAGGCGACCTCGCTGGACATCAGCGAGCCGGTGGCCCGTTCTCCACCCGCATCCCTGACGCTGGTGGCAATCCGCACATCCCCAAGGAAAATCGTGGCCGCGCCCCGCTCTTCCCGTTCATAAACGATGCGGGTAATGGTGTCCACAACCCGGCTGTCACCATTCAGCAGCTGGCCGGCCTGCAGAACACCGGCCACGGAGCCGTCCGCTGCCAGCAGCGGCGCGGCCGCCACCAGCAGCAGGCCGCGATCTTCTCTGCCGCGGGTTGTTGATCGTGAGCGGGGGGTGGCCTTGATCGTAATCGAAACTGCCTTGGCCAGGGAGGGGTTCTCTCGGGCCAGCCGCTCCGGGTCGTAAACCTGGCTGCCGCCGGAGACGGCTCCCCGCAGCGCCCGGGCAACGAGCGGATCAGCGGCCAGCGAATCACCGGCAGCACGCGGATTGGCGGCCCGGTAGCGGACAACTCCGCTGTTGTCGATGATGTTGATAAAGCTGAGCTGCTCGCTTTGAAGGAGTTTGTGCAGCATATCCTTGTGTTCGGTAAATCTGCCGGCCCGGAGCGAGGCCGACAGGTCGGAGCTGAGTCCGGCCACCTTGACCATGCCGCTCAGGTGTTCGATCTCGCCCCAGTACACCTTGCGGGCCGAGTTCAGGTCGCCGACAACTTTCTGCTGGGCCTGCTTGAAAATACGGTCGGTAATCAATGAGGCGCCGATCAGCCAGCTGAGGAGGATGGCGGCGGACAGCGGAGTCAGGGTGGCAAACAGCAGTTTGCGGCGGATGGGGGTGCGGAGTCGGTGCATGGTTATTGATCGATCCGCCGCGTTACCGCGGCGCGATTCGTCATGACATTAATGATCGGAGACTTTCAGGTGGTGGCAGTCGTTGCATTTCACCGGGCCTTCGCCGAACAGATCGTGGCAGTCGGTGCAGTACTTGTGCGACCACTCCTTGCCGAAGCCCTTGATCTTGCCTGGTTCGGAGGTTGTGACGGTCTTTCCGTCGGCGGATACGGATACATTGGCGTGGCAGACGTAGCATTTGCCGACTTTTTCGGTCTGGTGCAGCTTGTGGTTGAAGGTCATGCCGTTATTGAACTGGATTATGTCTGAAGCAACTGCATTTGTAGCAAGCAGGGCCAGGATCGGGAACAGCTTTTTCAAAAGACACCTCCAAAAAAGGTGGATATGATGTGGATACGTTTCTGTCTGCCAATATCATGCCTGAACCGCACCATGGCCGGGAAAAGCCTGAAAAAATCCGCTGTCTTGCAGCCATGGACCTTCGTGAGCGACCGTTTTCCCGGATGGACGGCCTGATCCGGACAATGAGGTTTAATGGCATTAAATCAGTATGTTTCCGGTTTTGGAACATGTCCGGCACTTGCGATTTGACTTTTCAGTGGCAGATTGAAATATAGGCCGGATCAATCCGCCGGTTGTTGAAAACATGCAACCAAAGATTAATGTGCACAGGCTCACTTATAGGTCAATTGCCTTAATCCGGCAAGTGGATAAGTGTATTGACGAAATATCCGCTGGCGCAAAATGCCCGGAAGCGGTCTGTGTTGGAAAGCCTGAAGTTCGTGCGAGGCCGTAATATGCCGGTTTGTATGTAAGCAGGGACAAATTAGCGGATTGTAAAAACTTGGCCTGCTGTATGCACTTGTATTTGGGCTTGTCGTTGCTTCGGACATGATGTAGCTTGGCAAGGTAACCCATTATATACCTTATTGATTTTGACTATCATATTTATCAAGTGTTGCTTTTGAACGTGAAGGAGGGGATATGCGAAAACGTATTAGCCAGATCAGGTTGTTTGCCGTCATTTTTTCAGTTTTATTGTCAATGCCTGCCTATGCGGGCACAGATCAGGCGATTTCCTCGCTATCGCCCCAAAAACCGGGCATGGTGGTGGTTGAATCCGCTCCGCCCAGCCTCAGCCGTCCGCTCCGGTCAATGGCGCCGGTCAAGGTCGACCTCACCGCGCCCAGTGCCGCACGCACATTCCAGGATCGCAAGTTCGTGGCCCCCAAAACACAGAAGCGCTCTCCATCGGCCGCTGTTGCAGACACTTCCGCCGTTACCGATGCAGCCGTTGTGCAGACCAGGCCTATCGGCACTTCCATGCCGACCTCCGAAGCCAACTTCGAGGGGGTCAATAATGTAAGCGGAGTCCTGCCGCCAGACACCCAGGGCGATATTGGCGTGGATCCTGCCACCGGGAAAAAATACTATGTCCAGTGGGTAAACCTCGCCTATCAGATCTGGGATGTGACCAATCCCTCGGCTCCGGTATCGCTTGTGTCGCCAACGGCCGGAAACACCATCTGGGCCGGGATGGGCGGACTGTGCGAAACGAATAACGACGGTGATCCGCTCACCCGCTTCGACGCCCTCTCAAACCGATGGGTAATGAGCCAGTTCGCGCTCGGGTTTCCCGATGATTTCCACCAGTGCATCGCTGTATCACAGACGGCGGACCCGACCGGCGCCTGGTATCGCTACGATTTCAAGACCAGCGCATCCCGGATGAATGATTACGGAAAGCTGGGTGTTTGGCCGGACGGCTATTACATGAGTTTCAACCTGTTCGACGGGACCACCTACGACTATAAGGGAGCCAGTGTCGCGGTGTTCGAGCGGGACAAGATGCTGCTGGGCCAGGTGGCCCGCATGATCTATTTTGACCTCGGCCTGGTCAATATTAACTATTACGCCCTGCTGCCGTCCGACCTGGACGGTCTCCCACCTGCTGCCGGCACTCCCAACTATTTTGTGTCATGGGACGACAGCACCTGGATGTCGGATCCGACCGATACCCTGAGGGTCTGGGAGTTCAAGACGGACTGGGTCAATATTGCCAATACCACCTTCGGACTGAACAGCAATTACGACCCCAACCTGAAGATTACTACGGCCAACGTTGACCCGGACATGTGCGCTTCCGTACGGAACTGCATTCCGCAGCCGGATACGACTTCCAAGCTGGATGCCATCTCCGACCGGCTGATGTACCGCCTGCAGTTTCGTAATTTCGGTACCCATCAGACGCTGGTCGGGAACCACACCGTGGATGCAATCGGAACGGACCAGGCCGGCGTACACTGGTTCGAGTTGCGCAATACCGGCGCCGGATTCGGCATGCATCAGGAAGGGGTGTATGCTCCCGACAGCGACAACCGCTGGATGGCGAGCGCGGCCATGGATGCGTCCGGCAACATCGCGCTGGGCTATTCGGTGGCAAGCGCAACCACCTATCCGTCTGTGCGCTATACCGGCAGGCTGGCCGCAGACCCGCTCGGCACATTGCCGCAAGGTGAGCAGACGCTGGTTGCCGGCAGCGGATCGCAGACCAGCACCTCCTACAGATGGGGTGATTACAGCATGATGGCGGTTGATCCAACCGACGGCTGCACCTTCTGGTATACCCAGGAATATATGCAGACCACCGGAAACGCCAACTGGCAGACCAGGATCGGTTCCTTCAAGTACCCCGGTTGTTCTGCCAGCGCGGTCGGAGCCATTTCCGGCACGGTTACCGATGGCGCCTCGACCCCCATAGCCGGCGCAACGGTCGCAGTTTCGGGAGGCAGCACCACGGTAACCGATGTGGCCGGATTCTACTCGATCGCCATGCCAAGCGGCACCTATGACCTGACAGTATCCAAGTACGGTTATGTCAGCAGCAGCGCCACCGGTGTCGTGGTGACAGCTCCGGCAACCACCACCCGTGACTTTACGCTGGCGACCGCTGCCGTATCGATCATTTCCGGGACCGTCAGGGATGCAACCGCTTCCTGGCCGTTATATGCCCGCATCGATATCGCCGGGTATCCGGGAGGTCCGGTTTTCACCAATCCGGTGACCGGTCTCTATCACGTCGCTATCGCAAACGGGTCCTACACCTTTACGGTGACCGCCCTGAGCGGCGGCTATGCCAACGCTTCTCTGCCGACGGTTGTCACTGGCGACGCCAGCAGTAACATCCTGCTGACCGCCAATACCACGACCTGTGCGGCGCCCGGCTACAACCGCAATGAAAGTTTCGTGCAGAGCTTTGAAACCTGGCCGCTGACAGGCTGGACCACCATCAACAATGTCACCGGTGGCCTGGCATGGCTGTACAACCCTTTCTACTCGCTCGGCAATTTTACCGGTGGCTCCGGTCTGGCCGCCACAGTCAGCAGCGATGCCAACAAGGGCGTTCCTTACGACACGGAGCTCCGTTCACCGCTTTTGAATCCGGCTTCACTGCCGAACCTGACGCTGTCATACAAGGCAAACTACCAGGATTACAGCGCCTATGACGCCCTGGACCTGGACATCAGCAATGACGGTGGCGGCAGCTGGACCAATATCAGCCACTGGACCACCGACCATGGCATGCTCAATGCTCTTCCGGGCGAAACGGTCTACCTGGACCTGACGCCGTACGTTACCGCGCCGTTCATCCTGCGCTGGCGCTATTATACTACCGAGGCGGTGACTTCGACTACGCCCTGGGACTGGTATGCCCAGATTGACGATGTTTCGATCGGCTCCACCTGTACCCCGACTGCGTCCGGCGGCCTGGTGACCGGTGCGGTCAGGGACGCCAATACCGGTTCGCTGGCTCCTTATGCGACAGTCAAGGATGCGGCCCTCAATTCCGCCTTGATGATCGACGCCTCTGCTGACCCGGCCATGCCGGCGATGATTTACATAATTGGCCAGGCTGCCGGCGCCAGCACTCTTACGGCTGCCGCCCCTTCCTATGGAGCCGGACAGGCCACACCGACTGTGGTTGCGGGAAGCACTGTCGCCCAGGATATCCTGCTTTCTTCCGGCCAGCTGCTGGTGAATCCGGTCAGTCTTACGTTCAACCTGACCACCGATGCTCCCGTCGCATCACTGCCGTTGAACCTGGCCAATGCGGGCGGGCTCACATCTTCCTATGAGATTATCCCGGTTCCGGGCACTTTTGCCGGCTATGCCCCTGCAGGCCCGTTTGCCGCCAGCACCAGGCATACCGGGCCGAAGAGCCTGAACGACAGCGACGCCAAGGATCTCCGTGTTGACATGGCTCCGACCGCTGTGACCCTTCTTGACGGCGGCGTGGTTTCAAATACGATCGTTACCGGTTTGTCGCAACCATGGGGTATCGGGTTCAACACCGATGCCAATGATTTCTGGCTGGGTAATTTCAGTGACAAGCTGGATCACCGTTTCACGACTCTGGGGGTAGACACCGGCGATATCATCGATGCCTCGGCCTGGGCCGTGTCTTTTGCGGCGGACATGACCTACAATCCGTTCACTAATACGCTGTGGCAGGTCAATGTCGGGGGTGACAGCTGCATCTACGAACTGGACCCGGCCACCAAAACTTCCACCGGCAACAAGATCTGCCCCGGCTTCGACAACTCCCAGCGCGGACTGGCGTTTGACCCGCTGACTAACACCTACTACTCCGGTTCCTGGGTTGATTCCATCATCCATCATTTCGCACCGGACGGAACCATACTGGATTCGGCATCGGTGGGGCTGTCCATTTCGGGACTGGCGTTCAACCCAGTCAGCGGGCATCTTTTCGTGATGACCAATGCCGCCACCACCACCGATACGACAAAATTCGACGTTTATGTGCTGGATACCAAGGCGTCCTATGCCCTGCTGGGGGGCTTCAACCTGAAAGACGGTGCGGTAAACGCCTTTGCCGATTACGCCCAGGCCGGACTGGAGATGGATTGCAGCGGCAACCTTTGGGCTGTCGATCAGTCCCAGGACAAGGTCTATGTGGCAACATCCGGGGAAACCGGCGTCTGCAACTGGCAGTCCGCCTGGCTGTCGGCGACACCGGACAGTGGCAGTGTAGCATCTGGAGGGAACGTCTCCCTCAGCGCCAATGTCAACGCAGCCGGCATGTCGCCGGGAGTGCACAATGCTTACCTGAGGGTGGCAAACAGCTCGCCGTACGGTCCGGTTATAGTACCGGTCACGCTGAACCTGACCGGCCTGAACCAGCTGACTGTAACCAAAACCGGCAGCGGATCCGGCACGGTGACCAGTATACCGGGAGGAATCAGCTGCGGCAGCGACTGTACCGAGAAATACCCGCCCAATTCCGTCGTGAGACTCTCGGCCACACCCGCAACCAGCTCCACCTTTGGCGGCTGGGGTGGCGATCCGGACTGTGCGGACGGTATGGTGGTGCTGACGGCGGCAAGAACCTGCACAGCCACATTTACAATCAAGACCTACAACATTACCGATTCGGTGGTTGGCGGAAACGGCACGATCAGCTGCACATCGCCTGTAAACCACGGCAGCACCGGCACCTGTACCATAGCTCCGGCTTTCGGCTACATGCTGGGGACCCTCACCGACGAGGGGAGCGACAAGCTGTCATCCGTATCCGGCAACAGCTATTCGATTGCCAACGTTACATCCGACCACCTGGTCGTGGGAACCTTCGTACCTATTCCGCCGATCAGGATTCCGGATCAGTTCGGGACTCTCCAGGGCGCCTATGACGTGGTGCTGGATACCGGTTCGATCCAGTCTCAAATTCACACATTTGTGGAAAACGTGCTTTTCAACCGTCCGGTTACCGTTCAATTGAAGGGGGGCTACGATTCAGGTTTCAGCGTGGTCAGCGGCATGACGACAATTGAGGGGATGCTCACGATCCAGAGCGGCACGGCGATAGTTTCGAATCTGGTAATCAGATAGCGGCCTGTCGCGGTATCCTGGCATTAAAAAAGGTGTGCCCCCGGGCACACCTTTTCTTTTTCCGCAACAATCCGCCCTATTCATCCAATAGCCCGAAGTCTTCGATCCTGCGATCCAGCGTCCGCCTTGAAATCCCCAGGATCTCGGCGGTGCGGCTCTTGTGATAACCGGTGCCCTTCAGTACCATTTCGATGTGCTGCCGTTCCATCTCTTCCAGCGGCACCATCGCGCTCCTGGCTGCTTGTGCCGGAGCAGCGTCCGTGGTGGCGGCACTGCTGAAGCGGGTGGTTCCCCTGAGCGGGATCACTCCGGCCTGTACCATGCTGCCGGACGTCAGGATCACGGCTCTTTCGATCACGTTTTCCAGCTCGCGCACGTTGCCGGGCCAGTGGTATTCCCGCAACGCTTCCAGCGCTTCGGGAGAGATGCCGTGGATCTCCTTGGCCATGCGCGCGGCAAAGCGCTTCAAGAAGTGCAGCGCCAGCGGTTCGATGTCCTCGGGGCGCTCCCTTAGCGGCGGCAGCGGGATGCTGATCACATTCAGCCGGTAATAGAGGTCTTCGCGGAAGCGCCCTTCCAGCACCTCCCGTTCCAGGTTCTTGTTGGTGGCGGCCACGAAGCGCACATCGACCTTTTTGGGTCTGGTCGAGCCGACCGGGATGAAGTCCCGTTCCTGGATCACCCGCAGCAGCTTGGCCTGCACCGCCGGACTGACGTCGCCGATTTCGTCCAGAAAGAGTGTGCCGCCGTCGGCCTCCTCCAGCAACCCCTTCTGGTTCATGACCGCGCCGGTAAAGGCCCCCTTCAGGTGGCCGAAGAGCTGGCTTTCAAGCAGCGTGTCCGACAGCGCGGCGCAGTTCAGCGAGACGAAGGGGCGCTCGCGCCGCAGGCTGTTGCGGTGCAGGGCGCTGGCGATCAGCTCCTTGCCGGTGCCCGATTCCCCCAGGATCATGATGTTGGCGTCGCTGGCGGCCACCTTGAGGGTCAGGTCGTAGACTTCGCGGAACACGCGGCTGACGAAAACGGCGCTTTCACGGCTGTCCACACCGCACAGCTCCTCGCGCAGGCGCAGGTTTTCGGCCGCCAGGCGGCGATGCTCCAGCACATGCTCCACCAGTCCCAGCACCTTCTCCTTCGGAAAGGGTTTGATCAGGTAGTCGTAGGCCCCCTGCTTGATGGCCTGCACCGCGTCGTCAACGGTGCCGAAGGCGGTCATCATGATCACCGGCAGCTCGGGGCGGATTTTCTTGACCTGTTTCAGGATCTGGACACCGTCCATGTCCGGCATGCGCACATCCTGCAGCAGCAGGTCCACTTCCGCTCCGGCCGGCGATTCCAGCAGTTTCAGCAGGTCGCTGCCCCTGCTGAAGGTCTCCACCTGGTAGCCTTTCATCTGCTTTTTCAGATAGCGCAGGATGCCTTCTTCATCGTCACAGATACAGATATTCGCCATGGTGTGCCCCCCTTTATTCCCGCTTTCAAAAGCAAAGCAGGACAGATTGGCAGATTTGTACATTACTGGACAGAATTGCGCAATCCACAAATAAATATTTCGCGGAATTCTTCCAGAAAAAACACCATTAAATCCTGTAAAAGCCCATATCTCCGCTGTTTAACGCCAGTGTGCTTTTTGTGTAAACACGATTGGCACGCCAATTGATGTATACGGCGTTGATCATCAATAAATGTGGCATTTTGTCGCGTTTTGATAACGAAAGGAGATTTTTCAGTATGGGTATGTCACGCAGGCAATTTTTGCAGGGGGGGGCGCTGGCGGCGGCCGGCGTAGCCATCTCCGGCAAACCGGGGGAGGCCAGTGTCGATTCTCCGGTCACAAGGATCAAGGGGCTGAAAGCCTCCACCACCATCTGCCCGTTCTGCGCGGTCGGGTGCGGGCTGCTGGTCCACACCAGGAACGGCAAGGTAATCAATATCGAGGGTGACCCGCAGCATCCGATCAACCAGGGGGCGCTCTGTTCCAAGGGGAGTTCGCTGTTCCAGGTGGCGGTCAACGAAAAGCGTTTGCAGAAGGTTATGTACCGCGCTCCAGGCTCTGACCGGTTCGAGGAGAAATCATGGGACTGGGCCCTGGACAAGATTGCCCTGCGCATGAAGGAGACCCGCGACAAAACCTTCAAGGTCAGTGAATTGAACAAGAAGGACAACAAGGAATACGTGGTCAACCGTACAGATGGGATGGCCTTTTTCGGCGGGGCCGGCCTGGACAACGAGGAATGCTACCTCTGGTCCAAGTTCTCCCGCGCCATGGGGGTCGGGCAGCTGGAACACCAGGCCCGACTTTGACACTCCGCTACAGTCGCCGGTCTGGCGGCTTCATTCGGTCGTGGTGCCATGACCAACCATTGGATAGACCTGAAAAACAGTGACGCAATCTTAATTATTGGCTGCAACCCGGCCGAAAACCACCCGATCTCGTTCAAATGGATCGAAGAGGCCATGGATAAAGGGGCCAAGCTGATCGTCGTGGATCCGCGCTACACCCGCAGCGCCTCCAAGGCCGACATCTATGCCCAGATACGTCCCGGCACCGATATCGCCTTCCTGGGCGGGATGATCAACTATGCCCTGCAGAACAACCTGATCCACGAAGAGTATGTTCGCGAATACACCAACGCCCCTTTCATCATCTCCGAGAAGTATGATTTCAAAGACGGCATGTTCTGTTCCTTCGACGACCAGGAGAAAACCTATGATCCCAAGTCCTGGGCCTATGAAACCGGTCCGGACGGCAAGCCCAAACGCGACAACAGCATGAAGAACCCCCGCTGCGTGCTGCAGCTGATGAAGCATCACTTCAGCCGCTACGATGTGGACAAGGTCTGTTCGATCACCGGCACCAAAAAAGAGGATTACCTGAAGGTGGTCCAGGCTTTCTGCGCTACCGGACGGGCCGACAAGGCCGGCACGCTGCTGTATGCCATGGGCATCACCCAGTCTACCCACGGTACCCAGAACGTTCGTGCCACCGCCATGCTGCAGACCCTTCTGGGCAATATCGGCATCGCCGGCGGCGGCGTCAACGCGCTGCGCGGCGAATCCAACGTGCAGGGTTCCACCGACTACGGCCTGCTGTTCCACCTGCTGCCCGGCTATCTCAAGTCGCCCGAATTCGACAACGTCGATCTGAAGTCCTACGTCGACAAATGGACTCCGCAGACCAAGGACGCCAAGAGCGCCAACTGGTGGGGCAACACCCCCAAGTACATCACCAGCCTGCTGAAGGCCTGGTACGGCGACAACGCCACCCAGGCCAATGATTTCTGCTACTCCTACCTGCCCAAACGGATGGGGAGCTATGCCTATAGCAAGATCATGGACAAGATGCTGGCGGGCGGCCTGGAAGGGCTGGTCTGCATGGGGATGAACCCGGCCGTGGGCGGCCCGGATTCGGGCAATGCCCGCACCGCACTCTCCAAGCTGAAATGGCTGGTGACGGTTGACCTGTGGGAAACCGAGACCTCCATCTTCTGGAAGCGTCCCGGTGTCAACCCCAGGGATATACAGACCGAGGTCTTCATGCTGCCGGCTGCTTCGTCGGTGGAGAAAGAAGGTTCGATCTCCAATTCTGGCCGCTGGGCCCAGTGGCGCTACAAGGCGGTCGAACCGGTCGGCCAGTCCATGAGCGACCTCTGGATCATCGACCAGTTCTTTAAAAGGGTCCGCAATCTTTACACCAAGGAGAAGGGCGCCTTCCCGGAGCCGATCACCAAGCTGGCCTGGAACTACGGCAACGGCCACGAGCCGGATGTGCACCTGGTGGCCAAGGAGATCAACGGCTATTTCACGAAAGACACCACCATCGTTGACAAGGACAAGACCCTGGAGTTCAAGAAAGGTGACCAGGTACCGATGTTCAAGTACCTGCAGGCAGACGGTTCAACCGTATCCGGTAACTGGCTCTACAGCGGTTCCTATACCAAGGATGGCAACCTGATGGCCCGCCGCGACGAATCAGACCCGACCGGTCTGGGCATGTTCCCCAAGTGGTCCTGGTGCTGGCCGGTCAACCGCCGCGTTCTCTACAACCGTGCCTCGGTCAATCCGGCAGGTGAGCCGTTCAATCCGAAAAAAGTGGTAATCGCCTGGGACGGGCTGGAAAAGAAGTGGAAAGGCGATGTGCCGGACGGTCCCTGGCCTCCGATGAAAGACGACAAGGAGGGCAAATACCCGTTCATCATGCTGCCGGAAGGGCATGCCCGTTTGTATGCGCTTGACCTTAAGGACGGCCCCTTCCCGGAGCACTACGAACCGATGGAGAGCCCATCCCGCAACCAGCTCTCCAGGACCCAAAACAACCCGGTCGTCAAGCTGCCCAAGAACGTCAGCAGCGACACCGCCAAGTTCCCCTTCATCGGTACGACCTATCGCATGACCGAACACTGGCAGACCGGCGGCATGACCCGTAGCGTACCCTGGCTGGTGGAACTGGTGCCGGACATGTTTGTCGAAATCAGCGAAAGCCTGGCCAAACAGAAGGGCTTCAGGAAGGGTGACAAGGTCAGGGTTACCACCGAGCGCGGTACGATCGAAGCGGTGGTGCTGATCACGTCGCGCCTCAAGCCGTTCAACGTGGAAGGCAAGATGATCGAGCAGGTCGGCATGCCCTGGCATTTCGGCTACGCCGGAACGGCCAAGGGTGACAGCGCCAACATGCTGACGCCGTCGGTGGGCTGCGCCAATACCAGTATCCCCGAGTTCAAGGCCTTCCTCTGCAATATCGAAAAAGGGGGTAGCAAGGCATGAGCGGAAACAGCAAAGATTTTTCCAAACAGAGGACGTTTTTGATCGATACCACCAAATGCACCGGCTGCCGCGGCTGCCAGGTGGCCTGCAAGCAGTGGAACCAGCTGGGGGCAGAGAATACCAAGTTTTTCAGCGGCGAAGGCTACCAGAATCCTCCGGCCATGTCGGAGTACACTTTCACGCGGATCAAGTTCAAGGATTACCAGAAAAACGGCCAGAACGAGTTCGCCTTCTACAAAGAGATGTGCATGCACTGCAACGAGCCGGCCTGCGCCTCGGTCTGCCCGGTGGGGGCCTTTGTCAAGACCCCCGAGGGACCGGTGGTCTACAATGCCGGGCGCTGCATCGGCTGCCGTTTCTGCATGATCGCCTGTCCCTTCGGTATTCCCAAATATGAATGGAGCAAGGCTTTCCCGCTGGTCAAAAAATGCACCGGCTGCTACAGCCGGGTCAAGGAAGGGTTGCAGCCGGCCTGTGCCACCACCTGCCCGACCGCCATCAGCTACGGCAGCCGCAGCGACATGATCGCAGAAGCCGAGCGGCGGCTCAAAAACCGCCCCAAGCATTACTATCCGGCCATCTACGGCAAGGAAGAGGCCGGCGGCACCAGCGTGATCTACCTGACCCACCAGCCGCTGGACGAGCTGGGCTTCAAGCCGGTCACGACCCGTCCGTTGCCCTCCTATACCTGGCAGGCGCTGCGCCTGGTGCCGGGAATCTTCCTGACCATGGGAGGCGGGCTGTCGCTGATCTCCTGGTTCAACCACCGCAAGGAGCGCATCAAACAGGAGGAGGCCTTCAAGAACAGTAAGGTTGCGCCTGAAACGGCAGAACCGGAAACCAGGGAGGAGAACCAATGACCGCTGCGGCACGTATCATCATCAATGAAGTCAAGGGCTATCACAATTTTCTGAAATTCATGATCGGACTGGTGGTCCTGGCGGTGCTGGCTTCGGCCGTGCGCTTCGTCTTCGGGCTGGGGGCCACCACCAACATGAACGACACCTATCCCTGGGGACTGTGGATCTCGTTCGACGTGGTCACGGCAGTGCCGCTGGCTGCGGGAGCCTTCACGCTGGGCGCGATCGTACACTGCTTCCATATCAAGAAGCTGGAGCCGCTGGTGCGCCCCGCCATCGTGACCGGATTCCTCGGTTATTCGCTGGTCTGCATCGGTCTGCTGCTGGATCTGGGGCAACCGCACAAGGGTTGGCACACGCTGGTTTACTGGAACGTGCACTCGCCCATGTTCGAGGTCTCGATGTGCGTTATGGCCTACACCACGGTGCTTTTCCTGGAATTCCTGTCGCCGGTCTGCGAGAAGTTCGGCTACCACATGCCGCTCAGGGTGCTGCGCTGGCTGGAGATGCCCCTGGTGATCGCGGCGGCCTCGATCTCGACCTTGCACCAGTCCTCGCTGGGAACCTTCTTCCTGATCGCGGTCGATAAGCTGCACAACCTCTGGTACAACCCGCTGCTGCCGCTGCAGTTCTGGATGTCGGCCATCTTCACCGGCATCTCGATCATTATCCTGGAAGCGACCATGGTCCACCGCTACCTGGGACAGCCGGACGAATCGGAGCTGCTGGAAGTGCTGACCAAGATCCTGCCCTGGGTGCTGGGCGCCTACCTGGCGGTCAAGTTCGCCGCCATGGCCTTTCTCTCCCACGGTCCGCTCTTCGACCGGCCGGTTCTGCTGGCGCTGTTCCTGGTGGAGGTGATTGTCGGCGTGATCATGCCGATGATCATGTTCATGAAGGAATCCAACCGCGAGGACAGCCGCATGCAGCTGCGCGGCGCCGGCATGATCATTTTCGGGGTGGTGCTGAATCGCTTCAATGTCTCCATGTTCGGCATGATCCAGCCCGACCAGGTGATTTACTTCCCGTCGATAGTTGAATCGCTGGTAACAATCGGCATCATCGCCGGCCACATCCTGTTCTTCGTGCTGCTGGCCAAGTATTTCCCGATCTTCGAGCACCATCCCGAGACGGTCGACTACTCGATCCCGGACCATTTCCACGAGGTGGACGGACACGAGCAGATCAAGGGTGTTGAAGCGTGAACTTCATTCCCAACGTGACCGGGGTGATCCTGGCCGGCGGGCAGTCCTCGCGCATGGGGAGCAACAAGGCGTTGCTCCCCTTCCAGGGGGGGCGCTTCATCGAGGCGATTTACCGCCGCTTCTCGGAGATGTTTCCCGAAGTGCTGCTGGTCACCAACAATCCCGGGCAGTACGCTTTCCTCCCCTGCCGCAAGGTACCGGACCTTTACGCCGGAATGGGGGCGCTGGCCGGGCTGCACTCCGGGCTTGAGCATGCCGCCAGTCCGCACATATTCGTGGCGGCCTGCGACATGCCCTGGCTGAACAGCGCCCTGATCATGCGCCTGGCCGGGTTGCGCGACACGGCCGACGTGGTAATCCCCCAGGGGGAAAACGGCCTGGAGCCTCTGCATGCGATCTACGGCAAGCAATGCCTGGGCCCGATGGAGGAGTCGCTGTCGGCCGACCGCCGCCGGATCGTCTCTTTCTTTCCACGGGTGCGGGTACGGGAGCTGCGGCAGGAACAGGTTGCCGCCATTGATCCCGGTTTTGATTCATTCCGCAACGTGAATACCCCGGATGACTATTTCCGGCTTAGGGCGGAGTATTCCGCTCCGCTCTCGGAAGTATCAGAGAACTATCAGGTGAAGGAGCTCCAGCGATACAGGTAGTTTGCGATGGAGAACAGGTAGGATCCCTTTACCCGTCATGATCGCAGACACAAAAAGCGCCTCGAACCCTTTTATCCAAAGGCTTCGAGGCGCTTTTATTTGTGCCCTGAATATATGCCGGCCGACGGAGTGCTGGCAGGAGGCGCCAGGCTAGCCCCGCACCTGGCCGTCGCCGTAAACGATGAACTTGGTGGTGGTCAGGTCCTCCAGTCCCATCGGGCCGAACGAATGCAGCTTGGTGGTGGAAATACCGATTTCGGCTCCCAGGCCAAGTTCGCCGCCGTCGGCAAAGCGGGTCGAGGCGTTGACCATCACGCAGGAGGAGTTGACCTCGCGGATGAAACGCTGGGCGCGGCCGTAGTCGCTGGTGATGATCGATTCGGTATGCAGCGAGCAGTAACGGTTGATGTGGGCGATGGCGGCATCGATGTCGTCCACCACGCGGCAGGCCAGTATCAGCTCCAGGTACTCGGCCGGCCAGTCCTCTTCCGTGGCCGGTTTGGCATCCGGCGCATATTGGCGGAAAACTTCGTCGCCGCGCATTTCGACCCCCAGCGCCGAGAGCGTGGCGGCGATGCGGGGAATGAATTCAGCGGCGGTTTCCCTGTGGATCAGCAGTGTTTCCAGGGCATTACAGACACCGGGGCGCTGGGTCTTGCTGTTGACGATAATCCGCTCGGCCTTGTCGAAATCGGCCGACTGGTCCACGAAGATGTGGCAGACCCCCTTGTAATGCTTGATGACCGGGATGCGCGAGTTTTCGACGACGAAGCGGATCAGGCTCTCGCCGCCACGGGGAATGATCAGGTCGATGGATTCTTCCTGCTTGAGCATCTCCAGAACCGCTTCGCGCTCGGTGAACGGAATCAGCGACAGGGCAGCTTCCGGGATCGCCAGCTCTTTCAGCACCGACTGCAGTATGGCCGCGATTGCCAGGTTGGAGTGGATCGCCTCGGAACCGCCCCGCAGGATCACGGCGTTACCGGCCTTGAGGCAGAGCGCGGCCGCATCGGCGGTTACGTTGGGCCTGGACTCGTAGATAATGCCGATCACCCCCAGCGGGATACGCATCTTGCCTACCATCAATTCGTTGGGGCGTTTCCACATCCTTGTAACCTCGCCGACCGGGTCGGGCAGCGCCGCGACCTCACGCAACGCGTTGGCGATGGAGTGGATGCGCTTTTCATCCAGCATCAACCGGTCCAGCATTGCCGCGGAAAGTCCCTTCAGGCGGCCCGCCTCCAGGTCCTTGCCGTTCTCCGAGATAAGTTGCCCTGTTCCGGCCTCCAGTGCGGTAGCCATTTTCAGTAGCATGGTATTCTTGGTCCCGCTTGACAGGCGGGCCATGGCCAGGGACGCCTGTCTGGCATCCGCGGCGATTTTGATTATTTTTTCAGCAATATTCATGTGACGGGCTCCCGTAGTGATCTGGTACGGCGATAAAGCCGGAACCGGGTAAAGTTTACGCAAAAGCCCTGCTGTCGGCAAGACAATAAGATCGTGTTTTTTATTCGTTCCCCCCTGATAAAACTAAAATCAGTGATTATAATGTACGGAATGGATACCGAGGAAAGAGATAGAGGCGCTGACCAGGCGCTCTGGCGGCCGGTAATACTTGAGGACGGCCCGGCCATCAGCAAGCGTCGGGCACATAATTGGGCATTGGTGCTGGATTCGCGCTCGATTCCGTGCTGCATTGGGCATAACGGTTTCGAGTGGCAACTGCTGGTGCCGGAACCGCATCTGGAAAGCGCCCGCAATGAACTGCTGCTTTACGAGGAGCACAACCGCGACTGGCCGCCGGCGCTGCCGCCCGCCAGGACGCTGGTGGAAAATACCCTGCCGACCGTGGCGGTGCTGATTCTGCTGGCAACCTTCCACAACCTGGGGCTGCTGGGCCTTTCGCTGCCCGGGCGCGGTATCATCGATTTCAGCGAGCTGGGCGCCGCCCATGCCGAAAAGATCCTGAACGGGGAGTGGTGGCGCCTGATAACGGCGTTGACACTGCATGCTGACATGACTCACCTGCTCAGCAACCTGACCATAGGCGGCGTCTTCATCATACTTTTGTGCCGTGAACTCGGCTCCGGGCTGGCCTGGAGCCTGCTGCTGGCGTCTGGCGCTCTCGGCAACCTGCTCAATGCGTGGATCCAGTCACCGGCCCATCGTTCGGTGGGCGCATCAACAGCGGTTTTCGGCGCGGTCGGTCTTCTGGCCGCCATCAGCACGCTGCGCTACCGGCAGAACCTGAGGCGGCGCTGGTTCATACCGGTTGCGGCCGGGTTGGCTCTGCTGGCGATCCTGGGGACGGAAGGGAAAAATACCGATCTGGGGGCGCATCTGTTCGGTTTCGGCAGCGGTACTGTTCTGGGGCTGGCAACTGAATATCTGGTTGGGAAACATGGGCGCCCCGGCCGGGCGCTGAATGGGTTGCTGGCTCTTGCCGGCGGAACGCTGATTGTGGCGGCCTGGTGGCTGGCGGTGAATCCGGGGTGAAGTTTGCCTGGCGGGCTTGCCGCCGTGCGACCACCAGGCATTCAGAATCAGGCGTGATGAGACTCTTCTTTAAGTATTCCGTCAGCGACCTGGCGCAGGCTCTTGCGTTTGTCCATCGCCATCTTCTGCATGGCACGGTAGGCATCCCCCTCATTCAGATGGTTCTTCTCCATCAGCATGCCCTTGGCCTTTTCTATTACCTTGCGGTTATCGATAGTCTCACGCAGGTCATCGATCCGTTCTTTGAGTTCTTCAACCTCTTCCGAGTGCCGCAGTGCAATTTCAATAGCCGGCAAAAGATCCTGTTTGCGAAGCGGTTTGGTTAAAAAAGCGGCAATTCCGTTTTCGGCTGCACGTTTGACAGTCTTTCCGTCACAGGCGTTGGTCAGGAGCATGATAGGAATTTTCAGCTTTTTCCTGATCTCGCCGGCTGCGGTGATCCCGTCCATTTCCGGCATGGAAACGTCAAGGATCGCCATGTCCGGGAAGCTTGCCAACGCAGTTTCCACGGCTCTTTTACCGTCGCTGCATTCCAGTACCTCATCGAAGCCGAGTTCGGCCAGCATTGCTTTCAGGTTGGTTCTGATGATCGGTTCGTCATCGCAGATAAGTATTGTTCTGCCCATAAAATTTCCTCCTTTGGTTGAGGCTGATATATGACGTTTAGCACTTGCCGTGCCAGTGCCATGATTATTTGTTTTCCACCCGGATTTCCCCAATGGAAACAAATTAATTTCGTGAGCTTGTGGTTGGTGAATCCTGAAGTATAATCTCCGGATAATTCAGAAGGAACGGGATCTGAAATGAAAATCGCCATCTGCTCGACCGGCAGGAATATCTTGATAACGATCACAATCATTGTTTTGTCGGCATTGATACTGATTCCGGTATCTGCGGAGTCCGCCGCCAGCAAAACATACGTTTTTGCCGTACTGCCCCAGCAACCGCCGGCCAGCATGCATGCGCTCTGGATTCCGCTGGTTGAAAGGCTTGAGCGTGAACTCGGCATAAAGATCAGGCTCAAGCTCTATGACAGCATGTCCCGATTTGAAGAGGGACTGAAACGGGGTGACGGCGATTTCATTTTTTCGACTCCCCCCCAGATGGTCATTGCCAGGAGCAGCCAGAAGTACATTCCGCTTGTCAGGGGCAACAGAGAGCTGGCCGGGGTTCTGTTCGTGCGCAAGGATTCTCCGGTAAAGAGCGTTGCCGAGCTGAAAGATACCGAGATTGCTTTTGTCGGAGAGCGTAACCTCTGCTCACTGATGACACGCCACACTCTTTCCGAGTTCAAGACCGATCTGCATCTTGTTCCGCTCTTTTCCGGAAGCACTACCAACGTGTACAGGAATGTCCTGCTGGGCAAAGTGTCCGCCGGAGCAACGCTGGATGTGGACATCGAGAACGAGAATCCGGAGACCGTGGACCAGTTCCGGGTAATCCTGACGACTCCCAAGGTGGCGCCCCATCCGGTTTCCGCACATCCCAGGGTTGCGAAGGAATTGCGTGAGAAAATGACCGCAGTGCTGTTGAAGCTGTCGAAACAGAATGACGGCAGGGAGTTGTTGAAGCAGGTTCGAATCGGAGAAGCCGTACCTGCCGACTATGCCAGGGATTACAAGAAACTGGAGTCGCTCAATGCGGCGCGTTGATCCGTCAGGAGCCTGAAATGTCACGCTTTCCGCGACCTTTCCATATCCGGCTGATGCTGACGATTTCGCTGGTGACCTTTTTCGGCATTGTAATTACCGCCGCGCTGGACATCAAGGCCCGCAGTTCGATCTTCCTGGACTCGATGCGCAACAACGCTGTTTCGATGACCAGAAATATCGCCGGCGGATGTGCGCACTATCTCCTGGTCGCAGATTATGCCGCGCTGGACAACTATGTGCAGAGATCGGCCACACTCCCGAATATCAAGCGCATTCAGGTCATGGATCGGGACGAAATACCTTTGAGTGACGTCTCAATGCCCGAGACTGGATCAAAAGCCATTTCCAGCCCCAAGCCCGAACGTTTCCCGGTACCGGCCGGAGATGCTCCTGACGTGATCCGTGAAGAATCGGACCTGACCGTTCTGAAGCAAATCAGGACCGACCGGCTGCTGGGATGGGTCAAGATACGTTACGGCCTGGAAGGCCTGGGTGAAATGCAGAATCAGGCCATAAAGAAAAGCATAGTTTTTTCACTGGCCTGCCTGTTTGTGTCAGTTTCCCTGATATTGCTGATAATTCGCCGTCCGGCCCGTGCTGTCAGCAAGCTGGCTGAATTTGCGCACAATCTTCCGACAGGCCGCGGTGAACAGTATCCGGTTGACCGGTTTTCGCAGGAGACCGAACAGCTAGGGGAGGCTCTTAACTATGCCTCCAGGGAGCTGGAGCGGATGCGTAGCAACCTGATGGATGAACAGGCCAATCTCCGCAATGCGCTCAAACAGAGAATCCAGGTGGAGTCTGAACTGCGGCAGTTCAATGTCGGCCTTGAACGACGGGTGGCGGAAGAGGTTGAGCGGAGCCGGGAAAAGGATGCGATTCTGATCCAGCAGGCTCGCTTCGCCATGTTGGGTGAGATGTTGATGAATATCTCGCACCAGTGGCGCCAGCCGTTGAACGAGATCGGACTCCAGGTCCAGGAGATGGTTTTCCTGCTCAAGAATGGCGAGCTGCTTCCGGAACAGGCCGATCAGTACTCCGATTCGATCATGAAGCAGCTGATCGAACTGTCCCGCACCATCGACCGCTTCCGCAAGTTCAACCAGCCGGCCAACCTTCAGGCCGGCGCCATCATGCCGATCAAGGTCATTGGTGACACGCTCGATCTCGTCCGCGGCGCTCTGGATGAACAGGGCATCGGGATCAAAATGAGCGGCACATCCGAGGTCCCGATCAACTGCTCCCCGGGGGACTTTTCTCAATGCCTGATCAATATCATCAATAACGCCCGGGACGCGATCATGCAGAAGGGCGTTTCCGGCGGGCTGATAGAGATATCCGTCGGGTTGTCGGATCAGGGCCGGAACCTGATTCGAATCGCCAATAACGGAGTCCCGATTCCGGCCGACATTTTCGAGAGGATTTTCGATCCATACGTTACCAGCAAGTTCCAGGGGCGGGGTGTCGGGCTGGGGCTGTTCATCGTTCGACAGACGGTCGAAATGACCATGCATGGCAGCATAACCGCGCACAACACCGAATCCGGTTCCGAATTCGTGATGGAGGTATGATCGATGTCTTCCGGCACCCTCTTGAAAAATCTGACGATTCTGCTGGTGGAGGACGAAAAACTTCCCCGGGAGTCAATCGGCCGGTTTCTCGCAACCAAGGTAGCTGCTGTTTATCTGGCTGAAAACGGTGTGGAAGGGTTGGAGCTTTTCAGGCTTCACCATCCTGATGTGGTCATCACCGATCTGGAGATGCCGGCAATGAGCGGGATCGAGATGATCCGGCGCATACGCGGAATGGGAGATTCACTTCCGATCATCATAACCACCGGCTTCGATGATGATCAACATCGATGCGATCTGGCGGACCGGGTTCTGATCAAGCCGATTATTTTCAATACGCTGCTGGATACGCTGGTGTCTTGTGTCAGGCAACGCAGCGGGCCAGACGGGTAAGCGGCGGTTTCCGGCTGGCAATGCGATATTGACACTTGCTGCCGGTGATGATACTAGAATCAGCCATGCCAACCACTTTAACGACCATTTTACCGGCATTAATCTGCCGTGTGCTGCTTGCAGCCGCCCTCTTGCTGTCGGCCGGCTGTACCAGCTTCATTCCGCGTGAAAAACTCCCCTTTCCGTTGACCAACCAAGCCTGTGATGATTCAGTCAAAGTAGTCACCGTACCGCTGCCGGTGATCGCTTCCAGCCCCAACGAGGGTATCACCGGCGGGGCGTTGACCGCGTTCCTGATTCACAACAAAAACGACGAAATAGCCACCCTGCTGGCGCCTCAGGTCAACCACAATACCAACTTCGGTATTACCGCGTCACTGTACGGCGCCTTTTATCCCGTTCCCAACCGCAACATCGAGTTCAACCTGTCCCAATCCGGCAAGGTCAACCACGCCTATGAGATACGTGCCAGGGACATTACGCAAATGGACGGTAAGCTGGAGTTGAACGCCTATGTTTTCAAGCTGTCCGACGGTTCTTCACGCTTCTTCGGTTTCAATGCCAAGAGCCCGCAGCAGATGGAAACAAATTATGCCAACGACGAAACCGGTTACAGTATTTCGGCTGGATACCAGGTCGGTAAACATTACCAGATCACGATCGGGGACCGTTTTCGCGACGTGGGGATAAAACAGGGGGCTGTCAGGAAAGTTCCCTTCATCAAGGACGTTTTCCCGGAATCTAGCGTGCCGGGCAGGAACGGCTTCACCACGCACGCTCCCCGCATATCATTTTCATACAGCACACTGAATGACCGCGATACGCCTACCTTCGGCGGCTACGCCCGTTTCACCTTTGAGCCGACCATGCAGGCGCTGGGCGGAGCTTCGGATTACAGGCACTACGAGGTGGAGACCAAGGGTTTCATTCCGTTCGACAATGCGCGCTATATCAGCGTCTTCCGTCTGATGTACAACCAGACCCTGGGGGAGAACGTGCCTTTTCTGGAACAGAGTATTCTGGGGGGGGAGACTACGCTGCGCGGCTACGGACGCAACCGCTTCATCGACAACAGTTTCTTTCTCTGCAACCTGGAACAGCGCATCCGCCTTTTCCGCTGGGAGGTGTTCAACGTTACCGCCGACTGGGAGGTCGCGCCATTTGTTGACTTGGGCGCGGTGATGGAGTCGCTGGACAAGGCCAACGGTTCCAATTTCGAGTTCAACCCCGGCGTCGGTTTCCGTGCAATCGTGCGGCCCAACATCGTGGGTCGGGTCGATATGGGCATCGGAAAGGACGGGCCGGCCATCTTCGTGGGGCTGGGCTATCCGTTCTGATTGTTTTCGCTTCGTCCTGACAAACCCTCAACAGCTCAACAACTCAAGGTCATTCCCCAACTCTTCCCGCAACTGCCGCATGCGATACATCCTGGCATAGATACCGTCCTTCGACAACAGCTGGGCCGGTGTGCCCTGCTCCGCGATCTCCCCTTCCTTGAGCACGATAACGCGATCGCAGTCGCGGAAGGCCGATACCCGCTGTGAAACGATCAGCACCGTCCTGCCGTTGTAGAAACGGCCCAGTTCGTTGAGGATCTCTTCCTCGCGGCCGGCATCCACCGCCGAAAGCGGGTCATCCAGCAGCAGCAGCGGCGGGTTGCCGGCAACCGCCCTGGCGATGGCCAACCGTTGCCGCTGTCCCCCTGAAAGTGTCACCCCTTTTTCACCCACCTGTGTTTCAAAGCCGTTCGGGAAACCGGCCACATCCTCCATAAAGCCGGCCTGGGCGGCGATCTTTTCCAGAAGCTCCCGGTCATGGCTGCCCTTCATGCCGTAAGAGATGTTTTCTGCGATAGTGCGGGAAAACAGGAAGGCCTCCTGTGGCACGAACCCGATCAGTTGCCTCAGCCCGGCAACCGAAAGGGAGTTGATATCCTTCCCATCGACGAACAGCATTCCGTCAGCGACCGGCAGCAGCTTCGGCACCAGCCTCAGGAGGGTCGTCTTGCCGCTGCCCACTTCTCCGGTGATCCCCACGGTCTCCCCGGCCCGGATCTGCAGCGAGACTCCCTTGAGCACCTGTCTGTCGCCATAGCTGAAAGAGAGATTCCTGAACTCGATGCCCGAGCGCAAACGTTCGACAGGTTCAGCATCGGGACGGTCGGCCACAGCCGCTTCGGCTTCCAGTATGCCGGACAGGCGGGACATGGATGCCGCTCCCCGCTGGGCCAGCGTAAGCAGCCATCCTATCACCGCGGTCGGCCAGACCAGCATGGCCAGGTAGCCGCTGAAGGCGACAAAGTCTCCCAGCGTGATTGACCCACCGATTACAAGCCTGCCCCCCATGAACAGAACAATCAGGGTTCCCGCCCCGGTGGCGGACGCCATGATCGGGATCACCAGTCCGCGCAACCTAGCCAGCCTCAGGTTGTGCTTAAGGTATCTTTCGGCGGTTTTGCCGAATTCTCCCTGAAAGTGCTCCTCGCGGCAGTAGGATTTTATCAGCCGGACCGCCGACACCGTCTCCTCGGCCTGGCTGGAAAGCCGTGCCAGTTCTTCCTGCGACTGCAGCGAACGGCGGAACAGGTGATGGCTGACCTTCTTGACGCTCAACACCATCAGGGGAAACGGCAGTATCGCCCAGAGAGTCAGCCAGGGGTGAATACGCAGCATCATCGTCACCGTTGCGGTATAAATGATCACGGTGTTGATCGCGCTCATCGCTCCGAAACCGGCCAGCATGCGCACGTTGGTCAGGTCGTTGGAAAAGCGGGACAGGATGTCGCCGCTGCGGCTGGTGGAGAAATATCCCAGGTCTAGCTGCATCAGGCGCCGGAAGAGGTCATCCCGGATGCGGAACTCGATTATGCGGGCGGCGTTAAGTATCAGGGTGCGGGAGAAGATGCGGGTTATGCAGTGCAGGGCGGCCAGCAGCGCAATGATCAGCGCGCAGGCAGCCGGTGTCAGCCTGGCGGATAAAGGCTGCTGCAGCGCTTCCACCGCCAGCTTCATGAACCATGGTATCAGCAGCGCGAAGGCGTTGGTCAGCAGCAGGAAGGCTGCACCGGCGGCGAAACGGCTACGAAGCGCGGTCAGATAAGGAATTAGTCGGGAAAGGTCTTTGATGGCGTTATCCTGATCCCCTGGCGGGGATTTAAGCGTTTGTCAAACCGGCCCCGGATCAGGGATGATCAAGGGCCGGCAAATGGCTGCAATTGTCTCCGGTCGACCGGTCTCAGGCCGGCACTACCGCAATCCGGTCGGCTGGCCTCACTATTCCTCCGTGGATGACCCTGGCAAAAATGCCCTCCTTGGGCATCACGCAATCGCCGGCCTGATAGTAGATCGCGCAGCGGGTGTGGCACTCCTTGCCGATCTGCGTCACTTCCAGCAGCGCCGTGCCAACCTGCAGGCGTGTGCCGATCGGCAGTGACACCAGTTCGATGCCCTTGGTGGTGATGTTTTCTGCGAAGTCCCCCGCATCCACATCCAATCCCAGTTTGCGCATCTTGTCGATGCTTTCGGCGGCCAGCAGGCTGACCTGCCGGTGCCACTCCCCGGCGTGGGCGTCCCCGACAATGCCGTGATTCTCGCGCAATTCCACCGCTTCGACCGGTTTCTTGCGCTCTCCTTTATTCTCGCTGATGCAGACAGCTTCCACAGTTGCCATATTAAGTTATCCTCCCACCTGTGCCATTGTAAAATTCTTGTGCGCGTAACCATCGCAGGAGATGCCGTGGCGTTCCGGCTTGGTCATGACGATGTTTCTCAGGGTCTGTTGCAGCTGTTCCAGGTCCGGCGGACGCAGGAAGGGAACCAGGTCGGTTTTCTGGTCAGAAAAAAGGCACCCCTTGGCCTGTCCGGTGGAGGTTACCCGGATGCGATTGCATTCATTGCAGAAGTGGCCTGATACCGCGGTAATGATGCCAATGCTGCCTTTTGCGCCGGGAATGCGGAAGTCGCGTGACGGACCTGCGTATATGCCCTTGTCAACATGTTCCAGCGTGTAGCGTCCGGCGAGGCGCTGCAAAATCTCGTCTCCGGAGATGCAGAAGCGTTGCCATCCCTCTTCCATGACGACCGGCATGTATTCGATGAAA
>JAWDJY010000012.1:0-72946 GCA_032469775.1 Geobacteraceae bacterium | reverse complement strand
AGCACAAAGCGACCACCGAAGAAACGACCAATATCACCAGGACGAAAAACGCCATCATCGGAATCAGCGATAAACCTGGACTATGGCGCATTGCCTGTATGAAACATCAGGCCGAAGGCCTCAAGGCTAATGGCGTGTGGGGTTTTGCTTTCACGCCATCCACAACCGCCTTTGCTTTTCCTGCGCTGCCGGTCGTGCCGGCGAAGCAGCTGCGCGGCTAGTAGCTGCCTTCTGCGACTAGCCCGCTCGCGTCCTAAAGAACAATAACACTGCTGCAATCTTCGCGGCACTTGCTAATAAAATACGATGCCGGTATTCTTTCAAACGGACAAAGGACACACCGAAGGGAGGGTAGCGGAAAACGAGGAAATAGAATGAAGAGCAAGAAAGGGATGCTGGCCTTGGAAACACCAGCAAAACAAATCGGCAGCGTCAAACGGCGCAAGGATTCGAAGAAACTCTATGTGGACTTTTACTACTTCGGCCATCGGATCATAAGATCATCGGAACTGGATGACACACCGGCCAATGAAATCAGAGTCCGTGACTTTCTCAACCGGATCATGGAGCGGATCGAAACAGGAACCTTCAAATTTGCCGAAGCATTCCCAGGGGCAACCAAGAAGGAAAAAGCATTCTTCACCAGCCTGGAAGGAAGAGAATACCGACCTGAACCGCATCAGGTTCTTTTCGGGGAGTACGTCAAAGAGTGGATGAAGACCGTTTTCCCCACTTTCGGATCAAAGACCAAGCATAGGGACTATCAGGAATCAATTAAAAGGATTCTGCCATACTTCCGAAACATGACCTTCCATCAGATCACCGGCCAGGAGCTATTCCGCTTCACCGAATCATTGAAATGGAAGACCGGAGCCAACAAAGGCAAACCGGTATCAAGATCACGCAAGGTCAACATCCTGATTCCCTTCCGCGCCATCTGGAATGATGCCTGTGACAATTACCGATGGGTAATAAAAAGTCCCTGTGACGGAATCCACAAGAAGTTGCCGAAGTCCGAGAAGAAAGAACGCCTTGCCCTTCGATTCAATGAATGGCAACTGTTCCTTGAAAACCTGGAAGAGCATTACCGCCCCATTGCAGAACTGATGATCCTGACCGGCATGATCGTTTCCGAAATGTCAGCCCTGACCAAAGACAGCATCCAGGGGGAATATCTCAAGTTGACGTCCTCTTTCGTGCTCAAGGAAGAGAAAGCCAGCATGAAGACCGCCTTCCGCAAACGTGACATATACATCACCGATGCGATTAGAGAGCGGTTGGATATTCTGACGGCAAGAGCAAAGACACCCTTCCTGGTAACTACCAGCAGGGGCACCAGACTACACAGCACCGACTTTGCAAAGGTCTGGAAAAAAGCAGTGGATCAGGCCGGAATAGCACCGATGACTTCCTATGTTGCGCGGCACTCTTTCGCCGCCTGGAGTCTTACCATCGGGATCAATCCGCTTCGGCTTGTAAAGCTCATGGGGCATGCGTCAAAGCAAATGGTGTATGAGGTCTACGGGAATTACGTGGAAGGCCTTGAGGAAGATGCTGAAGCTATTTACGGCTACTTCGGGGAAGACTTTATCACACCCCGAAAAAGAGAAAACCCGATACCGTTTAGATACAGTACCGGGCACAGTCGCCGCGTTGATCCTTGTAACAAATCAACATCATTAAGTTTTTAATGGAGCGGGAAACGGGATTCGAACCCGCGACTTCAACCTTGGCAAGGTTGCACTCTACCACTGAGTTATTCCCGCTTGAAGTCCCGAATTTATATCAAGACCTTTCGAGGTTGTCAATATTTTTCAACCGGTGAATACAAAATTTTAGTTTTTTGCTGCTAGAAGGCCTTGATAAAGCTCGGCCAGCTTTAGAATCCGTGCCCCCCAGGAGTGAACCTCTACGGCCCTTTGCCGGGATCTTTCACCAAGATCAGCAGCTGAGACATAATCCTCCAGAGCGCCTGTAATACAGTCAGCAAGTGAAGAAGCACTGCCATATTCAGCATAAATGCCGATATCACCGAGAATTTCCCGATTTATCGAACTATCGAAGACAACCGTCGGCAATCCGCAGGCCATGTAATTGAACAACTTGCCATTGGCTTCGGTTCGTGCCAGCTTTGGAGAGACAGCCACATCGCCGGCACTCAGGTATAATGGAGCCGAATCATACGGCACCCGGCCTGTAAAGCTGATCACATCGTCTATGCCCATTTGTGATGCTTTGATGCGGTACTCTTGATCCGGAAAGCCCATCAGCAGGAAACGTACTCCCGGCACCCTGCCCTTGACTGAAACGATTGAATCAAAGAGCAGATCAATCCCCTGGTAGCTGCTGAACAGCCCCAGATAGACGACAACCCTGGCATCTGCTGGTATACCCAGTTCATGCCTGGCCTGCATGCGTGAGCATGGTCGGAACACCTCCGTATCCACTCCATCAATCAGGGTAATGACTTTTTCAGGTGAAACCCCGAAATCCCTGACCAGTTCACGCTGTCCTTCTCCCGAACTGGTGATGATCGCATCGGCACAACAGTCAATTGCACGTTCGATTCCGGTAAAGGTCCTGTGAAGGAGCGACCCGTCCTTTAAAAATCCATGATTGAGAGATTCTCCGCTGAGACTGCCCTGATAATCGAACAGCAGCGGGACTCTCAAAACGAGTTTCAGAAAGAAGCCGATCAGTGCCCCTTCATGCAGGTGGGCATGAATTATATCCGGCCGGAAAGTCCGTGCAGTGGCGAATGCCTTAAGCATCAACAGGATATCGAGATAGGGTTTATGCCAGGACGGGCCCGCTCCGAGTTTTTTATACCAAGGTATCGTGGGAATCCTGACTACCCGGACACCAGGCATGTCCTTACCGAGGTGATAAGTTACGATGCAGACTTCATGGCCCACAGCGGTCAGGGCCCTGGCTTCCTCATATATCCTGACATGGCACCCCCGGTCGGCAAAATAGGGGGTCGGAGCCAGCATCAGGATCTTAAGTCGCCGTTTATTATTGAATGAGTGCTGTTCCATGGTTTGGTAGTTTGAATTATCGCTTCGGAGCCAGGAAATTCATCAACATGCGGGCTTCGGCATCTCCGGGATTTTTATCCAGATGCCGTGAATAGTACTTGTAGGACTCTGCGTAGCGACCAAGCTTCAAGGCAGATCGACCCAACGACAGATTGATCCTTGTCCTGTTCGGATCCTCGCGCAATAGACGCAACGCTTCGGCGTACATGGTTTCATAGACCGATGATGAGGGTATCGCGAATTTCTCCCAGAGATGCTTATACTTTTCATCCTTCTTCAGATAGACGACCGCGATATCGTCACGATAGACAAGCACCCAGCCGGGATCTTTGGCAAGAGTTTCAACCAGAGGCACCGGACCGCCGGAGTCGTAGTAACAGGTTCGGCTGATCACCGTGTTTACGTTGTACCGCTTGAAATCCTCGAGCCAGCCGTTCCAGCTGTTGTCTATACGGTTGGATGCCTCCAGTATCTCGGCGCTGGTGTTTCTGCCATCCACGAAGACCTGATAATCCGGGTACAGCTTCCACATGAGATAGCCGCCCCAATCATAAAAGTTGTATACCGTCGGCGGCAAACGGTTCTGCTGAAGGAATTGTGTCGCAGCCACCGGAAAGCCTGTCTGGCCAAGCCCCCAACCCCATGAAGCCCTGACCACATTCAGTGACAGAAACAGGGCCAGCGCCGATAGAGTACCGTAGCGGCAACCGGCTCTAAAGAGATTTGATTTGATTTGCTCCGGCCAGAATTTTCGTACAACATACTGAAGAGAAGCCGGAAGATATAAGCCGGCCAGAATAGGTACGAAGACCGAATGTCTCACCTGGCTCGTCCCCATATACAGAAATGCACAGAAGAAAATAACCTCGGCAGGATCGTTATTTTTCCATTTTGCAACCAGAACAGCTCCCCACAACATAAACACCACATAAAACAGCACTATCTGGTCCGAGGCAGGCGGAAGCCACTCCATTATCGCCTGCTGTCCCGAGCTTATATTCGTCAGGTTCAGATGGGCCAGCACATGCAACGGAATTATGCTTCCATATGGATTGATGAACGCAGTTCCAAACACGGCAAGACCAATGCCGGCGAGCATAAATACTTTTTTAGCAGTAGACTCCTTCAACACCAGCCGAACGATCTCGCCGATGAAGAAAAAACCGATCAGTACAAAACCGAATATACAGCCGGCATGAAGATTTGCCCAGGCCAGCATAAGCGGAATCAGCCAGAACCAGGCCTTGCTTCCCGCCTCGCGACCTTTGTGAAGCAGCATTATATAAAGTATCGAGAAAAGAAAGGTCCACAGTTGGGGACGTTCTACCCATGAGGCTATGGATGCAGCCAAGCACAGAGTCAAAAACGGCGCGATCAGACAGGGGTCTCCGCCACGTCGCAAATTGGCACGATACAGCAGAAAAGCACATGACGTGATAAGAACTGTTTTCAGAAGGGAGAGCAGCTTGTAACCGCCGGCAAGATAGTGCAGATAGAAGACGATGTCCGACAGCCAGCAATGTTCGAGGCGAAAGGCGTCAGGTGTAATGCTGAAGGTATCCCGATACAGAAAATGTCCGCTTTCCAGAATATATTTTCCACTCTGGAGTTGCCAGAACGTATCGAAGTCTTCCATGGGCCGGAGCGCAACAATGAACACCACCAGCATCAGCAGCCAACCCGGCCATTGATTCGAAAAACCACGCGATGGGATCATATCCGGTTCAGGCATTTCCACTGTCTAGGTTGATCCGGTCCCTGACCACGTAGATCGGCTTACCCTGTGACTCAAAGTATGTCCTGGCGTTCAGCTCACCCAGCAATCCCATCACTATGAACTGAATCCCCATGAACAGCAGAAACAGGGTCAGTATCAGTAAAGGGTTGCGATTCATGCTGAGATGCTCGAACAACTTCATATATACGGTCATGGTTCCGGTCAGAATACCCAGCATGATGGTATAGACCCCCCATTTGCCGAACAGCTGGATCGGCTTGGTTGAGTATGCCAGCAAGAACTTGACCGTCATCAGATCAAGAATCACGCGTAAAGTGCGAGAGATGCCGTATTTACTGACTCCGTGAAGTCTCGGGTAGTGATTTACCGGCAGTTCCGCAACCTTGGCGCCAACCTGGGAGGCCAGCGCCGGAACGAAGCGGTGCATTTCGCCGTAAAGATTTATGCCGTCCAGTACCTCACGACGATAGGCTTTCAGGGTACAACCGTAATCATGGAGATGAACACCTGTCAGGCGGGAGATCAGGGAGTTTGCCAACATCGAGGGAATCTTACGGGTTATGAAAGTGTCCTTGCGGTCCCTTCTCCATCCGGACACCACATCAAAACCTTCGTGGATCTTGTCAACCAGTCGCGGTATGTCGGCAGGATCATTCTGAAGGTCTCCATCCATAGGAATTATTATGCTGCCGCGCGCAACATCAAAGCCCGCCGCCATCGCAGCTGTCTGGCCGAAATTCCTGCGAAAGCGGATCAACTTGAGACAGGAATCCTCTTTTGCAAGCCCGGCAAGCAGTGCATATGATCCATCACTGGATCCGTCATCAACCATGATAAGTTCGTATTCGCATTTCATCCGCAGCATTGCTTCGGTTATCGCGGTGTATAACGCGTTTACGTTATCCTGCTCATTATAGATCGGTACGACAATACTGATGATATCCAAAACGGAACCACTCCTCGAATTCTAATATCCTTGAAAGCTGTACGACTCTACCTAAAAACAGACTGGTTGTCTGCATAAATTCCGCTCAGACAGACTCAGGAAACTCCTGCCCGAACTCCTTTATTCTGGTGATCACGATTCCATCATTTCGCACCGGATCTGGTTTACCGCCCGTCAGTCCATACATGAGCCCAATCCCGTTAACACAATGCATCAGAGGATATAGCAGCAATAACATTAAGGCAGAAATACTGCCGGTCTGACGGATTCCGATCATTGTGAAAGCCGAAACTAGTACCGCATACATGATTAACGGCACAAACAATATCTTGATATAAGGGAAACACAGGCAAACGATCAGGTATAGTACAAACAGGAGCGGTACATAGCTGATAACCGGAAACGAGCCGGTTATCAAGGATTGCTGTGCCCGCCCTCTCCCATAGGCAAACATCTGGCGGACAAAGGCCTTCAGTGTTGAACGCTGACTTCTGAAAACTCTCATTTCCGGAATATGCATCAACCTGAATCCTGCTGAACTGATCCTGTCTAGCAGTTCGTTCTCCTCATTCGGGTAGAGCCGTTCATCAAAACCGCCCATTGAGAGGAACACAGACCTGCGGATTGCCAGATTACACAGGATCAGCTCTTTATCGGTAGTATCGCGGGGTTGGCCAAACTCTCTGTAACGATTTCTGACCCCACCGGAACCGAGTACGGATGACAGTGCAAAACCAAACAGTTGCTGCAACCGGCTGTCAGTCGGCGGAGTGATTGATGGACCACCGGCGACCGCAACATCCTGATTATCCATTGCAGCGCTGCAGATTGACAGACTGCCACTGTTTAGCCGGGAGTCGTCGTCAATAAAATAAAGGATATCCCCACTGGCTGATTGCGCAGCCAAGTTACGCTGCTGGCTGGGGGCGCTCCCCTCTGCCAGTAAGACTTCGTAGTCGTTTTTGTCAAAACCGGATTGCCGGATAGCACCAAATGCGGCGACGTGTGCGCCATGTTTTACGGGAACAACTATCGAGATTGAGGTCATTGGCTATCCGGATCACGCTGATACATCAAATAATCAGATCGTTTCTTTCAAAAAAAAACCGGGACTGGCCCGGTAATTAAATCATATATGGCCAATGCCTAAAAAGACTTTTTGACATTGGCAGTAAATTTTTTCTCTATCAGGCCATCGGACTGCCGTTTTCCCTGAAAATAATCGAGTGACGCCTGAAAAAGCCTGAAGTTGGTGCCGATCGACGCATACCACATAAGACTGTAGTTTCTGATTTTATTATCATATTGATACCTTGTCCCGCCCGCCAACACCAGTTGCCGCAACGGATAATATTTGAAACCCAGGGAGAGTGAAGCCCTGTTGGTGCGATTGTTGGTAACAGTGGAATTAGCATTTGGCGCTGCGTTGATAACCGGCGAATAGGAGTATGTAAACACTTCATTAAACTCCAATGTTTTGCGCAACATACCAGAGTTACTGAAATATCTATAGTTCAGATGCTGTTCCAGATCATAGCTGTTTGATATCTGGTTGGCATCGGTCCAGCGATAATAGGATGCAGCCAGCTTCGAATCAAGACTACGATTAAAAGCATACTCAAGAGATGCAACATTGCTGAACATGGTCGTATTCAGCTCCATTTGATAGTTGCCTCTGGCATAAGTGATTACATCGCTGAATTTCATATTGTCACGAGAATAATTAACTGTTCCGGACACGGTAGTAATATTGTTAGAACCTGTGTTTGCCGAGGAGAATAAATCTTCTATCAAATTAAGACCAAGATTCAAACGTGCCAATGGATTCCAGGTCACGACCAGACTGGATAGTGACCTGTAACTGGATGCACCGATATTATCTGCTGCTACACTTCTAGGACTTACATATTGGGGTATTGAGGTATTCGAATCTCTTACGGTACTGTTGAAGATACTGTTATTTCCAGTTGTGAAGTCATTTTCCTGCCTGAAGACAATACGAAGCTGATTGGAAGGGGTATAGCCGGCGTGCAATGCCAGCTTCTGCTCAAGAAAATTTGTACTGCTTGATGTATATCTATTGTTGGAGTTCTTGATTTTATAGGAGGCTCCCAGAGTTAACTTCCTGGAATACGATGGGGTACTGGTGGTTTCAAGGCCGCCGGATAACACCAGCATCTTGGAGTTTTCCGAAACGGTGGACTCCACATCCAGGCTTTGGTTCAGGGTGAACAGCGAACGCTTGAAGGCATCAACTCTGTAACCGGCCAACATACTTTCGAGATGTGCTCCGGCATTGTCGTGTGTTTCCCGGTATGACGCCCTGGTGCTCCATGATACTTCCGGGTTCAGAACACCGGAAACATATAACGGTATAGTGGTACGGTTGGTAAGTTTGCCGTTCTCTTCCCGATAGCGGTTGAAATTGTTGAAGCTGCGCGCCTCCCAATATCTGCGTTGTGCATGTGCAAATACGTTTACATCTACTTCTTCGTAATTCTGCCCCATTGACAGACTGGTTTTCTTGGACAGTTGCAGATCGGTTGACACACGAAGCCAGTTGGAAAAGTCTATCCAACGGCGGGCCAGCGTGTGATCGACAGTTCCGATCTGGATCTGGCTCTCCTTGTAGTTATTGTACGAGTCTATTTTGTCATCATAGGTTGTATACCGGTAATGAAACCAGTTGTCTTTTTTATTGAGACTGACGAAAGCAAGCCTGGTAAGTCGGTTATCAACAGGAGTTTGTGAACGGAGATCGCGATTGACCTGATCACTGTAATCAAGCATGATCATCGGTAAATGCCTAAGAATTTCGTTATAACCGTTGGTCATGCCGTTCTTTACACCGGCAACGAGTGTCGCACCGCTGTTGATGTGAATACCATCGTTGATTCCGGATGCTAGATTGGGAGTGCCGAGCAGAGATCCGTTCTGGGAGGTCATGCCGGCTACCAACGGAGTGTCGGAAGTGATCATGGTGTTCTGGGTCATATCACGACTGAAGGCTGTCAATCGGAACGGAATTTCCTTGGGATCCAGCAACAACTCACCGCTGAACAGGATATGTCCTCGATTGGTCTGTAGATTCTCGGAACCTTTATCCGACTTGATCGAAGTATCCAGCGCAGACCAGTTATATCCCAATGAAAGATCGTACCGACCAATCCTGGAGTTGTAAATATTACCGGCAGTTTCGTATAGAAGCGAATAGTCGTGAGTAAAAGACTGAGCTGACAGATGACGGCCGGAGTTATTGCGGACATCATAGTTGGTATAGTTGAGAGCAGCCTGAGCTGACAGCCTGGCAACGGCAGGTGAAGGCCAAATCAGGGCGACCATTAGTAACAGTACCGCAGTGATCGACCAGTTATGGCGCAACAGGGTAGGTATCATAGAGCCTGAGACATTTTTGAGTATATAAAAATTCACGATAAAAAAGATGCAAGTTTAACGCCAACGCCAATCAAAACCAGCGCAACAGGCATGTCGGCGAATACATGGCAAAAAAAGCCGGCGGACAGAAATCGACTACAACACGAACTATAAGATACGAAAAACAATTATGATTTTTACCTGTCATTTAACCTTGTTGAACGCGAAATAGCGCAATAGAGGATCATCGCGCCGGATTGTTGCGGAGATACGAATCTGATAAATATTGAAACACCTGGACACGCGCATTCAGCTGGTCAACCACGTATATTCTGTCGCTGGAATCGATATCAATACCCACCGGCACCGAAAAACCGCCGGGGGCAAGTTTACCGGAACCCGATACAGCATAAAAAGCGCCCAACACCAGGAGCAACTCACCGCGATCGTTGAATATGGAAACGGAATGAGAACGCCCGTCAACCACATAAATATTATCGGATGAATCAACTGCAATTGATTTTATCAACTGAAAGTCACCCGCAGAATCACCACGACGTCCGAATTTACGCAAGAACTTGCCTTCCTGATCAAAAATCTGGACAGCAGCGTTAAACGCATCGGCAACAATAATTTGGCCTTTGGAGTTTATTACAAGTGCAACAGGGAGATTGAACTGACCGGACTCATCACCAGCAGAACCGATGTTACGCTTAACCTCCCCCATGAGATCCATGACAACTATCTTACGAGAAGTGGCATCCGAAACATATAACAACCCCTTGAGCTTGTCGATCGCAAGAGCTATCGGATTTGAAACAGAAACCGTTTTCAGGCGGATCGCGCGTTGATATTTTTCTGCGCTGTCAAAAACCAGGATCGTAGCCGTTCGACGGTCAAGCACGTACAGATTATTGTCTCGGTCGGTTACCACGGAAAGCGGATGCGATATGGTTGGCGCACCCTCCGGAGTTTCCAGCCGCCTCAGCTCATGCTTGCCAAGATCGAAGACCATGACCGATCCCCTGCCGACGTCGGATACGTAAAAACGCTTAAACTCAGGAATCGACTTCACCTCAATCGGCTTCAGCAGTGATACCGGCTCATCCGAGCCCATTATCGCAGCAAAGAAGCGCTGGGAACTGCTCTTCTCTATATCAAGCTGACTGCTGTAAGCTTTTATCCATTCAATACGGGGCACGTCAGGCGGGGGTGGCCAGAAGTAACGTTCTGCAGGCTCCGGAACTGTACCGGCACAAGCGGACAGAAGCAACATGACCAAAATTTGGAAACCACATACAAGACGCATATTTATCATGGCGGTTTTATAGCACGAATCCCGGATATTTTAAACACAAAAAGGGCGGGATAACCCGCCCTTTTTGCCTATTATTGAATCAGGATTAGTTCTGGTGACAAGCCCTGCAGAGTGCGCTGCCTGTGTTGGCGATACGCAGGAACGGAGGGTTGGCGTTATCGTGAACCTTGTGGCAGCTGGAACACTCCATCTGATCGGTCTTAGCACCGTAGTTGAAGAACACCATCTGGTTTGTGGCGTTGGTGGCTGTTGCAAGCGACTGGAGAGCGGTGCCCTTGTTTGCGCCAACGCCCCTCTGTGCCACTGCATCGGAATAACTGAAACCGATTGGGTGGTCGTTGGTCAGGTCTGTTCCGAGACCGGTGCCAGCTGCGAAAGTACCAACGTAGGTTGCAGTATTGAGATCGGTGTCTTTGGCATTGTCTCTGACGAAAGCATTTACGTCGGCGGCACTACCAGCGGAAGCTGCGTGGCAGGACAGACACTGCAGAGAAATACTTCCGGTGGACAGAGCAGCATTTTTTGCTGCAGTCGACAGGGTAACCGATGATGTATAGAATTTGAATGCTGCGGCGGAAGGATCAAGACGATTCCAGAGCGGAACCTTAGGAGCAGCATTATGCGGTGCGTGGCAGTGCTCGCAGAGTTTCTCGCTGCTTGTAGCCCTGATGGTCTGGGCACCGGAATTCGACAGGTCATGTTTAGAGTTTCTAATCGAGAGAGCAAACGCCGAACTGGAAACCAGAACCAAACCCAACATTAAAACCATTGTTTTTTTCATTTTTTGCTTTCCTTTCATTTGTTAAAATTTGAACTAAAACGGATGTGCAGGCCTGAGCCTGTTTCAGCAGTTATAACCAACAAATCGATACAGCAAGAACCTCCTTTCAATCGGACTCATTCTAGATATTGGCTCTACAATAGCGACAACGAATATAGCTAGCCATAGCACCATTCAATTATTTTGATTGTATAAACAGCAATCTACATGCCAAAACAACCCCAACCAAAATATATTGCAATTTCCGACAGTTACACAAAGACCAACATCAACAGAGTCTAAACACTTCCGTAAATAGCCGCACTTGAATGTCACTAGCACTGTTATTTAGCGGGTGCCTTCACACCACCAGGTGTCATTTCCTGTTGGTATTTTTTAAGTTCTCTCTCATTCATATACTGAAACACCTGAAGCCGCCTGTTCCCCATATCCGCGACATAGATACGATCATGAGCATCTATGAATATGCCTTGAGGAAGCAGGAAGCCACCTGCAACCACGGTTTCACCCTGACTTTGTGAATAGGGTGCTCCGATCGAAATCAGCACTTCTCCTTTTGAATTAAAAACCTGCATGCGACTGTAGCGGGCATCAATGACATAGATGTGATCATCGCTATCCAGCGCCAATCCCTTGATTATCCCGAAGTCACCGATGCCGTCACCTCGCATGCCAAACTTGGACACAAAAACACCTTCAGGTGAAAAGCACTGTACTCTGGCATTGAATGAATCAGACACATAGATATTGCCCTGACTATCCAGAGCTGCTCCGACCGGATAATTAAACTCGCCGTCCGCTCCGCCTTTCTTGCCAAAACTGTGCAAGAGTTTGCCATCCAGGGAAAATATTGCGACCTTATGGGAGTTAGCGTCCGGCACGATCAGATGCCCTCTTTTTTTGTCTATGGCAAATGCTCCTACCGACTTGACATCTGCAGACAGATCCAGAACCTTAAGTACCCTGTTTTCACTATTTACGACATAAACTTTACTGCTCCTGTCATCACCTGCATAGACCAAACCCTTGTCATCGAAAGCCACACCGGTCGGCTTGCCGGTACTGCCGGCCATGACCGATCCACCCAACACCTCAAATTTCTTCTTATTGAGATCAAGTACAACAAATGCGGCCTGGCCCGGATCACTTACCACCAGCTTATCTTCGGAATTTCCTCCAATAAACAGGGGAGAGGTAAACCCCAAGTCACTCTGCTCACCTACCAGATCCCTTATCAGCGACGAACCGCCCCGCAGATCGGCATCATTGTAATAAGTTGCCAGCCATTCAATTTTAGGCTCATCAGGCGCAGGCGGCCAGAACAGGCGTTTCTTTACAACAGGCCCTGTTGAAGCACATGCCGACAGTAAAGTAATGGCAAGCAGCCCTACAGCAATAGATTTTAAGAACGTTCCCATTTGTGAATCCCCGCTGGTTTATTTGTTATGACATGCCTGACAAAGTGCCATACGGTCTTCTACATTATTGAAAAAGAAGTACCGCACATTTCCGCCATGTGGAGAATGGCAGGAAATACAACTCATCTGTTTGCCGCTACCGGCCCTTAACGGATCCTTTCTTCCGGACAAAGGATGTCCCTCGCCGGTCGTTGTCATAACCACATGCTTCTGGTTGGCAATATGACCGTGGCATGACAGACATAATTCATTTATCGGCTTTTTAAGCTGGAATTCGTTCTGACTGCCGTGAGCCTCGTGACAGGCTTCACACATACCAGCCTCGATCGGCCCATGAACGAATTTTTTCTTTTTTATCTGAACCGCCATATCGGCATGGCACTCATAACAAAGCGCCGATTCCCGCTTGGCAACGGCATGCTTTGGATTACCTTTACTGGCATGGCAGTAACCACAAGAGTAGGTCCCGGCCGGTCCATGTACGTATTTCACTGAAAGCATTTTCTTGTGACAGGCATAACAGGGATTATCTTTTTCCACACTGCTGTTCATCTGAGCCGGCGTCGGATTCATATTGTGACAGGACTGGCAAAGTTTTTCACTTTCAGGGCGGTGCATCACGACCGGAGAATACTCTGGAGGGACCTTATGATTGCTTCCTGCTGGAACATAAAAGACCGACAGGCTTGCAGATTCTACCTTCTGCCCCCCCTTGAAAAGATCTACTACGACCTTGTTTGCTCCTTGATCCCACAAGGATTGGGCAATAAAAAAATCCTGAAACAGCTTGCGGTACTCAGGCATGCCAACATCTACCGCTTCTCCGGCAATGCCGTTAAGTGTTATCCGCAACGAAGATATATCATTCTGATTCAGCTTGAATATGAGATGCCCGGATGTGGTGACTGAGCTGTTTTGGGAGGGATATATAAAATCAATCGCAGCCTGGGCCGCCGTAACCGTTAAAAGCGTTACAACCGATATGACAAGCACTACACGCTTCAGCATCACACTCTCCTTGAAAACTTCAGGAATGCCCGGATTAACGGAGCTACGGGTTCACAACTGGATCAATCCTGTTATACGATTTCGGTTTGTGACACCCAACCACACAGGTTCCGCCAACGTCATTTTTGGTATAACGGATAGGAATACGCCAACGCCCAAAACCGCTGACCTTACTGGATACAAGCTTCGGTTGGCTTGAAGCGTGAGGGTCATGACAGACCTTGCACGATCTGCCCTTGTCTGCCTTGTTGACATGAAGAAAATGCAGATTGAACATTCCGTTCCTGAAACCGGTCGCGGCGCCGGTACGTTGATCATCGGCAAGGGAAGCGGAATGGCATTTGAAACAAAGCTCGTACTGCGATTTATCAAAGGAGGTATAAAAGTCTTCGGGAAAGCTATGTCTCAACAGGTGCGGAAATTGAGTGCCGTGCGTCACATGACATGACGAGCACTCACCGGTAGCGACCGGGCCGTGTATGGATTTACCGGAAAACATCGCCTTGTCATGGCACATCATGCAAAGGTCTGATCCCTCTGCTTTCAAAATGTACTTATGGTCAGACTGGTGCGGATCGTGGCACCCAAGGCACTTTCCTTCAGTGATGGGAGGATGCGGAAATTTCCTGCCGAGCTTTGCCTTGTCGTGGCACATGTAACAGAGCGCCACGCCTGATTCTTTCAGCTGGAACCTGTTGTCGCTCTGGTGAACATCATGACAATCCAGACAATCGCCGGATGCAACCGGTCCATGGACATATTTTTTGTTGTCCTTGCGTTCATGGCACTCGTTGCAGAGGCCGACCTTGCCGTTGTCTGTCAGCAGGAAAGCCCCTTTTTTGATTTTAGGGTGCTTCTGATCGGAAGGCTTATGGCAGGAAGAGCACTCTCCATCTTTAACCGGCTTATGAGTAAACGACTTGTCCGCCTTGTTTGGGTGGCATCCGCAATTCATCGTTCCGGCGGCTTCTGCCGGACGTACCTGTGACATTATCAGGAAGCCTGATATTCCAGCCAGGACTGCAAAGCTCAAACAGATGATTTTGGCGGATGTATTGTTCACGTCAGGACCGTACCCTTTATTTTGCCCCGCCGCCATAACTGTGCAGTCCGGAGAGGAAAAGGTTGACACCCAGATAACAGAAAATTGTCGCGGCAAATCCGATCACAGAAAGCCAGGCAGCTCGCTTGCCAACCCATCCTCTTGTGAAACGGGCATGCAGAAACGCGGCATATACGAACTATACGATCAGAGACCAGGTTTCCTTTGGGTCCCAGCTCCAGTAAGTTCCCCAGGCATAATTTGCCCAGGCTGCGCCGGTTATTATACCAAGAGTCAACAGCGGGAAACCGATCATGATGGCACGGTAGTTGAGATCGTCCAGCACTTTCAGAGGCGGGAACATTGACATCAGACCGCCGGCCTGCGCTGAAGAGTCGTTGCCTTCAAGTGCCGCCTTTATCAGATACATGATTGAAATGCCGCAAGCAACTGCAAAAGCGGCGTATCCGAGAAAGCAGGTTATTACATGGTACAGCAGCCAGTTACTCTGCAGCGCCGGCACCAGAGGTTCAATTCCGGTATTCATGCCAAGTTGCGCCCAGGCCATTCCCAACAATGCAAACGGAATAACAAAAGCTCCGATAATCCTGTACTTGTATTTCAGATCGATATAGGCGAACAAAAGAACGATCGTCCATGCAAAAAACACAATCGATTCATACAGGTTTGACATCGGTGCATGCCCTACCCCCATGTCGTACGACTCTTTCCAGCGAAGCCCGATCGCCAGGGTGTGAACAGCTAACCCGGCATATGCTATCAAACTTCCGGCAAGCCCCACTGTTTTGTTCTTGCCGGCGAGAAATGCAAAGAAAACTATCATCGAAATCAAATAGGCGAATGTGGCAACATTAAAAAACATGGAACTGGTCATGAACAGGTATCCTCCGCTAAATTTTCAACTGTTGGAACTTCTCTGCAATTGCATCGAACTGCATCTCGAAAGCCGCCTGATTCTTGCTGGCATTGCCGTAAATGCGGGCGTGCCCCTTAGATATGACCAGCCAGATCCGCTTGTGGGACATAAAGAAGGCGATGTAGAGACCTACCACCATCAGCGTGCATCCAAGCCACACGACCCAGACCCCCGGATCCTTGGCGACCTGAAGACCGGTATACATTCTGGCGTTTGTCCCGTCATAACCAAAAATCAGAGCATCTCCACGCTGGGCATTCATTTCCGGAAAGTCCTTGAATATGATGAAAGTCTGTGGCGTTGCGCCCTTGCGTGTAACTTCTATCCTGGCTGCCGGGCCTGAAAAACCGGGCGCGAACTGCCTGACCTCCTGAGTTGCCTCCAGCAGCTTGACCATGGTCCCATCGCTGATTGTCACTGCGGCTCCTTCATGGACCGCAATTTTTTCAGGCGTACCGCCGGAACGGGGGGTTACCGTGATGTAATGCTCACTCCCTTCAGAGGCCTGGCCATAGCTGGACTGATAAAAGGTGATCCCCTTATAGGTAAGAGGATGATTGACGATTACCTTTACCTGTGAATATCCAGGCACGGGCTTGCCGTTCTCCAGTACGGTCAGTATGCTTCTGAATTCCTTGGGAGCGCCAGTGGCATAGAAATCGACACTGAACTTCTCGCACAGAACCTCGAACCCAAGCGGTATCTGGTTGCCGTTTCGTCCTTCAACCGTATTGACGCTAGTACCCTCGACAATCGAGACAAATCCTTTGTAGCCGGACAACGAACCAATAATAGCCCCTACAAAAATCACAAGAATACTCAAATGAACTACATACACACCCAGACGCGACCAGGCGCTCTTCTGGGCAAAAAGGTGAACTTCACCGTTATGCTCAGTTACTACCGGTGCGGAAAACTCAGCGCCAAGAAAAGCTGACAGACTCTCACGGCACTTATCAACCGGACCGGATAGTGAGATCTCTCTCCTCAGGGAGTAGGAATTTCGTGCCGACTCAGCCAGAACAAGAGTAGGCTCACTGACAAACTTGAACACATGCGGCAGGCGTTTGATTGAACATGAAACAAGGTTAAGGCTGAAAACATACAACAGCGAAATAAACCACCATGAATGGTACATATCGAAAAAGCCAAGCTTCGAATATATCTGCAGCTTGGTCGGACTGATCTGAGCCACATATTCCGGTGGCAATTGCCCTTGCGGCAGAACAGTGCCTATTATGGATGTGAGCGCCAATGAAATCAGCAAAAAGAGGGTAAGCTTAAGTGAACAGAAAAAATCCCAGACGGTCTCTACAAAGCTTCGTTCGGTGGTTGCCAATGCTTTCTCCCGGCGTATATAAATTAATACTGCTATCGAAACGCTACTTTTTAACTTTGAGACAATACCCCAAAATTAAAAAAAAATGCACCATTTTTTTTGACGCATCCAACTCTATTATTCATACACAATCAGAGCTTTCAATTTCAAATTCATCATGTATAATTAAAGTGTCTAACAGGATCAAACTCTGATGGAATTCGAGGGAGGCAGTCATGCCTGTTATATTGGAAGCAATTGTCGTTTCATTCGGCATGTTGCTCATATTTTCCATGGCTTTCTTTCTAATATTCCTGCTGGCACTGGTAATGTCGCCGGTAGAGAAAAGCCTGTCCAAGATGATCTGGGACAGCACTACTCCCAAGCGGCCGTTACCTCCTCCGCCCAAAGGTTCTTTCAGGGACTTCAGTAAAAAACACTGACAGGTACCAGCATCTATATTACCAAGCCACCAAAGCAAGGCTGCCCGCATTCCGGCAGCCTTTTCTGATTGAATGCAATAACCGGGAATATTTGTAATCAGCCTCTCACCATCGACATCGCCTTATTATTCAGTTTTTTTCATTTTATTTGTTCCTTTAAATGATTGCAATTGTTCACATCTTGATGCAAAATCCCATGGCATTCCTTGGCGGAAAGCGTGTTTTGGATCGAATACAAAAACATTTGATGCCAACCATAGTGTCTGCCGGTTACATCCAATAACTGGACCGTGACGTTTTCACCAGATTCACAACTGGCTATGAACTCCACGCAAGGCTGTCGGTACAGAAATAATGCAGATTACTGTCAAACTCTATGGTTCCCTATGCATCGGACGATTCCACTCAGAACTGCGCGAATATCCGGATTGCTGCACGATATTGACTGTTGTCGAGGAGCTCGGCATTTCAACAGAGTATCTTATACGCTTGCGAAACGGCAAGCATGTACAGTTCGACGACGTGGTACAGAACGGTGACACAGTTTCACTTCTTCCAATGCTCGACGGCGGTTGAAGCCTTACAGCTGTCCGCTGCCTACGGTGCCACGGACTAATTCCATGGTAAACAGCCATCAACAAACAGGAGTAAGAACATGCGCATACTGAGTCAGAACCCTGTGGCAGACCCATCCACCGTATTGTATCACCGCTGCGTCGTCGACCTGGCGACAGGAACTACAAACCAGGAAGATGTGCCATGCAGAAACCTGGAAGATGTCCTGGGAGGCTTCGGCAGGTCATACCAGATCCTGGCTGAACGTAAAATTCCGGAAGCATACTGTCCGGAAAACCCGCTCATTCTCAACATAGGCATTCTGACCGGCTCAACCGTAATGACCGGCCTCAGGTCATATTTTTCATCCTACAGCCCGCTCAAACAGTCCGGAAAAGGACTTCCATCAGCCATGTGGTCTGCCGGAAGCGGCAATTTCGGCAACAAGCTGAAATGGGCCGGCGTGGATGAGGTTATTTTTGAAAACCGGTCAGAAACACCAATATATGTCGTATTCAGTGAAAGTGATAATGGCCCGCGTGTTGAGATCAAACCGGCCGACCATCTGCTGGGGCTTACCGGTCACGAAAAGATCATGATCCTGCACAAGGAATATGCGGATGCGCATTTTGCCGTGATCGGACCGGCAGGAGAGAACTTCAACAATGTATACATGGGTGCAATAGTTCTGAGTACGGACAATCAACTGAAGTCGGGAGAGGGAAAAACTCGTTTCGCCGGACGAGGCGGCATGGGGAGCATGATGGGGTATAAAAACCTGATCGCCATTGTTGCCAGGAGCAGCGACAAAATGGACAGGATCACCACCGATATGCGTGACGTAAATCGGGATGTCATCAAGAATGGCGGTTCAGCCCGATTTCAGCCGGTCAGCCAGGGAGGAAACGGAGGAACCTGGGCCAACATTGATGTTTTGCAGGCTTTTCACGCGGTTCCGGAAAACAACTTCCGCCCCAAGGGGGATGAAGATGTCGCCGGGTTGTTCCGCCCGAATGTGGAGAAGGCTTTTGACGTACACAGCGAGGCCTGTTTCCGTTGCGGCATCCGCTGCCACAACAACCTGTACCACCGCAATGCCGACGGCAGCCAAGGTGCGTTTGCCGCAAAGTTCGACTTTGAACCTCTGATTCTGTTCGGGTCAAATATCGGCATCAATGACAGCCGCCAGGTCACGGAACTGATCCATCTATGCGACTATCTGGGCATGGACGCCATTTCCCTGGGCACCACAATTTCATATGTACTCGAATACAATTCACGGCATCCTGACAATCCGCTTTGCGATGGAGTCGCTTTCGGTCAGTTTGATCAGATCAGGGAGTTGATTGCACAGACCGGACGAGGCAACCTGGGCGCGGTCGGGCAGGGGGTAAAACGCCTTTCCGAACAGACCGGTGAAACGTCATATGCAATGCATGTCAAAGGCCTGGAACTGCCCGCCTACCTGCCGGAGACCAACCCGGCCTACGCTTTTGCCATTGCAGGCGGTCACATGTCCATGGGAACACACATGTATCTTGCCAAGGAAGGGAAAACCGGCCTGGATGACTGGGTTGAGGTTATTACGCGCCAGGGTCTTCTCCAGGTAGGCTATGACATGATCGGGCTCTGCAAGTTTGTTGGTGTCGGCATGGGGCATGAACTTATTTCCAGAGCGATCAGCCAAGCAACGGGATTAAAGGTTTCTTCAGAGGAAATTGTAGCGGCTGTTCGACGGGCCTACCTGCGAGGGCTGGCGCTGGAACGACGCCAGGGTTACGAAGATGATGAATACACGCTGCCCAGCCAGGTTTTTGATGACCCCAACCCCAAAGTATCCCTGCCCGCTTTTGTCACCCGGGAGTTCTTTGCGCAGATGAAGCAGAGGGTCTGGGCGGTCTTCAATCCGGAAATGGAAGGTCTGCTGCCGTAATGAACGGGCAAGGGGGCTTGTTATGAACATAATCGGAAAACAATTTATCAACGGCCAGCGTGTTGCCAGTTCGACTGTCACATTTTCCTCCTTTGATGCCGCAACCGGCAATTCGCTGCCCTACACGTTTTATGAAGCGACCGGAGAGGAAATCCGACTGGCGGTTGCGGCCGCCTCATCGGCGTTTACGCGCTACCGCCAGACCGGAACTGAAGAGCGCGCCGTTTTCCTGGAAACGATAGCCGGTGAACTGGATGAGCTGGGTGACGACTTCGTACAAGTGGTAATGCAGGAGAGCGGTCTGCCGCAAGCCAGGATTCGCGGTGAACGTCAGCGCACCAGCAACCAGATGCGCCTCTTTGCACAGGTGCTGCGTCGCGGCGATTTCCTTGGCGTCCGGATCGACACGGCTCTCCCTGAACGCCAACCGCTGCCCCGTCCGGATATCCGCCAGTACCGCATCGCACTGGGGCCGGTAGCCGTATTCGGCGCCAGCAACTTCCCACTGGCCTTTTCCGTTGCAGGAGGCGATACCGCATCCGCACTGGCGGCAGGCTGTCCGGTGGTTTTCAAGGCACATCCCGGCCATCCGGCCACCTCCGAACTGGTAGCCGGCGCACTTGTCCGGGCAGTACGGCGCTGTGACCTGCCTGCGGGGGTCTTCGGAATGCTCTTTGGCAACATGATCGGCGCCGATCTTGTAAAGGATTCCGGCATAAAGGCGGTCGCTTTCACCGGGTCACTCCAGGCTGGACGTGCTCTCAGTGAACTGGCTGCACAACGCCCGGAACCGGTACCGGTGTTTGCCGAGATGTCCAGCACCAACCCGGTCATCCTGTTACCCGGCGCAATTGAGAAGCGCGGCGAACAGATCGCCGCCGGACTGGCCGCTTCTGTCACTTTGGGTTCAGGACAATTCTGCACCAAACCCGGACTGGTGATCGGATTCAAAGGCAGACATTTCGATCTGTTCCTCGATCAGCTTGCCATGGCTATCGGGGATAAAGATCCGGCCGTAATGCTTGGCCGGGGAATACTGAAGAACTATAATGACGGACTCGACTACCTGAGCCGGTTGCCGGGCATAAAATGCCTGAGCGGCGGAAAAGCTCACGAAGACAGGGCGCTGCCATCTGTTTTCCTGGCCGACTCCACTCGACTGCACCAACAGATCCACCAGTTGGAAACTGAGGTTTTCGGACCGGTAACGGTTCTGGCTGCCGTCAGCGACCTGCAGGAACTGATGGAGTTGCTTCCGGAGCTGCATGGCCATCTCACCGCCAGCCTGTTTGCCGAACAGGACGAACTGAGTGACTGCCTGCCATTGATTGAAGCACTTGAAACAAGGGTCGGCAGAATTATCTTCAACGACTACCCGACCGGAGTGGAAGTCTGCGATGCGATGGTGCATGGCGGACCGTATCCGGCAACATCGGACAACCGGACGACCTCGGTCGGTTCGCTGGCCATGGATCGCTTCCTGCGCCCGGTCTGTTACCAGGGATATCCGGACGGCCTCCTTCCCGGCCCACTGAAGAATGCCAACCCTCAAGGTATTGTGCGACTGGTAAATGGCAAATGGACTGACGCCGCCATTTAACGGCAATGTAATCATATTTGATTGGTTCTGTTCTTTGTTGATTTTTTTGGTAAACTGCATTTGCCGGGCACATTCAGGCGTATATACCTGATACCAACTCGTTTCGACAGGACCATCATGACAGTCCATCAGCTTAAAGACGTATCTCCATTCCCCAGAATCCTGGTCGTGGAGGATGATCCGCTCTCCTGCGCCCTGATCGAAATGTATCTTGAACAGGAGGGTTATCCCTGCGTTACCGCTCCCAACGGCCGCGAGGCGCTGGAACTGTTCAAGCGGGATCCGTTACAGATTGTGATCACTGACTGGATGATGCCCGAAATGGACGGGACGGCACTATGTCAAGCCATTCGCAACATGAAGACCGACAGTTACACCTACATGATCCTGCTCACATCCCAGAACTCACCGGATGCAGTTGTGGAAGGCCTGGAATCGGGCGCTGACGACTACCTTGTCAAGCCGGTCAATCCGGCCGAGCTCAAAGTCAGGCTCAAGGGAGCACGTCGCATTCTGGACCTGGAGGATGCCCTTAGAAAGAGTCTCTATGAAATACGGGAACTGTCGATCCATGACCCCTTGACCGGCGCCTTCAACCGCGGCTACATGGATCAGCAGCTCAATCATGAAGTCCAGCGGGCCTATCGATACCGGCACCCGCTCTCGGTGATGATCTGCGACCTGGACCATTTCAAACAGGTCAATGACAACCATGGCCACCATGCCGGAGATTCGGTGCTCAGGCGTTCCATTGAAAACATCACCTCATCCATCCGCCAGAATATCGATTGGGTGGCACGCTTCGGGGGGGAGGAGTTTGTAATTGTACTTCCCGAAACCGATGCGGCCGGATGTAGCGTAGTTGCCGAGCGCATCCGCGAACGGATCGCGCTCGGAGCCGGTGCGGAAGATTCCGGCTCGATCAGAATCACCGCCAGTCTTGGCACAGTCACGCTGGTTCCTGGTGACGAGGCGACAGCAACACCGGAGCAGCTTCTGCAGCGGGCCGACCGGCGCATGTATCTGGCCAAGCAGGCTGGTCGCAACCGGGTTGTATCAGAGGACAACTGCAATTAAAGCACCACGCTCAATACAACAGTAAAATTTGCGCATATCCTCAAAAATAATTATTGACAATATTAAGAAACAACTGCTAACTTAAATCAACATCAAGCGCGTCAAGTAAACGACATATACTTCTTATCGAGAGCGACCGAGGGACTGGCCCGGCGACGTCGCGGCAACCAGCTTGAAAAAGCAAGGTGCCAAATCCAGCGAAATCTTTACCGGTTTCGACAGATAAGGAAGAGTGCCATCCAAAAGATCCTCTTCCGCACCCCGGAAGGGGATTCTTACTTTGGAGGCAGACATGAACATCGGCACACAGGCGGTACAGATAGGACTTGAGTGGGACACACGCACAGGAGCCGTATCGGTTCCGGTCTACCAGACAGCAACTTTCCGGCATCCGGGGCTCGGCCAGAGCACCGGTTATGACTACAGCCGCTCCGGCAACCCCACCCGCCAGGCACTGGAGGACGGCATAGCCAGGCTGGACGGCGCCGCGCGCGGTTTCGCCTATTCATCAGGCATGGCGGCCATTGCCAACCTGCTGCTGCTGTTCAGGTCCGGCGACCACATCATCGTGACCGAAGACCTGTACGGCGGCACCTGCCGCCTGTTCGACAAGGTATTCGATCAGTTCGGCCTTTCCTTCAGCTATGTGGACACCAGCGACACCGGTGCTGTGCGCGCCGCGCTGCAGCCGTCCACCAGGGCTGTTTTCGTCGAAACCCTGACCAATCCGCTGCTGAAATTCGCCGACCTGCCGGCCATATCGGCCATCTGCAAAGAGAACCGGCTGCTGCTGATTGCCGACAACACCTTCCTGACCCCCTACCTGCTGCGCCCTCTGGATCAGGGCGCCGACATTGCGGTCTACAGCGCCACCAAGTATCTGGCCGGACACAACGACACCGTCGCCGGCCTGGTAACGGTCAAGGATCCGGCCCTGGCCGAACGGGTCTACTTTCACCAGAACTCGGTCGGTGCGACTCTGGGGCCACAGGATTCCTGGCTCGTGATCCGTGGCATGAAGACCCTCTCGGTCAGGCTGGACCGTCACCAGGAGAACGCTCTCAAGATTGCGACCTGGCTGGTTTCCCATCCACGCATAACAAAAGTCTATTATCCGGGACTTGCAGAACATCCCGATCACGACCTGATGAAGCGCAACGCCCGCGGCTTTGGGGCGATGATCGCCTTTGAGGTTGACAATCACGCGCTGGTGGAGCAGGTTTTGCTAAAAACCGGGTTGATCTCGTTTGCAGAAAGCCTGGGAGGAGTCGAAAGCCTGATCACCTTCCCGGAAGTCCAGACCCACGCCGACATCCCGCCCGAGCTGCGGGCGCGCCTCGGCATCAATAACGTGCTGTTGCGCCTGTCTGTGGGAATCGAGGATGCCGACGACCTGATAGCAGACCTGAAACAGGCCCTGGAGGCATAGACGTGGCTCCGCAGACGACAGAAGCATGGCGAACACAGATTTCCACCCTGTCAAGAGGGTGAGGAGGGGCAACATGAAACTCGCAACAAAACTGATCCACGGTGGCCCGAATATCGATCAGCAGACCGGTGCGCTGGGAGTGCCGATCTACCAGATTTCCACCTATCGGCAGACTTCGGTAGACCACTTCAGCAAGTATGACTATGCCCGCGGCGACAACCCGACCCGCGAAGCGCTGGAGGACACGATCGCAGTTCTGGAGGGGGGTAGCCGCTGTCTGGCATTTGCCTCTGGCATGGCGGCAATCTCCACTACATTGATGATTTTCTCCCCCGGCGACCACCTGGTGGTCTGCGACGACGTCTACGGCGGGGCCTACCGGGTACTCTCGACCATTTTCAGCCGAATGGGAATCAGCTCGACCTTTGTGGATGCCACCGACCTGGCCGCAATCGAAGCCGCGATCCTGCCGGAAACCAAGGGCATCTACCTGGAGACACCATCCAATCCGCTCCTGAAGGTGACGGATCTGCGCGGGGCTGCCGAAATCGCCCGCCGCCACGGCATCATCACGCTGGTGGACAACACCTTCATGACCCCCTATCTGCAGCGTCCGCTGGAACTTGGCTGCGATATCGTGCTGCATAGCGGCACCAAGTTCCTGAACGGCCATAGCGACGTGATCTGCGGCTTTGCCGTAGTCAAGGACAAAGAGCTGGCACAGCGCATCCGCTACATCCAGAACGCCTTCGGAACCGGGCTGGGACCGCAGGATTCCTTCCTGACGCTACGAGGGGTCAAAACCCTCAAGGTCAGGATGGATCAAAGCCAGAGGAACACTCTCAGGGTCGTGGAATGGCTCAAGTCGCACGAACGGGTCACCGCCCTGCACTATCCCGGCCTGCCGGAGCATCCCGGACACATGATCCATGCAGCACAGTCCGATGGAGCGGGTGCGGTATTCTCCTTCGAGCTGGACTCTTTCGAAACGACCAGAAGACTTTTGGAAAACTCGCAGCTGGCGGCTTTCGCAGTCAGCCTGGGAGGGGTCGAGAGCATCATCTCCTACCCGGCCAGGATGTCTCATGCCTCGGTACCCAAGGAAGAGCGTGAACGCAAGGGGATCAAGGATACGCTGGTGCGCCTGTCGGTGGGGCTGGAAGATCCGGAAGACCTGATCGCCGACCTGCGGCAGGCCATGGGCTGATTCAGCAGATACGCTTGATTTAGTGCCGGAAATACCCCAATATAGCTTACTGCGACGGGTTGCGGCTTTCTGTTCAAGTCGTCCGCCCAGCGATGTGTGGATGTAGCCGTCTTACATTAACGCACTCATCCTGATTATCGGATCCGGGGTCTCAATGGAAAACTGGTTCAAGAATCTATGCAAATGGCTCGGAAAACTGCTGGGCGACAAGGAACTGCCGGGCGCAGCCATAAAGCCGGATGACAGCTTTGACGACGTCAACTCCGTACTGTCGGTCGAACGTAATGAACCCGCCGCTGATCCGGTCAGGCGACTGACGCAGGAAGCCGCGGATTTCCTGCTGGCGCTGCTGGCAGAGATTCCTCCGGCCGATCTGCAGCAACTCTCATTCTACGACCGGACCTTCATAGCGACCCTGCTCAAGAAGCTGAGAACCGATACATTCGAAATACCGCTGCTTCCGGAGGCGGCGCTGCACATCCAGAGACTGCTCTCCAACCCCAGGGTCAGTGCCTCCGATTTCGTCGACATGTTCAAAAACGACCCGGCATTGTCGGCGGAACTAATCAAACTGGCCAATTCGGCCTATTACGGTGCGACGATCCCTGTCCACGACCTGCAATTGGCGGTAACCAGGGTCGGATTCAACCAGATCCAGGGTCTGGTGATCATGATGTCGCTGCGCACCCGCATCCTGCATGGCAAGGGACTGCACCGCGAAGTCGAGTGGGTCACCGAACTGTCTTTGATGATGGCAATGGCCTGCCAGCAACTTTCTAAGGAGTTGTCCATATCACCGGGTGAAGCCTTCACGCTGGGCCTCTTGCATCATGTGGAATACTTTGTATTGCTGGGAGCAGCATCGGAATACATTTCATCTCACCAGGGCACGGCTGTTTCCTCAGGGGCACTGATGGAAGCCATGCGCCGCCTGGGGCCGCCGGTGCACGAGCTCACTGTCCGCAACTGGGGCCTGGAAGGATTGGAACTGCCGGAACTGGTGCCATTTGAAGGTGAAGAAGAACTGCCTGAAGAAACTATTCCGTTAAATATCAGTTCCCGGCTGGACATGCTTCAGCGGATACTGATCGAAAAGTGGAGCGGGGGCAGCCCGGACCCCGCGATTCCAGGCCTCGACACCGATGCCGTCAGCCGCGTAGTGGCAGCCCTGTTTCCGGCATCTGACGGCATTAAACCCGCCTGATGACAACAACTCCCTGCATAAAGGATTTTTGCCTAAGATGAAGATTCGCATCAACGAAAAATGGGCTGACGCCAGCGATGGGATAACCCTGGCGGAGCTGGCCATCAATTATAGACCTGGCGCCGACGTGCTTATCCTGAACGGCTTCCCGGCGCCCCCCGACACACAGCTGAATCAGGGGGATGAAGTCTTCCTGATCCGGCGCGGTGAACGACCGGACCGCGATGAGCTGGAAGCGCTGATGGCGGCACGCCACACACCAGGCGTCCATGCCCGCCTGAAACAGGCCTGCGTAGGAATCGCCGGAGCCGGGGGGCTCGGCTCATCGGTGGCGGTGGCGCTGGCCCGCATCGGGGTCGGCCGGCTGATAATCGCCGACTTTGACGTAGTGGAACCTTCCAACCTCAATCGCCAGCAGTACTTCATCGACCAGATCGGCTGCCTAAAGGTGGAAGCGCTGGCCGACAACCTGGCGAGAATCAACCCTTATATATGCATCGAAACGCACCCGCTTCTGCTGACGCCGGACAACATCCCGGAACTTTTCACCCCCTGTCAGGTCATCGTGGAAGCCTTCGATCGTGCCGACATGAAGGCGATGCTGGTGGACACGGTGCTGACCGCGCTGCCGGTGGCGACTGTGGTCGCAGCCTCAGGTGTGGCCGGTTACGGGCCTAACGACACGATTTCCACCCGCAAGGTTTCGCGACGTCTCTACCTGGTAGGAGACGGCATCTCGGAGGCAAAACCGGGCAGCGGCCTGATGGCTCCCCGGGTCGGCGTCGCCGCCCACCATCAGGCCAACCAGGCGGTACGAATCATTCTGGGAGAAGATCAATGGGAAGAATAGCGGTAGCGATGAGTGGCGGTGTGGATTCCTCGGTTACCGCCGCGCTGTTGAAACAACAGGGGCACGAAATCATCGGCATCACCATGCGCCTGTTCGCTCCGCATGTTGGCGGCACGGGCACGGCTGTCAAGGACGCCGCCCTGGTGGCCGCACACCTTGGAATTCCCCACCACGTGGCCGATTTTGAGCCCGATTTCACCCGGCTGATCATCGGTGACTTCATCGACGAATACCGCAGCGGCCACACCCCCAACCCCTGCGTACGCTGCAACCGTTACATAAAGTTCGGCCTGCTGCTGGACAAGGCGCGCGAGTTGGGGGCGGAAATGCTGGCCACCGGCCATTACGTCCGTAAGACCACCGATCCGGACGGCACCTGTCACCTGCGCACGGCAAAAAACATCCGCAAGGACCAGTCCTACTTCCTATACACGCTGTCACAACAGCAGCTGGGCCGGGTACTGTTTCCGCTGGGAGGGATCGAGAGCAAGGACGAGGTGCGGCGACTGGCGCACGAATTCGGCCTGACAGTGGCCGAGAAGAGCGACAGCCAGGAGATCTGCTTCATCCCCAATGACGATTACGTCGCTTTTCTGGAAGGGAGTAACAATCTTTCCGGAGCACCGGGAGACATCATCCATGTCAACGGTCAGGTCGTCGGCCGGCACCTTGGTACCCACCGCTATACGATCGGCCAACGCAAGGGCCTGGGGATCGCCTGGAGCGAACCGCTGTATGTGACCGCCATCGACGCGGCACGGAACGTGGTGATTGTCGGAGAACAGCCCAATGTACTTGCGGAAGGACTAAAGGCCGAAAATGTCAGCTGGATCATTGCGCCGGATGCGCAAGAGTTTGCCAGCAGCTGCAAGATCCGCTACCGCCACCAGCCGGTGGGCTGCCGGGTTCAGCTGACCCCGGACGGCTGCTGCGAAGTCCGCTTCGACGAACCGCAGAAGGCGGTTACGCCCGGGCAGGCGCTGGTTTTCTACCGCGGGGACGAGGTACTGGGAGGCGGCAGGATAGTGGGGTAACAACCCGTTCCAGATGAGAAAAGGTTCCCCTTTTCAAGTCAGCGCTTCCCAGGTCGGGCCGTCCTTAGGGTTGCGGATCTTGAACTCCAGGTACTGGGCAGCTTTTTTCAGCTTTTCACTCACACTCGGCATCGACAAAACAGCGCCCAGCGACAGCAGTACGCGCTGCCGGGCGTTTTCCGACGCGAACCCCTCACCTTCGGCAATGCCGCGCAGATAGGCCAGTACCGACTTCAGCTCCTCATCCCCCTTCAGCCGCCCCGGATCGGCAATGAACAGCAGGTATTGCGCCTTTTCGCGAACCGGGCCGCCCAGCTTTTTTTCCATCAGCAGCTCATCCACGACGGTTACAATGCTCCCTTTTTCGGCATAGTTCAGGTTCTTGTTTTCCAGATACGACGCCAGGTAACGCAGCGCGGCCAACCGGCTGGACGGGTCGCCGATCTTGAACAAAAGCAGTTGCGAAGCCTGCAGCTTCAGGACGTCTTCCTGGTCGGGATGCAGAAAACATTGCAGCATCAGCGACAGTTTTTCCTGCGCGGCGCTACTTAGGCGTTCCCCTTCCGTCTTGCTGCGGATCTGCTCCAACAGTTCGCGCTTGTTTCCATACTCGCCGAACCTGATTCTGATGATCAGCGCCCGGACTTCCTCATCGCCGGTCATGTCCCACAACTCGTCAACCGCCCGGAGTATCCTGGAACAGATCGTACGGACTTTTTCATCCTTGCTGGGTTCGTCCTGGTTCCAGTAGTCCGGGTAGGTATCCAATACCGTGTCGGCTTCCTCTGGATTCCTAGCTTTTTCCAGGATCATCTTGAAGTAGTTCAGAATCTTGATCTGGTAGGCACTGCCGCCGTCATTCAACGGACGCAAAAGATCCGCCAGAAAAGTACTGTTCAAACCGGATGCTCCACTGCAAAGATAGCGGTAGACCGCTTCCGCCTTCTCCACCTGTCTTTCGATATATTTCCGTTTCAGGGTCGCACCCAGTTCGGTCGAACTGACTTTTTTGAAGAATACGCTCAACAGGTTGGAAGCGTGATGCTTGATATTGTTATCGGCATCGTCGGAAACGACAATTTCCAGGCAGGCGTCAAAAATCCTGACCTGTTCCTGTTCGTCGCGGGAACAATCGATGTAATCCTCAAGTATCGCAATGATTTCAATCATCAGCGAACGGTTGCGACTGTTAAGCAGCGTCATGAACGTTTCGCGCAGACTGCTGGAATCGACGATTCCGAACAGGAACTTGACCGCCGAGTTGCGTCCGGCCGGCCCCTTGCCATCGGCCGACTTGAGCAGCTTAAGTATGCTTTCCGCCGGGTCGGTAACCCAGCCAGGCACGAGATCTTCCATGAAGTGTTCCGCTTTCCTGCGGACCCTGGCATCCAGGTCATAGATAAAATAACGGGCGACCTCGACCCTGAAATCCCTGGTCGCGTTTGAAGCGGCGATAATCTCGAAAGCCCCGGCCTTGTCTTTCGAGGAGAGCTGGGCAATTTCTTTCTTGGCCTTGGATGCGTCATTGATTTTTATATAGAAATTGACTATGTCCTTGACTGTTACTTCCTCTTCTATTTCCATGGAAGTCGCCTTTCAGAAAGTTTTGTGAGAGTATAGCTTCAACTAACCTCATAAGCAACCGTACCGCAAAAAAACCAGAGTAGTTGCATGACAGGGGGAATTTATGCGCATGAATATCATTGCAGGACTGCTTGCTTTATCAGCTTTCGCGGATGTCGCCCAGGCCGGGAACAGCATTACTTTTTACAGGGACGGCGCGATCGTCGAGCGTGAGGCAACGGCATTGAAAGGTATGGCGGAAGTACCGCTCGAACCGGGCCTGCTGGAAGGCACCCTGAAAGTGATCCCGGCGGCAGACAGTGTTATCCTGGGAGTGGAGATCAGTGCGGCGCGGCAGGACGCCAAAAGCAGCCGCGAACTGGAGGGGCTGATCGAGCAGCGCCAACACCTGGAAGACCGGATGCAGGCTCTGGCAACACGAGAAGAGATATTCAAGTCGGCAGCCAAATCGCAAAGCGGCAAGGCGCCTCGCAAAACCAAAGCAAACCCTGACCCGATGCAGACTATCCGCCAGGGAACCGACTTTGCCATTGCCCAGCTTGAAGCGGTCTACACAGCCCGACGGAAAACAGGGCTGGAGATTAAAAAGATCGATGCTCGCATTGCAGCTTTGAAAAGGGGCGGCAAAAGCGGCGGGAGTATCGCGCGCATCAACGTATCCCCGTCGCGCGGCAGGTTTACCGTGCGTTACGCCACCTCGGAAATCGGATGGCAGCCATGGTACGACCTGCACCTTAACGGTTCGGGCATTGCGCGACTTCAGTTGTCGGCAAAGATGACGACAAACTATGGCGGTTATCGTCAACTGGTTTCAGCAGCTTCCATTACGGATGCCACCACGGCAGTATCCTTCCCGGTGCGATCCGGTAACACAAAAATGGCCGAGTTCCAGCTTCCATTTACCGATGAGCATTTCGATGGCGGTATCTACAACCGCTTTTCAGGTCGACTAGACAACACCAGCCACCAGTACCTTCCACCGGGAGAGACCGGATTGTACAGGACGGGGACATTCTTGGGACGGTTCAGGTTTGAAGGGCTTTCTTCGGGGAGGAACAGGCTGATTTCCAGCGGCATGTAAAAATATCGGAGCGTTCACAAGCTTGGCATCAGTGGCCATCGAGTACAGATCGGACCTCTGCTATCAACCTGTCGGCGAGAATCGGTTTGGTAAGGCGTACGAACCTGTCAGGTAACGTTCCCTTCTGCTGCAGAATGTCTTCACTGTATCCGCTAAGGAATATGCAGGGAATCTTGGGGTAGCGACTATGAACAGCGTTTAGCGCTTCCAGGCCGTTCATTCTGGGCATAATCACATCCAGCAGCAACAGATCAATCTCACCGCCAGATTTTTCCACACTTGAAACAACCTCTAGACCATCCCTGGCCTCGATCACATTATAACCGACATCACGCAGCAACTCGGCAATCATGTCACGGACATCATCGTTGTCCTCGCCAACCAGTATGGTTTCGTTACCGCAAGCCTGCCGCCAGGGGCGAGCGCCCTGTTCCGGTTTTTTATCCTTGACGTTTCCGACTTCAGGAAACCAGATCGAGAAGACAGTGCCCTCTCCAGGCTTGCTCGTTACCTTTATATGCCCTTTGTGCTGCTGCACTATGCCGAAAACGATCGAAAGGCCGAGCCCTGTTCCCTTGCCAACCTCTTTGGTAGTAAAGAATGGATCAAAAATCCGCTCCAGCAGGTCCGGAGCCATTCCGCTGCCGGTATCAATGACCGTAAGTTTCACATAGCTGCCGTCCGGGATTCCAGTTAAACCAGATTTATTTTCACCTGCGTAAGCTTCCAAAGAGGTGGCAATTGACAGACAACCGCCATCGGGCATGGCATCGCGTGCATTGTTGTAAAGATTCAACATGACCTGCTGCAGTTGTCCGTAATCCGCCTGCAGCAACAGTTCCTGCGCGGACGGATCGAATTCCACCATGACGTCTTCGCCGGCCAGACGGCAGAGCATCTCCATCATATCTGAAATCAGCAGGTTCAGATCCACGGTTTTTACGGACAAATCCTGTTTGCGGCTGAAAGCCAGCATGCCGTGCGTCAGCGAAGCAGCCTTTTCCGCAGAACTGATGATACGCTGCACTGCAGTCAGGTGAGGTGAGCCTCTATCCAGACGCATTTCCAGAATACTGGCGTAACCGAGTATCGCGGCCAGGATATTGTTGAATTCATGGGCAATGCCACCGGCCAGCTGGCCGATAGAATCCATTTTCTGTGCATGATGGAGCTGTTCGCTCAGAAGCTCTTTTTCATGCTCGATTTTTTTGTAATCGCTGATATCACGGACAGATTCAATGGCACCGATTCGCCGGCCGTCAAGTCCATATAAGGGCGATGCGGCAATCCAGATGTTCCGTTCGCCACAATTACCGATAGCCGGTATGCATGCTTCGGCTACAATGGTGTTTCCATGCCGCTGAAGATACTTGTAATTATAAGAGTTCAACTCACCTTCATTGCCGATAAAATCAACCAGGGCCGGGCGCCGCAATCCGTAGAAAGGAATCGAATAGACATAGTCCCCCTGGCCCATGACGGACTCCTTGGTGAATCCAGTCATTTCCTCCAGGGCCTTGTTCCAGGCAATGACGCGCTTGTCAGCATCAACGACAAAAGTTGCGTCCGGCAGAAAATCAATAATGGACTGAAGCTGTTGATTCAGTGCCTGCAACTCATTTTCCTGTGTCTTTTGACGCTTGATAACATTCAGGAATGTGGTTGACTGGCTGTTGATCAGCTCACCCAGCTTGGCAATCAGCTCCACCGGGGAATTAATGCTGGCCCTTGCATTGAGGTCACCGCCGGCAAGAAGAAGCAAGGTTTCATAATGTTCGCACAATCCGATGGCGGTTTCGTGACTCTCCTCGATAAGATCCTTCATAAAATCGGCTACCTGGTTCAAAAGCGGCTCAAGCAGGCGGAACCAATCCGAATCACCGGAAACAACCAGCCGCACATCCGGATCCCCAATGGAAAGAAGCTTCAGCATCTGGTGAACTGCCTCAAAATCTGCCCTTGCAGAAGATTCTCTTCTGGCGGCTTCCACGTGATACCCCTCAAGACCGGAAGCTATTCGAGCAAAATGCGCCCTGTTGCCATGCCGGTGCAGCAGGTCGCAGTCGAGGCACAGCGAATAGAGCTTGATCAGATCGCCCGGCGGATTTCCGTCACATTTCGCCTGCGGCGAAACGAGAAAATCTCCGGCTGTAAAGCTGGACGAAGATTCGTCGCAGAGAATGCATTTGGGGTATTTCATTGTATTTTCAGCCATGAGTTTTCCCCACGTAAAACCTGAAGCCTGCTAAAACCGGATCATGGCATGCTTGCGATAACCGCCTTCATCGCGCATGGACAGCAATGTTTTCTTCAGACGAATACACCAGGCAGTGATGTCCTTTTCAAAAGTCGGACAATCTCCGATTATCTCCAGAAGCTCTCCCGGTTTCATATCCGCTGAAATCACGGACAGCCTGAGAACAGGCTGAGGGCATTTGAGGCCTGTGGCATCCAGAACACGACGATTTTGCGTTGATTGCATGGCTGCCCTCCTCAGGACATGACTTTAAAATACTTATGACAACAGGGGCACTTTTCTCCGTTACTCCGACGGATGCAGCAGGGCATTGATTTTTTCCATCAGCATATCAAAGGTGAACGGCTTCTGAAGGAAAAGTGGTCCTTCTTCCAAAGTACCGTTATCCACGATTACACTGTTGGCGTAGCCTGACATGTAAAGCACCTTGTCGATATCCGGACGTTCTACGTTAAGGCGTTCAAAAAGCTGCTGCCCGTTCATTCCGGGCATCACCACGTCGGTTATCAGCAGATCTATCTTCTCCGGGATTTGCGCGGCAAGTTCCAGAGCCAGTTCGGGATGTCCTTCCACATACACCCGGTAACCGAGTCCCTGCAAAAGATCTGTTGTCATAACCCGCACCATCTCGTTATCTTCAACCAGCAGAATAACCTCGCTACCGCAATGATTCGGCATGACTAGTTCCATGTTAGGATGGCTGATATCCGGAACATTGCAGCACAATGGCAGATAAATCTTGAAAGTCGTTCCGCGGCCGACGTTGCTCAGAACCGATATGAAACCGTTGTGCTGCTTCACAATGCCATAGACGTTGGCCAACCCGAGACCGGTGCCGTGACCGACCTGCTTGGTTGTGTAAAACGGCTCAAAGATATGTTTCAGGGTTTCATCACTCATGCCGCTGCCATCGTCACTGAATGACAACAGTATGAAATTGCCGGTGCTGACGCCGGGGTGCAGGCGCGCATATTCATCGTCGATCATCACCTGGCCGGTTTCGATCGTGATCCGGCCGGTCTCCGCGATTGCATCCTGTGCGTTGATGGCCAGGTTGAGTATCACCTGTTCGATCTTGGAGCGGTCGGCCATTACGATCGCAGCCTGCGAAGAGAGTTGCAGATTGATCTCTACGCTTTCCCGCAGTGTCCGGCGCATGATTGAACTGAAGCAAGTGATGATCTCATTCAGGTTGACAGCCTGCATCTGCATTACCTGCTTCCGGCTGAAGCTCAACAATTGATGGGTCAGCTCCCTGGCTTTACCGGAGGCCTTGATGATACCTTCAATCTTGATTTGAAGATTTTCGTCGTCCGGCATTGCACGTTTCAACATATCTGCATAGATGTTGATCGGAGTCAGCAGATTATTGAAGTCGTGGGCGACCCCGCCGGCCAGATGTCCGATCGCCTCCATCTTCTGTGACTGGTTCAACTGTTGTTCCAGTTCGTTGCGCTCGACTTCGTTCCTGTTCCGCTCGATTGCGATTCCTGCATACGATGCCGCCAGCTCGATCACCTTGATTTCTTCATCACCCGGAGTGGCCGGTTCCCTGTGGTAGATCGCAAAGGTCCCCAGCAGCAAACCGCTGGAGGAGATAATCGGTTCCGACCAGCAGGAACGGAGCCCGGCTTCATGAGCCGGAGTGAATCCCTTCCAGAACGGATGTTCGCATATATCTTCCACGATGACCCGTTCACGGCGAAATGCTGACGTGCCGCACGAGCCGACCCCTTCAGCGACCCTGATGCGACCGGTGGCAACGTTGTATGCCTGTGGCAGGCTGGGAGCCGCGCCGGTCACGAGTCGCCGACCTTCATCCACGGCCAGAAGGATCGAACAGAGCGCTCCCGGACGCTCGTTCTCGATAGACCTGGCAATAAAAGAGAGCAGATCGGGTAACGGTTCGCCACGGGCGATACGCTCCATGATTTCGGAGCGGACCTGCTCTCGCAGTTCCGCCCTTTTCAGCTCGTCAATATCCTTGACCACGTGCACTGCCCTGACGATTTCGCCATGCTCGTCAAAGACCGGATCGACTGATACTTCAAACCATTTAGACCCGACAACAACCTGCATCGAAGCCCGTTTCCCGCTCTGTACCATCCGGTCAAACGGGCATTGGCTGATAGTGGACAAACCATAATGGGCAATTTCGCAGCAAGCGACACCGATAACATCCTGAGGGATTTTACCGAATATGCCCAGGGTGGCCTTGTTGGCTCGCAGCACTTTACGATCCATATCAAGAAGCCAGACGGCATCCTCAATTGCATCAAAGGTATCACGCCACTCCGACGCCACCACTTTAAGTTTTTGCTCATATTGCTTGCGGTCGCTAATGTCCCGCAACACGCTGAGAACAAGACGGCGCTGCCCGATTTCAACCGACCTGGTACGCCATTCAACCGGAACCAGTCTTCCCGATGCGTGAAGATACACAGATTCAAAGAGCGCGGCACCCTGTTCGAGGATCTGCTGAATACGTTCCTCAACCAGCGCCCTGTTCTCGACCGGCATGAAATCCTGAATATTGCAGGACTCCAACTGCTGACGGCTGTGACCGGTAATATGACAGAGTGCATTATTGAACTGGACCAGACCACCTTTTTCATCCACCAGAAGAATGACGTCGGTGACCGAATCGATCATTTCGGCCTTTAACTGCAGCTCAAGCTGTTGTGAGTTCAAGTGGAGACTGGAATTTCTGATATTCCTGAGCTGTCGCAGGAACAGCACAGAAAGCGTGACCGTGATCAACGCCAGGATTCCGGCAATGGTATTGGATATGGCCAATTTGCATTCATTCAGGCTGTTCAGGCAGAACAGAACAGCCACAACTGGCAGAACAAATGCTACGGCAACGAAAAAACGGCGTCTGGATTGATTATAGTGGTCTGCAGGCATATTCTGCCCCCGAATAACATTTGAATTAACTAATTGTTATTCAGTAATTACCACAATCACATCAAATTACACACATAATTTACACTGTCCATGCTGCATGTCAGCATCTTGGTTTCATGCAATATGCTGTAAAAGCTTCGGCAGAGAGCGGTTTGCTGAAATAATATCCCTGTATGACCGAACACCCTTTTTCCGTCAGGTACGCAAGCTGTTCTTCGGTCTCCACCCCTTCCGCGACAAGCTCCATCTCTAACCCCCGCCCCATCGCGATGATCGTGTTGACCACAGCGGCATCGTTTTTTGTGGTCAGCATCCGCCGGACGAAAGACTGGTCGATCTTCAGCTCCTGAATCGGCAGGCGTCCCAGGTATTCCAGCGACGAATAGCCGGTGCCGAAATCATCCAGTGAAAGCGTTATGCCGATTTCGGTCAGTGCGGTGAGTTTTTCCATGGTACGCACACTGTCGAGCATGATCATGCTCTCGGTAAGTTCCAGACAGAGGCAGCCGGGATCATAACCGGTCTCATCCAGTATGCGCTTGACAGTTTCATCAAGATCGCTGCGCATGAACTGCAGTGCCGAGATATTGACCGACAGACGCATCGGCGGCAACCCCTGCTTTCGCCATGACGCGGCCTGTGTGCATGCATTCAGAAGCACCCACTCACCCACGGCAACGATCAGGCCGGTCTCCTCCAGAAGCGGGATAAACTGGGTGGGAGAGACCAGCTCCTCCCCATTCGGAGTCCAGCGCAACAACGCTTCCATACCGATTACGCTGCCGCCTGGCAGACCGATCTGCGGCTGATACTGCAGGCTGAACTCGTCACGCTCCAGCGCCTTGTGAAGCTTGGATTCCATCGCAAAACGCTGTTCCAGCTGAAAATTCAGCTCACTGGTATAGAAACAGACCGCGTTCTTGCAGTCCTTCTTGGCCTGGTACATGGCCGCTTCGGCATTTTTCAGCAGGCTTTCGACGGTGTTACCATCCTCGGGATATACCGCCACACCGATACTTGCGGTTGAAATAATTTCTGTGCCTCTGATCACGAAGGCATCGTTCATCGCCTTGTGTATCTTTTCGGCGAACAGGACAGTTTGGCCTGTCTCGTCCACCAGCGGCGGCACGATGATAAATTCATCACCGACGAACCTGGATATGAAGCTGCCCATACCACCGGCCATTTCCAGGCGGCGTGAAATTTCCTTTAGCAGGAGATCGCCGAACTCATGTCCGAAGGTATCATTGACGAACTTCAGGTTATCGATATCCAGCACCAACAGCGCCAGCTGCTGATTTTCAAGGTTTATCAATTCAAGCTGCAATGTCAGATATTTCTGGAAATAATTGCGATTGGGCAACCCGGTCAAACCGTCGAAATTGGCCTGATAATAGAGCTGTTCCTCATGGCGCTTATGCTCGCTGATATCTTCCTTGATACCGACAAAATGGGTTATCGCGCCGGACTCGTCCTTGATCGGAGCAATACTGCAAAGCTCCCAGAACTGCCGGCCGTCCTTGGACATGTTACAAAACTCTCCCTGCCACTCTTTCCCGGACTTTATGGTTTCCCACATCTCGGCATAATAGGCATCGCCCTGCCGACCTGATTTCAGCAGACGCGGCGTCTTTCCGATAGCTTCCTCCGGGGTGTACCCGGACACGGCGGTAAACTTCGGGTTGACATATTCGATGACACCGTCCGCGTTGGTGATGATCACACTATTGGCGCTCTGCTCCACCGCGGTTGTCAACTTGCGCAGTTCGGCGGTACGCTTTACGACGAGCTGTTCCAGATTCTCATGGTAGTCACGGTTTTCCCTGATCAGCCTGGCGCGTTCCAGACAGCGGTTGACTACCAGCTCCAGGGCCACCAGGTCTTTGACCGGCTTGGCCAGATAGTCCCAGGCTCCACGCCGCAGAGCCTGGATCACATCGTTCAGCACGCCGGTGCCGGACAGGACAATTACCGGCAGGTTGTCGTCCATCCGGCACACCGCATCTACAACCTCCAGGCCATCCACGACCGGCATGCGCAAATCTGTAATCACGATATCCGGTCGCATGCTGATGATCTTGTCGATCCCGTCGCGGCCGTCGCAAGCCTGGATCACGGTAAAGCCACTGTCCTCGAAATAGGCAGCGACACTGCCGCGTATCGCCTCTTCATCATCAATGGTCAAAAGTAGCGGGCCGAGCGTATTCATCGGGTTCTGCTTCCCGCCGAAGCAACCACGGCAATTATTCTTCTGGTAAGTGTGGAAAGTTCATGAAGCGGCTTGAGCAGGACATCGGCCGGGGTCATCCCGATGGCGCGCAACTCGTCCGAAAGCGGATAGTCCAGGCCGGTGTGCAGCATGTAGGAAGTTTCAGGACAGAGCAGGTAGGCCCGGCGAATGAAAGTTTCACCATTCATGCCGGCCAGGCGCATATCTGAAATGCAGACGGTGGGTTTCATCGCAACAATCGAATCCAGCGCCTCTTCTCCGCTGGAAGCCTGATGAACGAGAAAACCCTCGTCTTCCAGATAGGCGCAGATACAGTTGCGGATCATTTCATCGTCGTCAACCAGCAATATGGATATTTCGGAAAAATTCATCAGCACTCCTACAGAACCGGAAGTTCGATTGTAAAACAGGTGCCCTGGCCAGGCTTGGAGCGGACCTTGAGTGTACCGTGATGACCTTTGGTTACTATGGCATAGGCCACCGATAATCCCAGACCGGTACCCACACCCACCTCCTTGGTCGAAAAGAATGGCTCGAAAATACGCAGACGGATAGCGTCATCAATTCCGGGACCGTTGTCATCGATCTCGATCATGGCCATACCATGGTCGAGGCACGTCCTTAACGTAATACGGGACGGCTCCTCTTTCCCTGATCCAGACAGGGCCTGGGCCGCATTCTTGAGGATATTCATGAAAACCTGCTCCATCTCCTGGACCACCATGCTGACCGGCGGCATGCCGGGGGCGTACTCCCTTACCAGGGTGATGTTACGGAAATCGTACAGTTTCTTCATATCATAGTCACTGGCGACCAGCTCCAGTGTACGGTCAAGCATGTCGGACAGATCTACCGCTTCAACCTGCGGCTCGCTCCGCCGGCTGAAGTGAAGCATGTTGTTGATAATATTGGAAGCGCGCACACCGGCTGTGCGGATATGGCTGATAAACTCGAATATGCCGCGCTTCTCCAGATAGGCCCGCACAAGCTCCAGGCTGACGCCGACCTCACCGGCCGCCTTGAGGTTGGCCGGAATATCGGACGACACACGACGCTCGATGTTCTGGGCGTTCTGCATGATGGCGCCCAACGGATTATTGATTTCATGCGCCATCCCGGCGGCGAGACCGCCGACCGTGATCATTTTCTCGGTATGGGCCATGATCTCTTCGATACGGACATGCTCGGTAATGTCATCGATACGGATTACCGCCATTGCCGCACCTTCGGATTTGAGAGGGTATATTTCCAGTGAGTAATACGACAACCGGCTGCCTTTGCGACAGAGAAGCTTGTCAAATTCCATCGGCGCCTGGCTGTCGATAACCAGATCAACCTTTCCAAGCTGATCTGCGAACTGCGGTATCAGCGCAACTACCCTCATCCCCATGGCGTTTCCGGCTGAGACACCGCTGAACTGTTCGAAACGCCTGTTGACGAGATCGACGCATCCACCGCGACCTACCCTGACGATAATCGACGGAAGCGTATCCAGGATGTCAACCAGGGCCTTTTTATGCTGTTCAATCTGTTCGGCTGCGTAACGGTGCGGCATAACTGTTTCTCCGGCTCAGTTCTGTTGCTGATGCTTAAAATCTGTAATAAGCTACCATTCCCTTGAGTTCCTCGGCCAGTGTTGACAGGCTGGTCGCAGCCAGAGACAGTTCCTGTGCGCCTCGCGCACTGCCGGACACCGCCTCGTTGATCATATGTACATTGTTGCTGATTTCCCTGGTGGTGGCGGTCTGTTCTTCTGCCGCTGTGGCAATCTGATTGATCTGGGCCGTAACTTCGTTAATCTGGCTAAGAATATTTCCAAGCGCTTCTCCCGACTTTTCCGCCTCGGCACTCCCCTTGGCCACCTCCTGGACACCCTCCTCCATTGAAGCCACCGCAGTTCGCGTTTCACTCTGGATGCCCTTGATCATCGCAGCGATTTCCTTGGTGGCCCTGGTGGTGCGTTCGGCCAAAGCCCGGACTTCGTCTGCAACAACGGCAAAACCGCGACCCTGTTCTCCAGCACGGGCGGCTTCGATAGCGGCATTCAGCGCCAGCAGGTTGGTCTGGTCGGCTATATCCTCGATTGTCCCGATGATGTTCCCTATCTGTACCGAACTGCTACCCAGTGCATCAACCGATGCGGCAGTTTCCCTTACACGACCGGCAATCCGCTCCATACCCCTGACCGTTCCCATTACTACCGCGGCTCCGTCCCTGGCCATTGCAGAGGCACGCCCGGCATTTTCAGCAGCGGAGGTGCAATTCGAAGCGATATCTCCCGATGTGGCCGACATTTCCTCCCCAGCAGTTGCCACGGTGCTTGCCTGCGAGACGATATCTTCAGTAGTATGCGACATGTTATCGGATGTGGCCCTGAGTTCCAGAGAGGCTGAAGACAGGCTCTCGGCGGACTCCCTGATCTTCTCCATCATGTTGCGCTGACTTGCCACCAGATTCCTGATCGACTGCAGCAGACTGCCGGGGTAGTTACCCTGGATGACAATTCCGACACCCAGATCACCACCGGCAACTTTTTCCACCACTTCGACGGCATAAAGCGGATCTCCGCCGATTTTGCGGGTAATATCATTGGCAAACCAGAAAGCGAAGCCAAGGCAACCGAGGATGATTACGATGGCCGCTACTGCGAAAAACTTGATATTGGCAATGAACGAGCTTTGGGCAGTTTTTTTGTGTTCATCCATGATCTTGTCGATATCATCGACATAGTTGCCGGTACCGACTACCCAGCCCCATGGCTTGAACTCCAGCGAATAACTCCGCTTCGGCATTGGCGTATCGCTGCCCGCCTTGGGAAACCAGTAATCGGTGTAACCTCCGCCTTCCCTGCGCCCGTTCTCGATGATCTCCCGGATCAGGAGTTTACCCTTTTGATCCTTGAGATCCAGCCTGTTCTTTCCTTCGACCGGCTTGCCCAGCATCACCACGTTGACACCGTCAACCGTATCGATCCAGAAATAGTTATCCTTCTGGTATCGCAACTGACGGACCATATCGGCAGCCTGTTTCCTGGCTTCGTCGGCAGAGATTTCTCCCTTGCGGGAGCGCTCCTCTACGGTTCCAAGAAGACTGACCACGGTATTCACCTGGCTCTTGATCAGAGCATCATAGTCCTCCAGCAACGACTTTTTCTGATTTGCCAGAGAAGCGCTCGAGAGAAGCTGCATCCGGTAGGCCGCTACACCTGAAAGGGCTGAAAGAGCAGCAAATACTCCCACAAAAACAAAAAGCAACAGCTTGGTTCTGAAACTCATGGCGACCTCCTTGTAAAAGACAAATCAGGTTACGGCCCAAAAGGCTGGAAACCGGGCCTAAGTTTATTCTTATACAACCTGTTATCATTGAATGATAACAGACAAATCACAGACTTAAATAGGTGGCCTTTGAATATCAGACTTTGGATGAATAACTTGCCTGGCCTGAAAGCAGTTCCACCAGCTTTTGGCTGATTTTTTCGGGAGGAAACACAAAATCCACCAGTCCGGTTTCCACGGCGGCCTTTGGCATACCGTAAATTGCCGACGACTCCTGGTCCTGGGCGATGTTCACACCACCGATTTCACTGATATGCCTGACCCCCTCGGCGCCATCCTTACCCATGCCGGTCAGTATCACCCCGATTATACGTTTCCGCCTTAACGGCTTGAGCAGCGATTTCATCGCAACATCAACAGAGGGCTGAACGAAATTGACCTTGGCTCCTTCCGTCAGAACTACACGGCTGTTCCCATGCAATGTCAGGTGATATCCGCCCGGGGCCAGGTAAATCCGCCTGCTGTGGAGATACTCTCCATCCCCCGCCAGCGTAACCGGCATAGAGGCCACGCTGGCTAGGCTCCTGGCTATGCGGTAGTCCATTCCCGGGGGAATATGCAAAACAATCACCACGGCCGCGTTCAACGGCGGCAGGTTGGCAAACAGGTGTTTAAGAGCGATCGGACCGCCGGTAGAAACTCCGATCATGACTATATTATTGGCGGTCATTAATTCCGGTCTCCAGCTGCAGCAGACTCTGGTAGTAGCGGAGAGAATCCAGCAGGCTGTCGGTATTGAAAGGCTTGGTAATATAATCGGTGACATACTCCTGCAAACCTTCCATCCTTTCATCCGGAGAATCCATCGCCGTCAGCATCACGATCACATTGCCCTCGTAGAGCCCATGTTCCACGATCTCGCGGATCGTATCCCAGCCATCCATTTCCGGCATCATTATGTCCATCAGGATCACTCCCTTGAACCCCGCCTTCAGGTGGCCCAGACACTCCTTTCCGCCAGCGGCGGTGACAATCCCCATCCCCTCCGACTCAAGCAGGATTTCAACCGCCTCCCTGATCATATCCTCGTCATCGACAATCATTATCCTGCTATCCATTGGCTTCAATCTCCTTTTCGCCATGAGCAATGCCGGCAAAATGCTTATTTAAAGTGAAGAAAATGCTGGTTCCATGACCTAAACCGTCGCTTTCGGCCCAGATTCTGCCGTTATGGTTCAGGACGATACGCTTGCAGATCGAAAGACCCAGGCCGGACGCTTCAAGATCATGGCGTGATTCATCAACCTTGAAGAACTCGTCAAAAATCAGTTTCAGGTGATCCGGAGCAACTCCGATACCATTATCGGTTATCGATACTGTTACAGCTTCCCCACACTGTTCCGCGCTAATGCGAACAGACCCGTTTTCCGGAGCATAGTGCGCTGCATTGGATATCAGGTTGGCAAACAGCTCGTTCAGCTGGTCCGGCACGACCTGAACCATGAGAGCCTCGTCAATCTCAATGCGGCAGTCGATATTCTTGTCGGCCAGCAAACCGGCTTTCAAGGCCAGACAGTCATTCACTAGTGAATAAAGCGTGACAGATTCGAGCTCATACGGCTTGATGTCGTACGAAAGTCGGACCAGCATCCTGGTTTTGTCAGTCAGCTCCTTGATGGAACTGATGTTTTTGCAACAGATATCCAGCATCTTTCTCAGGCCGGAATCGGCAACCCGCTCCCTGACCAGCGGCAGGAGCGCAAACAGTGGAGTGAGTGGCGTTTTAAGGTCATGCCCCAGCCTGACCATGAGAGACTCCATCATGCGCGCATGGTGGAGCTTGGCCTGCATTCTGGACTTTTCGTTCTCAGCCCTGCGGTTCTCGGTAATATCACGAATGGACTCGATTCCGCCGACCCGGTTGCCTGACTTGTCAAACAGCGGAGTGGCGATAGCCCAGAAATAACGGCAATCTCCGTTACGGAACGATGGGACGCGGGCTTCGGCGGAAAGGGTTCCTCCTTCAATTTTAATATTGGTGTAGTTGATGCTTATGACTTCCGGATCCTCGTCTATCAGGTCAATCAGAATCGGGCGCGCTTCTCCATAGAACGGTACCGAATAGATATGATTGCCGTTCCCCATTACGTCTTCCTTTTTCAGACCGGTCATGTTTTCCATGGCCCTGTTCCAGGCAATCACCTTTTTCTCCCTGTCCACCACGAAAGTGGCGTCCGGCAGAAACTCGACAATGTCCATAAGCTGTTGGTAAGCGCTTTTCGCTTCCTCTTCGGCCGCCTTGCGCTCGGTGATATCCCGGAACGACCAGAGCCGTCCGTAATAGCGGCCGTCGGCACCGATCAGGGGAACGGTATAACGGTCCAGGGTCTTTCCGTCGAGCAGAACCAGCTCATCCCGGCTACTCTCCTGGCGATGCCGGTACAGGTATCTGACCTTCTCCAGAAAACCATCCGGATCGACCATGCGGCCTTTCACGTATTCCAGGACCGGCTCATCCTCCTTCGACTCGGTCAGCTGAGGCGGGATCCCCATGATTTCCACGAATCGGCGGTTGAAAGAAAGTATCCTGGCGTTTTCATCGACGACCAGAATCCCGTCAATAGAAGCTTCCTGCTGTGTGGACAGCAGCAGGTTCTGGAACGCCAGTTCATCCTCGGCCTTTTTACGCTCCGTAATGTCAATCACGACCCCCACCAACCCCCCCACGGTTCCACGGTTCCCGTTGAAGGTGGCCTTGTTGAAGATGGCATCGCGCAGCGTACCGTCGGCATACCTGACCACGGTTTCGTAGGCCTGCATGCCTGGATTTTGCAGCAGGGCCAGATCCTGCTGCTGATAGCGTTCCGCCAGGTCTGCGGGCCAAAGTTCATGGGGGGTCTTGCCGATCAGCTGTTCGCGGCTGAAGCCGACATACTCTTCAAACGCCTTGTTGCAACCGAGATAGCGGCAGTTGGCATCCTTGAAGAAGACCGGAGTCGGAATGGTATCCATAAGCGTCTGCTGAAATTTCCCCTGATTTTCACTCTCAGTTTCAATCCGCTTCATCGCCATAACCATCAGCGTCATCAACAGCACCGAACCGGCCACGATTCCCGACAACACCAATGTCAGGTGTTTCTTCATCACATGCAGACGGGCCAGGAAGTCGCCCTCCTTGACCCCGACAAAAAGAACACCGATGACTTCTCCCTTCTGATTCCGGATCGGATCATAGGCGGTCAGATAGGGAGAACCGAGTATTGTGGTGGCACCGCGATAAGACACCCCCTGCTTGAAAATGGCGTCATGGGCCGCCCCCACCAGTTTGGTCCCCACTGCCCGTTTCCCGTTGGCGTCCAGCACGTTGGTCGAGACCCTTTCGTCACCCATGAAGATCGTGGCCACCCCGCCGAAAATGGCCTGGACCTTGTCCGGCAGCTCATGGTCACCGTTGACCTCATAATCACCAGCCATCAGCTTCCCGGCGACAACACGGTAATCCGTTCCCTTGGACGCAAGCAGCTGCCAGAACGTCCGGATGCTGACTTCCAGCCTCTCGCGCTCATGCATCGCTTCAGTGTCATGGTAGCGGTCAAGAGAGTAAAATCCGAACAGCGTGATGCTCAGTATCGCAATCAGCGAACTTGCCAGGATGTATTTGGTAACAGGCCTCATTTTGCCGGTCCTTCTGGTTTCATCAATGTTAATATTTCCGCACTATAATGAACGTCCCAATGCCAGGAGCCCCCTGACCTTGACCATCATAGCGTCCACGGTAAACGGTTTCTGCAGAAAATGGATTCCTTCTTCCAACGCGCCGTCATTTACGATTATGTTGTTGGTATAGCCGGACATGTACAGGACCCTGTCTATTTCGGGATGCTCGGAGTTAATGCGTTCGAACAGCTGCTGACCGTTCATGCCCGGCATTACCACGTCGGTGATCAGCAGATCGATCCTTTCGGGAATCTGCCTGACAAGCTCAAGTGCCTCTTCGGGATGTTCACTTGCATAGACCCTGTAGCCAAGCCCCTCCAGCAACTGGGCCGTCATTCCGCGCACCATTTCGTTATCCTCCACCAGCAGGATAGTCTCGCTGCCGGTATAATCCGAAGCCGGGCCGGCAAGAACTACCCCGCCCCCCCCCGGTTGTTCATCCACCAGCGGAAAGTAGATCTTGAAAGTAGTGCCGTCACCTGCCTTGCTGACTGCAGCGATATACCCGTTATGCTGTTTGACAATGCCGTACACGTTGGCCAGCCCGAGTCCGGTCCCGTGCCCGACCTGTTTGGTTGTGAAAAACGGCTCGAAGATGTGCCGCAACGTCTCGTCGCTCATACCGCATCCATTGTCACGGAACGCCAGCAGGATATAATCACCGGCTCTCATGCCCGGATGCAGCCGGGCGTATTCGTCATCGATCATCACCTGGCCGGTTTCTATAACAATCTCACCGGTGTCGTCGATAGCATCCTGGGCGTTGATGGCCAGATTTAGGATCACCTGATCGAGCTTTGAGCGATCGGCCCGGATTACCGCGGACTGCGAGGAAAGTTGCAGGTTGATATCGATACTTTCACGCAGCGTCCGGCGCATAATGACGTAAAATGATGAAATGGCCTCGTTCAGATCGATCACTTGCATCTGCATCACCTGCTTACGGCCGAAGCTGAGCAACTGCTGAGTCAGGTCACGCGCCTTGTGTGAGGCTCCGATGATGCCGTCAACTCGGGAAAGGAGCTTCTCGTCATCCGGCAACGCCCTTTTGAGCATGTCGGCATAGATAATTATCGGAGTCAGCAGGTTGTTGAAATCGTGGGCGACCCCGCCGGCCAGATGGCCGATCGCCTCCATTTTCTGCGACTGGCTCAAACGATGCTCCAGCTCCTCCCTTTCCTGTTCGTTCCTGCTCCGCTCGATGGCAATGCCGGCAAAGGCAGATGCCTGTTCGATCAGGTTGATCTCCGCCATACCCGGTATCGCCGGCCGTTGATGGTAGATTGCAAAAGTTCCCAGCAACTGCCCTGCGGAGGAAAAGATCGGCTCAGACCAGCACGAACGGAGCCCGGCCTCACGCGCCGGCACGAAACCCTTCCAGAAGGGGTGCCCTTCGATATCCTCTACCACTACCCGCTCTTTCCGGAATGCGGCGGTACCGCAAGAACCGATCCCTTCACCGATTCGGGTGCGGTTGACCGCGGAATTGTAGAAATCCGGCAGACTTGGTGCGGCGCCGGTGACCAGGCGTAAACCGTCATCATCAACCAGCATTATCGAACAGAATGCGCCCGGACTCTCCGCCTCTATGGAGGTCGAGATAAATGAAAGCAATTGGGACAGAGGCTCGCCTCGGGCGATCCGTTCCAGAATCTCGGCTCGCGTTTTAACGCCCTGTTCGGCTTTTTTCAGCTGATCGATATCCTTGACGATGTACACCGCCTTGATTATTTCTCCGGTTTCGGAAAATATCGGGTCAACCTCGATCTCGTACCATCTGTTATTGATGCTGGCCTGAACGGAAGCACGTTTTCCGGTTTTCAACATGGTTTCGAACGGGCAGTCAGTGCGAGACAGAATTTTGCCGTATGTAGCCTGGCAGCAGTCAAGTCCGGTCACATCCGCGGGAGACTTGCCGAAGACAGCCTGTACAGCCTTGTTGGCGCTGATTATCCGGCGATCCATATCCAGAACCAGGATCGCATCCTCTACAGCGTCGAAGGTGCCCTGCCATTCCTTGACAACGTCCATGACCTTGTCAGCCTTTTCGGAGAGTTGTTCCTGCTGTTCTTCCAGCTTGGCTGAGGACGATTCAAGGTGACCGAGTTGACGAAGGAATAGTACCGAAAGCAGCACGACCAGCGTGACCAGCAGCATGGCAATCCCACTCTGCATATAGAGAGTACCTAGCCATGGCGCAACGACCTCTTCCTTTCCGAAAGAGACGATGGAAACCAGCGGAAGACCGGACAGCTTGCTGTAGGAAACGATTCGCGCGGATTGATCGATAGGAGAAGAGCCCACGTGATAAGTACCCGAAGGACTGTCTTTCAGGTATTTTTTGAAAATAATGGCCTGCTTGAAATCAATGCTGAACGTTTTTTCTGAAAACGGTTCATTAACCAGCATATTGCCGGTTAGCGTGGAAAGAATGACGCGTCCCTTCCTGCCGATATCAATGGTTTTGTAGAAAGCCTGAAAATAGTCGATATCAAATCCAACCGCTATCACCCCGGCAAAACGTCCGGCCGAATCCCTGAGCTGGCGAGAGAAACTGAATCTCCATCTGCCATCGACCAGGCTTTTATATGCTCTGGATATGAACAGACCAGAAGCCGGATTATCTCGGTGAAACTGAAAATAATCCCTGTTTGACAGGTCTACGACCTGCAGTTTGTCTCCCATGGAATGGGCGACAATCCTGCCATGCTGGTCAATCACAAACACGGAATTGAAGCTTGAACTTTCATTCACATTTTTGCGGAGCAGATTGCGGAACCGTGGCTGCCTGGAGTATTGAATACCACCGTTTTCCTCAATTTCCTCCATCAGTTGCTTGAGGGTATTATCCGTTTGCGCAAAAACGCGCTCGGCGTGTTCCTTGAGGGCTCCGGCGTAGCTGCTGGATCGTTTTTCGGCATCCATGACTACAAGCCGGTATTCACGTATGCTGTTCCAGCAGAACAGTCCCGCCAGTACCAGCAACACACCGGAAACCGACAGTATGAATCTGAGTCTGATTTTTTCGTAATTTACCGATGACATTAGCGTCCCCAAGCCTGCTTTCTTCCGTCTGGCACTAAAGCACTCTCAAACCCTGAAACCTCGTTTGCCCTGGGAAGACAACCAGGCCGACAACCGTCTTGACATATCCTGGAGCGGAACCACCTCATCAACACCTCCACGAGCAATGGCTTCCTTCGGCATGCCGAAAACAACGCAGCTCTCCTCATCCTGGGCCATGGTATAGGCACCGGCCTGGTGCATCTCCAGCATGCCGGCCGCACCGTCATCCCCCATACCGGTCATGATGATACCGATCGCATTTTTGCCGGCGCAGTTGGCGGCCGAGCGGAACAGCACATCCACTGACGGCCGGTGACGACTCACTGGAGGCCCATCCGAAAGTTCCGCAATGTAATTTGCGCCGCTCCGCTTCAATAGCAGGTGGCGATTGCCGGGAGCCAGGTAACCATGCCCCGGCAAAACCCGTTCGCCATGCTCAGCCTCCTTGACCGCTATCCTGCAGAGGCTGTCGAGTCGTTTTGCAAAAGTTTTGGTAAATGTTTCAGGCATATGCTGGGTTATCAGAACAGCCGGACAATCAGCAGGCATATCCACCAGGAGAGTCTTGAGCGCCTCGGTGCCTCCGGTGGAAGCACCGAGGATGATGATCTTCTCGGTAGTGGAAAATGTCCGATGCTCTGCAGCCAGCACCACATCTGCGCTGTTTTTCTGCTCGACCGCAATATGCGCAGCGCTGATAGATGCTGGCCTCTGCCTAATACGCGCCTTGGCCGCTCCACGGATCTTGGCGGTCAGTTCTTCGGCATACTCCTGCAAACCGTTGCGGATATCAATCTTGGGCTTGGTGACAAAATCGAACGCGCCCAGTTCCAGTGCGTGTAATGTGATCGCGGAACTTTTCTCGGTCAGGGACGATACCATCACTACCGGCATCGGTCGCAGACGCATCAGCTTTTCCAGAAACGCCAGTCCATCCATCTTCGGCATCTCCACGTCCAGCGTCAGTACGTCCGGGTTGAGCGACTTGATCTTTTCCCTGGCCACCAGCGGGTCGGGAGCGGTCCCAACCACCACCATATCCGGCTGTTTGTTGATGATCTCGGTCAAAAGACTCCGGATCAGCGCTGAATCGTCTATGATTAGAACCTTGATTGACATATCGTTATCCAGTTATTTCTCAAGTAGTGTTCTCGCTCCTGGCATCATTTGGCAGAGATTGCCTGCAATATTTCCGGAGAAAGCGCCTGATTTTGGATACGCTTGACAAACACCTGGCCGGAAGCCGGGTAAAAGCAGATCTTTCTCGGGTATGTATCGCCCACGTCGATCGCCGCAATTCTTACTTTCCGTTCAGCAAGGTAACGCACCGCAAAATCGGCATTCTGCCTGCCCACATCGCTCATGCCCTCCATCACCTTGCCGGCTCCGAAAACCTTTGCCTCAAGTCGAGAACACTCTGCTCCCAGTTGAAGCACATGCTCGATCAATAGTTTCATCGCATGGATTCCGTAGCGGGCCGAACCTGATGATTTCCTGCCAAGTTCCCCGCTATCACCGGGCAACATGTAATGATTCATTCCGCCCACCCCGCTTACGGTGTCATAGAGACATACCGACACGCATGAGCCCAAAACGGTGGTTATGACGGTACCTTCCGCGGTTGCGTGATACTGGCCGGGAAGGATCTTGATCGCCGTTGAATCGGAAAGGCGATCATAATAACTGCTGGTAGAAAAATATTTACCCCGGTGCATATCGGTTAAATCTTCGGAGAATAGACCGTTTTACCGCAGACCTTGAACAGATCGGCCGCATGGTGAAAGCTCTCGGAGTGTCCGGCAAAAAACAGTCCGTGCGGATGCAGACATGGCTGCATCTTTTTCAGAATCCGGTACTGGGTTTCCTTGTCGAAATAGATCATCACGTTCCTGCAAAATATCACATCGAACTTCTCATTAACACCCCACTGTTCATCCAGCAGGTTCAGTCGTTTGAAGGTGATCATCTGCTTGAGCTCGGGCCGTACTTTTGCGAAGCCTGCATTTTTGCCGTCACCTTTCAGAAAAAAACGCTTGAGCTGATCAGGAGAAATCTTTTGGAGCTGGTCCAAGGGATAAACACCACGTCTGGCCTTCTCCAGAACATTGGTGTCGATATCGGTGGCAAGAATCCTGACCGGTGCATTGAAGCTCTTGTATTGTTCCACTACCGTCATAGCAATGGAATAGGGTTCCTCGCCACTGGAGGAGGCGCATGTCCAGATATTGACGTTGTTGGATCTGGGGATGCTGCCCAGATGTTTCGAAAGGATCGGAAAATGGTGGGCTTCCCTGAAGAAGGAAGTCATGTTGGTGGTCAGGGCGTTGACGAACTCCTCGCATTCTAACCTATCGCCACTTTCCAGAAGACGGATATACTCGCTGAATGAATCTATCTGCAGGGTCCTGAGACGACGGGCCAGTCGGCTGTAAACCAGGTCCCTCTTGGACGGGGCCAGGGAAATGCCCGCAAGCCGGTAAATCAGGGCTCTGATATGGTGAAAGTCGTCACTGGTGAAAGGGAACAGGTACAGTTCCCTTTCACCGGACTCCTTTCCGAATGCCGGTTTTCTAATAGCGCTTACAGCCGACATTCACAACTCCCTCAAGTACAAAATCAAAAGTGCGTTCCTGGTTCAAATCATCAAAACTCTTTCCAGTCTTCATCCTCATCCACGGCCTTGGGTGCCGAAATCTTGAGAGAGTCACCTTTTTTTGGATTTTTGGCCAGGCCCAACCGGCCAACCTTCTTTCCCGGAAGTTCGGGATGCAATGGTTGAATTTTGCGGGGTTTCCTGTCGCCCGAGACCTTTTGTGCCTGGTGGGACTCTTCCAGTTTGAAGCGTGTTACCACCTGCACCAGCTGCAGCGCCTGTTCCTCAAGCGATTCGGCTGCAGCGGCGGCCTGCTCGACCAGGGCGGCATTCTGCTGGGTGACGTCATCCATCTGGGTGATGGCCGTATTGACCTGTTCGATACCGCTGGACTGCTCCAGCGAAGCGGCGGAGATCTCGGCCATGATATCGGTCACCCGCTTGATGCTGGTTACGATCTCCTGGGTCGTATGCCCGGCCTCTTCCACCAGACGGCTGCCATCCTGCACCTTGCCGACCGAATCTTCGATCAGGGCCTTGATCTCCTTGGCCGCTGCGGCGCTGCGCTGGGCCAGACTGCGCACCTCGGCGGCAACCACGGCAAAACCGCGTCCCTGCTCGCCGGCACGGGCCGCTTCAACAGCGGCATTCAGTGCCAGGATATTGGTCTGGAAGGCGATGCCGTCGATCACGCCGATGATATCCGAAATCTTGCGGGAACTGTCGGTAATCGACTCCATCGTGCGCACTACCTTGTTGATGACGTCGCCACCTTTGACCGCGACACCGCTGGCGCTGATTGCCAGCTGGTTGGCCTGCTGGGCGTTGTCGGCGTTCTGCTTGACGGTGGAAGTCAGCTCCTCCATGCTGGAGGCTGTCTCCTCTAGCGCCGAAGCCTGCTCCTCGGTCCGTTGGGAAAGATCTGCATTACCGGCAGAGATCTGTTCGGTGGCCGTGGCGATTGAATCCGCTCCACTGCGCACTTCACCCACGATTCGCGCCAGTCCTTCATTCATCTCTTTCAACGACCCCAGCAAATGCCCGGTCTCATCCTGGCTGTCAACCTCGATCTTGACGGTCAGGTCACCGGCCGCGATCTGTTCCGAAACGCTGATGGCACGGTCGAGCGCTTCCTTGATCCTGCGTGCCACCAGCCATGCGAAAGCAAAGATAACCAATGCCAGTACTGCTGTTGCTCCAAGAATCTTGACACGTGTCTTTGCCACTTCTTTTTTGACATCATCGACGTAAATACCGCTGCCAACAACCCAATTCCACTCCTTCATCAACTTTATGTATGAAATCTTGTCCACCGGTTTTGTAGATCCGGCTTTTGCCCATTGGTATTCGACAATCCCCTCACCTTTTTCTTTCGCAAGTTTCGCAAATTCCACGAAAATCTGTTTGCCGTTGGGGTCCTTGATATCAGCCACATTCTTGCCGATCAGATCCTGGTTTGTACCATGGGTAAGAACTCTGGGTTCCAGGTCGTTTATCCAGAAATACTCGTTACCGTGATACCGGATCGTCCTGATTCTCTCCAGTGCTCTCTTCTGGGCCTCTTCAAGAGGCAACGTACCAGCTTTCACCTGAACCTGATATCCTTCCAGCAACGCATAAACCACGTCAACAACACCTTTTGTCGCCAGCTGTTTTTCAGACAGCAGATTGTGCTCCATGTATGGAAGAAGATAAAAAGTGACCCCCAGTATCAGTAATGCGATGGTGGTGATTGAAATGCTCAGTATCTTGTTAAGGATCTTCCAATTTTTGAAACTCTTGATTTTCATATTGCTACCACCTTTCTCCTGTATTTGATCAGTTTACCTGTTCCATGACCTGCATTTCTTCACTGCTCATAAGTTTTTCGATATCCACCAGGATCAGCATCTGGTCGTTCAGTGTACCGAGCCCGGTGATGTAATCCGTATCCAGCGCTGCACCCATTTCGGGGGCAGGCTTGATTTGGTCTCCACTGAGAGCCACTACGTCGGACACGCCGTCCACCACCATTCCTATGACTCTCCCGAGTACGTTCATGATGATCACGACGGTAAATTCGTTGTAGGTTGGAACACCGACCTTGAATTTGATCCGCATGTCAACAATCGGAACTATCACACCGCGCAGGTTTATCACGCCCTTGATGAACTCGGGAGCGTTGGCGATATGGGTCACCGTATCGTACCCCCGGATTTCCTGAACCTTGAGGATATCGATCCCGTATTCCTCGCTGCCCAGAGTGAAAGTAAGGTACTCGGAGGCGATGCCCGTCCCGTTTCTATCGGTATGCTCCTGACCAGTCTGCATAATTTGATTTACCTCCATTTGATGATTTTCGTGCGAATGCTATTTTTACTTTCTCATCCGTAACAATGAGTTTACATCCAGTATCAGCGCAACCCGGCCGTCGCCCAGAATGGTTGCCCCGGCCGTGCCCTCGACCTTGCGGTAGTTTGTTTCGATACTCTTGATCACCACCTGGTGTTCATCCAGCAGAGCATCCACCAGAATCGCGGCTTTTTCACCCTCGACCTCGATCAGGATCAGAATACCGCTGCCCGGGTCCTTAACCAGCGCATCCATGTTGAACAGCTCGTACAGTGCTATGACCGGGATGTATTCTCCACGGACATGGACCACACTCCTGCCGTTGACTGTTTTCAGGCTTTCCGGGGAGGGTTGGAGAGACTCCACGATCGAGTTGAGCGGGATGATGAACTTTTCGGCGCCGACCGCGACCGAAAGACCGTCCAGGATGGCGAGTGTCAGCGGCAGGCTGATGGTGACCCGCGTGCCTTTGCCGGGCTCGGACGATATATTGACCCTGCCGCTCATGGCCTGCACATTTCTCAAGACCACATCCATGCCGACTCCGCGACCGGAGATGTCAGTCACGGCTTCGGCGGTGGAAAAACCGGGAGCGAAGATCAGTTGCCAGACTTCCTCGTCACTCATGCTGTCTGAAGCGGGGATACCGCGTTCGACCGCCTTGGAGAGGATTTTGGCGCGATTCAGGCCGGCGCCGTCATCAATCACGTCTATGACGATTCGGCCGCCGATCTGCGAAGCACGCAGCGTGATGGTGCCGGCGGGATCCTTGCCGGCAGCGATCCGCATTTCCGGAATCTCCAGCGCATGATCCATGCAGTTGCGCACCAGATGGGTAAGCGGGTCGGTGATTTTTTCGATCAGCCCCTTGTCCAGCTCGGTGGTATCTCCGATTGTTTTCAGCTCCACCTGTTTGCCCAGCTTTGCAGCCAGCTCACGCACCATGCGGGGGAAGCGGCTGAAAACGATGCTGATCGGCACCAGACGGATCGACATGACGCTCTGCTGCAGATCGCGGGTGTTGCGCTCCAGTTGCAGCAGGCTTCGGTGAAGACTTTCATGGAGGACCGGATCGAGAACTGAGGCGGTCTGGGCCAGCATCAGCTGGGTAATCACCAGTTCTCCGACCTGGTTGATCAGCTGGTCCACCTTGGTAACGCCTACTCGGATCGACGACTCGGCCTCGCTGGTCCGACGGCCATATGCTCCAGGCGCAAGTTCGTTTTTGTCGTAGGCTCTCCTGCCTGTTGCGGCTCCAGCAGGATCGGCACAGGACTCTCCTGTGGCAACCGGATCGTGATTTTGCTGCTCTGTCACAGTGGCGGTTGATCCGGAAATATCGCTACAACTGTTTTCCCTGTTATCTTCGATTACCTGACGCACCTGCAACTGATCGACATCGGCCACGAACTCAAAAATGTCGCGAATATCTGCTTCGCTGGCAGTTGTGACCAGAGTCATATTCCAACGGCAGACACAGATTTCCGGATCCAGCTCCATGAAATCGGTAGTCACCGGCAGGCCGGCGGTTACAGTCAAGTCGCCCAGATCCTCCAGTTCGGCAAACAGGTTTTCCAGGCGGACACCGCGCCTGAAAATGTCAGGATCGGGTGTGAACTCAAGCTCGTAAAATTGGCACCGCTTGTCAGGTGGAGTGGAATCGGTCTTGAGTGTTTCCCCAACAACTGGTTCCGATTCGTCAGAAACACTCTCGGCTGTGGTGATCACGCTGCCGGCGTCAATAACCTGCTGCAGTTTGGCCCGAACCAGATCAATTGCCTCCTGGCGTACAAATGTGCCGTCACGGTGCCCGGCAAGCTGCATGGAAATCACGTCTCCAGCCTCAAGGAAGAGGTCGACCATGGCCGTACTGAAGGGGATCTCATGATTGCGCATACGGTCAAGGAGTGATTCCAGCACATGGGTGACAACGGTCATGTCCTGAAAACCGAAAATCCCCGCCCCTCCCTTGATCGAGTGGGCCGCCCTGAAGATTGCGTTCAACTGCTCTTCGTCAGGCCCCTCGTCGGGAAGCGACACGAGGATCTGCTCCATTTCGGCCAGGTGCTCGGCGCACTCTTCGAAAAAGACCTGATTGAACTGATTGAGATCTATGTTGTTGTTCTTATCCGAATGAGTCATGCGGAAATCCTTGGTGATCAATATGAGAGATTGAATTCACTGTCAAAACCCAGAAAGTGTATCTTGTTTCTGATAGTACCCGGTACGTTTGTCAGTTGGGCAACAAGATGGTTCTGTTCCAGACTGCGCAGAAACAGCACCAACAACTGGCAGCCGCAGGCATCGATATCGGTGACTCCGGCCAGGTCTATCTCCCTGGCTCCGCGCCGGGAAATCTCCTGCTGTTCGCCGGAAGCGTCAGCGTCCAGAAGCCGTGTATATAAATTTGCCAGAGCCGGATACTTCTCGGCTACGGTTCTCATCGACAATTCGCCATCCAGGCAGGTTTTCAGGACTTCGTTAGCTTCGGTATTCATTTCATCCTCGACTGATCAAATCAACTATATTTATAGCAGTTAATTTACACTAAGCATTAATCCTGCTGATAAAATTTTCGTCATCGTGTATTGCGACCGGATAGAAGCCATGTTTCTCCAGATGCCTGAACCACATGGCCAGAATGCTGAATCCGCTGCTGTCGATCGAGGCAATGCCGTTCAGGTCGATCTCGGTTACAATATGTCCTTCAGGATTACCAGCTACGTAATGCAGGGCACGGTCGGAGATTCGGAGTGATTGCAGCGCGACCTGCTGCAGATGTTCTGCCACGGTACAGGCAATCCAGTCACCGTCGACCCGCACGGAATACTTGCCGTTGTCATTCCATATATCTGTCATTACATTCTCCGTTTCGAACAGGTTGCACTTGCCGGAATACTGAGCATGGCGCATGCCAACGCAAACAAAAAACTTTAAACTGTAATTTCGAAGTGTTACGGCTTTGGATTTTAAAGTGGGGAGCGACGCAGGTTGACAGCCGGAGGCAATGTTGAAGCTAACCAGTTGTAAGCATTTGAATTATTCTAACGGACAGAAGTTGACGCTGCAACTTTTGTCGCAGGGGTGATCCGGTTCGGGGACTTTAGGCTTTACGGTTCCGAGCGCGACAAACGCTTGTTCAGGGCCTGACGGGTAATTCCCAGGTAGGTGGCGGCCAGGCGCTGGTTGTTGTCTGCCAGGCGCAACGCTTCGCGAATCAGCTGATTCTCGGCATCTTTCAGCGTGGGAAACCCATTGCAAAAGAGACAGACCGGGCAGCGGCTCTCAAAGGCGGTGTTGTCGCATGAAACGACCAGTTCACGGCCGATCGCCTCGATAAAAGGCTCCAACGGCAGGACTCGTCCGCCATGGCGGGCAACGGCATCGTGGATCATCGCCTCCAGTTCGCGGATATTGCCGGGAAAACGGTAGGATTTAAGATAACGACTGAGTTCAGGTGGCACTGACGGACATGGTTTGCCGAGGCTGACGGCCGCCTTCTCGAGAAAATGGGCCAAAAGCAGCGGGATATCCTCGCACCGCTCCCGTAACGGCGGTAATTCCACCCGATGCGCACTCAGGCGGTAAAAGAGGTCGGGACGGAAGCTCCCCTTCTCCATCAGGCTCTTGAGGTCGGCATGGGTGGCTGCCACGATCCGGACATCACTCCTTAGCGGCTTGTCCGCACCCAACGGCAGGTATTCGCCCTCCTGCAGCAGTCGCAGCAGTTTCACCTGGGAGGAAAGAGACAAATCGCCGATCTCGTCCAGAAACAGAGTGCCGCCGGACGCCTGGCGGATCAACCCCTCCCGGGACCGTTCGGCGCCGGTGAAGGCGCCACGCTGGTGGCCGAACAGGGTATCGCTGAACATCGTGTCGTCAAGTCCGGCCAGGTTGATCGCGACAAAAGGACCACTGCGACGGCTCAGGTCATGAACGGCACGCGCCGCCAGCTCCTTGCCGGTGCCGGTTTCGCCTGTGATCAGCACCGGCTGCCGGGAAGGCGCCACCGATTCGAGGTAGAGAAAGATATTTCGCATCCTTGGGGATGCGGTCACTATTCTGCTGAACGCTGCTTCCCTGCCAAGCGTTCCCTGCGCCAGACAGCGGCGTAACGTCTCCAGATCGCAGCGAGTCCTGGCCAAATCGTAACTGGTACGCACCGTTGCAATCAGACAGTCCTTTTCCACCGGCTTGACCAGATAGTTGTCTGCCCCGTTTCGCATGCAGGCCACCGCTGTCTCCAGGCAATTGACAGCGGTCACCATGATCACGGCCAGATCCGGGTACGTGGATTTGATCTGTCTCAACAACTCGCTACCGGTGACATACGGCATCGTCATATCGAGCAGAATCAGCGCAACCGGCTGTTCCGCCAGCAGATCCATCACGCAGCGGCTGTCGGAACGGGTCAGCACGTTTTTAAAACCTGCCCGTTTAAGGATCAAGCGACTGCTGAACAACAGCTCTTCTTCATCATCAACCAGCAGTATGGCCGGCTCGACCGGTTCTGTTATCATTTTCCGCTCCGTTTAAGCTAAATCGCCTTCAGCCGGACAATTGCCCTAGTACCCTTGCCCGGCTCGCTTTCGAAGGTCATGGTACCGCCCTGTTCATTAACGATGCTGTCGCTGATCGAAATCCCCAGCCCGGTACCGCCTTCGTCGTGACGGGTCGAGAAGAAAGGTTCCTTAAGTCGGGCGAGTGTTTCGGGCTGCATTCCACGTCCCTCGTCTGAAACCACAATCACGATCTCGCCGCTCACGCTGTCGAAGGAAGTTCTGACCTCCACTGACTGGTCACGCGCTGAAAGCGCCTGCAGTGAATTGGCGATCAGGTTGATCAGTACCTGCTCGACCTGCTGCATCGATCCCTGAACCGGCGGCAGGTCATTACCGGGCACAAACCTGAAAGCATCTGTCTGCCGGTGGATATGGTGGTCGAGCAACGACACTGCGTTAGAGACCGCCCGGTTAATGTTAAAACCGGAAGGGTGAGCGTCAGCACCTGGACGTGCATACTGCTTGAGCTGGCTGACAATCGCGTTGATCCGGCGCGAACCGTCCGCCAGACCGGCAAGGAGCCGTTCTGTGGTGGCCGGTATTTCATCGAATGGAATGCCGCTCAGGGTAAAGCCGGGGTTCCGTTCGGCATGGGCGGACAGGACAGGCAGGGCCTCCAGCCAGATCTCAGTCAAAAGATCCGTATTGAATGATATGTAGTTGTTCGGATTATTGATTTCATGGGCAATTCCTGAAGCCAGCATGCCGATCGAGGCCAGTTTGTGTGCCTGGATCAGGCGACTTTGCGTGACCTGGACTTGACTGGTGCGCTCTTCGACCAGCTTTTCAAGATTCTGCTGGTAGTCACGGACTTCAAGCAGCAGCCGTGCACGATCCAGTACACGCTCCATCGTAATTTTCAACTCTTCAAAGTTTATGATCGGCTTGCTGACATAGTCCCAGGCCCCCAAAGTGAGGGCGCGTATCGCTTCATCCAGATCCCCCATACCGGACACGACCACAATCGGAGTATAAGGCGCCTCTTGCCGAACCGCCTCCACCACGCCGAATCCGTCCAGCACCGGCATTCGCAGGTCGGTCAGGACCACGTCCGGCATTTCGCTGCGAAAGGTTTCCAGACCGGCCAAACCGTTCTCCGCCATCAGCACCCGGTAGCCGACGTCGTACAGATAGGCCGCAATCGAATCACGAACGTAGTATTCGTCATCTATTATCAGAATGGTTTTTGAAGCCGCTTCATTCATTGCGGTCTGCCCCCGGATGAATATTGATTCTGGACACTCTGTGCCAGCATTTTGTCGATCCGGTCATAAAGCTCCGCCGTCGAAAACGGCTTGGAAATAAAAACCGCATCACCGCTCATGGCGCCGCTCTCCAGCACTTCGTTACCGGTATAGCCCGACATGTATAGCACCTTGAGACCGGGGATATTTTTACTGATCCGTTCGTACAGTTGCGGTCCGTTCATCTGCGGCATCACCACATCCGACAAAAGCAGATCTATGCTTTCCGCATGCTGAAGCGCAATGGCAATGGCATCCTCCGGCATATAGGCCGTCAGCACGCGATATCCTCTGTTCTCCAGGAGCTCCCGGGTCATGTCCATCACCATTTCGTTGTCCTCCACCAACAAAATGGTGGCATGGCGGTCTCCGCACCCGCCACTGACCGGCTGCGTGGCAAGGGGCCGGTTCCCGTCAACTGCCACCAGCGGCAGATAGATCCGGAAGCTGGTGCCATGCCCGGGGGCACTCCAGGCGTCAATCGCCCCCTCATGCTGTTTGACAATTCCATAAACCGTGGAAAGTCCCAGCCCGGTGCCACGGCCAATCGCCTTGGTGCTGAAGAACGGTTCGAAAATATGCGGCAGAACCTCCTCATCGATACCGCAGCCGCTGTCGACAAATCTCAGCGCCACATACTGCCCCGGAACAATGCCGGGATGCAGTTCACAATATTCGTCATCCAGCATTACATTGCCGGTTTCGATCAGGATTGACCCGTTGCCGTCAATCGCGTCCTGGGCATTTACCGCCAGATTCAGCAGAATCTGCTCTATCTGGGTGCGATCTGCCAGTATGGGACAGTTGACGGCATTGAAAGAGGTACGGATGGAGATGTTTTCGCGAATTGTCCTTTGCAGGATATCGCTGAAAGAGGTTACGACCTCGTTCAGATCCAGCTGCTGCATCGTCAGCACCTGTTTGCGACTGAAGCTCAACAGCTGCCTGACCAGATTCTTGGCCTTGATCGCCGACTCCAGAATGGCCGATGCCCGTTTGTAGATCGGATCGTCATCCGCGAACGGCTTGCGGATCATTTCGGCATACACGAATATCGGCGCCAGGATATTGTTGAAGTCGTGGGCGATCCCCCCCGCCAGCAGTCCGATCCCCTCCATCTTCTGCTGCTGCCGTATCTGCTCCTCCAACTGCCGGTGTTCCGTGATATCGCTGGCCAGACCAAGATAACCGGTTATCTGCCCGCTTTCATCCCTCATAGTGGTAATCCCCAGCCGGACTGCGAGCAATGAGCCGTCTTTCCTGACATAAGTCCAATCACGTTCGTTCGGCTCATCACGACTTGACAGGCTCACAAGCACTTTAAACCCATCGATCGGCTCATTAAACCGCCGTGACAGTTCACTGCTCCTGGCGGAAACTTCCTCGGGTAGATGGAACAGAAGCGGCGTCTCCTTGCCGATCACTTCATCGGCATCATAGCCGAGCATGATTTCGGCGGCGCGGTTGAAACTGGTGATGATCCCTTCCGGAGTGGTTGAGATTATCGCATATGCGGCATTGTCAAGGATTGCCTGTTGAAACCCGGACAGTTTTTTCAGTTGGGAGGCATGGAAGTTGATCTGCGAAACATAGTGTTTGATAAGCAGGTAGAGCAGCAGGGCCGTGAGTAAGATAAACAGCAGCCCCTTATAGGTGGATATGCGGGTCAGCAAGACCGGATCATGCACCAGCCATCCCAGGCCAGTGTCGGAGAGAAAAATCCAGCCACTGCCGAACAGGACATATATCGCAACTATTCTGAGTGCATAGATGCAGTATATTCCTTTGAATAAGTATTTTCTTGTCTCCATATATCAGTTCTGTCCCTATCCGGTCCAAGCCCACAACCCAACTCGGACATTAACATGACAAACCAGATGCAGACCAGCATATAAACCACGACAGATGCTGCAACCACACCGACCGACCATGAAAACGGCCACCCGAAAACCGGAATGGCCGCTGATTCATGATGCGACTGTGACGACCGTCCAGCAGCTACTTGAGCAGTATTTCAACCTTGGCGTTCTTTTTGGCTTCTGCAACATATTCCATCACGGCCGTATTTATCTTCTGTCCTTTCAGATACTCCTCGATCCTCGGCTGGGCATCCTTGAAGGAAACCGATTCGGCCCCCTTCTTCTCGATCAGCTTGATGATGTGGTATCCGAACTGGGTTTCAACGACATCGCTGATATCGCCCGGCTTCATTGCAAAAGCGGCCTGCTCGAAAGGAGGCACCATCTGCCCCTTGCCGAAGAAGCCCAGGTCGCCCCCCTGCTGGCTGCTGGGACAGGTTGAGTTGTCTTTTGCCAGAGCGGCGAAATCAGCGCCACCGGCAAGATCCTTGCGGAGCTTTTCGGCCTTTTCACGGGCCTTTTTCTTGTCATCTGCGGAAGCCTTGGAATCAACACCAATCAGGATATGACTGGCCTTGACCGATTCGCTGCGTGTGAATTTATCCGGATTCTGATCGTAGAATTTGCGGGCGTCTTCCTCAGTCACCTTGATTTTGGGCACGATGTTCGATTCTACAAACTTGGAGATCAGCAGATCCCGGCGGGTATATTCACGCAGGTCCTTCTCATCCATCTCCAGATCCTTGATCGCCTTGGCAAAATCCTGCTCGTTGGCAAAGCGGGCCTTGCCCTGTGCCAGCTTAGCGTCAATCTGCTTGTCCAGGTCCTTCACTTCGATCTTGGCGGCCGCCTGGTAGAGCAGTTCGGCTGACACCAGCTGCTCCAGGGCCTGCTTGTCCACCAAGGCCTGCTGTCCTGCTGGCGCGGCCTGGCCGCGCAGCAGAACCTTAGTGGCGCGGCGCAGTTCGACGGCATCGATCGAGACCCCGTTTACTTTTGCCACCGGCCCCTGAACACCCGCTGAGTGCGCTGCGGCTGAAGGGGCAGCCGCGGCCTCCTTTTTCACTTCCGGATCGGCAGCATATACGAATGTTCCGCTTCCAACCAGCGCTGCCACAGCAAATCCCTTGAGAAACCATGCTGATAAATTGATCTTGTGCATTTGTACAGATCTCCTTGAATAAAATTTTACAGACTGTAGCACAATTGATGCTGCCATGAAAAGCCAAACATACTTTTGACATTTCATCATGTTTCAGATACATTCGCCCCATATTTGCGCCAAACGTACTCAACCGGCACGGCCGGATACTGATTGCACGGATTTACGGGAGGAACAGTAAAAATGAAAAAGGTACTGGTAGTTGATGACAGCCTTTCAGTTGTTCGCCAGCTCGAAAAGATAATCAGCGAGTCTGGAGACTTTGTTTGTGTCGGGCACGCCAAGAACGGCGCAGAAGCGATCAAGATGAACCATTCCGAAAACCCGGATATCATCTGTATGGACATGAACATGCCCGGCATGGATGGTCTCACGGCCCTGAGAACCCTGTCAGTCATGGACAAGGACGTCAAGGTCGTGATGGTGACTTCGCTGGGAGGGGTCGGCGACAAGTTTACCGAAGCGCTGAAACTTGGCGCAAAGAATGTCATATCAAAGCCGTTTGAAACCGATAACGTGCTGAGAATCCTGCGTGAGCTCTGATCTGGACGAGCCAACGTACCGGCCAGAAAACGCATTTGAATATTTTTAGCAGACTTCAGAAGGACTAAATCCCGGCTTTCCAGCAGCGACAAGGAGTTGCAGACATGGCGGTTAAATTTTTCGGACAGTTTCTCGTGGAACAGGGCATCGTATCCAGAGATGCCCTGGTAAGTGCAATCGAGCTTCAGGAGCAGAAAAACCTCAAACTGGGTGAAATGGCCGTAGAGATGGGTTACATCACCCAGACCGAAATCGAGCGGGCTCACAACGCCCAGATGTCCAAGGACATGAAGCTGGGTGACCTGCTGGTTGAAATGGGTTTCCTGACGCTTACCCAGCTGAACGATGTCATCACAAGACAAAAGAACACGCATCTGTACATCGGGGAGGCTCTGGTTCAGGTCGGAGCCATCAGCAGTGAGAACCTTCAACAGCATCTGGCGGATTTCAAGGCAGACCAGGCCAAGTATGTATCCGACGGCATCGAGCTCCCGGCCGACATTGCCAACAGCAATATCTGGGAGATGACTGCCGACCTGACCTACAAGATGATCACCCGTGTTCTCGACCTGCAGTTCCGACCGGGAAAATGCGTCCGGGCCGAAGTACTCGCCCCCAACTTCATGATGGCAGCCATGGATTTCAGCGGCGACCTGGAGGCACGGTACCTGATCTCGGTTTCCGAAGGTCTGCAGAATTCCATAGCCAAAGCGATTCTGCGAGAAGAGTCGGTTGCTGACGAACCGTCGGAAGTTCTGGAAGACACGGTAATGGAGTTCGTCAATGTGGTCTGCGGTAACGTGGCCGCCAAGGCGTCCCAGATGGGCGTAATACTGAACATCAACCCGCCGGTCACGATCCATCCCCCCGCAACCGGCCTGCCGGTTCCGGAAGGCCACACGGCGCTCTCCTTCCCGATACATATCGGTGATGGAGACCGGATGGAAATGATTCTGCTGATAAAGAACTGATTTCAAATAATTATGCAAAAAGGCATCCTCACTTACGAGGATGCCTTTTTTTGTTATTGCACTATTGTTTTTGGGATAATCACCGCACTACCGCCACACCTCATCGGTATACTCACCCTGCATGTCCCGTACGAACAGCGGTGATTCCACCAGCGGCTCACTGCGTCGCCCCTTGGCGAGTTCGGCCATGAACATACTGGCCGGAGATCCGGCGTTGTTGTGTATCATCCGCAACCGCAGGACCGACAACTTCATCTGGACCGCCAGCGACATGAACTCGACCAGTCGCGACGGCAGCTGGATGAAACAGATCCTTCCCGATGGCTTGACCAGATATTTGGCGGCAGCCAGGAAATCCGCCAGCCCGGCAGTAGTCTCATGCCGGGCGGCATCACGCCCGGCCCGCGGGCTGATCCTGCCGCTTTGTGGTTTGCGGTAGGGTGGATTTGAAACTACCAGGTCAAAGGTAGAGTCGGAATGACTCCCGCGCAGGCTGATCACGTCCCCTGCCTGCACTGAGACCCTGTCGGCGAGGTCGTTGTGATTGATGTTCCGCTCGATCAGTTCCGCCATGTCATGGTTTTTCTCAACAGCCACAACCGAAGCTTCCGGGTTAAGCCTGGACAGCACCAGCGAAATGATTCCGCAACCGGCTCCCAGGTCGGCGATACGCCCGCCCGGCTTAACTAAAGCGCAGAAGCGCGCCAGAAGCAGGGCATCCAGCGAATAGCGGTAACCATGCCGTGGCTGGTAAAGCTGCAGATCAAACAGCTTCAAATCATCTTGAGTCAGCACAGATCACCTTTTGAGATGCCTCGGTCCGTTCAGGACAGCCCTTCACTCTTTATCCTCCTGCGCCGCAGGAGCCACTCGCGCAGCAGCATTCCCGCAAAGACTGCAAACGAGCCCAGGGTCAGGTACTTGCCAATCTTGAACGGCAGCGGATCAAAACGGAATTCAACCCGGTGCGAACCCGGCATCAGGTAGACGCCACGAAGAACATGATTTACCGGCACGTTTTCCACCATATTGCCATCAACCAGCGAACGCCACCCCTTGAAGTACTTGTCTCCGATCACAAGCAGCGCCGGAGCGGATACGCGCGCCTCGATGACGACTTTGTCAGCTTCGTAACGGGTCACCTTTACGCTGCCCGGGGTCTGGCGCGGCGAACCGTCATAGATGCCGACCGGTATGGGGGGCGGCGTTTCCACCATTCCGAATCGCGCAGGGGCGAACTGGGGATGGTTCAGCAGTCCGCGACGCTTGTCGTTGTTAGGCTCAACCACTACCGACGGCACCAGCCAGGCTTTGGGCAGCACCGTCCGGTTTTCCAGCAGCAGCTGATTTCCGTCCGAAGAACGGTAAACGACCGCATAGCGATCTCCCAAGGCCGCTTTATCCTGCAGGTACTGCCCGGCCGGCATCACCAGGTAACGTACGTTGAGCATGTCCGGAACAGCGCTGGTCACGGAAAACTGCTCCAGCAGTTCCTGCCAGCGCCTGAGCTGTACCGGGTTGGAGGTGTACAGCACCGGTATCTTTTGAGAAGCGTAGCGCATGGGATCTTCATCAGTCAGCGGAGCGACCCGGTACTCCTTTGACATGGGGGTAAGCTGCTGCATGATTTCTGTCTTTGCGGCCAGATCACGGCGCGGTGCGGGTTGCAGCAGCATGAAGAGGGAATTGATCCGTCCGATATCGACCAGATAGATCAGCAGCAGCGGAATCACGACAAACAGAGCTCGGCGGCCGGGACGCGGCAGGAAACGCAGCGCCAGCCAGTGGATCAGTACCACTATCGCCGCCAGGCCGGTTTCGTTGACCAGATTCTTCCAGCGCCGTTCCACCAGCGCCGGTCCCTGTTCGTAGCGCGTAGGCTGGTAGATCTGCTCACCGAAGAGCCTCATCCAGGAATCCCTGGCAGCTAGCTGTGACAGGTACAAGATCGCGACCGCTCCGGCCAGACCGGCCACCCACCAGAGGTACCGCCGGAACGCCTTGGTTGACCGCAGTTCCTCGTCCAGCAGGCAGTCAAGCCCGCGGGCGGCCAGAAAAGCCAGCCCCAGCAGCGGAATGATCATCATCATCTTGGGAACCCGGAAATGGCTGATACCGGGGAAATATTCGAACAGCATCCAGTAGAACGGGGTATATTTGCCGAACGAGAACAGCAGGCCGGCAACGATCCCCGCCAGCGCCAGCCAGGTAAATCGGTCACGCTTGAACATCATGGCCAGCGGCAGCAGCAGCCATGGCAACAGTCCCATGTAATCGCTGGTCTGGGTAAAGAACATCCTGCCCCAGTAATATGAACCGATTGCGTCTGTGTTCCCGCCTCCCTCTTCTCGCGAAAGGCCGAAGAAACCGGGAATAACAAACGTTACCAACTCCTCGGGCGGCAGGGACCAGGACATGGCCTCCTCCACCTGCATGCCACCACTGCTGCTTCCCGCCCCGCCTCCCCTGGTCGATTCGGTTGACCATGATGCAAGAGGCATCAGCGAGATCGCAACTGTGGACAGAAAGAAAACCAGTAATGTCAGGTTGAGGGCCAGCATGCGCAGGGTTGTGCGCCTGCTGTTTTCATCCAGCACAACCATGACGCTGCGGGCCAGTCCGTACACTCCCAGCGCCAGACAGGTGTAATAGGCGATCTGCCAATGCATGTTGAAAAATTGAAAGGCCAGCACAACGGCACAGGCCATGAACCAGACCAGTGCGCGCTTTGCCCGGAGGCCGCGTTCCAGCAGGTAGAAGGCCCAGGGGGCGAAACTGATCGTGGCGATTTTCTGCACATGACCGGCATTGATCAGCGTTGCGATTTCCGGCGCTGCGGCAAAGACGAGCCCTCCCAGCAACGATGCCGGCAGGCTGCAGCCGATGACCCGGCAGAGGAAAAAAGTCCCGGCTCCGCCAGCAAACAGGTGGAATACGATGAACCAGGCGATGTTGGCCGGCTCCGGAATCAGCCAGAACATCAACGTACGGTATAGCAGGAACTGCAACGAAACCAGGCCGCCGTTGTCGGTTGTGCCGGAATTGATATACAGGTCCCAGCCAGCCTTCAGTTTGATATTGAAGAGTTCGCCAGGCGGCAGTTCCTTGAACTGCTTGATCATCCAGTAGAATTCGTTGGTGATGTCTGGGGCGCGGATGATCTGGTCGGTAAAGAGTATCTTGCCGAAGAGCAGTACCAGTGCAGCTGACAAAAGCGACAGACAGATCAGGGTTTGTTTGCGTTCACTCATGGATATTTCACTCGTAGATACTCGCTGTATTTCAGTAGTTTAATTTTTGCAATATTGCGACACATTCACGGTTGCCCCTTGAAGCACGTAATTCCTTCAGAACATATGATGAATCAACATGTTGAACAAAATATTCCAGAAACAGTCGGAACGAATCTTTCGAGAATGTGTGAAAATGGATTTCCTTGGACTGAGCGCTGAAGCTGTTAACCTCAGCCTCCAGTTGTGCGGGACTTTTCCGTTCCACATGTTCCCCTCTGGCACGCAGTATGGCCGGCACCGATATCGACAACCATTCCCGGTAATGGCTCCTGTTGGAATCCTCGAATGCACTGATGTTTCCGTCGCGGCAATTCCGGAAATCCTCCTGCAGATGCTGCAGAGTGGTTATCGGGCGGCCATGGTCAAAGCACTTTTCGGCCAGTGGGATTGAAATGAACAGCACTCCGCCTGGCTTGAGGACACGTCCCCAGTTGAGCAGCGCCTGAAAAGGGTTGGGGGCGTGCTCCAATACATGGTTGGCAATTACAAAATCATTCGAGCACTGTCCCACGATGTTCAACTCGAATCCATCATCAACATGGTCGGTCTCGACGATCCTGTCTCCCGGCAGATCGGGATGCCTCCGGATGTTCTCCTCCCGACTGGCCAGATCGACATAACGGACCTGCACGCCGGATGGAACTCGTAGCGGAAGGTGCAATGCACCGATCTCCAGGCCTTCACCGCGCAGGTAAATCCCGGCAAGCTTTTCCCTGACACGGTAGGACGGGAGTATACCCGATTCCTTGAGCCGACGGGCAATGACTTCTTTCAGATTTCGGACGATACTGCTCATTTTACCGGTTTTCCCGTAGAATCGATCCGTCCTGAAGCCGGATCTTCATAGAGTTTCGACAAGGCGGACGCCATCCTGTTCCAGTCGAATTCTTTACGGATATAATTACGATTGAACTCCCCCATCCGCAACCGGACGGCGTGATCCCCGATCAGCCGCACCGCGCCTTCCACCATCGCATCAACATCTCCCGGCCGGCAGAGAATCCCACCCTGATCATGAACCAGGTATTCCGGAATCTGACCGACTCTGTCGGCTACGACCGCCACCCCGGCCAGAAGCAGCTCGGTCAGCTTTGCCGGGCATTTGCAGCGGTTGATCAGAGTATCGGCGAAGGGATATAACGCCAGATCCCCTGCAGCCAGAAAATCTCGCAGCTGTTCCGGTTCGACCCAACCGGCCATGATCAGTGCATTGGAAAAGCCCCGCTCGACGGCCGCCGCTTCAAGCTGCCGTTCTTCTCCTTGCCGACCGGCCCCCACCACCAGGAAACGCACTCCGGGAACCCTGTGGAAAATGCCTTCTAACAGCTCATGCAGACGTTGCTGCTCGAACTCGAAAAACCTGGTATAGAGCAGCACCACCGGCGCATCTCTCGCAATGTCGAATCGCTGCCTGATCCCGCTTCCGTCGCCTGGAACAGAATCGTCAACGCAGTTGGGGAGATACAGCAGCGGTCCGGACGCTTTGGCACACTGCCGGGCCATCTGCTCCAGGGCGCGGCTGGCAACCGTAACCGCGACTGCGCGCGACAGCAGCCACTGCTCCTGAAAAGCGAATACCTTGCGCTCAACCCAGGAGTACGCGTGCAGGTCGTTCATCCCCCCCTCGCCCTCCCAGTCGTCGGTATCGACCATAACCGCCGGCAGGCGCGCTCCCAGACGTGTCAGCCAGATCATCAGCATCGCCGCCAACCCGCCATAGCCCTTTGGCTTGAAGAGATGTACGATATCCGGTCTTTCCGCCAGGGCAACCTGAAACATGCGCCATGACATCAACAGCGTCGCGGCCGGCTTCCAGCAATGGGACAGCCGTATGTTCAGCAGCTTTACGCCGCGCACGGTTTCCGTTTTGCCGGAGTCCTCCGGGTTGGTGTAAGGCGGCAGCACTACAGTCACCCGGTGTCCGTGCCGCTCCTGCAAGGAAGCCGCCAGAGGCAGCATCCTGGCAATAACGGTACCCTTGGGACGGATGCCGAACGGGGCCAGAAATACGATATTCATCGGTTCCTACCCAGCATAGCGTCCCCGCACCCCGCGCAGAAAGTCTGTGAAACCGCGCCACATCATGCACAGTTTGGACCATTTTTGATCCTCGAACAGCACGATGCTGCCAATTTCCTTGGTCAGCCGCACCAGGTCGAAGAGACAGTGGCCCGGAAAGCTGGTTACATATCTGTTGAAAACGACAAAACGGTTGCGGGTCTTGTAGTAGCGCCGGAGAGGACCGTGATTGGTCGCGATGAACGGGCCGTACTTGCGGATGTCTCCGACGTTATGCGCCAGTGTCGCCCGGTTGGCCCGCAACACCCGCCACCCCTGCTTGCGCAGGCGCAGACAGAACTCGTTGTCCACAAAGTCGATGAAGAGCCCGTCGTCGAAAGGCCCCACCTGACGATAGGCGGCCAGGTTCAGCAGGCAGCCTGAGGTCATCGGCGTCATCACGTCGGAGTAGTCAACATCCGGGGGAATCCGGCCGGCCCCGGTCAGGTGGAAAGGTGCAACGATCCCGATCCGATCCGCTCCGGTTTTCTCCAGGCATTCGTACAGGCGGGCCACCATGTCCGGTGCGGCCTGACTATCCTGATCCATGGTAAGCAGCAGCCGGCACCCAGCTTCCAGTGCGTGTCGGGCACCGATGTTAAGTCCCCTGGCGATGCCCAGATTATCGTGATTGGGCAGATAGACCACCCTCTCCAGCAACGCAAGTTGTTCCCCGGTAGAACTATCCGGCTGCTCCGTATTGTCCACCGCATAGACGATATCCACCTGGTCGAGATAACTGCGTATCCCGTCGAGCAGATCGCTTCCCGGCCGGTAGAGCACAACCACCGCGGCAATGGCCGAACCGTCGCTCAAAGAGCCCCCTCTTGCGGTTGTTCAAGTTTGCGCAGCACAAAGATGACTTCCTCGTTGCTCCTGAGCATCAGCTCGATATCAAACGGGTACCTGCACTGCAGAAATGTCACCAGTCCGATCATCTCCTTCTGCGACCAGACATGGAAGTGGATGCTGTAATCCTGCTCCATCAGCAGATTGACCCGGGCTTCAGCTTCCCGGCCATCCGTGATGCCATCCACCAGGCGCACCCATTCGGCAAAATGTTCCCGCCGCGAGCATTGCCCCCCTTCCGTATAATCGCGCAACAGATGTTCGATATCCGTAACCGGGCGGGCGGCGTCGAAAGTGAACCGCTTGTCCGGCAGCGCCAGGTAGAGTACTCCACCCGGCTTCAGCACCCTGAATATATTTTCGATTGCCAGAACCGGATTCTGGCAATGCTCGATGAAATGGTTGGCGATCACGAAATCCTGGCTGCCATCTGACAGAGGTTCCAGCCGTTCGCCGTCGGCGACGATATCCACCGGCGCCAGCTGTTGCGACGCCATTTCCGGATACTGCCGCAGCAGATCGGACACAGTCATCCGGTCAACATAGGTGACATGCGCCTTTTCGGACACCTTGAGCGGACTGTGCAGGGCACCGATCTCGATTCCGTGCCCGCCGAGGTAGGTTCTTGCAACAGTTTCCCGGTCGATCTGAACCACAAACAGTTTCAAGGCTTTCTTGGCTTTGAGTACGCTCGTCCTGATCAGTTTTCTCAGTTTTGCCATGCTGTACGTCCTCTGAAATTAGTGCTTCTGCTTGAATATCAATTCCTTCACGCTTTTGGCGCAATGTATCGCCAGGAAATAGCCGACGCCGACTTCCCGGCAGAGCGTCTGCTTGACCAGTTCCGGATTCCGGCTGTAGCCCAGCTTGTAAATCCGGAAAACCAGGGTCAGCTTTGCGACCATCCGGTGCAGAGGAGTCATTCCGGGACGTTTACCGGAGTAGTGCCGGTATAGCCACAGTTCCTCGTCGATGAAGGCCTGGGACCGGATGTTGTCTGCCGTTCCTTGGTCGGCATGCTGCCTGAAACGGCAGACCGGCTCGGGAATACTGGCCAGATCGCCCTTCTCCAGTATCCTGATCCACATATCCAGATCGATCAGCTGCTTCAGGCGGTCGTCAAAGGGTGCGGAGACGTCGGCGCGACGAAACATTACCGCGCTCGGCTCACCGATTACATTCCCGAACATCAGACAGGTCCTGATAGCCCTGTTGCCGGCCACGATCCGGAACCTGTCCGAATACGATCTTTCCAGCAGTGGCTGAAGTTTCTCTGAAACAAACAGCCTGGTACCGGTGACCAGGGACACGTTGCTGTCGCGTTCCATTATTTCAGCCGAGCGAGCGATACAGCCGGCCTCAAGCATGTCGTCAGCACAAAGGATCTTGACATATTCGCCACGGGCCAGTTCCATGCACCTGTTCCAGTTCCCGACCATTCCCAGGTTGACCGGATTGCAGAAATAACGCATCCGGGCATCCTTTTCGATGAAACCCTCACAGATCCGGCGCGTATCATCGGTCGAACAGTTATCGACGACGATCAACTCCAGGTCACGATACGACTGGCTCAGCACCGACGACACCGCATCGCCGATGTAGCGGCCATAGTTGTAAGTCGGAATGCAGACACTTACCTTCGGCGCGCTGGGCGTGTTCATACCTGTTTGCCCTTGAATGGCAGATACATCATCAGGGTTTCCCGATCGAAGTCGTCGAAATAGCTGCCGCGCGACAGCGACAGCGCCATGACACAAAAGAAGAAGATACCGACCGCGATCAGAACCGGATAGCCCGACAGTGGTACGAACCGCTGCGCGCCGGTCAGAAGCAGCGCCAGCAGCGCCGCCACCGATAGCGGCCGCAACAAGGCCTGCCGGTACAGTTTCCACGACAACATCGGCAGACTCTTGTGCAGCATCCCGATGAAGTAGCCGGCGGAAATGAGCAGCGACAGGCCGATTCCGGCAATTATCCCGTAATACCCCAGCGACCTGACCAGAACCAGGCAGCAGACCACGTTGATGACCCCCGCCATGACCGACGAGCGCATGCTCACCTCGGGACGATTGAGACCGCTCATAATGTACGATCCCGGGCCGGTCAGCAGGTTCACCAGGTAGATCGCCATCAGCAGCTGCAGTGTCAACGCGCTTTCATCGTAGCCGGCGCCGACCCAGGTCGAGATAAACGGCTTGGCCAGCCCGATTACCAGAAAAGAGACCGACAGCGCCAGAATCCCCATGTATTTGACGGCCCGACGATAGAGTCCGCCGATTTTCGCAAGATCTGTGGAAACATGCAAGGCCGAAACGGCCGGTATCATCGGTGTGAAGACAGTTGCGACAAAAGATCTGGCCTGCGACGCGACCCGGTTGGCCACCTCATAGATACTGACCGCTTCAAGCCCGACAAAGTGGCTCAGCAGCACCCTGTCGATCTGGAATATCAGCAGGTGGGCGACCGTCGAGACCTGCACTTTCCAGCTGTATCCGAAAATCAACCCCAGGGCTTCCCGATTGAAATACCTGAACGGGTTGATCCTCATCTCCGGAAAAAGTCGCCAGGCGATCAGGCAGTTCGCCAGAATTGTGAACAGGGTTACGATGGCGTTATTGTAAACCAGCCCCATCAGGCCATAACCGTGTGAAAGAAAGTAGAATACACCCACTGCGGTCATGATGGTTGATAGCAGTGAGATGGCATTGGTATGTCCCATCCGCTGAAAGCCGTTGATCAGCGAGGCGAATGAACTCATCAGCAGGTTCAGGCAGAACAGCAGAATCGCGATGTAGAAAACGCTGACCGCCTTCGGCGCCAGCTGTTGCGGTATATGCAGAACCCGTTCGACAATCAGCGGCAAGGCAGACAGGAGCAGGCTTCCCACAATCGCCAGAATCAGGAAATAGATCACCAGCGCGGTATTCAGCAACTGATTGATCCGTTCATTATCGTTGCGCTCGCGATATTCTGCAAAAAACCTGATCAGGCTTTCGGTCATGCCGAAATCGCTCAATTGGACATAGGATGAGATCACTCCCGCCAGAGCCCAGATCGCAAACTCATCCGAGCCGAGGCGGTGCAGGGTATATGGCAGGATCACCAGCGTAATC
>JAWDJY010000011.1:0-74402 GCA_032469775.1 Geobacteraceae bacterium | reverse complement strand
CATAATGTTCGAAACCGGCCTCGACCAGAACGGTATCGGCGGTTTCGAACATTTCCGCCGAGCGGTCCTGATCCGGGATTTCAGTACAATCCTCCGGATAGCGCAGCGCAAAGGGGGTGCCCTCTTCCACCGTCAGGCCGTAAACCGAGATATGCTCCGGCGACAGAGCCAGCGCCTGGCGCAGCTCCTCCCCCCACCCGGAAAGGGTCTGACCCGGCAGTCCGTGGATCAGGTCGATGCCGATGTTGCCGAATCCGGCCAGGCGGGCTTCGAGGAAAGCATGGCGGGCCTGGGCGGAATCATGCACGCGCCCCAGTCGGCGCAGCATAACATCGTCAAAGCTCTGCACTCCCAGCGAAAGTCGGTTGACACCGGCCGCCCTGAAGTCTTGCAGCCGCTCGCGCCCGATTGTTCCCGGGTTGGCCTCCAGAGTGATCTCGGCCTGCGGCGACAACGAAAACAGCTCCGCAGCCAGGTCGATGATTCCTGACACCTGCCGGGGCTGCATCAGGGACGGCGTGCCGCCGCCGAAATATATCGAGTTCAGCGGTGGCCCGGATTCGTGGTCCTCAACGGCCAGCCGCATCTCCCGCAGCAGCAGTTCATGGTAGCTTTCGATTTCCCCGGGTCGGGCCCTGGCGGAAACAAAGGCGCAGTAGCCGCACTTCTCAATACAGAAAGGTATGTGGATGTACAGCCGGTTGAACATGTGCCGATCCTGTATTTTTTAGTGCCGAGCTTAATGTTGTTATGATAGTATTGTAAACCGAAGCTGGTAAATCAAAAAAAGGGGATTCCATGAAAAAGAAACTCATATTGTCACTAACCTGTCTTGCAGCACTGTCAGCGTCAGCCGTTCTGGCCATGCCGGACAAGGTGGCCAAACCCGCTGCCGCGAACGCTGCCCAGCCGGCTGAAGTGCTCTCCGGCAAGGTCGTAGAAACCATGAACAGCGGCGGCTACACATACGTCAACCTGCAGAAGAAAAACGGCGAAAAAGTATGGGTCGCAGCACCGGAGACCAGCGTCAAGGCCGGTTCCCAGGTAAGCTTCAAGGGCGGCATGGAAATGGTCAACTTTGAAAGCAAGAGCCTCAAGCGCAAGTTCGACAAGATAATCTTTGCCGATGGCCTGGCCTCCGGCGCGGCAACTGCTCCGGCTGCAAAGGGAGCAAAGGGTGAGGCGCCGAAAGATGCGGCCGGTTCCCCCGGCAGCAAGGGAGCCGCAACCGAAAAGGACACCAAGATCTCGGTGCCCAAGGCCACCGGCCCCAACGCAACGACGGTACAGGGAGCCTTTGCCAACAGCGCCAAGCTGAACAAGAAAAAAGTGGTCATCCGCGGCAAGGTCGTCAAGGTGTCGGCACGGATCATGGACAGAAACTGGGTTCATATCCAGGATGGGACCGGATCGCAGGCCAAAGGCAACCATAACCTGGTATGCACATCCAAAGAGATGGTCAATGTCGGCGATATCGTCACAGTAAGCGGAATACTGGCCAAGGACAGGGATTTCGGCGGCGGCTACAAGTACTCCGCCATCGTCGAGGATGCCACCTTCAAGAAATAAGCAACAGCACCGGACCCGATCCATCAAGGGCCTCTCCACACCTGGAGAGGCCTTTCTGTTTACCCTAGATTAAGCAGTTTCACGCGACAAACGCACCAAAAAGCAGGCGCCTCTAGGCGACGACGCAACGTAAAATCAAGCAGTTAAACGATAATATCATTTGCCAGATTGATGATGTTACAAATCCTCTTAGGTATTTGAATTTCGTCGCGTTCGTTGCGCCGTTGCGTGAGTAAATGCCGTTTTCAGGGTTACTCGATGTTGAAAGCAGTGGCGCATCCTGATACAGTGCAGCATGACCAACCCGGTACAGGAACACTACCAGAGATATCCCTACCCCCGCTATCCGCTGCTGGCGTCAGTGCCGCGTAGCGACACATACGCGCTCAACCTGCCGGCCCTCTGGAGCCGTTTCAACAGATGCCTGCCGCCTGAAGACGCCCGCATCCTGATCGCGGGCTGCGGCACTTTCTCCCCTTACCCGTTTGCCGTGGCAAACCCCGGCGCCGCCATTACCGCGCTGGACATCTCGGAACGCAGCCTGAGCAGAGCCCGCCTGCACTGCCTGCTGCACGGCCGGATGAATGTGGAGTACCGCTGCGGCGACATCCTGGACGGCAAGTCGATCCAGGGAGAGTACGCGCTGATCGACTCCTACGGCGTGCTCCACCACCTGGACGACCCGGCCGCCGGATTGAAATCCCTTGAAAAGCATCTTTTGCCCGGCGGCATTATCCGGATCATGCTCTACAGCCGTTACGCCCGCCGGGAAGAGGAATCGATCCGTCGCGCGCTGAAACTGCTGGACATCAGGACCCCAGCCGCGGCCCGCAGGCTGCTGGACAGGGCCCGCCCAGGCTCCAGGCTGGCGAACTTCCTGGATGCAGCCGATGAAACCGGCACCGACTGCGGCCTGGCGGATGCGCTGCTGCATCCCCGTGTGCAAACCTACCGCATCGACGAGCTGCTGGAACTGGTGGACCGGACCGGGCTGCGGCTGCTGCTTTTTGCGCATGCCGGTTCAAGGGAGGATGTTGCCGGGGAAATCGAACGACTGCGACAGCTGGAAAAGGAACGCCGCTCACCGGGCAATTTCGTTCTCTACCTGGGAACCGCGGCCGGCAACACCCCCGAAGCGGGCAGGGACAGCCTGATCGTGCTCAACCCCTGCCTGAAGAGTGCAGTCAGACGTTTCACACCCGGCAGGATCAGGATTCCGGACCGCATCGGGCAGGAAAATCCGCCCCTTGGCCGGCCGGAACGCAGTTTTCTGGGCAGGTTCGCGGAACCGGTTTTCCGCAGTACACTGGGCAGGGAATCGGCTGAAAAGGTGGAGGAATACAAAAGGTTGCTGTTTCTGCTGGAATACTATCCCTGATCTGCAAGTGAATTATTTTCCGCCCAGTCCGGCCAGGTTGAAATTGAATGTATAGGAATAATTTCCTGGGCGCTGGTGGATTGCCGATGTGACACTCCAGCATTTGTGGCGGTACTCGACCGAATAGACCGACTCCAGGAAATCGCTCCGGTCAAATGAATAGCGGGCAAGGTACGACAGGTAGAAAGGCTTCAGGTACCTGGTTGCCAGACGCCCCTCCAGGTATTCAACCTGGTTGCGGGCCATCTGGTAACCGGCGCCGATCGAATTGCCCTGCCGGTCATCCACCTCCAGCCCCACCGCTGCGGCCGTCAGGCGGTTGTCACGGAAATTGTAGCGGCTGTCAAAGGTCAGGCGCATGTTCCTGTTCAGCCAGGTGTCGCTCTCGAGGACCAGGTCGCTCCAGTAGTGCTGGTTGTCAGCCAAAGTCAGCAGGTCCCGTCTCTCTCCTTCGATATTGTAGTCGAGCATCAGCCTGATTCTTGAGATCTCCCGGTATTCGCTGGTTTCGCCGTAGGCAAACTTGCCGGTTATCACGTTTGTGACGGAAAAGCCCAGTGAATTCTTCCAGAGCAGGCGATCCGCATAATCATAGAAGGGGAGGCGCTGCTGGGCGCGTTCCGGAATATATCCGTAGCTGACCTCCGGAACGATCTCGTGCCTTACTTTCTTGAGGTTGGCGGACTGGACATCGAAGCCGCGGGAGAGCGAAGTCGAAACCCGCACACCCACCTCCGGCGCCAGTTCGCCCGCGCTGCTCTTGACTTCGCTGCCTGCGGCCCGTTTGTCGGTGGTGTAGCCCCTGACATGCGCCCCCGCAAAGGCCGATACCTGGAGGTAGCCGTTCAGCGATGTCAGATACGTAACCCTGGGAAACAGCTGCAGACGCTGCCCGCTGGGTGCGCCTTCGCGGTACAGGTTGGCGATGCCGGCATCGATGTCGAAATAGAGCGGCGTCTTGAAAATCGACTGGCGCACACCGGCCAGTTCCACCGCCGGCAGGGTCTGCACGGTGCCCCGGTTATCGGTAGCATACAGGTCTTCGCTGTAATGGAGATAGGATGTCAGCGCATAGTGCTGCCAGGCCTTCAGCAGGTTGATGGTGGTGTCGGTGGACTGGCGGTTGTAATCTCCGCTTTTCTCGCCGAAATCCCCAAGAAAACTACGGTCCCCGGTAAGATTGACATCCATTCTCAGGTTTGCATCCGGGGAGAAGATCTCCTTGTGGCTCTGCCCGATCTGCCAGCGCCAGCGATCCTTGAGAATATCGTATATCTGGTAGCCGCCCAGATGCCCCTCACTGCCCCTGGCGCGGATATAGCGATAGTCAATCCCGGTTCCCACGCCCCTTTTGGAGAGCAGATCCAGATCGAACAGCAGGTCCTGACTGGGAGAAATGACCCAGTATACGGGTATGTCGAGTTGCGCCCCGCGGGCATTGGAGTAGCCCACCTTCGGGAAGAGCAGGCCGGATTTCTTTTCGCGGACCACCGGAAATGCGATCCAGGGCAGGTACATCACCGGAACATCCTTGATATAGAAGACGATATTACGGCCGGTGGCGTAACCCAGCACATTCACATTGAGCCTGTCCGCGCCGAATTTCCAGCTCGGGTCGGGCAGGTCACAGGTGGTGAGTTCGGTGGAATTGACCTGAAATTCGCTCTCGCTCTCGCGGATGATCTTTTCACCGGTAAAGGAGAGATTTGTCTCCGGCATCGTCAGGGTGGCCTGGTCCATCTCGGCCCGGCCGCTCTCGAGGTTGAGCAGCAGCGACTGTCCCTTGAGCACGTCGTTGCCTTTTGAAACGGTAATGTTTCCGCTGGCCAGCAGAATATGGGTGTTGCTGTCATAGACAGCCCGGTCAGCCGCCAGGTTCAGCCCCTGCCAGGTAACCACCACGTTGCCCCAGGCGCTGAATAGGCCGTCAGACTGGCCGTGATCCATGGAATCAGCCTTGATATGGATGTTTTCGTCGGGAAAGGGCGATTCGGCCCCATCTGCGACCGATACGCAGGGAACGTTGGCAAGTATCAGCAGCAGTAGTATCAATATCGTTTTCATATCGGGAATCAGCCTCGGATACCGCTGTAGTCTACATTTTCGAGCCAGGCCTTGGCCTCGCCCACAACAAAGAGCGAACCGCACACCAGAATCAGGTCTCCGGCCATGGACTCGTTCCTGGCGGCGCTGATACCTTCACTTACCGTGCCGCAAGCTTGCGATACGAGCCCCATCTCCGTAATCAGCCGGGACAGTTCCGTATCTTTCATCGCCCGTTCCACCCTGGGGGTCACGGTATAAACCCGTTCAACCAGCGATGACAGCGGAACGTAGATCTGTTCCACATCCTTGTCGGCGCAAACTCCGCTGACAAGCAGGATGCGCTTGCGAGGGTAACCGGCAAGGGCCTCGGCCAGCGCCAGCGAGCCGGCCGGATTGTGGGCGCCGTCAAGCAGCAGCGGCGGGTTGCCGGGAATCAGCTCCATTCTGCCCGGCCAATACGCTTCGCCGATGCCCTGCCCAATGGCGGAAACGGGAACTGTTGTTCCGGCTGAATCCAGCAGTTCGGCGGCGGCCATCGCCAGCGCGGCGTTTCCGCCCTGGTAGCTCCCCGGTATGCCGGGCACAAGTCCCGCCAGTTCACTGTAAATACCGGAATAATCAAGGCTGCCGGTAGTGTTCCAGGCCGACGAGAAGTCTTCGCCGCAGACTCGCAGATCATTTCCGCCATGGAGGCAGCGGTCCTGAACTGCGGAGAGCACTGACTTTTCCTGCCCGGCACAGACCACGGGCGTGCCGGCTTCAATGATGCCGGCTTTTTCCGTCGCGATCTCCGCCAGGGTCGCCCCCAGGTATTCGGCGTGGTCCAGGGCGATCGGTGTGATGATGGTCAACTCGCCGGCAATGGCGGCGGTGGCGTCGGAACGCCCTCCCATGCCGGCCTCGATCACCGCCAGCTCTACTTTTTCCCTGCTGAATATGAAGGCGGCCAGAGCCGTTGTGATTTCAAAAAAAGTTGCTTCTTCCGGCGCGGCATCCAGCACGGTTTCCAGACAGTCACACAGGCTGTCGGCCGGGTATTCGGCGCCGTTTATTCTGAAACGTTCACTGAATCGAACAAGGTGGGGAGAACTGAACTGGGCGGTACGATAACCGGCCCGCGTCAGTATCGAAGAGAGGAATGCCGATGTGGAACCCTTGCCGTTCGTACCGACAACGTGAATGCTGCGGAAATCATTCTCCGGGTGGCCAAGACGTGCCAAAAGGAGGCGTACCCTGTCGACGCCCGGCTTGATACCGAAGCGCCGACGGGAATACAGTTTCTCCAGCACATCCGCCAGAGGCATCTCAGGCGGTGGGACGATGCAGCATTTTCAGGATGGAGGCCAGTTTCTGCCTCATCTCGGTACGGGGGATGATCACATCGACCATGCCGTGGTCCACCAGGTACTCCGCCCTCTGAAAACCTTCCGGGAGCTTCTGGCGGATGGTCTGCTCGATGACCCGCGGTCCGGCGAAGCCGATCAGCGCCTTGGGCTCGGCGATGTTGATATCGCCCAGCATCGCGAAACTGGCGGTGACGCCGCCTGTGGTTGGGTCGGTCAGCAGCGAAATGAAGGGAATGCCGGCCTGCTTCAGTTTTGCCAGCGCCGCCGAAGTTTTCGCCATCTGCATCAGGGAGAGAATGCTCTCCTGCATGCGCGCTCCCCCCGAAGCGGAAATTATGATTACCGGCTGGTTCTTCTGCAGTCCGCGCTCGATGGAACGGGTGATCTTCTCGCCGACCACGCTCCCCATGCTGCCCCCCATGAACGAGAAGTCGAAACAGGAAACCTGCACCGCCATCTCCTCGATCGCCCCCTCCACACAGATTACCGCATCCTTCGAACCGCCTTTGGAAAGAGCGGCATCGATACGGTCCTGGTAGCTCTTGGCATCCTTGAACTCAAGGAAATCGACCGAAGTCACCTCGGCATCGAATTCCTGCCAGGTACCACCGTCAAGCAGTGCTTCAAGCCTTTTGCGGGCAGAGATGCGATAGTGGTAACCACACTTGGGGCAAACCTGCAGATTGGCCTCCACATCCTTGCTCAAAACTGTTTCCGAGCACCCCTGGCACTTGATCCACATTCCCTCGGGAACCTTTACTTTTTTACCGTCGGATTTTTCTACCCCGGTCTTTTCTTTGTTGAACCAGCTCATGGTCGGCCTCGCATCTTTCACAATCCTAAATATTTTGACTATCAGTAAAAAAGCTAGGTAACAGAATTACCCGGTGGTGTCAAGTTTGTTCAACCTTCAGGAAATGGCCTGTTTCAGCGAGTGGACCAGCTGTCCAAGTTCCTGTTCGAGCTGCTGTCCTGGCTGTTTTTCAAACAGCTTGACGATGGCGCTGCCGACCACGACTCCGTCGGCCAGACCTGCCACCTCGGCGGCCTGTTCCGGTGTGGATATGCCAAAACCGGCCATGACCGGCAGCTTGATCTTTTCCATTATGTTCGCCAGTTCGGCTTTCAATGATTCTGAAACCGCCTGTCGGACGCCGGTGACGCCGGTCACGGTGACATAATAGACAAATCCGCGGCCGATTTTGTTCACCAGCTTTATTCTGGATGAGTCGGAGGTAGGGGTAAGCAGGAAGATTACGTCTATACCGTATTGCAACGCGTACGGCATCAGTTCGTTAGATTCCTCGGGCGGCAGGTCCACCAGCAGAACGCCGTCCACGCCGGCATCGGCGGCATCGCGGCAGAATCGCTCGTAGCCATAGGCGTAAACCGGATTAAGATACCCCATCAGTATGATCGGTATCCTGGAACTGAGCCGTACGTTCTTTACGGTTGCCAGAATACCGGCCAGAGTTGTCCCGGATGCCAGGGCACGCTCCGATGAAAGCTGGATGGTGGGACCATCCGCCATCGGGTCCGAAAAGGGGACACCCAATTCGATCACGTCGGCTCCGGCGGCTTCCAGGGCATGGATTATCCGCTCAGTTTTCTCAAGGTCCGGATCACCGGCGGTAACGAACGTGACCAGTGCCTTTTGGTTACGCTCTTTAAGCTCTGAAAAACGTTTTTTAAGCCTGCTCATAGTATTTTTGATCCGGAATCATATTTTGAAACCGGTCATCTCCTTCTCCAGAAGGTCAATCTGTCGCGAAAGACCGTTAACCGAGGCATCCATGACCTTGGCGGCATGGCTGTTGGCTGTGGTCGACGCCTGGATGTTGTTCACCGATTCGGAAATCTTGACACTGCTCTCCACCTGCAACCGGCAGGCGTCACGGATATGTCCGACCAGAGAGGTGACGTTCTCGGTAGAGCGGGCGATAAGGCTGCTGGCACGGCTCTGTTCACGTGTGGAAGTGCGCACATGGGTGGTAAGGTCCTTCATTCGCTCCACAGCAGACGTAATCAGATCGGTGCCCTGGGTATGCTCCCGGGCCGAGTTGGCAATGTGTCCGACCATCTCCTCGACGCTCTCCATCGCCTCTTTTATGCAGTGACTGCCACGGGCCTGTTCTACGGTGGCCCTGGCAATCTCGCTTACCTGGATACTGGCCCGCTTGACACCGGTCACGATTTTCTCCAGGGCGGCTCCCGAGTGTTGGGAAAGCTTTTCGCCCTCGGCAATGCTGTTTTCAGCCTGGCTGATGGCATCCACTGCGCGGCGGGTATCCTCCTGGACACCTTTTATCACCGCGGCTATCTCGCGGGTGGAGCTGCTGGTGCGTTCGGCCAGTTCCCTGATTTCATCGGCAACCACGGCAAAACCCTTGCCGTGCTCTCCGGCCTGGGCGGCTATAATGGCGGCATTCAGCGCCAGCAGATTGGTCTGTTCAGCCACTTCATCTATAACCGAAAGAATCGCCCCGATGTCGTTGGCCCTCAGCGACAGGTTTTCGATCACCTCGGCGGTTATCTTCGATGAGCTGCGGATCGCCTGCATGCCGGCGATTGCTTCTTCAACCGCTTTCTTGCCGGTTTCGGCATCGCATCTCACCGATTCGGAGATGGCCGAGGTGTCCATCGCATTTTTCTCAACCTGCTTGATAGTGGCGTCCATCTCGGCAATGGAAGAGGCGGTGGTACTGGAGGCATCCAGCAGATTGACGATGCTGGCCCCGATCTCCCTGATTGAGGATGCCATTTCCGTAATTGATGAACTGACCTCTTCAACGGCCCCGCCAAGCTTTTCGGCGCTGATAGCCACTTCCTCGATGCTGGCAGCCATCTCCAGCGAAGAAGACGCGGTCTCGCTGGCCGATGTGGCCAGTTGGTCCACCCCTTCGGAAACCTCACGAACTGAATTCTTGATCTGGGTAACTGCCTGGGAAGTCTCCTTGACGGACTTTTCCTGCAATTGTGCGGAGCTTACCACCTGATGGGCAGCCTTCTCGATGTTGTTGTCAATCGAGGTAAGCACCTCAGCCGCTGAATTGACGCGAGACACCATGCTGTTCAGGTTCTCGGCCATGGTATTCATTGCAACAGCCAGAGCGGCGGTTTCCCCGCCACCGGAAACCTCGAGACGGAGGTTGAGTCGGCCGTCGGCCACGGTGCGCGCAAAATCGACACAGGCATTGAGCGGTCCGGTGATGGACCTGGTAACCAGGTAGGAAAACAGCGTGATCACGGCGATCGTAAGTAACGCCACAACGGTATTGATTATTATCTTGTTCAGGACCGCAGCTGACACCGCTTCTTCGGTAGCCATCACATCACGTCGGATTGTTTCAACCATGGTTGCCACGGTCGAGCTGAACACGTTGAAACGCTCGGCCTGTACCCCGGACATCAGGTTACTGGCGGTAAATATCTCGCCACGGTTGACAGCCGGCAAAACCTCGTCCAGCAGAGTCTTCCTGTATTCCTTCCAGATGTTGCTGGCCTTGTTGATCACATCGCGCCGGGCCGGAACCTCGGCCAGCTTGAGACCTGCTTCGAACTTCTTGTCGATCTCGGCGGTCCTGTTCTTTATATCCGTGGCATACCTTTCGGCTGCTGCCTTGTCCGCTTCGAGCATGAACTTCTGCAGATCGTAGCTGATCTGATAAAGGTCCGATTTCAACAGCGCTATATTTTCCAGCGCGTCCTTGTTGTCGATAATGGTCTTGTAAGCAGCGCTGCCGACGCGTACCTGGTTCATCAGCATCAGGCTGATAATCGTAACCAGCAGGATGCCGACAAAAGCCGAAGCGGACAGAAGCACCATTTTGGTGCGCAACGTAAGGCCGTTCGTGCCGTCGGAAGACATTTCCCTCTTCACATAGCCTCCCCATCTGAATACATGGATAATCACAAAAAAAGCCGCCCGACTATATCAGAGCGGCCGCTTTCATATCAAGCAAAATCACCCCGGCTGGAGCTTCAGCGCATCCTCTCCAGTGCCGGCATCATACGGGAAAAATACCAATACTGAATTCCTTCAACGTATCCTCGTCGAGGTATCGGCCAGGGCAAGCTTCTCCCCCTGTTTTTCGAACTCGGCCAGCATTTCACGCCGGATAATGCGTATCTTCCTGATATACGCATTAGCCTGCGGCCCCTGCCCGCAGTAGTATTTTTTGGCCCGCTCCAGATCGCCCTGAGCCATTTCCAGTTTCGTGTAGAGTTCGAGTACGGCGGCCTCGGCACACTTGGAATCATCTTTCATGTCCCTGGGCTGATAGCCATGGCTTTTGGCCCTGTATGGCATCAGCTGCCAGACACCGAGAGCTCCCATCGGCGAGACCGCATGTGCGGACAGCTTGTGCCCGCCGGTTTCCGCCAGGGCAATTTCGGCCAGATCAAACGGCATGAAAACCGTACCCACGGTTTTGTCATAGCAGATACCGGCCAGATGGCGTGCCCGCTCAGGAGTGGTTTTTCGTGCGAAGGCCAGTTCTATGATCAGCTGTTGTTTTTTTCTCTGGATAATGGAGATGCTTTTGGTGTCAAGCAGAGAGGTTTCGGTGGCCATTGATGTGGTTGGCTGGATTTCGTTCTTTATGAAGGGTGCATTTTCGCATGCCGCCAGAAAAACCAGGCATGACAGATAGATAATTAAATTTCTCATAATAAAAGAGTTTGGAAGTTGTATCGGCTTTGCCGGAGCGGCGTCGTTGCCCGGTTTTACTGACGGGCGTATCTCCGGCGGGGTGCTCCTTTCATCATGAATTTATCCGTAAAACGCCAAAATCCCGGTTTTCCGGGACGTTGGCGTTTCTTTTCAGATGCGTGGACCATACTTGAGTGGTTGTAACATGTCAAGCAAATTGAAGAAGATCCACACTAAATCAATATGTTATACTAGTTCAATACGCTTCGTGGTTGCCGAGCACGTCCTCGTTACTGACCCGCCCACGGAAAATCCGGTAGACCCAGATCTTGTAGCAGATAACTATCGGCACAAAGACTACTGCAACACCTGCCATCAGCTTGAGGGTATACAGGCTGGACGATGAGTTGTAGATCGTCAGGCTCGAGAGCGGATCCACACTGGAAGGAATCAGATTTGGAAACAGTCCGGCCACGCCGGTAAAACAGACGAATGTAATCGTCAGGCAGGAAAACAGGAAAGCCATGTGCAGACGCCCCTTTGACGTAAACACCTTGACCAGCAGCAGCGACACCACGGCAACCAGCGGCAGGAGAACCAGCACGGGAGATGAGATGTAGTTTGAGTATAGTTTAGTCGCCGGATAGCTGTATCCGAGAAACGCCACCGCCACGACGAGCAGTGGCAACCAGAGCCTGGAGGCCATCTGGCCGGCCCTGGCCGAGAGTTCGCCGGTGGTCTTGATTGCGGCATAGAGGGAACCGTGAACAGCAAACAGCATCACGAACAGAACTCCGGTAAGAAGCCCGTAAGGGTTGAGCAGTGTCAGCAGCGATCCGTCATAGGCAAAGTTTGCGGTGGCAAAATCGTTGCGCATGGGAATGCCCTTGAAAATATTGCCGAAGGCAACCCCGAACAGCAGTGCCGGTAAAAAGCTGGAAACTGTCAGGGCCATATCCCAACCGGATTTCCACCCTTCACCATCCATCTTGCCGCGAAACTCGAAGGCTACGCCACGTACAATCAGGGCGAACAATAGCAGCAACAGAGCCGTGTACAGGTTGCTGAACATCAGCGCGTAGGTGGTCGGAAAGGCGGCGAAGGTCACCCCGCCGGCCGTGACCAGCCAGACCTCGTTGCCATCCCAAACCGGTCCCACGGTGTTGATCAGCACCCGCCGCTCGGTATCGTTTCTGGCGAGGAAGCCTGACATGAAACCGGTACCGAGCACAAAACCGTCAAGCATGAAATACACACCCCACAGAACACCCCACACTGCAAACCAGATTATCTGAAATACATTGGCATCCATGACTTATCCCCTCCCCTGAACGTTGATGATCCCGGAGAGATCATTATCCGGTCCTTTTCTGGCATACTTGCCAAGCAGATAGATATCTATAGCCCCCAGAGCCCCGTAGAGCAGCGTAAAGCCGGCCAGCGACACCGCGACCTGCATGGTGTCGACGCTTTTAGAGACTGCGGCGGCGGTCTTGAGCACACCATAGACAATCCATGGCTGACGCCCCACCTCGGCCACGAGCCACCCCAGCTGGTTGGCGATATAAGGGAGCGGGATAGATAACAGCAGCACGGTCAGGAACAGACGATAGTCCTCAAGATTTTTCCTGAACGAGAGCAATACTGCCAACGCGCTGGCCAGGATGAAATAGGTTCCCAGTCCGACCATCAGGCGGAAGCTGAGAAACACCGGCAGAACCGGCGGACGCTCGTCCTTGGGAAAATCCTTGAGTCCCTTGATTTCTGCATTGGCATCATGGAATGCGAGCATGCTGACCATGTTGGGTACGCACAGGCGCTCGATCGCGTTACATTCGCGCTTCTCGTCCGGCAGCAGTATCAGGTTCATGCCGGCGCCTTTCTGGGTTTCCCAGATCGACTCCATCGCTGCGAACTTGGCCGGCTGCACCTTGGCAATTTCAACGGCGTGCAGGTCACCGATGCCGGCGACCAGGACCGCCGAAACCAGGCCGAAGAGCGCGCCCTGCCTGAAGGAACGCTTGAAAAAATCAACTTCGTTCTTACGCAGCAGATGCCAGGCGGAGATGCCCATCACGAAAAACGCCGCCACGGTATATCCGGACACGATCTGGTGACCAAACTTGATCAATCCGTAGGGGTTGGTGATCAGTGCGGTAAAATCGACCATCTCGGCGCGGTTGTTGCGGATCACGTAACCGACCGGATTCTGCATCCAGCCATTGGCCAGCAGTATCCACAGCGCGGAGAGGTTGGTCGCGATCGCCACCAGCCAGATCGACAGCAGGTGCACCTTCTTTGAAACCTTGTCCCAGCCGAAAATCCATACTCCGATGAAGACCGATTCCATGAAAAATGCCACCGTGGCTTCAATCGCCAACGGGGCTCCGAAGATATCGCCGACATAACGCGAATACTCCGCCCAGTTCATACCGAACTGGAACTCCATCGTAATTCCGGTAACAACCCCCAGAGCGAAGTTGATCAGGAACAATTTGCCCCAGAACTTGGTCATCCGCAGCCACATCTCGTCACCGGTGGCAACGTAGCGCGTTTCCATCCAGGCGATCATGATCGAGATTCCCAAGGTCAGCGGGACAAAAATGAAATGAAACATTCCCGTCACCGCAAACTGCAACCTGCTGAGCATCAATGCATCCATACTACCTCCTGTAAATTTAAAGCCTTAATTCCGTAGCCGTTATCAGCGGCATCAAACAATCTTTTGACAGTATAATCCGTATTTCTTCAATCGCAAGCAACAGGATAATTAGGACTAAATTTATCCTATTTCTGGGCAAAATTTTTTTGCTGTTTCAGCCCCCCTGTACCGGGGGGGTTATACCTCTGAAAGCTCCTTCAGTGTGACCCCTGCCAGAACCTCGCGTACCTGTCCCTGGACCCTTTTCCAGACCGGGTGCACCTTGCAGGAAACATCGCGCACGCATTCCCCCACGCCAACAACGCAACGGTTGGGAATGATCGGCCCTTCTACCGCTTCAACCACCTCAAGCAGCGTAATCTTCTCCGGGACGCGCCCCAGCAGAAATCCTCCGCCTGTGCCACGATAGGACTTGACCAGACCGATCTTGCTGAACTGCTGGAATATCTTGGCAAGAAACGTGGCCGGCACATCCACAGCAGCGGCAATGTCACTCAGCAGGCAGACCCTGTCAGGTGGTTGCGCCGCCAGATAAACTATTCCACGAATTGCATATTCCCCTTTACGGGTAAGCTCCATCATTGAGAAAACCCCTAACAAGACATTTTTTATCCTTTTAGGGGTTTTCCGGCTGTTTGTCAACCTAATTTTATATATGCAGAGTAAATCCGGTATCAGCGTCCGAGCATGATTCCCAGATCCTCGGCCGCCGCAACGATCTCACCCTGGGGGTCAACCAGCTTCAGATCGCGGATTGCATCCTCCATCGGCACAGAAGTGATGCTTCGCCCCTTGAGACAGGCCATCCTCCCGAATTCGCCATCCACGATCATCTGTACCGCCCTGGTGCCGAAACGGCTACCCAGGGCACGGTCGAAGGTGGTCGGCGAACCGCCGCGCTGCAGGTGCCCCAGGACAGTCACCCGCACATCCATGTCCAGGCACTGTTCAATTTTTTTGGCAACGAACTGCCCAATGCCGCCCAAACGCTCGATAGCCTGTTTTTCGCTGGCGGACTGGAGCACAACCCGGTCGCCCCCCATCGGAAAGGCCCCCTCGGCCGCCACGAGGATGCTGAAACGGCTGCCACGCGCCGAACGCGCCTTGATTGCGCTACAGATCCGTTCAATATCGAACGGAATTTCCGGGATCAAGATCACGTCCGCGCCTCCGGCAATCCCGGATTCCAGGGCTATCCAGCCGGCGTAGCGCCCCATCACCTCCAGGATCATCACCCTGTGGTGACTCTCGGCGGTTGTATGCAGCTTGTCCAACGCATCGGTAGCGGTCTCCAGCGCGGTGTTATAGCCAAAAGTGAAATCGGTTTCGCGCAGGTCGTTGTCAATGGTCTTGGGCACTCCGACCACCGGCACCCCTTTCTGCCAGAGTCCCAAAGCGATCTTGATCGATCCTTCCCCACCCACGGCAACCAGCGCATCAATCCCCAACTGGCGGATGTTGTCCACCACACGGTCGGAATAATCGACCCGTACGATCCTGCCATCCTGTTCCAGCGGATACTCAAAGGGATTACCGCGGTTGGTAGTTCCCAGAATGGTGCCGCCGCGCGGCAGGATTCCCCGCACGCTGTCAAGGGTCAGCGGGCGGCACTTATCAGGATTCAACAGCCCGTCAAAACCGTCCTCGATGCCGATCACGTTCCAGCCATGGCGAATGATGGCGCTCTTCACCACCCCACGGATAACCGCATTCAGGCCGGGGCAATCACCCCCTCCGGTCAAGATGCCGATAGTAGAGACAGCCATGATGGACCTCCTGAAAAGAGTTGCGATGTACTAAGTTGCCGGGAGCTGCTCTTCGATCTTTACTTTTTTCTTGCCGAAGATCAGGGCAACCCAGATGCTGATCTCGTACATCAGGTAGAGCGGGATCATGATCACGAACATCGTGATCAGGTCAGCGTGAAAGGCGGATATGATCGAGCTGGCCAGCAGCGCGTATTTACGCTTCGGCGCCAGGAATTCGTAGCTGACAATTCCGAATCGCGACAAAAGCAGCGTCAGCACCGGCAGTTCGAAGATCAGGCCGAAGACCAGGATCAGCCGCAGGCAGAAGTTGATATAGGCGCTGATGTTGAACCAGCTCTGCAACCCCTCGGCCTCGTACGACAGCGAAAAATTTATGATCACCGGCCAGATCACCACCAGGAAGAACATGGCTCCCACGCAGAAGGTAAGGGTGGCCGCCGTGACAAACGGCATCACCATCCGGCGCTCGCGGCGGGTCAGGCCGGGAGCGATGAACAGCCAGATCTGATAGAACACTATCGGCAGCGCCAGGATGAATCCGGCCAGCATCGAGATCTTGCACTGGATGAAGAACGGTTCCAGGGGAGCGCTGTAGTTGAGGGGTCTCAGCTTCTGGGGCGCATTGATCTCCTGTTCCAGTTTGTAGCGGGTGTACATCGAAGGGGCCAGTTCCTTGACCTTCAAATAGACATCTTTCTTGATATCGGTCAGGTAGGTCTTGCCGGTCAGCGGCTTTTCCACAAACTTCATCAGGTCATTGGAGTAGTTCCACGCCACCCCCATGCCAACCACGACTGCAACAACGATAATTATCAGCCGCTTGCGCAGCTCGACCAGATGTTCGATAAACGGCACTACTTTTTCTTCGTTCATGCTTCTTTCCTGATCCCCGTACTTTGATATTATGTACCTGCCGCACATTTCCTACCACAGCGGCGTGTTGTCGCGCAACCTGATTCGGCATGAACGGACTTTATCGTCGCTTCCTGCTCCCTGTCCGCCCCTTGCCTCCAACTCCCCCCCTGCCGGCGACTGGGGGGCGACCGCCCCCCGCTTTGTCGGTACGCTGCTGTATGCCCGAAGGGCGCTTGCCCCGCAGCGGAATTCGCGGATATTCTTCAGTTGCGGCCGACAGTGGCGCGCTTTGGGGCAAGGAAGATGTATGTGATGTCAGCACGAACTCGATCCGGCGCGTGGCGGGAGAGACGGAGGCAACCTTGACCCGCGCCGCATCGCCGATGCGGAATGTTCGCCGCGAATGCTGGCCGATCAGCGAGTGCTGTTTCTCGACAAAATTGTACAGGTCATCCGCCAGAGTCGAGACGTGCACCAAGCCCTCGACGAACAGCTCTTCCAGCTCCACAAAAAAACCGAACCCGGTCACACCCGAGATGTAGCCGTCAAACTCTTCTCCCAGGTGCTGCTGCATGTACTGCAGCTTTTTCATCTCGACCACGTCCCGCTCTGCCTCCATCGCCACCCGTTCCCGCTTGCTGGTATGCTCGGCGACCTCCCCCAGCCGTTCGGTGGCAATGGCAAGCTGTTTAGACGAACGCTTTCCTTCTCCTCCGGCCAATAGCATCGCCTTCAATATGCGATGCACTACAAGGTCTGGATAACGTCGGATCGGAGAGGTAAAGTGGCAGTAGCAAGCCGAAGCCAGCCCGAAGTGCCCCACATTTTCGGCGGCATAGCGGGCCTGTTTCATGCAGCGCAGCAGCGCATAGTTGATCATGCGTTCTTCGGGACGACCGTCAGCCTGCGCCAGCAGTCGCTGCAGCTCCAGCGGGTTGACCCTGTCGTCCACCAGCGCAAACTCATATCCGAATCCATAGACGAACTCCCGGAAGGTGTTCAGCTTGGCCGGATCAGGATTTTCGTGGACACGGTACAGGAAAGGTATCTCCCGCGAGGTGATAAAAGCTGCTACCGCTTCATTGGCTGCCAGCATGAACTCCTCGATCAGCTGGTGGGCAAAGTTGCGTTCGGCGCGAATAATCCCCTCGGTCTGGCCGGTCAGGCCGATAACGATCTCCGGCTCTGGCAGGTCGAAGTCGATACTGCCACGTTTTCTGCGCATCTGCTGCAGGTTGAGCGCCAGTGCTTTCATCCCGGCCAGCATGCCCGTCAAAGGCCTGAACTTGTCCGCAGTATCCAGGTCGTCATCGACAATGATCCTCTTGACGATGGTGTAGGTCAGGCGGGCCGAGCTCCTGATGACACTCGGGTAAAAAGTCGACTCAAGCATTGTGCCAGATGGATCGAAGAGCATCTCGGCCGTCATCGTCAGGCGGTCAACCTGCGGATTGAGCGAACAGATGCCGTTGGACAGTCGTTCCGGCAGCATCGGTATGCATCGGTCCGGAAAATAGACCGACGTGCCGCGCAGATAGGCCTCACGATCCAGCAGACTGTCTTTTTTTACATAGTGTGAAACATCGGCGATAGAAACCCACAGACGAAAATTGTCCCCCTCGCGGCGCAGAGAAACGGCATCGTCGAAATCGCGGGCGGTTTCGCCGTCAATTGTCACGGTCTGCATACCGCGCAGATCGGTCCTGCCTTTCAAATCGTTCACCGAGACGGTCTCGGCAACCCCTTCGGCCTCCTCCAGCACACCCTTTTCAAAGACATGCGGCAGATCGAAGCGACGGATCACCGACTGCACTTCAACCTCCGGGTCATCCGGCCACCCCAGCACCTCCACTACCCGCCCTTCCGCGGGACGGCCACCAATCGGATAGCGTGTCAACTCGGCCACCACCTGATGGCCGTCCTCGGCCGAGCCGCGCGCCTTGACCGGAATCTCCACCACCAGGTTGAGGCGCTGGTCCTCGGGGATGACGATCGCTCCGCGCCTGGTTTCCTCGTACCGGCCAACGACCCGGCTGGTAGCCCGCTCCAGAACCGCCACGACACGGCCGTCCAGCTTGTTGCCCCCCATCCTGCTCCGCTCCGAGGTGGTTTCCACCAGGTCACCATGCAGAGCCCCTTTCAGCTGTTTTGACGGGATGAAGACATCTTCGCCGCCGGACTCAGGAGTCACGAAACCATAGCCGTCACGGTGTACCGCTATGCGGCCGCGTACGGTCCTGACCGGCCCCGCCAGCCCGTAGGAGTTCCCCCTCAACCGGACGATCTCACCGTCAGCAGCCATGTCGTCCAGCATGTTTTTCAGCTCGCGCTTGACATGGTTTCCGCCGAATTCCCGCACCAGAACGGCAAAAGGGAGCGTTCCCTCCCTCTGTTTGAGATAATCCAGAATATGTTTTTTCGTAAGGTTCATTAGGATTCCGTCCCGTTAATTGTGTTGTTCGGTCTTACGCGGGATGATATGCTTTTCCGGCAGATTTTGCGACCACTTTCCTGATCGGAACCAATGATGAAACGCAGTACCATGCTCTATTTTCTTGCAGCCCTGGCACTCTCGACAACACTTTACTCTGCCGCGGAATCGGCCGGGCCGGACCTTGACGAGCTGACCGACACGGCCGGTGCGATTGCAAATGACAAGACCGCCACTCCGGCCTGCAGTGCCTACAACCAGCTGAACAGTGACATCCGGGACGGCAGGGCCGGCAGGTCTGCGGCACGGACCGGTCTGATGCGGATCCTGGCCTCGGTACGCCAGGAGTATTACAATCGTGGCGGCAGGGACTACCCCGTATCGGAATGGGTTTTCCCGGTGGAAGGCTACGGCCTTAGCGCCATCGACGGCGGTCGCACCCACGGATTTGTGGCGAATGGATATGACTTTTTCAGCGGAAACCGTCACGGCGGCCACCCGTCCTTCGACATCTTCATCAGGGATCATGACCGGGACAACCTTGACGACCGTACCGGCAAGCCGGTCAAGGTGCTGTCCATGACCGGCGGTATCGTGGTGGCACTGGAGAAGGAATGGGACAAGTCCAGCAGACTGCGGGGAGGGAAATACATCTGGGTATACGAACCTGCCGGCGAGCTCCTGGTCTACTATGCCCACAACGATCAGTTGCTGGTTGAGCTGGGCGCGGTCGTCCGCCCCGGCACCCCGCTGGCAACTATCGGCCGCAGCGGCTTGAACGCCGCCAGGCGCCGTTCTCCTACCCACCTGCACCTGAGCGTGCTGAAAGTTGTGGCCGGGAATCCGCTGCCGCTGAACATATATTCCGAGCTCAGACAAAGCATCAAAACTGCCGCGAAGTAAAAAAGGCCGTCCGATAGTACGGAACGGCCTGAACCGGTTCTCTGCCGATCTTCTGCGGAAGCAAGTCAATCCACAACATCCTTCAAGCCGTGGATAACCTCCACCTGACGCTGAAAAACATAGCGCGATATCAGCTGTTCCTGCTGTTTGTCGGGTGACACCTTGAACCGGCAGCGATAGGGTGACGCCTGCCCGTCAATATTTACCAGTGTCGCCGCCAGCTTCATCTGCACCTGCTTCTGCAGGGCCAGGTCCGGCAGCATGAACTGGATGGTTACATCTGTTCCGGCTTCGATCTGCAGATAATGATCGAGATTCATAGCCACCCCCTGAACCGAGATATCCAGCAGCTTGCCTACGATCTCCATCCCGTCATGGATGATGGAGGCATCCACCGGCGGGTCCAGGTTCAGCCTGACCGCGTTGCGCTTTTCGGCCAGGATTTCGACATAGCACAGCTTGTTCAGCGTCACCGCATGCTTCTTGACATTTACGTATTGAACATGGGCGGCAATCGCATACGGGAAGAGATTGCTGCGGATCAGGGTATATCGGTCCCCGTCTATCGCAACCGCCTGTTGCGGATGGACATCCAGATCCAGAGTTCCCCGTTCCACGGCCACGACCGTTGCGGGATACATGATCGGCAGCCCCTTGTGGTAATTGATCAGGGTTACCTTGACCACCTCTTTTGAAACCACCTTATCGTGAAAAGCCTTCAGGATCTCGGCCTGATCATCATCGAAGTTTTTCTGTATGCGCGTGGTGTAAAGGTTTGTGAAGTCCATTGGTTCCCGTACCTATGAGCCTGAAATATTCTATGAAGGATAATTCGCCCGCATTTGTATCATAATAATTCAAAAAGACAAGGCGCGAATAGAGCGGAGACATGCTTGCGGCCGCCATCATAAAGCGCCGCCATCAATCTTTGCCTCAGCTATACCTCGGCCAGCCGGCTTTCCCAGCGCCAGGCGTCACCGACGATCGTCTCCAGGCTGTCGAAACGTGGCTGCCAGCCGGTCAGGCTCCTGATCTTGTCTGCTTTTGCAACCAGCGAGGCGGGATCTCCCGGCCGCCGCTCCGCTTCCAGTATCGCAAAATCGATTCCACTGACCTTTTTAACCACCTCAAGCACTTCCCGTACGCTGCTGCCCCGGCCGTAACCCACATTCATGGCGGTGGACTCGCCGCCGTTTGCCAGGTACTCCAGCGCATGCAGGTGGGCGGAAGCCAGATCCTCGATATGGATATAATCGCGAATGCCGGTCCCGTCGGGAGTGGGATAATCACTGCCGTAGACACAGATGTTTTCCCGCATACCCAGCGCCGCCTGACAAGCCACCTTGATCAGGTGCGTAGCCTCGGGCGTGCGCTGCCCCATGCGAGCCTGCGGATCGGCGCCGGCCACGTTGAAATAACGCAGCGCGACATAACGCATGCCGTGCGCGGCAGCCACATCCCGCAACATCCATTCACTCATCAGTTTGGAGGTGCCATAGGGATTGATCGGCGCCAGTGCGCTTTCCTCGGAAGCCGCCCCCCCCTCGGGAAATCCGTAGACAGCGGCGGTACTCGAGAAGATAAAACGTTTGACGCCGTGCCTGACACAGGCATCCAGCAGCCCCAGTGTATTTCTGGTGTTGTTGCCATAGTATTTCAAAGGCTTTGAAACCGATTCCGGAGCGATGATCGCGGCTGCAAAATGCAGCACAGTTTCAAACCGGTGTCTGGCGAAAAGTCCATCCAGGGATTCCACGTCAGCCAGATCGCCAACAACCAGCTCTTCACCATGAATCAGCGCATTGCTAAAACCGGTGGAAAGGTTGTCATATACCACGACCTTGCGGCCTGATTCCGAAAGCTGGCGGACAACGTGGCTGCCGATGTATCCGCAGCCGCCAACAACAAGTATTTTATCTGACACCATCGATCCCCCTGAACTTGAATAATCTGTTTATTCAGACATATTTCCTGATATTTGCGAGCGCACGCTGCAGACGCTCGGTGCTGTGTGCCTCTATGGTCCAGACCGCCTCGGGAGCGTAACTGGCAAGCAGCGGAAAGAACCCGGCGAAGTCGATACTTCCCTCACCCACCGGCAGATGTTCGTCACTGCGGCCATTGTTATCGTGAATATGGCTCTCGACAATATAGGAACCCAGCTCCCTGAACCACTCCTCCATGGAAACGGTCTTGAACATGTTCCAGTGCCCCACATCGAAACAGTGGCGGAAGCATGGATCGTCAATGGCGTCCAGCAGCGCCTTGATCGTGGAAGGCTCCTTTTCAAAGATGTTTTCGACCGCCAGGATCGTTCCCAGTTCGCGGGCACGAGGCACGAATTCGCTCCAGAACTCGATACTGTTCTTCAGCCACACCAGGCTGTTGTCGCCATAGTGCAGATCGTCGTAACCCGGATGAACCACGATCACCCTGGGACGGAGCAGCTCCGCGGCACGCATCACCTGACGGATGCGATTGCGGGTAGCCTCGCGGATACTCGAATCGATCGCCCCCGGATTGAGGTCCATGAACGGCGCATGGATGGTTGTCGCCAGTCCGGCGTCATGCAGCACGCTGGCATGGGAGGCAAGCTCTTCCCAGACAAGTGTATCCAGTGAATCGGCGGAAAGGAAGACCTCCGGGTTGACACGGTGCCTGATCGCGTATTCCAGGTGTTCGGCCAGGCGGGCATAGGGGACATGGGCGTGTATCATCTGCTTCATTGGTGCTCTTTCCGATGTTGTTTTATTACCGAATCATTGGCGGTTCGTTCAACCAGATCCTCAAGCTTGGCAATGGATTGCGGTTCTCCAAGCACTATCAGCGTGTCGCCCCCCTCGATCTTGGCCTGGGAATGGGGGTTAAAGACCATTTTGCCATGCGACTTCTTGATGCCGACGATAATTACGCCGATCTCCTTGCGAAAACCGGAGCTGACCAGGGTTTCGCCGGCAAAGGCGGAATGATCCGGAATGGTGATCTCTTCCATCTGCAGATCCATATGTTCGCTGCCGGTAGCGATTTCAATGAAATCCACCACGTTGGGACGCAGGACCGACTGTGCCATCCTGCTACCGCCGATGATGTAGGGAGAAACGACCTTGTTTGCGCCGGCACGCTTGAGCTTGATATCGGACCCCTCTTCACCTGAGCGGGCCAGGATGTAAAGATCCGGGTTCAGCCCCCTGGCGGTCAGGGTAATATAGACATTTTCCGTGTCCGAGGTAACCACCGAAATCAGCCCTTTGGCGCGCTTGATGCCGGCCTTGAGCAGTGTTTCATCCAGCGTGGCATCACCCCGCATGTGGAGATAGCCCTCTTCATCGAGTTTTTCCATTGCATCAACATTTTTCTCCACAATCACGAACGGCAACTTGTTAGTCTTGAACTCCTTGCAGATCAGCGAGCCTATCCGGCCGTAGCCACAGATAATATAATGGCCATGAAGCGCATCGATCATCTTTTCCACCTTTTTCCTCCCCATGATCCGCTGGATCTGCCCTTCAAACATGATCTGGGCCAGACTTCCTACAATATAACCGATGACGCTGACACCAACCACGATCAGCGTCATCGTGAATATCTTGCCGTTATCGGACAGGTCATGGATTTCTTTGAATCCGACAGTACCCAGGGTGATGACCGTCATGTAAAGCGCGTCAAGAAAACGCCATCTTTCAATGGTCATGAAACCGCTGGTCCCGACCGAAACCAGCATCAACAGGACAAAAATAGATATTTTCAAATGACGTACTGGATCCATAAGTCGGTCAGATTACCTGCAAGGGTTCCAAATTACAAGCAGCTTTCTTAACAGCTCCGCTAATACAATCCAACCGGATTTGCCGGAACAGCGACTGACAATTCATCAAAAAAAACCGAGAATACACATAGTTAAGATTGACAAATACTGCATACTGTATACAATGTTGCAAAAAAACCTCCGGAGCCATACCTATTATGAAAAAGCCCATGGAAAAGCACCTGACCCTTCGTGAAAAAATCCTTGAACATATCCGTGACGCAATTATTTCAGGACGACTCAAGGCAGGCAGCAAAGTATCTGAACCGGAACTGGCCGAACAATACGGCATAAGCCGCACTCCCATCCGTGAAGCATTCCGCCAGCTGGAGGCAGAGGGGTACCTGACCGTGATACCGCGCCGCGGCGCCGTGGTCAGCGAGTTCAGCGAGAAGGATGTCGAAGAGTTTTATGCCATCAAGAGCATCATGGAGGGATACGCCGCCCGTCGGGCCTGCCTGAAACTGAGCAAGAAAGACCTGGACCGCCTCGAAGCGATCAATGACAAGCTGGCGGAACTGGCCAGACATAATGACGTCAAACATTTCTTCAAGGTTCACAGCGATTTCCATGACCTTTTCATAAAGGCTGCCGACAATGAAAAACTTCGTGAACTTATCGCTGGACTGGTGACAAAATTTCAGCGTCTCCGGTTCATGTCGCTCAGCCTGCCGGGCAGGATGGAAATTTCGGTTCAGGAACATCAGAAGATTATCGACGCTTTCCGCAAGAGGGACGCCGACATGGCCGAGGATCTGGTGCGCAAGAATGCCGAATACGGCGGACAGGTTCTGATGGGAACGGCGATTCCGGTTTCAATAGGATCGCAAATGGATGTTTAACCGATGATCAGCTATGAAGGAAAACGTGACCAGACAGAATATGCTTAAGAACATACCCAGGGTGGACCGTATCCTCGAGTGGCCGCAGGTGCAGTTGCTGCTGGAGCACAGCCCGCGCCCAGAAGTCCTGCATGTGGTACGCCTGATTCTCGAGCGACTGCGCGAGTCGGTCAAACTCGGCGCACGGACAGACCTGCCTGACAACAATCAGATTATTGGCATGATCACTTCCGAGCTCCGCTCCCGGACCGCCCCCAGCCTGCGCAAGGTGATCAACGGCAGCGGGGTTGTGGTGCATACCAACCTCGGACGCTCACCGCTTGCCGATGCGGCCGAAGAGGCCATTCATACCGTTTCGGCCGGATATTCCAACCTGGAGTTCGACCTGGCCTCGGGCGAGCGCGGCTCCCGCTATAGCCATGTGGAGGGGTTGCTCTGCGAACTGACCGGCTGCGAAGCGGCGCTGGTGGTCAACAACAATGCTGCCGCGGTTATTCTGGCCCTGTCATCTCTGGCTACGGGACGGGAAGTGATCGTCTCGCGCGGAGAGCTGGTTGAGATCGGAGGCTCGTTCCGCATCCCGGACGTCATGTGCCAGAGCGGAGCCCGCCTGGTTGAGGTCGGATGCACCAACCGCACCCATAAGCGCGATTATCTCAACGCAATCAGCGATGCGACTTCACTGCTCCTGAAAGTGCATACCAGCAACTTCGCAATTGTCGGCTTCACCGCGGAAACGACGCTGGATGAGCTGTCTGCCCTGGGACGGGAAAAAGAGATCCCGGTCATGCTGGATGCCGGCAGCGGCTGCCTTGTCGATCTTGCCCCTTATGGCATCAAGGGAGAGCCGACGATCCGGTGCTACCTGGAAACCGGTGCGGACGTGGTCACCTTCAGTGGAGACAAACTGCTGGGCGGGCCACAGGCAGGCATTATCGTCGGCAAAAAAGAGCTGATTGGACCGATGAAGAAACACCCGCTGTTGCGCGCGTTGCGCATGGACAAACTCAACCTGGCCTCACTCGAGGCCACCCTGCGTCTTTATCGCGATGAGCGGCAGGCCATGGCGGAAATCCCGACCCTTAAGATGCTGACGATGTCCCCCAAAGAACTTTCCAACCGCGCCGACCGCCTGTTGCGCTACCTGCGCAGGCGATTACCCGGCAACGTAACCCTGGCACGCCATCAGGGCGAATCAAGTGCCGGGGGAGGCGCTTTCCCGCTGTTGCAGCTTCCGACCACCCTGGTTGAAATAAGGATCGCCGGCATCACCCCCTTCCGGATTGAAGCAGCCATGCGACATGTCGCCACACCTGTTGTCGGCAGGGTTCAGCGGGATCGTTTTCTGCTGGATGTCCGCACTATCCCTGAAAAAGATTTTCCTCCGTTGCTTGCTTCTATTCTTGAATCTGCTACCATACTTACGGAGATGTAGTTAATGATGTCTTTCAAATCCATTGCACTGATCCCGGCAGCCGGCATGGGCAAACGCATGGGCGCCTCCGTCAACAAACAGTACCTGCTGTTGAACGGACTGCCGATTGTCGCCCGGACCATCTCGGTGTTCGAACGTTCTTCACTGATAGATTCGATCTACCTTGTAATTCCTGCCGAAGAGATACCTTACTGCAGGGAACATGTGGTTGAAGCCTGTGGTTTCAAAAAGGTGGTGGCAATCATACCGGGCGGCAAGGAACGCCAGAACTCGGTGATGAACGGCCTGAACGCAATTCGGGAACAGGCGGATGACAACGATGTGGTGCTGATTCATGACGGGGTAAGACCGCTGGTTACGGAAGCTGTCCTGAGCGAATCGATTGCCGTGGCAAGGATTTCTGACGGCGCCCTGGTCGCGGTTCCGGCCAAGGACACCATCAAGGTGGTGACAGACGGAATAGTGGTTGACACCCCCCTCCGCGACACTCTCTGGCAGGCGCAGACTCCTCAATCGTTCCGCTTTGGTATCATTCATGCAGCCCATTTGGCCGCCGAAGCGGATGGATTCACCGGCACCGACGACGCTTCCCTGATTGAGCGCAGCGGCGGCAAGATCAGCGTCGTAAGAGGCGACTACCGCAATATAAAGATCACTACGCCGGAAGACCTGATTCTGGCAGAAGCATTTCTGGCCGGCATTGAAAAGGAGCAGTAGCGATGATTCAGAAATCGCCTGATAAAGTATTGATCGTCGAGGACGAGCCCGACATCGCTTTCGCGTTGAAGCTTGCACTGGAAGGGGCCGGGTACGATACCTCCTGGGCCGGTGACGGCGAAAAGGCGTTGGCCATACTTCAGCAAGACACCGGATATAACCTGATGCTGCTTGACATACGGATGCCGGGAATCGACGGAGTCGAAGTTCTGAAACGGCTGAAATCCACCGGGCGCGACATAGCGGTAATAATGATGAGCGGGCACGGCAGCGAGGAACTGGCAGTGGAGTGCATGAAAATAGGGGCTGAAGACTATATCAGCAAGCCGTTTGTTCTGGACGACATGCTGATGCGCGTTGATCGGGCACGCGACCATCGCCTGGCGATCCTGGACAAGGTCAGGCTCGAACAGGAAAAGGATGATTTTTTCCTGATGCTGTCGCACGACATGAAAAATCCCATGGCCGCTGTGATCGGCTCGATCGATATCATGCGGGAAGGACGGCTCGGCCCGGTTAACGACGAGCAGATCGAATATCTGCAGTCGGCCATCGACAGCTGCAATGAAGTGGTCATGATGATCGACAACCTGCTTGATATAAGACGCTTTGAAGCGGGCAGGATGCATCTGACAATCCGGCCATGCAATCCGGCGGACATTTGCCGTAAAGTCGTCGGCCAGCTTTCTCGCGCAGCTGAACGTGACGGCATAAAGCTCTCACTCAAGATTGAGGAGAACACAACTGACGTGGCGGCGGACCCCAATGCACTGACCAGGATTCTGGGAAACCTGATCGGCAATTCGCTGAAGTTCACTCCGGAAGAAGGTGAAATAACGGTTTCATGCCGCCGCCTCAAAGGGTCCGTGGCAGAATCGATACCTATTCCGGAATATGTTTCAGCACCGGAAAACTTTTCTGAAGGAAACTCTTTTGTAGCGCTCAGTGTCCGCGATACCGGCGAAGGCATCCCTTCAAATGAGCTGAAATGCATCTTTGACCGCTTTACGCAATCGAGCAGCACTTCCGGCAGGGAACGGGGCGGAGCCGGCCTGGGACTAGCCTTCTGCAAGCTGGCCGTGGACAGCTTCGGGGGAGTGATCTGGGCTGATAGCGTTGCCGGACAGGGCAGTGAATTTACGATGCTGCTGCCATGCGCCGAATGAACAAACCACCTCACAGACAACAGACAACTGGAGCCGAATACATGAGAACCGCAGTAATTCTATTGATTCTTTCAGCAATTATTTTTGTGCAGTCGCCGGCCGGCGCTGCCGATCTGGATCTGGGCAAGGCCATCACCATCGGTAACGGACCCAAGACAGTGATCGAATTCACCGACCCGGATTGCCCCTTCTGCCGAAAGGCATCCAAATATTTTGAAACCCGCAGGGATGTCACAAGGCATGTGTTTTTTTTCCCGCTGCCGCGGCATCTGAAGGCAAAGGAGAAGATTCAGTACATACTTTCACAACCTGATCGGGCCGGCGCATACCAGGAAATCATGTCCGGCAGAATGGACAGCATCAGTAAATTCGACAGAATCACCCCCAAAGGGATCAAGCTCCAGGAAGAGCAGCTGGATATCGCAAAAAAACACAAGATAGACTCCACCCCGACCTTCATGATCAACGGCAGGATTATTGAAGGGTTCGACCTGAAAAAAATCGAGGAGGCTCTGGGTTCGAAATAGCCTTCACCAGCAAATATCCTTTAAAAACGAAAAGGCGGCCAACGGGCCGCCTTTTTATATACAGCTTTAACTCTCCGGTTAGAATTCCATCGGCATGGCCTTGACCTGTTTCGCGGTAAAGACCGGACCGTCCTTGCAGACGTAAACATTGCCCACATTGCAGCGGCCGCACTTGCCCAGACCGCATTTCATGCGATTCTCCAGCGTGGTGTAGACCTGATCATCGCTAAAGCCCAGTTTCTCCAGCACCGGCAACGTGAACTTGATCATAACCGGAGGACCGCAGACCAGAGCGATCGTGTTTTCGGCACCAGGCGCGGCTTCCTCGAGAATGGTCGGCACAAAGCCTACCCTGCCGTCCCATTCAGGGCTGTTGCCGCCCGGATCAACGGTCTTGACCAGACGCACATCACCTCTCTCCTCCCACTCCTTAAGCTCGCGCTTGTAGACCAGGTCGGCTTCGGTCCTGGCGCCGTAGACTATGGTGATCTCGCCGAACCTCTCCCGCAGGTCAAGGCAGTTCCAGATCAGCGTACGTAGTGGTGGCAGCGCGATGCCGCCAGCCACGAAGACCAGGTTCTTGCCCTCGAACTGCTCAATCGGGAAGGAATTGCCGTAGGGACCACGAACCCCCATGCTGTCCCCTACCTCCAAACGCCGCAGCTCTTCCGTAACCCGGCCGACCGAGCGGAAGCAGCATTCGATGTACCCTTTACGTGTCGGTGAAGAAGCGATGCAGAAGGTCGATTCACCGGCTCCGAAAGCCGAGTATTCGGCAAACTGCCCGGCACGGAAACTGAAACTGTCCCGGATCTGTTCGTCCTGGAACACCAGCCTGAGGGTACGTACGTCGGGAGTTTCGTCGATGACCTCCTCGACTGTGGCCAGGTAGGGGAGGTAGATGTTCTTGTTGGCGTGATCACACATTTTTAAACCTTTTTATTCACCACAAAGTCACAGAGAGTCTAGAAAAAAGTACCTATTGGGAAATACATAAAATAAAGTTCTTTTGGGTGTAAACCTTCAAGACCTCTGTTTCTCCGTGCCCTCTGTGACTCCGTGGTGAGATGCCTTTTAATTTATTTCTTGCTGATCTCTTCCACGATCGCAGCGATGTCAATCCCGACCGGGCAGAGCCTTATGCAACGACCACAACCGGTGCAGAGCGTCTGTCCGAATTTATCGTCGTAATATTTGAACTTGTGCATGATGCGGTTACGGTAGCGTTTGGGCTGCTGATCGCGGGGGTTGTGCCCCGAGGCATGGTGCGTGAATTTCCAGAAGCCGCAGGCGTCCCAGTTCTTCCTGCGCTTGCCGCTCTTCTCGGTCCCTTCGTCGACGATGTCGAAGCAGTGGCAGGCGGGGCAGACAAAGGCGCAGGCACCGCAGCCGACGCAGCGGGTGGCGATGGAATCCCAGGCCGGGTCTTCGAAGTGTTCGTCCAGCCAGGCCTTGACTTTTTTCAGGTCGACGGCTTCGGTACCCGGTTCGGCCAGCGCAGCTTTTTTTGCGCCGCTCGGTTCGCTGAAGAGGGCGGCATGGTTGTTGACCAGTGTTTCGCCCTTGTCGCTGAAAGTTTCGCAGGCATACCCTCCCCCTTCCAGCGGGGTCAGAAACAGGTCACTCCCCTTGGTGTCGGACGGCGAGAGCCCCACGGCGGTGCAGAAACAGGCATCGTCGGCCTTTGTACAGGCCAGCCCGACAATGGTGGTCTTTTTTCTGCGTTCAAGGAAAAATTCGTCCTTGTAATCCCAGGAAAAAACCGCATCCAGCACCGGAATCGCGGCGGCATCGCAGGGACGCACACCCACCAGCACCGTTTCCGGAAAACGGGCCGGATCGATGTCCTTGAGTTCGACCTTCTGCCCTTCCTTTGTGTAGGACATGATGTCCTCGCACAGAGGAAAGAAAGCTTCCTTGCCCGACCGGCGCGGCAGCTGGTCCGTGATCATTTCGCTTGAGCTGCCGAGCGGCTCATAGAGCGGCGTGCCGGCGTTCATGCGTGGAGCGACCACACGCTTGCCTTCTTTTATCAGCAGATCCAGCAGGGTATTCAGATTTTGTTCGGAAATGTATTTTTGCATTTATACAACCTTTTTAGCCTTTACTTGATAAAGCTCTGGTCATCCTTCTCGGTATAGCTGTTCAGCGGCCCATTGTCGTTGACCTGGAAGCCGGCCTCGTAGGCGTACAGCTCCTTCAGCTCCTTGGCCATCTTACGGTTCAGCAGGTTCAGCGGGATGTCCATCGGGCAGACCCGCTCGCATTCGGCGCAACCGGCGCATCTGCCGGCCAGGTGCATGGCCCGCACGATATGCCAGGCGGTGTTGCCGGCCGGGCGCGGGGTGGTATCGACCATCTGCGGCTTGTTGCGATCGCAAAGGCACTGTTCGCAGAAGCAGAACGGGCAGACCTGGCGACAGGCGTAGCATTTGATGCATTTGCTGAACTGCTCTTTCCAGTAGGCCCAGCGTTCTTGCGGCGTCAGAGCTTCCAGACGGGCGATTTCGCTGGCGTATTTCTTTTCCAGTTCGGGAGTGACCGGTTGCCCGGCAGGAACGAAATCGCATCCCTGCGGCAGGCGGGCGTCGCATTCACGGCATTTGGGGGCGATGCTGTCCGCCGTCAGCCCGGTGTCGGGCTGGATCGTGGAGGCCAGCACACCGGCGCAGGGAACGCCGATCAGATATAACTGTTCACGTTTCAGCTGGGATTCACCCATCAGACCAACCAGCGCCTTAAGATCGCACCCTTTGACAACGATGCCGATCCGGCCGCTCTTGGGGATCTCTTTTTTGGCTTTAGTCAGATAGACCGCCAGGTTGTTGACGCAGGCCGGAGTGAAAATCAGCTTTTGCGCATCAGCTGCAGCTGTGATCACGATCGGCTGGGCCGAGCCTTTGCGGCGGGCGGCGGCGTAGCCGACGACGGCCGTAACCTCCCCGGCAGCAAGGATGCGCTGCGCTTCGCTCTGGATTGCTTCGGTAACTGCGGCGTAGATGCTTGTGTCGATTGTTTGGGTCATAATACCTTTGTTCCTCTTTCACTTCCATCTTCATCAAAGGTGGAAGTGAAACATCAGATCTGATTGAAGGCTTCCTTCAATTCCTCAGTATTGATCGCCCCGGACCACTGTTCTTCCAGAGCCAGTTCCTTGAACTCAGTCATCGGCCCCATGTTGCGGACCTTTTCGGTCAGGTCGGTGACCACTTCCACCCACTTGCCCCCTTCGGCGGCCGAGACCCAGGAGAACTGCAGCCGTTCCAGGTCTACGCCGACGAATTCCAGAAGTTTCCGGAAGGCGGCGAAGCGGCGACGGGCGTGGAAGTTTCCGGCGATATAGTGGCAATCACCGGGATGGCAGCCGGAAACCAGTACGCCGTCGGCACCCTGTTGAAAAGCTTTCAGGATGAAGACCGGGTCGATACGGCCGGTACAGGGGAACTTGAGGACCCGCACGTTGGCCGGGTACTGCATGCGGCTGGTGCCGGCCAGGTCAGCCCCGGCGTAGGTGCACCAGGTGCAGACGAAGGCGATGATTTTCGGTTCGAAGTCGTGTTTGGGTTTTTCTGAATGCATTAGAGTGCCTCTATCATTGCAACTATTTGCTCATCAGTGTAGCCATCCAGCTCCACGCTCTTGGACGGACAGGTAGCCTGGCAGGTGCCGCAACCGCCGCAGACGCCGGGGTTTACGTAGGCCACCACCTTGATCAGGTTGCCCTGGCGGTCACGGATTTCCTTTTCTTCAACAGCACCGTAGGCGCAGACCTTTTTGCAGGCGAAGCAGCCGACGCAGCCGGCTTCCTTGACCCTGGCCACGATCGGTTCACGTTCAAGCTTGTCCTTGGCGAAGAGCGTCATAACCTTGGCCGCGGCGGCGCTGGCCTGGGAAACGGTATCGGGGATATCCTTGGGGCCCTGGCAGGCGCCGGCCAGGTAGATACCGGCCGTGGCGCATTCGACCGGGCGCAGTTTGGCGTGGGCCTCGGAGTAGAAGTTGTATTTATCGTAGGAGATACCCAGCTTCTGCGCCAGAGTGTCGGCGCCGCTCCTGGGCTGGACCGCGGTGGCCAGCACGACCATGTCGGCTTCGATCTCGACCTGGACGCCAACGGCGATGTCGCTGCCCATCACGACGATCTTGTCACCCTTCTGGTAGAGCCGCGAGACCATGCCCCTGATGTAGACCGCCTCTTCCTCTTCGATCGACCTGCGCCAGAATTCGTCGTAGGCCTTGCCAGGTGTCCTGGCATCCATGAAAAAGACGTAGGCCTGGCCGTCGTGCACCTTGTGATGGTAGAGCATGGTGTGCTTGGCTGTGTACATGCAGCAGACCTTGGAACAGTAGGAGATGCCTTTTTCCCTGGCCCGTGAGCCGATACACTGGATGAACACTATCTGTTTCGGCTCCTTGCCGTCTGACGGGCGCAGGATCTTGCCGCCGGTGGGACCGGAGGCCGAAGCCAACCGTTCGAAGGTCATGCCGTCGATCACGTCCGGAATCTTGCCGTGGCCGAATTCGCCGTAACCTTTGATCATCGAGCCTTTCGGCTTCTCATCGATGGTGTAGAGGTCGAAACCGGTGGCGACCACGATCGCGCCGACAGGTTCGACGACCAGCCGGTCTTCCTGCTCGTAGTCCACCGCGCCGGGGCCGCATACTTTCTGGCACAGGCCGCATTTGCCGGTTTTGAACTTGATGCAGTTGTCCCGGTCGATGACCGGGGTGTTGGGAACCGCCTGGGGAAAAGGAACGTAGATGGCCGGGCGCATTCCCAGGTTGCAGTCGAATTTGTTGGGAATCTTCTTGACCGGGCATTTTTCCATGCAGACGCCGCAACCGGTGCATTTATCCTCATCCACCGAACGGGCTTTTCTGCGGATCGTGACCTGGAAGTTACCGATGTAGCCGTCCACCTGCTCGATTTCCGAATAGCTGTAGAGCGTGATGTTGGGGTGATTGGCCACGTCGACCATTTTGGGGGTCATGATGCATTGGGAGCAGTCCAGTGTGGGAAAGGTCTCCGAAAGCTGGGCCATGTGACCGCCGATCGAGGGGTCACGCTCCACCAGAACCACATGATGGCCGGCGTCGGCTATATCCAGGGCAGCCTGGATGCCGGCGATGCCGCCGCCGATAACCAGTGACCTCTTGGTGACCGGAACGGTGATGGTGGGCAGGACCCGGTTCTTCTTGACCCGCTCCACCAGCATGCCGACAATTTCGATCGCCTTGGCAGTGGCTTCCTGCTTGTCTTCATGCACCCAGGAACAGTGCTCGCGGATGTTGGCCATTTCACACAGGTAGGGGTTCAGCCCGGCCGCTTCGACGGCTTTGCGGAAAGTCTTTTCGTGCATGCGCGGCGAGCAGGCCGCAACGACAACGTGCGACAGCTTCTGGTCCTGGATGGTTTTCTTCAAAAGAGTCTGGCCGGGATCCGAGCACATGTATTTGTAGTCGGTGGCAAAAGCTACGCCGGGCATTTTCGCGACCTGGGCCGCTACCCGTTCAACATCGACGGTTCTGGATATGTTCTCGCCGCAGTGGCAGACAAATACACCTATTCTTGACATTCTGTTTCCCTTGTAGGGGCGCCCCTTGCGGGTGCCCAATCAGGTCGGGCGCAAGACCCGCACCTACAGTAGTTGTTTTTCCTTCAACAGCGGCATCGGATTTACGATCAGCGCCCCCAGACCCAGTTTGTCGGCGCTGAGCCCGCAGGCCAGGCCGACCAGTTGCGTAATATAGAAGACCGGCAGGCCGTAGTTCACGTTGTAGACCCCCTCGATCTCTTTCTGACGGATATCCAGGTTGCCATGGCACAGGGGGCAACCGACCATGACGCAATCGGCCCCGGCCTCCTTGGCCGATTCCAGGATGGCGTTGGTCAACTGGATCACGACGCCGGGGCGCGAGAGGGTGAAGTTGGCGCCGCAGCATTCCATGCGGTGGCTCCAGGCAACGGTTTCAGCGCCAACCGCCTTGAGGACGTCTTCCATGATCGTGGGTGCTTCGACGCAGTCCAGATTAGGCACGTCGGTGGGACGCGTAAGCAGGCAGCCGTAGTAGCAGGCCACCTTCAGGCCGGCCAGCGGCTTCTTCACCGAAGCGGCCAGCCTCTCCAACCCCAGATCCCGCGCCAGGATTTCCAGCAGGTGCTTGACCTTGCCATCCAGTTTCAGCGGAGCGTCGATCGCCTTCTCAACCTGCTTGCGCTTGACGTCGCTTTCTGCCAGGACATGCTGGGTGGTCTTGAGCCGCGAGAAACATGCGGCGCAGGCCACGGCCAGATCACCCTCGACCTGTTCCGCCAGCTCAAGGTTCTTGGCGCACAAAGACAGCGACAACAGTTCATCGACATTGTGGGCCGGGGTGGCGCCGCAACAGAACCAGTCCGGAACTTCTGTCAGGCCGATTTCGAGCCGCTTGAACAGTTCTCGTGTGGAGAGGTCGTATTCACCGGCCGATGCATGTAACGAGCAACCGGGGTAATAGGAGTAGTTGAGTTTATCTTTCATGGATATGTTCTAAACCTCTTGGTAAATTATGAAGGATGAGGGATGAATTATGAAAAAAGGCCTTATACTCATCCTTCATAATTCATCCTTCATCCTTGCCTTTACAGCGCTTCGCCTTTTTTGCGCATCTCTTCGATACGGGTGAAGATCTTTTCGATCTCTGGCAGGTTTTTGTTCTTGCTGTGGAACATCTTCAGCTTGCCTTTGGAGATCAGTTTCGGTCCGAGCATCAGGTCTTTCAGAAACTGGCCGGACTTTACATTGAAAACCGCCGCCAGGCGCATCTCGTACTGACGGCCGTAGGTGCGGATGTTCTGCAGAAAGAGCTTGTTGGCCAGCTGAACGTAGCTTTCCTTGGAGGGACCTTCGGCATCCCAGGAGAGCTTGCGGAGCGCGTCCATGATCGAAGCCAGATGCACCTTGTTGGGACAGCGCGTCGAGCAGGTCTCGCACGAGGCGCAGTACCAGATCGAACGACCGGCAAGGATGCGCTGCCATTGACCAAGTTGCAACAGGCGTACCACACGGTTGGGCGGATGCTCCATGAAGGTCGCCATGGGACAGCCGGCGGAGCATTTGCCGCACTGGAAACAACGCCGCACCGATGTGCCCGACAATGCCTCCACCTTGCGAACAAAGTCCACGTCCATCGTGGACTGGGATATGATCATCTTTTTCTTTTTCACACTAACACCTTTTTATCCAGACTAAAATTCCATCCAACAAAACCGGATCGCCCGACAGAGAATGTGGACAAACTCTACAGCGTTCATCCATCGTGTGGATTAACTCCACATGGGCAGGGCAGCTGTATTTATACAGTCGTTATTTTCGTTTGTCTACACAATAGCTATACAAAATGCAAGCCAATTTTGCCATAAAAAATATTTAGGATAGTTAAATAGTTGTCATACCAATGCACAGATCACACAGGAATCAACTTCTGACAACCAAACAGCCGAACTAGGTTTCAATTGAAGGCACCTGAACCACGAGCAGAAACAGGCCGAGCCGGACCAGCATCTCTGAAAATTTCTGATAATCGATCGGCTTGGTTACATAGCAGCTGCACCCCAAAGCGTAGCAGTTCTGGATTTCACGCGGATCGTCGGTAGTCGTCAGCATGATCACCGGCATCGACCTGAGTTCAGGATCCTGCTTTAACTGCCGCAGGACATCAACACCGCTCACCTTCGGCATGCGGATATCCAGCAGCAGCATGTAGGCACCGCCATGCAAACGACGCGGGGCAGTTCCTCCGGGACCGTCAAACATGAAATCCAGCACCTCCTGGCCATCCCTGAAGCGGATAATCTCGTTTTTCAGCCCGGAATCCCTGAGATTCTCCTCAATCAGTTCTGCATGGCCATCATCGTCTTCAGCTATCAGTATTGTTACCCGTTTCTCAAAACCGTCCTGCATGAAACATCCTTCCTATGCCCCGACAAACAGGCTATCGCTGAAATCGAACTATTGTCTACCAAAACAGTACAAAACTCAAGAAGGAAGCTGACAGCAGTCTACCCATCCTGGGCCCGCCCCTGAGATTTCGGCAAAACCACATAGAACCTGCTCCCCACACCCGGCTCCGATTCAACCCAGATTGAGCCGCCCAGCCGGTCAATAATCCTGCGGGCCATCGTGAGACCGAGCCCCTCCCCCGGCGGGCCGCCGGGGTTGAGACGATTAAATATTTCCCATATTTTATCCTGCTGGTCAATTGGAATACCGATGCCGTTGTCCTCTACACAATACCGGACCCCCTCGGCGAACTCCTCGCTGGATATGCAGACAACAACTGGACGTTCGACAGAACCATACTTGATTGCATTATCTATCAGATTACTGAAAATCTGGCCCATCTGCACCCTGTCGGCCACGCAGCCGGCCAGCTCACCCACCTTTATGGTGGCGGAAGCGGACTCGATCTGAAAGGCCATGGATTCGATTATGCTTGATACCAGCATGCGCATGTCAATCTGCTCGAAACATATTGCAGCCCGCCCCAGACGGGAAAGACGCAACAGGCCGCTCAGCAGGGAATCCATTTTTTCGACACTGCTGGTGATGAAACCGAGCGACTTGGGAATACTGACCGAAAGAATCTGAGAAAGCCTTTCCCGCGCCTCTCCCGATAGTTCCAGAGCGGAGATGATGCTTTCTATCTCGGCACAACTTTTTGACAGCCTGCGACTGAAACCCTGCACATTCACCAGCGGCGACCTGAGATCATGGGAGGCGACGTAAACGATCCCCTCCAGCTCCTTGTTCTTCTGCTGCAACTCGATCATCAAGCGGTCGCGGTCCGTTTCAGCCTTTTTCCGGTCGGTAATATCCACGATCGTACCGACCAGTCCTTCGGTCCTGCCTGCGGTGTCCTGATAGGTGGCCTTGTAGAAAATGACCGAATGCAGCGATTTGTCGTCATAGCGCAGCTGCGTCTCATAGACCTGCACCCCACCTGCTTCCAACAGCTGTCGGTCGGAGCTGTCAAAAAGGTCGGCTTCCTGGCACGGGAACAGGTCATAAGCCGTCTTTCCTACGATTTCCTCGCGGGACAACCCCCACTTTTCTTCAAAGGAACGGTTGCACCCCTGGTACAAGCCGTTGCTGTCCAAGTAAAATATCGGATTGGGGATCGCGTCGATCAACGTCTGCAGAAATCGAACCTGGTTGATCAGCTCATCCATCAGGTGATCACGCTGCCGTTCAGTCATCTGACGCTCGACGACTTCCTTCTGAAGCTCGTCGTTGGCCCTGGAAAGCTGTTTGGTGCGCTCATCCACGCGCAGCTCCAGGGTCTCGTTGATGTAGGTTATCTCCTGAAACCTGTGGCTCAGGGCTTTGGACATGTCCCTGAAGTTAGAGATCAGCTGATCGACCTCCGCAACCCTGCTGACCGGCCAGGAACTGATTTTCTCACGCATCAGACGCTCCGGCAGATCCGTTGTGACCTGGGAGAGAATGCGCATGGGCGCCGTCAGACGCCGCGACATTACCACCGAAATGGTCAGGGCCAACAGATTGAAAAGCAGCAGGAGCAGCAGAGAGTTGATCTGATCGCTTATGATGAGGGCCTGGTAGGGGGCATAGGGCGCTTCAACTGTCAACACCCACTGAGAACCGCCACCAAGCTCACTTTTATGGATATACACCGATTGCATTGTCCGCTGCCAGAGCGGCAAGGGTGACGCGGAAAGCGGAAGACGCTGAACAATGCCGTACTCGGAAACCGGCCGGATCTCACCGTTTTTAAAAGGATCATGGATGGATCCGATCAATAGCGAGTTATCGGTGGAAGCCAGCACCCGTCCGGCACGATCCGTCAGGATCAGTTCTTGGTTCGCTCTTATACGTGATTTCTGCAGGATTTCCTTAAGTTCGTCAGCCGGAACATTTGTGAATTTGCGTAAGGCGAACCTGAGCTCATAACCGGCAATCCGGGAGCTGTCGAAGAGGCTTTCGTAAAGCTCATGCCGGTGAAACTCTTCGGAATTCCTGACGTGAAGTATCATCACAACCAAGGCAGGAATTGAGACAATCGTCATCAACACGTTGAAGATCAGGTTCTGCATCGGAATCGGAGGAGGGGTACAGATAAAAACACCGCTGACTTCCCTCGGCGAGAACATGGTCAGCACCAGGCTGGCGGCAAGCGCATTGGTGATGCCGATAACCGTGTACATCAGCATCGCGGCCACGGTACCATGTTCGGTGACGTCCATCGCATGCCGGAAGAAGAGCCAGATCAGCGGAGAGCCGATAAAAAGCCAGTATACCGCGTCACACAGGATCAGGTTCCTGGCGGCTCCACGCCTGATCAGCATTCCCACAACAAGTGCTTCTCCGCAGAGCCAGATCATCGCATAGGGATGACCGAACAGCACGACCGTCCAGCAGGATGCTACAACTGCAGCAGGAATTGCCCACCAGAGGCCGAAGAGTCGTAAAACCAGCATCACCGCAATGCTGCCGAACAGGTAGTTGAAACCGGCAAACAGGCGTAAGGCGAAATAATTGCCGGCAAAACCAAGTACGATCAGGACAAGCAGCAGCAAAATCGACCGCGCGGATCGTCTTGTTATCTGGAGCGGAACCGTCATCATAGAACCCCGCATGGATCAGATAATGAAGCCTCTTATGCATAGCATACTTTTTGCTTCTTTATAAGGCGATTAAACACATCGAAAAACATACCTGCACAACTGTCTTGAATGATGCGGATGAAAAGGGTAATATGCCCGCCCATCCAAACCCGACCCTTAAAAACAGGGCTACTGTATTAATGAAGTTATTTTCTGCCTGAAAACAACTTCTAATTTACTAAAAGGAGATCAACCATGAAACGATGTATTCTTGCCCTGCTGGCCCTGCTGGCCATCGCAACAACAGCCAGTGCCTCCGACTCGATTGCGGTAGGTGTCCGTGCCGGAGCTGCTGCCGGCGAAAGCAGCTACAGCACCGAAGTATTCGGCGACCTGTACCTGAACCGCCTGGTTTCCATCGGAGCGACACTTGGCTACACGATGGTAGACAAGGACAACAAGCGCACCTTCAGTCGCGATGAATCCGTACCTATTACAGCTCTGTTCAAGGTGCATGCACCGATTCCATTCGTCAAGCCCTATGCAGGCCTCGGTCAGGCACTGATCTTCCACGACAAGCGCGGTACGAAGGGAAGCGTGATCGGGCTTGCGGGACTGAACTTCCCGATCGGGCCCATTTTCCTGAACGCCGAGTATCGCCGCCAGTTTGATGACAAACTTGACATCCTGGCCGGCGGCGTCGGAATAAGCTTCTAATCGAACAACAACCCGAAAAAAGGCCTGTCTCCCGTGTACCGGGGACGGGCCTTTTTTACATCATCGGGCACCTCCGGCCCGCATTTTCGGAACGTCAAACAATTGTTATTCTAATTCCAGTGGTTAACCATGTCGTGAGTATACAGACTTGTCTTGTATTATCTGAATTTTTCAGATAATAATTACCCTCTTAACCTGGCAAATATTTTCAAGCTTATTACGGGTGTATAGCTAAAGATTTTGTTACTGCGACAGGAGATTCACCTTTGACACAGCCTAGACACAAGGATGGCGCCGGCGGCAATCCGCCTGAAAGCAGTCTCCTCGGATGGTATTGTCCCGGGCCGGCGGAAGCGCATCAACAAAAAAATGGAGTAGGCGCAGCACTGCTTTCGCTGCGTTCACCGCTCTTTATTACAAGTGACAACGGTGTCATCAATGCCGAATCGCACGGGGCGGCAATGCTCGGGGCGGAAAAACCGACAGCGGCTGCCCTGCCACTGAAAGGATACGCTCCGCCGCTTCTGCCGCAGAACCTTGGCGATCCGGATTTTTGCGCGGAACTGGGTCTGCACTACCCCTATATCGGTGGTTCGATGGCCAAAGGGATAAGCTCTGCCTCAATGGCTGAGGAGCTTGGCAAAGCAGGCATGCTCGGCTTCTTCGGCGCGGCCGGCCTGTCCCTTTCCGCTGTGGAATCCGCGATTGACCGCCTGAGCAGCAAAGGAATCCCGTTCGGCTGCAACCTGATCCACTCCCCCCACGAACCGGAACTGGAAAAGTCGCTGGCCGAACTGTTTATCAAAAAAGGGGTCCGGCTGGTGGAAGCCTCCGCCTTCCTCAAGCTGACCCTGCCCCTGGTCCGCTATCGACTGCACGGCATCCACCGCGCCGCCGACGGCAAGGTCGTGGCTCCCAACCGGATCATCGCCAAGGTCTCCCGGGAAGAGCTGGCGGCTCGTTTCTTTGCGCCGCCCCCGGAATCGTTCCTGAAGGAACTGCTGTCCTCCGGCGAGATAACCGCCGAACAGGCGGGACTGGCCGCCGAGATACCCATGGCCCAGTACATAACCGCCGAAGCCGACTCCGGCGGGCACACCGACAACCGGCCGTCAAGCACGCTTTTTCCTACAATCCTCTCGCTGGCGAACCGACTGCAGGCGGAACATGGCTACGACTCGCGCCTGCACGTGGGACTGGCCGGCGGCATCTCGACCCCGGCCGCGGCCGCCGCAGCCTTTACCATGGGCGCAGCCTATATCATGGTCGGATCGGCCCACCAGGCCTGCATCGAATCGGGCACTTCCGACGAAGTACGCGCGATGCTGGCCGAAACACGCCAGGCCGATGTGACCATGGCTCCCGCTGCCGACATGTTCGAGATGGGGGTTGACGTGCAGGTATTGAAACGCGGCACCATGTTCCCGATGCGGGCCGCCAAACTGTACGAACTCTACCGGGCGCACAACAGTATCGACGAAATACCGCTTCCGGAAAGGGAAAAACTCGAAAAAACGGTTTTCCGTGCATCGTTGGATGAAATCTGGCAGGCGACCCGCAACTACTTCCTGAAACGCGACCCGAACCAGGCAAGGCGTGGCGACCAGGAGCCCAAGCACCGCATGGCACTGGTCTTCCGCTGGTATCTGGGACAGGCCGCCCACTGGGCCAAGGACGGTGATTCGTCGCGCAAGATCGATTACCAGGTCTGGTGCGGCCCGGCCATGGGCGCCTTCAACGAGTGGACCGCCGGTTCGTTCCTGGAATCACCGGCCAACCGCAACGTTGTCACGGTTGCACTCAATATTCTTTTTGGCGCAGCGGTGCTGACCCGCGCCAACTTTCTCAGCTGCCAGGGGATCCCTATCCCGCCAGAGGCCCTGCGCATGGAACCGCTCGAACTTGCAAAGATCAAGGAGTACCTTTAGGTGAAAACGCACGATCAGAAACCGGCACCATCCAACAGTTCCGTACCACTGGCCATTATCGGCATCGGCTGTCTCTTTCCGCAGGCTGACGACCAGCAAACCTACTGGTCGAATGTCGCGGACGGGATTGATGCCATCACCGATATCCCGGCAACCCACTGGCGGGTGGAAGACTATTACGACCAGGACCAGAAGAGCCCCGACCGCACCTACGGACAACGTGGCGGCTTCATTTCACCGGTTGACTTCAACCCGATGGAGTACAACATCCCCCCCAACGTGCTTGAAGCCATCGACACCTCCCAGCTGCTGGGACTGGTTGCGGCCGGACAGGCGCTCAAGGATGCCGGTTACGGACCGGAACGTGAATACGACCGCAGTCGTGCCAGCGTCATACTGGGCGTCACCGGAACTCTTGAACTGGTGATCCCCTTGGGAGCAAGGCTGGGGCACCCGATCTGGCGCAAGGCGCTCAAGGAGGCCGGTGTTGCGGAAGACGTCAGCGAAGACGTGGTGCAGCGCATCGCCGACGCCTACGTGCCCTGGCAGGAAAACTCGTTCCCAGGCCTTTTGGGCAACGTGGTGGCCGGACGGATCAGCAAGCATTACGACCTGGGAGGCACCAACTGCGTCGTGGACGCGGCCTGCGCCAGCTCATTCAGCGCCCTGCATCTGGCCAGCATGGAACTTGCCACCGGCAAGTCCGACATGGTGGTGACCGGCGGCATCGACACCTTCAACGACATCTTCATGTACATGTGCTTCAGCAAGACACCGGCACTTTCGCCGACCGGCAACGCCAAACCTTTTGACTCCTCGGCCGATGGCACGATCCTGGGAGAAGGACTCGGCATAGTTGTCATTAAGCGCCTGGCAGACGCCGAGCGCGATGGGGACAAGATTTATGCCGTGATCCGCAGCGTGGGCTCTTCAAGCGACGGCAAAGGGGACGCGATCTACGCCCCCAGCGCAGCCGGGCAGAAAAAGGCGCTGCGTGAGGCCTACGATCTCGCCGGAATCACCCCCGACAGCATCGGACTGCTGGAAGCGCACGGCACCGGCACCAAAGTCGGCGATGCGGTCGAAGTCAATGCGCTGCGCGATGTCTTCGGCGAAGCCGAAACCCCCTGGTGTTCGCTGGGATCGGTCAAATCCCAGATAGGACACACAAAGGCCTCCGCAGGTGCTGCGGGAATGATCAAGGCGGCGCTGGCACTTCATCACAAGGTGCTGCCACCGACGATCAAGGTGCAAAAGCCGCTGGACGAAGTGACATCAGGCCGCACCCCTTTCTACCTGGCAACTGAAAAGCGCCCCTGGCTGCCACACGGCAACACGCCGCGAAGAGCCGGCGTCAGCGCCTTCGGCTTCGGCGGTTCCAACTTCCACCTGGTACTGGAGGAATACCTGCCCGAAAAGAGCAGGACGGAGTGGAACGGCGACATCCAGATTTTCGCTTTTTCCGCTGCCGATGCCTCCGGACTGGACGCCGCCCTGGCTTCAGTGCCGCTACAGGGTTCCTGGAACGAACTGAGGAGCTCGGCTGCGGCTTCCCGGGCATCGTTCAACAGCGGCGACAACTGCAGACTGACGCTGGTTGTGGAGCGCAAGCAGACACAACTGGCCACACTGGTGGCCAACGCCCGCAATATGCTGCAGAAAAACCCGCATAACGGCTGGAGCACGCCCGACGGCGCCAGTTACGCCTGCGGCGCGAAAAACGGCGCCCTGGGCATGCTCTTCCCGGGCCAGGGAGCACAGTACACCGGCATGCTCAGGGACCTGTCCTGCCGTTTCCCACTGGCACTGCAGACCCTGGCCGCCGCCGATGCCGGATTCGGCCAGGTCGATGGCAAGCAGCTGTCCGACCTTATCTACCCGGCCTCCGCCTTTGATACGGAAACCCGCGAGCGGCAGGAAGAACAGCTGCGGGCGACTGAAGCGGCCCAACCGGCCATCGGCGCTGTCAGCCTGGCGGCACTGAAGATCCTTGAATCGTTCGGTATCAAACCGGAAGCGGTAGCGGGCCACAGCTACGGAGAACTGACCGCACTCTGCGCGGCCGGTGTGTTCGATGAGACCGTGCTGCACGAGCTGTCCCGGCTGCGCGGCCGCCTGATGGGAGCCGGCAGCGGCGACAAGGGCAGCATGCTGGCGGTTCCCGCCCCCCTGGCAACCGTCGAAAAGATCATAGCTGAAGAAGGGCTGGATCTGGTGATCGCCAACCGCAACGCCCCCTCCCAGGCGATCCTGTCCGGGGCTACGGCCGAGATCGAACGGGCCGCAAAGATTCTTGCCGACCGTAAACTAACCTGCAAGCGCCTGCCGGTGGCGGCCGCATTCCACAGCCCGCTGGTGGCCGATGCCGCAACGCCGTTCCTGGCCGCGCTGGACGAGATCGATTTCAGGGGCGCCGGGATTCCGGTCTACGCCAACAGCACTGCGGCTGTATACCCGTCCGACACCAACGCTGCCAAAGCGCTTCTGGCCGGACAGCTGGCCAGACCGGTGGAGTTCGTGGACGAGATCGAAGCGATGTACGCCGCCGGTGTACGGACTTTTGTAGAAGTCGGCCCGGGCGCCAGACTGACCGGCCTGGTATCGGCCATCCTGGGTCAACGAGAACATGTCGCGCTGGCTCTGGACGCATCGGGCGGCAAGCGTGCCGGCCTGAACGACCTTGCCCGCGTCCTGGCACGACTGGCCGCGCTCGGTTGCGACGCACGACTGGCCGACTGGGACGGAGACTACCGGCCCGCCGTTGCCAGCGGCAAGAAGCCGCTGATGACGGTACCGATCTGCGGAGCCAATTACGTAAAACCGAAGCCTCAGCGCCCGGCCGTTGCCCGTGCGTCAGCAGCAGCGGTTTCTGCTCCGCAAACAGCGGTAGCTCCGACATCGGCAGCTCCGTCCGCAATGCCACCGGCAACCGTCCAGGCCCCGCTTTCGCGGGATGCGCTGGCCGAATCGCTGCGGGTGACCCGGGAAGGCATGGCGGTGCTGCAGAAGATGCAGGAGGAAACCGCCCAGCTGCACCGTCGTTTCCTGGAAGGACAGGAAACCGCCAGCCGCACCATACAGACCCTGCTGGAACAGCAGCAGAGCCTGTTGCATGGCGGGAGCGCAGTAACACACTCTTTCACGGTTCCGGCTGCAACGCCTGCCGTTGCCGTTTCCTCTCCGATCCCGCCTGCCGGCGCCAGCATATCGGTTCCGTTGCAGCCGGCCGCTCCGGCAGCTGCCCCGCCAGCAGCCATCGCTCAACCGGCACCTGACAGGATCACCGAAACCCTGCTGGCGGTGGTGGCCGAGAAAACCGGCTACCCGGTCGAGATGCTGGAACTGGACATGGGCATGGATTCAGACCTGGGCATCGACTCCATCAAGCGGGTCGAGATCCTCTCGGCGCTGCAGGAGCGCATCCCCGGTTCGCCGGTGATCGGCCCCGAACACCTGGGCACGCTGCGCACGCTGGGCGAAATCGCCCGCCACCTGGGAGCCGGCGCACAGACGGCGGCAGTTCCCACAGCGACAACGGCACAACCAGACAATACTCCGGTCGACAACAGTGCCAACGTCAACCGCAGCACGATCATCCCCTACACACTTGAAAACTCCGCCGACAGCATCGCTGTCGCCAAGGAAGGCGAACTGTGGGTGACCGACGACGGTTCTGCCTTCTCCGGTGAGCTCTGTTCACTGCTCCGCTCCAACGGCCGTACCGTACGACAGGTTGCCGTGGAGGAAGCCGACCGGATCGCGGCCACCGTGGATATGGCGGCACTGGTGATCGTCGCTCCGGCGGCCGGCACCGACGACCGTTTTCTTGAAAACGCCTTCCTGCTGCTGAAAAGCGCCGCTCCGGCCCTGCGCCGTGCCGGCGGCACCGGCGGCGCGCTGTTCACCACCATCTCCCGCCTGGACGGATTCTTCGGTTGCGCCGACGGCACACTGCTCGGCGACCCGCTCTCGGGCGGCCTGGCCGGGCTGCTCAAGACCGCCGCCCGTGAATGGCCGGATGTGACCTGCAAGGCCATCGACCTGGGTCCTTTTTCTGATGCGGCGGAATCGGCCCGTGCCGTATCCGACGAGCTCTTCCGCAGCGGTCCGGTCGAAGTGGGCCTGACTCCGGGGAGCCGGATCGGCCTGGCGCTGGGTGAACTGCCCGAGCTGCCGGCCCCTCTCTCACCGCCGGTACAGGCCGGTGAAGTGATCGTGGCGACCGGCGGAGGTCGCGGCGTGACAGCAGCGGTCGCGGTAGCTCTGGCTCAGGCCTATCGGCCGCTGTTGGTGCTGCTGGGCCGCAGCCCGGAACTGACCCCCGAGCCGGCCTGGCTGGAAGCGTTGACCGAAGAGAGCCGCATCAAGCGGGCCATCCTCGACCACGCCACGGAGAAGATGCATCCCAAGGCGATCGAGGAACAGTATCAGGCAATACTGGCCGGACGCGAACTGCGCACCACCCTGGCCCGGGTCGAGGCTGCCGGAGGAAAAGCGCTTTACCGATCCGTAGATATCCGCGACACCGATGCCGTCAGCGCGCTGCTGACGGAAATCCGCCGGGAACATGGCCCGATCCGGGGCATCATCCATGGAGCCGGGGTACTGGCCGATCGTTTGATCATAGACAAGACCCGCGAGCAGTTTGCCCAGGTCTACGGCACCAAGGTCAGCGGTCTGCGCACGCTGCTGGCCGCTACCGCCGGGGACGACCTCCGTTTCATCGCACTGTTCGCCTCCACCACCGGCCGTTTCGGACGCACCGGACAGGCCGACTACGCCGTGGCCAACGAAGTGCTCAACAAGCTGGCCCAGAACGAGGCGCGACGCAGGCCGGGCTGTCGTGCGGTCAGCATCAACTGGGGCCCGTGGGACGGCGGCATGGTCACGCCTGCGCTGAAGAAGGTTTTTGCCGGTGAAGGCATCGAACTGATCAGCCTGGCCAAGGGGAGCGAACTGCTGATCAGGGAGATCGCCGCCACGGATGGCCCGGTTGAGGTAGTGGCTCTGGCCGGCACAGCCGGAATGGTCGGCAAGGCCGGGACAAACCCGGGCCGGGCCAGGTCGAAGTCGCTTTCTGAAGCCTTCAGCCTGACCCTGGGTGTCGCCGATTACCCCTTCCTGCGCTCCCACGTCATGGACGGCAAGGCGGTTCTGCCGATGGCGATGGTCGTGGAATGGCTCTCCCACGGAGCGCTGCACGGAAACCCCGGTTTCCGCTTCCATGGCTTCAACGACCTGAGGATCTGCAAGGGGGTCATCTTCGAACCGGACCGCCCCTACACTGTTCAAGTCATGGCCGGACGGGCCGAAAAACGCGATTCGCTCCACATCGTGACGGTCGAACTGACCGGAAACGGAGCAGAAGGCCGCCCGGTGCTGCACGCCAAGGGAGAGATCGTACTGGCCCGGCAACTTCCGGAAGGAATCCGTTCGATTCCGGAACTGCCATCGGCCCCGTACATTCCGCTGGACGGGCTGATCTACAATCCCAAACACCTGTTTCACGGTCCAGACCTGCAGGGTATCCGGCAGATTGAAAGCTGTTCAGCAAAAGGGATTTCCGCAATAGTCGACACGGCGCCGCAACCGTCCGCCTGGATCAGGCAGCCATTCCGCAGCGACTGGCTCTCCGATCCGCTGGTGATGGACTCCGCCTTCCAGATGATGATCCTGTGGAGTTTCGAACGCTTCGGTTCCGGCTCGCTGCCCTGCTTTGCCGGACGTTACCGCCAGTATCACGACTCCTTCCCCCGCGACGGCGTCCAGATCCTGGTGCGCGTCACCGCCGAGCGTGAACATGGCGCCACAGCAGACATGGAATTTCTCGACCGGCAGACCGGCAAACTGGTGGCGCGACTGGAAGGTTACGAATGCGTTATCGACCCGTCGCTGGGGCGCGCCTTCCAGCTCAACCAGCTGCCGCAGGACAAACAGAAAGAACTGAGAGCCGCCTGAAATGCAGCCGGCATCAACGGTAGCAATTGTCGGGATAGGCGGCATCTTTCCCGATGCGCCCGACCTCGGTCGTTTCTGGGACAACATCCGCCTCGGCAACAGCGCTGCGCGAGAGGTCCCTGCCGGAAGATGGCATATTCCGGCCGAAGTCGCTTTCGATCCCGAGGTTGGCAAAGCCGACCACGTCTATTCCCGTAAAGGCTGTTTCATAGAAGAGATTCCTTCCGTAACCTCCCTGACCGGCCTGGCGCTCCCCCATGAACGACTGGCCGGACTTGACCCGCTCTTCCACCTGTTGATCCACGCCGGAAAACGCGCCTACGACGACGGTGTCACCGAACCGCTGGACCGTTCCCGCATCGGCGTCATCATCGGCAACCTGGCCCTTCCCAGCGAAACCTCCGCCCGACTCTCGCGCCAGTGGCTGGGCAGGACCTTCGAGGAAAAGCTGCTGGGACGCTCCGGCAAGCGCGATGCGACAAACCCGCTCAACCGCTATGTGGCCGGCCTGCCGGCCGGAATGCTGGCGGCCGCGCTCGGCCTGGGCGGAGGCTGCTGCACCCTGGACGCCGCCTGCGCCTCCTCGCTCTACGCGATCAAACTGGCAACCGACGAGCTGCTGTCCGGCCGCGCCGATGCGATGCTGACCGGCGGACTATCGCGACCGGACCCGCTCTATACCCAGATGGGCTTCTCACAACTGCGCGCCCTGTCGCGCCGGGGAATCTGCTCACCTTTCGACGCCTCCGGAGACGGCCTGGTGGTCGGAGAAGGGGCCGGCATCTTCCTGCTCAAACGCACCGAGGACGCTATTGCCCACGGCGACCGTATCTACGGCGTAATCCGCGGAATCGGCCTGGCCAACGATGTGGGAGGAAGCCTGCTGGCGCCGCTTTCCGAAGGGCAGCTGCGGGCGATGCGGGCCGCCTACGCCCGCGCCGGCTGGGAGCCGCAGGACGTGGACCTGATCGAATGCCACGCCACCGGCACACAGGTCGGCGACGCTACCGAGGTTGCCAGCCTGCGCGAACTGTGGGGAGATCTGCGGCCAAGCGGCCCATCCTGCATCATCGGTTCGATCAAGTCCAACATCGGCCATCTGCTGACCGCCGCCGGCGCCGCCGCGCTGACCAAGGTGCTGCTGGCCATGGGCGAGGGGCAACTGCCCCCAACCGCCAATTTCAGCGCCCCGCAAGCCGGGATGGACCTGGACAACAGCCCTTTCCGGGTGCTGAACGAAGCCATCCCCTGGCAACGACGTTCCAACGACACACCACGACGGGCAGCGGTAAGCGCCTTCGGCTTCGGAGGCATCAACGCCCACCTGCTGGTTGAGGAGTGGCTGCCCAGAAACGGCCAGCCAAAAGCGACCAGGCATGACCAGAAACCCAAACCGCGGACGGAAATCGCGGTTGTAGGACTGGATGCACGCTTCGGCCCCTGGCAATCGCTGCGATCCTGCCAGGAACGGATACTGGGAGGCACGTCCCACAGCGCACCCACGCCACCGCTGAAATGGTGGGGAGCGGAAGAAAGCAACTGGTTCAGGGAGGAGGGGCTGAATGAGACCCCCTTCAACGGCTATTACCTGGATGAGGTCGAAGTGGCCGCGAATCAGTTCCGCATTCCGCCGCGCGAGATGGAGGAGATGCTTCCCCAGCAGATCCTGATGCTCAACAGCGCTGCCGCCGCCATGTCCGACGCCGGCCTGGACCGGGAGGACAACCTGCGGGCCGGGGTTTTCATCGGCATCGCTTTCGACCTGAGCAGCACCAATTTCAGCTTCCGCTGGTCACTGGCACAGCAGGCCGCCGCATGGGCCAGGGAGCTGGGACGGGAGCTGTCTCCGCAAGAACTGGCGGACTGGACCGCGCAACTTCGAGACGATGCCGGACCCCCGTTGAACGCCAACCGCACCATGGGTGCGCTGGGCAACATCGTCGCCAGCCGTATCGCACGGGAATTCCGCTTCGGCGGTCCCAGCTTCACCCTTTCCAGCGAGGAGAGCTCCGGCATCCGCTCGCTGGAAACGGCCGTACGTCAGTTGCAGAGCGGCGAGATCGACAAGGCGCTGGTGGGAGCGGTGGATCTGGCCGGAGACCTGCGGGCTGTTCTCGGACAGCATGCCGACAGAAACTTCTCCCCCTCCGGACGGGCACTTCCCTTTGATCAGAAAGCGGACGGAGCCATTGTCGGCGAAGGGGCCTGTTCAGCGGTACTCAAGCGACTCGACGACGCCGAACGCGACGGAGACAGGATCTACGCGGTTATCCGCGGCATCGGCAGTTCCAGCGGAGACACGGTCATCCCCGACGTGGGCGCCTATGGACAGGCCCTGGAGCGGGCCTACAGTGACGCCGGCGTCAACCCGGCCACCATCACCTATCTGGAAGCCCACGGGAGCGGACACCCGGCCGGTGACCGCATGGAAGCCGCCGCGCTGGAAAGTTTCTTCGCCAGCGCCCAGGCCGACGATTCCGCCGCGCATAAGGAGCGCACCTGCGCCGTATCCAGCATTACCGGCGACATCGGCCACACCGGCGCCGCATCAGGCCTGGCCTCGTTTGTACGGGGCTGCCTTGCGCTTTACCAGCAGATAATCCCCCATTGTCGCGGGATAGAAAATCCCTGCCCGGAACTGGCCGGCGCCGGGCCGCTCTACCTGCCGCGCACTCCGCGTTACTGGCTGCGCAACCGGGCCGAGGGACCGCGCCGCGCCGGAGTCAGTGTTTTCGGAGTGGACGGCAGTTGCAGTCATGTCGTGCTGGAGGGATGGGACAATATCCCGCCCCGCCTTGAGTCCGACCGGATAGCGCCGTTGGGAGCCGGGACGGAATGCCTCTTCAGCATCACCGGAGAAAACCCGGCCGAACTTGCCCGCGGGCTCGACCTCCTGCGCCTGCGCTGCAACCGCACGCCGGACAGCGACCTGTATTCCATGGGGCGTGAATGGCACGCCCGCGCCGAGACACCCAACGACAAGCCATGTGCGATCGCGCTGGTGGCACGCAACCGGGATGAACTCTCAACCCTGATCGACCACGGCCTTGACCTGCTCGGCAACAATGGCGACCGGTCCGGTTTGATCGCCCATCCCTCGTTGCATGACCGGCTGTTCTACTCCACCGAACCGCTTGGCAGGGAAGGCAAGCTGGCCTTCGTCTTCCCCGGCTCCGGCAACCACTACCCCGGCATGGGCAGCGAACTTTCCTGCCGCTGGCCGGAAATCTTCCGGCGACAGGATGCCGAGAACCTCTACCTCCGCAGCCAGTTCCAGCCGGAGAGGTTCTGGAACGGCGCCCCGCTGTCTGAAATCAACGAGAACCACCGGGCCGTGATCTTCGGCCAGGTTGCCACCGGTTGCGCGGTCAGCGATATCGTCCGCAGTTTCGCGGTGCAGCCCCAGTCGGTGATCGGCTACAGCCTGGGAGAATCGGCCGGTCTGTTCGCACTGGGCGCATGGCACGACCGTGACGGCATGCTGACCCGGATGCGCAATTCGACCCTCTTCACCCATGATCTGGCCGGTGAGTGCCGTGCGGCCCGCCGTTCCTGGAAGCTCGGGGAGGGTGAACAGGTGGAATGGAGCATCGGCGTGGCCGCAGCTCCATCGCAGGAGGTGCGAGCCGCCCTGCAGGGGTTCCGGCGCGTCTACCTGCTGATCGTCAACACTCCCGATGAATGCGTGATCGGCGGCGAAACCGGCCAGGTGGAGCAGGTCGTGCAGCAGCTAGGCTGCCGTTTCTTCCCGCTACACGGGGTGACCACGGTCCACTGCGAAGTGGCCCGGGAAGTGGGAGGACCATACCGGCAGCTGCATCTCTTCCCCACCACCCCTCCACCCGGAATCCGCTTCTACAGCGGCGCCGCCGGAGTTCCATACGAAGTCAACCGCGAGAGCGCGGCCGATTCCATACTGGCACAGGCGCTGGAAGGGGTCAACTTCCCCAACGTGATCGAACATGCCTACGCCGACGGCGTGCGCCTGTTCCTGGAGATGGGGCCGGGCAGTTCCTGCAGCCGGATGATCGGCAGCATCCTGCAGGATCGTCCGCACCTGGCCAGGTCGGCCTGCCATCCGGGACAGGATCCCAATTCGGGACTGTTGCGGCTTCTGGCCCAACTGGTCGCGGAACGGGTGCCGCTGGACCTGTCGCCGCTGTTCTCAACGCCTCCCGCCAGGTTCCAGCTCTCCGGCAAGGGGGGGACGGTCAGGATTTCCTCAGGCGGCGCACCGTTTCAGCCGTCGCTGCCTCCGCGCCGGACCCAGCCGGCGGCACAGGCACAGACGTCACCATCCGTTGCGCGACACATGCCGCAATTGGCGGGCATGACCATTCCTCCCCGCAGGCCGGATCAGGCTTGCGGCGACAGCCTCCCGCACGAACCGGTGATCAGGGAATTTGCCGCTGCCCAGGAAGCGCGCCTCAAGGCCCACGAAGCCTATCTGAAGGTATCCGACACACTGACCAGCTCGATGGCCAAGGCGCTGGCACTGCAGGCTTCACTCCGTCAGGCGCTGGGGGATGAAGCTATTCCAGAGGATGCCCCGCAAACAATGCCCTCCCCCTTGGCGGGGGAGGGTCAGGGTGGGGGGGAAAGTGCCACTTTTACTACCGGCGGCAGCTTCACCCACCCCCTACTCCCCTCCCGTCAAGGGCGGGGGAATGACAAGCCCTGCGTCTTCAACCGCGAGATGTGCATGGAGTTCGCGATCGGCAGTGTCGCCCGCATGCTTGGCCCTGAATTTGCCGAGGCGGACAGTTTCCCGACCAGGGTGAGACTGCCGGACGAGCCACTGATGCTGGTGGACCGGATCGTGGCGCTGGAGGGCCAGGCACGATCCATGACCAGCGGTCGGGTCGTGACCGAACATGACATCCATCCCGGCGCCTGGTACCTGGACGGCGGCCGGATTCCGACCTGCATCGCGGTCGAGGCCGGGCAGGCCGACCTGTTCCTGTCAGGCTACCTGGGGATCGACTTCATTACCCGCGGCCTGGCGGTCTATCGCCTGCTGGATGCGGTCGTCACTTTTCACCGCGGGCTGCCGGGCCCGGGCGAGACGATCCATTACGATATCCGCATCGAACGTTTTTTCCGCCAGGGTGACACTTACCTGTTCCGCTTCCGTTTCGATGCCACGGTCAACGGCCAGCCGCTGTTGACCATGCGCGACGGCTGCGCCGGATTCTTCACCAGCCAGGCGCTGGAGGCCGGTCGGGGGATCGTGCGGCCGGCCATCGACCTGCGCCCGACCAGCGGCATCCGGCCGGACGACTGGCGGGATCTGGCGCCGCTGGCGGTTGAAAGCTACGATGCCTCCCAACTGGACCGTCTGCGGTCCGGCGACCTGCAAAGCTGCTTCGGCTCACTCTTCTCAGGGCTCAACCTGACCCGGCCGCTGACCATTCCCGGCGGGCGGATGCAACTGGTACACCGGGTGATAGAGATCAATCCGACCGGCGGACGTTACGGCCTGGGACAGATCCGGGCCGAAGCCGATATCCACCCGGACGACTGGTTCATCACCTGCCACTTTGTCGACGACCGGGTCATGCCCGGTACGCTGATGTACGAATGCTGCATGCACACGCTGCGCATCTACCTGCTGCGCATGGGCTGGGTGGCCGAAAGCGCTGGCTCGGCCTGGGAACCGCTGCCGGGAATCGCCAGCAAGCTCTGCTGCCGCGGCCAGGTGCTGGAAACCACCAGAGTCGTCACCTATGAAGTCAGCATCCGCGAACTGGGCTACGGCCCGGAGCCGTACAGCATCGTCGATGCCCTGATGTACGCCGACGGCAAGCCGATCGTGGAAATCACGAACATGTCGGTGCGCCTGACCGGCACAAACCGCGAAAAGCTGGAGGCTCTCTGGTCCGCTTCCCCACTTATCCCTCCGGGAGAGGGGCGGGGTGAGGTAATTAAACCGGCCATCTACACCAAGGAGCAGATCCTGGCCTACAGTAACGGTAACCCGTCGGAAGGTTTCGGCGAACCATACCGGATCTTCGACAGCGGCCGCAAGATCGCCCGACTGCCCGGGCCTCCTTTCCAGTTCATGGACCGGGTTACCGCGCTCAGGGGCGAACCGTGGCAGATGACCGCCGGGGCCATGGCCGAGGCGCAGTACGACATTCCGGCGGACGCCTGGTATTTCGCGGTCGAGCGCCAGCCACGCATGCCCTTCGCGGTGCTGCTGGAAGCCGCGCTGCAGCCCTGCGGCTGGCTGGCGGCCTACGTCGGTTCGGCCCTGACCAGCCCCAGCGACATCTCCTTCCGCAACCTGGGGGGAAATGCGATCCAGCACCGCCCGGTCACACCGGAAAGCGGCACGCTGACCTGCAGCGCCACGATGAAGAAGGTCGCCACCAGCGGCGGCATGATCATTCAGGAATTCGACTTCTCGGTAGCGGACCGCCACGGCATCCTCTACGAGGGGGAGACGATGTTCGGCTTCTTCTCGAAAGAGGCCCTGGCGGCCCAGGTCGGCATAAGGGACGCAAAACCGTACCAGCCGACCGGTGCCGAAATCGAGCGTGGCCAAAACCTGCCTTATCCTCAGACAGCGCCATTCCCGGACAGGCAGCTGCGGATGATCGACCGCATCGATCTGTTCACAGCGGATGGCGGCCCGGCCGGTCTCGGCTACCTGCGCGGAATCAAGAATGTGGATCCGGATGAATGGTTCTTCAAGGCCCATTTCTACGAAGATCCGGTCACGCCCGGCTCACTGGGGCTGGAGTCGTTCCTGCAGCTGGTCAAGTTCGCCGCAGTGGAACGCTGGGGCTGGAACCCGGGCGACACGCTGGCCGCGGTGGCGCTGGGAAAACGGCACCGCTGGCTCTATCGCGGACAGATTGTCCCGACCAACAGCAAGGTCACGGTGGAATGCTGGATCACCGCAGTAGATGAGCGTACTCGCACACTGACCGCCGACGGCTTCCTGTCGGTGGATGGCAAGACTATTTACCAGATGAATGATTTTTCGGTACGGATGGAGTAGGAGTTAAATGAAGTACACCAAAGTGATAATCGAAGCCCTTGACTACCAGCTGGCGCCGGTGGTCGTTTCATCAACCGAGCTGGAATCCCGCCTGGAACCGCTCTACCGCCGGCTGCACATTGCTCCGGGGCAGCTGCAGGCGCTGACCGGAATCCGCGAACGGCGCTGGTGGGAGCCTGGCTACCCGCTTTCCCAGGGGGCGATCGCCGCCGGTAAAAAAGCGCTGACTGCAAGCGGGGTTTCCGCCGCCGAGATCGGCGCGCTGATCTACACCGGCGTCTGCCGGGAACAGTTCGAGCCGGCCACCGCCTGCCGCGTGGCAGCCGGCCTTGGCATCGGCGGGAACGCGGCGGTTTTCGACCTCTCCAACGCCTGCCTGGGGGTACTGAACGGCATCCTGGATGTGGCCAACCGCATCGAACTGGGACAGATCCGGGCCGGACTGGTGGTCTCATGCGAGAGCGCCCGCGAGATCAACGAGATCATGATCGCCCGCATGCTGGAAGAATGCAACATGCAGCACTTCGCAACATCGCTGGCAACCTTGACCGGCGGCTCCGGGGCCGTGGCGGTGCTGCTTACCGACGGCTCCTTTTCCGGCTCCGCCCGCCGCCGCCTGCTGGGCGGCACCACCCAGGCCGCGCCGGAACACCACCAGCTCTGCCTGTGGGGCATCACCCCGGACGGTAGGGGGGGCTATCGGCAGTCGATGAGCACCGACGGCGTCAATGTGATGAATTACGGAGTAGAGCTGGGACGCCGCACCTGGGAGGCCTTCCTGCCCCAGGTCGGCTGGAGCGCCGAAGATGTGGACCGGGTGGTCTGCCACCAGGTCGGATCGGCCCACCAGAGCGCGATCCTGAAGACCCTCGGCATACCGGCCGACAAGGACTTCACCACCTTCGAGTTCCTCGGCAACATGGGCACCGTCTCGCTGCCGCTGACCGCCGCCCTGGCCGCCGAGCGCGACATGCTTGAGGCTGGCGACAAGGTCGCCCTGCTCGGTATCGGCAGCGGCCTGAACTGCCTGATGCTTGGAGTGGAATGGTGACCGACGCTTTAGCCAGGGAATATCCTTTCAACGGTCACACACTGAACCTGGATGGCCTGAACTACCACTATCTGGACGAAGGGAGCGGCGACCCGGTCGTGATGGTCCACGGCAACCCTTCCTGGTCGTTCTACTACCGCAACCTGGTGCTGGCGCTGCGCGGCCGTTACCGCTGCATCGTCCCGGACCATATCGGCTGCGGCTTCTCGGACAAGCCGGGTGACGACCGTTACGACTATACCCTGCCCCGCCGGGTTGACGACCTGGAGCGGCTGCTGGAGCAGCTGGGACTGACCGACCGGATCACGCTGGTCGTTCACGACTGGGGCGGAATGATCGGCATGGCCTACGCGGTGCGACATCCCGAGCGGATCAGGCGTCTGGTGATACTGAACACCGGGGCCTTCCCGCTTCCGACGGCAAAACCGTTCCCGCTGGGCCTCAAAATCTGCCGCGACACAAAACTGGGCACACTGCTGGTACGCGGCATGAACGCCTTCAGCCGCGGAGCGGCCTGGGTCGGCTGCAAACAGAACCCCATGTCAGCGGAACTCCGCAAGCTGTACCAACTCCCCTATGACTCCTGGACAAACCGCATCGCCACGCTGCGCTTTGTCCAGGACATTCCGCTGTCACCGGGCGACCGCAATTACGACCTGATCAGCGCCGTCGCCAATGGGATCAACCAGTTCCGCGGCCTGCCGATGCTTATTCTCTGGGGCGAAAAGGACTTCGTCTTCGACCGGCACTTCCTGGCCGAATGGCAGCGCCGCTTCCCCGAGGCGGAGGTCCACAGCTATCCGGATTGCGGGCACTATATCCTGGAAGATGCCAAAAGCGAGGTTGTACCGTTGATCTCCGCTTTCCTGGACCGGACCCGGATCTAATTCAAACATCCAAAAGGACACCATATGACCACCCTCCCCAAATGCCCCTCATGCAGCTCCGAGTACACCTACGAAGACGGCGAGATGTTCGTCTGTCCGGAATGCGCCCATGAATGGCCAAAAGCGGCAGCAGAGAGCATGGAGACCGCCAGTGTCGTCCGTGACGCCTTCGGCAACCTGCTCAACGACGGCGACTCGGTCACCGTGATCAAGGACCTGAAAATCAAGGGATCATCTTCGGTGGTCAAGGTCGGCACCAAGGTCAGGAACATCCGCATCATCTCGGGAGACCACGATATCGACTGCAAGATCGACGGCATCGGCGCCATGCAGTTGAAATCGGAGTTCGTCAAGAAGGCTTGAGTCGCTACCCATGAATTCTCAACGTTTCATCAACATCGCCGCCCATCTGCCGGAAATGGCCCGCCTCCAGCCAGACACAACGGCCATCATCTTTCCCAAAGGCAACATTCGCCTCTCCTTTCGTGAGCTGAATGCGCTCTCCGACCGCATCGCCCATGGCCTGATCAGAAACGGCATCGGCCGTGGGGTGCGCAGCGTACTGATGGTACCCCCCGGGCCGGAACTTTTTGCACTGACTTTTGCCCTTTTCAAAACCGGTGCGATTCCGGTCCTGGTCGACCCCGGCCTGGGAATCAGGAACCTGAAGGCCTGCCTGGCTGAAGCCGAACCGCAGGCCTTCATCGGAATCCCCAGGGCTCATTTGGCACGGGTACTGTTCGGTTGGGGCAAGAGCACTCTCAAGACACATGTCACCGTCGGCCGGCGCCTGTTCTGGGGGGGAACCACCCTGGACAGCCTGCTTCGCCACGATGAAGAGAACATCTCCTTTTCAGCCGCTCCGACCGACCGCGACGACACCGCCGCGATCCTCTTCACCAGCGGCAGCACCGGCCCACCCAAGGGGGCGGTCTACAGCCACGGCAACTTCGCGGCCCAGGTCGAGGCGCTGCGCGCAGTCTACGACATCAGGCCGGGCGAGATCGACCTGCCCACCTTCCCGCTGTTCGCGCTGTTTGCGCCGGCCCTCGGCATGACCGCGGTAATCCCGGAGATGGACTTCACCCGTCCCGGCTCGGTGGATCCGGAAAAAATCATCTCCGCCATCACTACCCATGGCGTTACGACCATGTTCGGTTCGCCGGCCCTGATCAACCGGGTCGGGCGTTACGGCGCTGAAAAGGACATCAGCCTGCCCACGCTCAAGCGGGTGATCTCGGCCGGAGCACCGGTTCCGGCCGCGGTGCTGGAACGCTTCACGCGCATGCTGCCGCCCGATGCGGAGATTTTTACCCCATATGGCGCAACCGAGGCACTGCCGGTCTGCTCCATCGGCAGCAGCGAGATCCTTGGTGAGACACGAGCGATCACCGATGCCGGAGGCGGCGTTTGTATCGGCCGCCCGGTGCCTGGCATCCGGCTGGAAGTGATCGAAATCAGCGACGATGCGATACCGCTCTGGAAGGATTCGCTGCGGGTTCCGCCCGGCAAGATCGGCGAGATTGTGGTGCAGGGGGAACAGGTGACGCGCGGTTACCATAACCGCCCCGAAGCCGACCGTCTCTCCAAGATCACCGACCCGGCCGGCGGCTTTCTGCACCGCATGGGGGACCTGGGTGGCTTTGACGACAAGGGACGGCTCTGGTTCTGCGGACGCAAGTCCCACCGGGTCGAGACCCAGGACGGACCGCTCTTCACGATCCCGGTGGAAGGGGTCTTCAACCCGCACCCGGCCGTTTTCCGCACCGCGCTGGTGGGGGTCGGAACAGCGGGCAGCCAGCGGCCGGTGCTGTGCGTAGAGCTGGAGAAAGGCATCAGCGCAGACCAGGAACAGATCAGGAAAGAGCTGCTGGATATCGCCAGGGCCCACGTTCATACCCTGGGAATTGACACCTTCCTGTTTCATCCGGCCTTCCCGGTCGATATCCGCCACAACGCCAAGATTTTCCGCGAGAAACTGGCGATATGGGCAAAGGGAAAACTGTCATGATTAACGAATTTGATTTCAAGCGGAGAGCAAGGCGCCAAGGAAGGGCCGACGAAGACGTACATTTCAGTACGTCGAGGAAAGCCGTGACGCGGCAACGCAGCTATACGGTTGAAGGCGGATTCGTATGAAAGCTTTGGTGACCGGTGGAGGCGGCTTCCTGGGGGGCGCAATCGTACGCATGTTGCGTGAGCGGGGTGACCAGGTCAGAAGTTTCTCGCGCGGCGCGCATCCGACCCTGGCCACTCTGGGCGTGGAACAGATCCGCGGCGACCTGTCGAAACGCGATCTGCTGATCAAGGCGGCCGAGGGGTGCGACATAATCTTCCACGTAGCGGCCAAGGCCGGAATCTGGGGAAATTACGACGATTTCTACAGCGCCAACGTGACCGGCACTGTAAACGTACTGGCCGCCTGCCGTGCCAACGATATCAGCCGGCTGGTCTACACCGGCTCCCCGAGCGTTGTCTTCGACGGGCGGGACGTGGAGGGGGGCGACGAATCCCTGCCCTATCCGGACAGCTATATCGCCCACTATCCGCAGACAAAAGCAATGGCCGAACAGATCGTGCTGGCCGCCGACTCGCCCCAGATGGCTACCGTGTCTCTCCGCCCGCACCTGATCTGGGGGCCTGGAGACAACCATCTGGTGCCGCGCATCGTCGCCAGGGGACGTGCCGGAAAGCTGCGGCGCATAGGCCGCAAGCCCTGCCTGGTGGACACGGTCTATGTGGACAACGCCGCCGAAGCCCACCTGTTGGCCGCCGACCGTCTGATTCCGGGTGGAGACATCTCCGGCAAGGCCTATTTCATCTCCAATGGCGAACCGCTGCCGCTCTGGGATATGGTCAACCGGATTCTGGCCGCCGCCGGCCTGCCGCCCGAAACCCGCAGCATCCCGCCAAAAATGGCCTACGCCGCCGGCGCTGCCTGCGAGGGGCTCTGGAGCCTGCTGCGCATGCGGGGAGAGCCACCCATGACCCGCTTCGTCGCCAAGGAACTGGCCACCGCCCACTGGTTCAACATCGACGCCGCCCGCCGCGACCTGGGCTATGAACCGCGGGTGACGATCCGGGAAGGGCTGCAGCGGCTGGGCCAATGGCTGGCGACCGAGGAGTTATGACCCGGCTCTGGCCCGGTACGGGCGAGATTCAGATCCGCCAGTTCAGCCTGGCCATTGGAGACGCTGAACTCAGAGGAGTGGGGCAACTGCTGTCCACTGATGAACGGCAACGGGCCGACAGACTGCTGGATCGACAGATTCGTAATCGCTTCATTGCCGGACGCGGACGACTCCGGCAGATCCTGGCTGGCTATTTGGAAACGGAACCGGCCGACCTGCTTCTGACAACCAATCCATTTGGAAAACCCGGGCTGAAATACCGTCACAACCATGGACTCTGCTTTAACCTTTCCCACAGCGGGGACTCCTGTATTCTGGCGCTGGCACGGGATTGCGAGTTAGGGGTCGACCTGGAGCAGGTGCGGGACGACCTCCCTTTTGAGGCGATCGCGCGGCAGTATTTTTCCCGCCATGAACAGTCCGAACTTTTCTCTCTGATGCCGGCGATGCAGCCGGCAGCCTTCTACCGCTGCTGGACCCGCAAGGAAGCCTATCTGAAGGCATGCGGCAGCGGTTTTTCCTCCCCCTCCGACATCTGCGACGTATCCCTGCTTCCTGACCAACCGCCGGAGCTGCTGGCGCTCAGAAACGCCCCCGAACAGCTTTGCGAATGGAATCTGGCCGACCTGGCCGTCCCCGAAGGTTTCTGCGCCGCGCTGGCAGCACGGACACAGATTTCCGCTGTAATTTACCTGCGATAATTAAATAAACGAAATTTCCGGTTGCGCAACACCGTGCATGTGATATCTTTAATCGCATTTATCTCGTTACGATTTTATAGGTATCTTCGCGGAAAGGATTCGCATGTATCGCGGATTATTGTTTCTGTTGTTTTTATTGACTTACAACTGTGCCTCTGTTTTCGGGGCGGACAGTGATTCCGTCGGACGGTTAAAAACCATCAACGGCCCGGTTTATATCCTCAGGGGGGCCGAGCAAACTGCTGCATATCTGGATATGAGGATTTTCAGGAACGACACCCTGCTGACGGGAAAACAGGGCTCGACAGGCATTGTCTTCAATGACAACAGCACGCTCTCGCTTGGTCCGGACACCAAGTTCCAGCTTGCAAGCTACGAATTCAATGCCCTGGAAAAGAAGGCCTGTTTTGTCGGACGGATTCGACGTGGGACAATGGTCTACCTGAGCGGGCTGATCGCCAGAATGAATGCCGAAGCGACCAGATTCGAGACGCCCGCCGCGGTTGCTGGCGTAAGAGGCACAAAGCTGGCGATCAAGGTGGAGGGAGGCGACAATGAATAATCATGCCCGCTGTCTCCTTATGTCATTGATACTTCCGGCAGTTTTATGCGGATGTTCTTCCTCGCGCAGCCTGTTTGTTCTACTACCGTCACCGGACGGACATGCGGGCAATGTGACCGTTGCAAACAAGGCCGGCGAAATCCATCTCAGCAGACCGTTTGAGTCGATTGATCTTTTCTATCCCGAAGACCGCCCCACCAAACCGGTCATCATGTCTGAATCGGAGTTCAATACCACTTTCAAGGAGGCTCTGGCAGCTCAACCGACAGCTCCGCTGACGTTTCTGCTCTATTTTGAGCAGGGCACATCCAGGTTGACGCCGGAATCCGAAAAGATTTTGCCGGTGATTATCGATTATATTCGCAAGGTACATTCCAGCGACATCAGCATCAGCGGTCACTCGGACAAAGTCGGTTCCAGGGATATCAACATCAGAATTTCCAGGGAACGCGCCAATGAGATTGCAAATCAGCTGACACGCATGGGCGTTGCGCCCGAATCGCTGGAAGTGGCCTCCCACGGCACGGAACTGCCGCTGATCGATACGCCGGAGGGGGTACCGGAGCCGCGCAACAGGAGAGTTGAACTTGTGGTGAGGTAATTTATTATTAAGTACTTATGAGCCAGTTATTTTTTTCATGTCTTCGTTCTACAGAAACGGCCCGCCTGATCAGCGGGCCGTTTCTGTAACCTTGCCTGTTCAAGCTGAAATCCTAGTGACAACCGAAACAGGAGCTCTTGAACCTTGCCTGCACATTGACCACTCTGTCGGCGTGCAGCAACGGGTTTGTAATGGCAATTCCCAGTCCATTGGAACCGGTCGCATCCGGATGACAGAACTGGCACTGGTTATACTCGCCGGTGGGTCCCTGACCACCATGATAACCGCTGTGCCAGGCATAGTTGTCGGGAGGGTTGCCGTGACAGGCGGTGCAACCGGCACCGGTGGAATTCCATGGCGGCGTAACTGCTACAGAGCCGTCATAACTGACCGTCTTCAATTCAGGCTCGCCATCTCCTCCCGGGAAATAGTAACTGAATGTTCCGGCAGCTACGCCGTGACAGGCGATATTCGAGCAGGTTTTGGGCTTGGTAGCATCGAACATGCTGCCGTTGTAAACCGGTTTTGGTGGGTTGGGATTTATGGGAGTCGGCTTGATGTAGGCACGGCTGCCGGTGTAATCAAAGAAATAAACAACCATATTCACCGTCCTGTGACAGTTGATACAGGCATATGCTGAATGAGGCACATGGCCGGAACTATATGGTCCACCCATGTATGCCACGGTCTTATCCTCTGCCTTTACCCTGTAAAAACTGTCCACCGTGCTGTCGTGAGGCACCCATCCGGAACCATCGAAGATGTACTCGCGGTTGTCGGAGGTGTTAATATAAACCATTCCGAACACCGCCTTGTCCGGTGCCGAACTTAGTCTCTGCCTGCCTTTTAACGGAAGCGACTTTACCTCGCTTTCCGTTGCAACCGTCGTCACCTTTGAGACAGTATCGCCTGAACCCTGCTGGGAGGTTGAAACCTCGCCGCAACCGGAAACAATCAGTACCAAGGCCGCACCGAGTAAAACAAGAATGTTGCTGACTGAAAAATAATCGTGACATCGGTTCATCTGTGTACCCTCCTTTATGATTGTTTACTGCTCGGCAATTTATGTCATGCGAACTTAATCAATGTGCATCCGGCTCAGATCTTAAACCCACCCATAGCAAAAAACACGAATGGTTACTTGGTGTTATATATTTAAGCAAGATACATGTGTTTTATATAATTTCTTTTTGTTTATTAATACTTTATATTTAAAGCAAATGCAACTGTGATTTGTATTTTTCAATGTCGTCCACATAAATTAATGTATTTTGAAGAGAGAAATAAGGGAGGCAATTGCCGGACAGAGAATAATGAGGCATGTCCATCGCCTGGCAGCTGACAGGTCATGTTGGGGAACATTAAAAATGGAGTAATTCCGTTCAGTCGCCAGCGATACGGATTGATGGTGAAGCCGGTCGAGAACAGGAGATCAGGGCCGTTTTGCGGAAACACTGGAAAACGGCCGCTTGCGGAAATGAGAGGTGACGAGAACCTGGATGGTTGCCACTGACTGTACAGAGCGTAATTCCGCGGTACATCCCGGAACGCCCCATCCCTGACAAACAGGACAAGTGCTTAAATGACCTGATTTCAGGATGGAAGCAGCAGAAAATCACGTCTTAGTGACTAATAGATAATTATATAGCCGTGCTGCTCGGCAATTTTGCGCACTTCATCCTTGTCCTTGATGGTATAGACCTTACCTTCCAGCTTGAAGGTGTACCCCCCCTGTCCGTCCGGTATCGCATCCGCCAACAGGGCTTCAAAGGTTGCTGTTTTAATCATTTTGCCCTCCTCTTATGTTCAGATATCCTGACTGAAAGCTTTTCTTACCGCTCCGGCCAACTGCGTGACATCCTCCGGCGATGTTTGCCAGGAACACATGAAACGCGCCCCGCCCGATCCGATAAACGAGTAGAAACGCCATCCTGCGATGCGCAACCTGTCCGCCGCCGCTTCCGGCATCTCCACGAAAACCGAGTTGGCCTGGCGCGGATACATGAGCCGGATCCCGTCGATCGCTGCCAGCTGCTGCGCCAGCAGTTCGGCACAATAGTTGGCGTGCTTAGCGTTTTTAAGCCAGGTATTCCCCTCCAGCATGCCGATCCATGGAGCAGAAATGAAACGCATCTTGGAAGCCAGCTGTCCGGCCTGTTTGCAGCGGTACTCGAATTCTTCGGCCAACTCCCGGTCGAAAAACACCACCGCCTCGCCGACCGCCATGCCGTTTTTGGCGCCTCCCAGACAGAGCACATCGACCCCGGCCCGCCAGCTGATGTCGGCAGGAGCCACATCCAGCGAAGCAACGGCGTTGGCAAAGCGGGCTCCGTCCATATGTACCCGCAGGCCATAGCGACGAGCCAGCTCACTGGCCTCCGAAATTTCAGCCGGCGTGTACACCGTACCGACCTCGGTGGCCTGCGTCAGACTCAGAACCCTGGGCCTCGGATAGTGGATATCGCTCCGCCTGGTTATGGTTCGCTCGACCTCGGCCAGATCGAATTTACCACCCGGCCCCGGTACGTGCAGAAGCTTGGTGCCGTTGGAAAAAAACTCCGGCGCTCCGCACTCGTCGGTTTCAACATGAGCCAGATCATGGCAGATGACACTGTGATATGAGCGGCAGAGCGATGCCAGCGCCAGCGAATTGGCCGCCGTGCCGTTAAAGACGAAAAATACCTGGCAATCGGTTTCAAAAATCCGTCTGATCTGTTCGCAGGCTTGCTCCGTCCAGCAGTCGTCGCCATAGGAGGCGACATAACCGCTGTTGGCAGCCTGCATGGCCTGCCAGGCCTCGGGGCAGATCCCGGCATAATTATCGCTGGCAAACTGGTTGAATGTTGTCGGTAATACGTTCAAATCAGAATCGGACATTTTTCCTCCGCACCCCTGAAACAGGTCTGTGAACATTTGAAATACAAATTAACACCAGTTACGGACGGTAGCCAGACTTTTTCCGGCAGATTCCGTCACAATTGGTTGAATACTGTCCGACAAACGGCTATTATAACTAATTAGTCCATCATCCCGCCAAGGAAAGATTATTATGCATTACAGCCGGATGCGGCTTTCACACAAATTTGTCCTGGTCACTCTGTTTACCGCGATACTGGTCGGCTTCACGGTCTTGCGCACACCTTCGGTCACCGATGAACCGGCGGCCTCTCCGACGGACAAGGCTATCGAGGATCTCTCCCGTGTAGAATATCCCAGCCTGGCAAAGATCAAATGGCATGCCCACTTCGTACAACCCCATCAAACGCTGGAATCTCTCTTCGGAAACGACTGGATCTGGGTCGCCCGCTTCAACCGGGTGGACCGGCGTCACGTTTATCCGGGAATGACCATAAAAGTACCGGAAAACATGGCCGATATCCGTAACTACACTCCGCTGCCAAAATTCTACGAGCCGGCCGCGCGGCATGGGAAATATATCCTTGTGGACATCACCGAACAGTGGCTGGGCGCCTACGAAAAGGGCAGACTGGTCTTTTCCGCCCCGGCGGCCACCGGCAAGGCCACCACCGAAACGCCGACCGGCATGTTCCGGATTGATGCACGCCACCTGACACACACCTCTTCGCTTTACAAGACCGCCAACGATGAGGAGCAGTACCCGATGGATAATGCCATGCGCTTTTACATCGGCCCTGACAATGTTTCCTACTGGATCCATGCTCGCGACCTTCCCGGGCGGCCCGCATCACACGGCTGTATCGGCCTGTTTGATGAAGAGATGCAGAACCGGGTTTTCGGCACACCGGCAAAACCTGCGCTGCTGGATTCGCAGAAGTTGTACGAATGGGCTGTCGGCGAAGACGAGTATGGAGATGACTACGGGGAACTGGATGAACTGGAAGATGGAGCAACGGTTGAAGTACGTGGTTCACTGCCGCGTTATCTCGACCAGCCACCAAAGATTTAAAGCTGCCCCTGGGAGGTATACCATGAAAAAGCTGCTGCTGGTTGCACTGGCAATCTGTACATCCGCGACACCGGTCCTGGCCGCACGGACGGTCTATCTGAAAGACGGGGGAACTATCAGAGCAAGAGCCGTCTGGAAAAGCGATGGCAAGGTTCATGTCCTGGTAAACCGCGACACGCTGACCGAGTTTTCCACCTCGGAAATAGACCTGAAACGCACCTTTGCCCGCAAGCATCGCGCGATTCGCAAGCAAGCACCGGTTTCAGGCCTTCAGGCCGCCAAAACCTCTCCGGCACAGGCGGCAACAACTCAGAAGCCCGCCAACGCCAAACCGGGTCTGCAGCTGCCAAGCATGCCCGCTCTGCCCAAGCTCTCCGGGGGAGAACCGGGGACACTGGTACCCAAGGGCGAAGAGGGGACTATCAGGAAACATAAGAAAGAGATGGCCGAAAGGGCCGCGGAATAAGTGCTGAAATATTAAAACAGCAGGGGCGAAGCAGTCTATTCCCGCTTCGCCCCTGCATGAATCTGTTTCCGGAGTTTGCTATCTGGCAAGCCAGCGGGCCACGTCCTTGGCATGATAGGTAATGATGATATCGGCGCCGGCTCTCTTGAAACCAAGCATTGTCTCCATCACAACCCTCTCCTCATCTATCCACCCGTTCATGGCCGCGGCCTTGACCATGCTATACTCGCCTGACACATTGTAGACAGCCAGCGGCAGGTTGTATTCGTTACGCAGGTCCCTCAAAATATCCAGGTAAGGCAGCCCCGGCTTGACCATGATGATGTCGGCCCCTTCCTCGATATCCGAAGCCGCCTCGCGCAGCGCTTCCAGCCGGTTGGCCGGATCCATCTGGTAGCTGCGGCGATCCCCGAACTGAGGCGTTGATTCGGCAGCCTCGCGGAACGGCCCGTAATAGCCGGAAGCATATTTTACTGCATAGCTCATGATCGGAATCGAATCATAGCCGTGCTCATCCAGCGTCTCCCTGATAGCCGCCACCCGTCCGTCCATCATGTCGGACGGAGCCACCATATCCGCACCGGCTTCCACATGCGAGAGAGCCTCGCGCGCAAGCAGCTCCAGAGTGGCATCGTTATCCACATCACCGTTTTTGATTATTCCGCAATGACCGTGATCGGTATATTCGCACATACAGACATCGGTTATCACAGCCAGACCGGGTACTTCCTTTTTCAAAGCCCGGATCGTTTCCTGGATTATGCCTGTCTCGGAATAAGCGTCGCTGCCGACCGCGTCCTTGGTCTCGGGAATTCCGAACAGCAGCACAGCCGGAATCCCCAGATCGCGCACTTCTTTTGCATCCGCCACGATATGCTCGATAGATTGCTGATAGATCCCCGGCATCGATGATATCTCTTTCCGGATTCCACTGCCGAAAGCCGAGAACATCGGATATACCAGGTCGTTAACCGAAAGGGTCGTTTCACGGACCATCCTGCGAAAGGTTTCACTGCCCCTGATCCTGCGGGCGCGGAACTGTGGAAAAAACATCTAGAATCCTCCTTGGTCCATGACAGCTGTTCTGCCGGACACGCTTGGTTTACAGAGTGAAAGATTAATTCAGGCCAGCCAAAAAAGCAAGATTTTAGCCTGACCACTTGCATTGAACTGTCATTGTGCTAGTATACATAAAATTGTTTAAGGGCAATTCATGTTTGCGTCTAATATATGCGATGGAATTGCCCCCGGTTTGCCATATCAGCAAAATTACAAAAAGGAGGACCTACAATGAAGAAAATGTTAAGCAGTATTGTGGCAGCGGCTCTGATCGTATCGGCAGGCGCCGCGTTCGGCTCGGTCAAGGGAAGTCAGTTTTCCATTTCTCCGGTCATTGGCGGATATACTTATGATGAGAGACAGGATCTGGAGACAACCCCGGTCTATGGTCTCAGGGCAGGCTACAACTTCACCAAGAGGTTCGGCATCGAAGCTCTGTTCGACTATGCCAACACCGAGCTGGACAACGGCGGCAAGGGCGACATCAGCATGTATCGCTACGGCGGAGAGCTGCTCTACCACATGTGGCCGGATAACAAGCTGGTCCCATACCTGGCAGCCGGCTACGCAGGCATCAATTTTGATGGAGGCGGCATCAACAACAAGACCCGGGGAGCGTTCGATTACGGCCTGGGCGCAAAATATTTCCTGAACGACAGTTTTGCGTTGCGAGCCGATGTCCGCCACATACTTTACAGCTACAGCAAGACCTACAACAACATCGAATACACCCTGGGCGCACACATCCCGTTCGGCGGAACGACACCGGCTGTTCAGCCGGTGGCACAGCCGGTAATACCGCCTCCGGCACCGCAGCCTGAGCCGGCCAAGGTGGTGCCGCCTCCTCCGGCTGCCCCCACGGCCAATCTTTCAGTGTCTCCGGTAACGATCGTCAAATCCAACGATGCCGCAGCCACACTGAGCTGGACATCCAGCAATGCCGACAAATGCTTTATCCAACCAGAAATCGGCCAGGTAGCGCCGCAAGGTTCACGCCCGATTACACCTGCGGAAGATACCGCCTACACGCTGACCTGCAGCGGCCCGGGCGGTGAAGCTACCAGCAGGGCTAGCATCGGCGTGACTCTTCCTCCACCACCCGCCCCGGCTCCGGCCCCGGCACCTGCCCCGGTAGTGGAATCCGCCCAGAAGGCCGCCGCTGCACAGCGTTTCTGCAACAAGCCGGCTGTTCTGGCGGTTGAGTTCGACACCAACAAGGCCGACATCAAACCCAAGTACAAGGCTGATATTGAGAAGCTCGCCGAATTCCTGAAAGAATTCCCCAATGCCAAAGGCGAGATCTCCGGCCATACCGACAACGTCGGCGGCAAGGAGTTCAACCTCAAACTGTCGCAGCGCCGGGCCGACAGCGTCAAGAACTACATGGAAAAGGATCTCGGCATCGCTCCCGAGCGGATCACCGCAAAGGGATTCGGGTTCAGCAAGCCGGTCGCCAGCAACAAGACCAAGGAAGGCAAGGCCAAGAATCGCCGCATCGAAGCTAACTTCACCTGTGAATGAAAAGCTGACGGCATAATCTACATAAAAGCCCTTCCGGAGATGTTCCGGAAGGGCTTTTTATTATCGGCAAGATTGCATTGATCGATTATTTTTTCCTGCGATCCTGCAGGGAAATCACCTTGGGTGCGCCGCCTTCCTGGCGCATGCGCGCCTGACGCTCCTTTTCCTCCCTCTCTTTCTCAATCCGCTCCAGCTCTACCGGCGAAACAACACCTTCAAGGCGCAACGGGGTTCCACCCATGGTAAAGGCAGCGCCTTCCAGCTGGAAATCATCAAGAATCCAGGTAAAAACCTGCAGAGGAAAAGTCAACACCAGCAGCTTGACCTGCCACCATCCAGCCTTGACATCCGGTGTTATCTCCTCGACCCGGGCGTAAAAACCCGGCTTGTCATCAACGTGAATAAGGACGATATCATTTGTAGCAATCATCTAATATGCCTCTTTGATTATGGATTGATTGTTTTGTCAGTTTTTCTGTCCACAACAGCAGTGGTGTACCAAGGTTGATATTCAACAGCAGTGACGCTTCGCGCAGGCAACCCCGCAGATCACTTTCGAATCCCGCCAGATCCGCCCTGAGCGGGCCGGAAATCCTGCTTTCAATGGCATCGCATACGAAAAGAATGCAGTCGAGCGGACGAAAGCCGGGCTTCATGACACATCCGTTTGCGTTCGAGTAAGGGCACAGGGGCTTCTGTGAAAAATCCGGTAACAGAGAAAATCCGGCAACACACAGGGACAGACCGTCGAATACATTCACCCGGTACTTGCCGTTCAGACAGCATTGCCCGGCGCAGTCGCGGCAGATTTCCCCTGAATCAGCAGCCATGGTAATGGCTGCCAGCGATTCCTTACCCGCGCGGTAGCCGGACAACAACTCCAGCAGCGGCTTTTTGGCAGCGGGCGGAAGATCACTCAACAGCGCGTTGAGTGAGACCATGCTCTCCTGCCACAGCTTCTGATCGTTCACATTGCTCCTTAACCCTGATAAACAGGATAAGTGCGTTAACCAAGTTATTTTCTGCCTGAAGATAGCAGAAACAACCTCCAACTTACTAAATATTGGTTGAAGCAGTCCGTAAGCCGGGTTCTGTTCCCGGTGCGGGTTACCCCTGGCCGGGCGATGGCCATTCATCTGGGTCTGCCGTTACCGACAGCCTCAAGCAGCCAACCCGGAGGCACGGACGGGTAGCCCTTAACGCCTCCCTATTTGGCCTTGCTCCTGACGGGGTTTACCTGGCATCCGACGTCACCGCCGGACCCGGTGAGCTCTTACCTCACCCTTTCACCCTTACCTGCCGAGGCAGGCGGACTTCTCTCTGTGGCACTTATCCCTGGGGTCGCCCCCGCTGGACGTTATCCAGCGTCATACCCTGTGGAGCCCGGACTTTCCTCCCCCGGATCAACCGGCGGCGGCCATCTGGACTACTTCAACCAAACTCTTGATCCGGCGGACAACAAACTTCCACCGTTAACCTGCAGGAGCTACTGCTGTTTCAGGATCAGGATCCTCTGGCAGTGCGGACAGGTCAGCAGCTCTTCGTACTTGAACAGGTTGTTGTACAGCTGAGGCGGCAGATGCATGTTGCATCCCAGGCAATGGCCATCGCGGGCAATTGCAAGCGCCTGTCCGCGACGCTGGTCGCGCAGTGCTGCGAACCGTTTGACCAGGCTGGCTGGCATCTCTTTTGTCAACAGCTCCCGACGGGTAATGTCGGAATCGATATCCTGCTGTATATTTTCAATTTCAGACTGCTTTTCTGCAATGCGCCGGCCTGAGTTTTCTGACAGTTCTTCCAGAGCGGCGCTTTTGGAGGCAACAGCTCCGGACAGTTCCTCGATCTGGCCGATCTTCTGCAGAACCCGTTCTTCAAGATCGGCAATCTGCTTACGCGCAGCCGTGATCTCGCGCCCGACCGCCTGAAACTCCTTGTTGGTCTTGATCTCCTTCATGTTGGTTTCGGCACGGAGAATATTTTCGAGTTCCGCCGCATGATTTGTTTCCAGATCGCGCTTTTCCTGTTCAAGCTGTGCCAGAGCGGTCTGCATTGCGGCCAGCTCCTCACGGGACGCATCGATCGCCTGGGCTATATCGTTGAGCTCATCATGCAACCCGCTCTGCTTGACCTTCAGACTATCGATCATCTGATCAACTTCCTGCAACTCTTCCAGCATGTCCAGTTTCTTTTTCAAAATTCTGTTCCCCCTTTGGTACAAGTTTTATTATTTCACCGGTTCGGTCTATATTCTGAACGGATCACTTTCCATATTGCACGGAATTACCAGGCACCCCTGAAAGCCGCTCTCCTCAAGAGCACGACTCAGACGCCCGGCAATTTCCTCAACCATGATTATCTCGGACTGGAAATGGCCGGCATCAATCAGCGCGACCCCCAGATCCTGTGCATCACGGGCATCATGATATTTTATGTCTCCGGTAACCAGCACGTCCGCGCCCGCTCGCGCCGCCTCGCGCAACAGAGATGCGCCGCTGCCGCTGCAGAGCGCAACCTTTGAAACAGTGGTTTCAGGATCACCGACATAACGCAGACCAGGCGCAGAGAGCACAGCTTTGACATGCCCAGCATACTCACCCAGGGAAAGTGGACTTGCCAGGCGCCCGACCCGTCCCAGCCCCAGCTTTTCTCCTTCATTAAGCAATGGATAGAGATCGTAGGCAGGTTCCTCGTACGGGTGCGAAGCCAACAGGGCTTTCAGCACACGGGGCAGGCTCTGGCGTTCAACCAGCAATTCAAGCCGCTCTTCTGAAACCCGTTGCTGCTTACCAACCGTCCCGATAAAAGGCTGGGCACCAGCCAGCGGCAGGAACGTCCCCTCTCCGGCAGTGGCGAACGAACAGTCCCTGTAGTTGCCCTGTGCTGGCAGGAGGGGAAACAACGCATTTCTAACCTTTTCAAGGTGGCTGGCAGGAACGAAAACTACCAGCTTGACCAGCTCACGTACCGTTGCCACCTGGAGCGGTGAACAGTTTGAAAGGCCTATTTTCCGGGCCAGCAGATCGTTCAGGCCACCATTGGCGCTGTCATAGTTGGTATGCATGCAGAGCACCGACAAACCGGCGCTTATTGCGGTATGTATCGAACGTCCCTGTGGATTCGCGAAGGATATTGACTTGAGCGGTTTGAAAATGAGTGGGTGATGTGTGACCAGCAGCTGGCAGGAGGAAGATATGGCGGAACTGATTACATCGGGCGTCGGATCGAGGGCGACCATGATCCGAGTCACATCCGACCCTGGGTCGCCCACCTGAAGCCCGGGGTTGTCCCACGTTTCAGCCAGGGACACCGGGGCCATTTTGTTAATGATACCAAGTAGATCGGATGTTTTTGGAATTTTCATGGCATGCAAATAAAAAGAGTGCAACCTTGCGGTGTGCACTCTCGTGTTGAGGTATGGAAGCGGGATATCCCTTGTTCTCGTGCCGGCATCCGGCTTATGTTCCTCGCGTTGTAAAATGGTGGGCCCACCAGGACTCGAACCTGGGACCAACCGGTTATGAGCCGGTGGCTCTAGCCAACTGAGCTATAGGCCCGTAGGGGAGTTGCATAATAGAGGAGATGCACACCCCTGTCAAGTAATTTTAAGCAGTTATGCTCGGGAAAGAAAGCGGCCATCCCGTGTATCGACTTTCACTTTTTCACCGGACTCAAGATATGGGGGAACTCGAATTTTCAATCCGGTTTCAAGAATTGCTTCCTTCGTTTCGGCAGTAGCGGTAGCATTTTTCATCACCGGCGGGGTCTCTGTCACCGTCAATTCAACCGTCATCGGCAAATCAACGTTAACCATCCGCCCTTCAAACACCCCCAGAATCACTTCCGTACCATCAAGCAGATACAATGACAGAGGCTCAAACTCATCGGCAGGCATCTCGAACTGCTCATAGTTTTCAAGATCCATAAAGACTCCGCTGCCACCGTCGGCATACAGGAACTGTCCCTTATGGCGCTCGAAATCGGCTTCATCCACCTTGTCGCCGGAACGGAATGTTTTCTCCAATACCTGGCCGGTAATCAGGTTACGGTATTTGGTCTTAACCATCGTGTTGGCGCCACGTGCGGTGGGTGAACTGATGTTGATATCGACGATCAGGCAGGGCGCCCCGTCCAGCTGGATAACAAGCCCTTTTTTAAAGTCAGACGTTGAAAACATGGCAGCTAATTCTCCTCGGTAATGGTTATTTTTTCCGATAATCCGCAGTAGGCCAGAACGGGATGCCGCCGCGCGGCGTGAATTCACCCTTAACAGTCAGCCAGACCGGTTCAAGCAGCCTCACCAGATCATTACAGATCCGGTTAACGCCCGCTTCATGAAATTCGCCATGCATACGGAACGAGCCGAGGTACAGCTTCAGACTTTTGCTCTCGACACAACGCTGGTCCGGCTGATAATCGATGACAATCTTCCCGAAATCCGGTTGGCCGGTCATTGGGCAGAGACAGGTAAATTCAGGGCATTCGATATGCAGGGTTCCGACAACCCCGGCAGGGTTCAGCTCCGTACTGGCAAAAGGGTTCGGAAACGCTTCCAGCAATCCGGCCTCCGGTTTGTCATAGTTGTAGGAGGTGGCGCCGGAACCAAGGGATTTCAGCTGATCGTGTAATTTCATTCCATTCACATCCCTGATTTAATTAAATCCAGGCGTCTCCGCCATCATACTCATAACCGGCGCCCTTGGTTTTGGATGAAGCCCTGAATTTCGCTTCGCGGGTAAGACGCCCCATCCGATCGGCGGCGGTTTCCCCCAGATCAGAGAGTTTCCCGCGTGTTTCGCGGCCTGACACCGGCGCAAGCAGCAGAGCGGCAGCGGCACCAATTACGGCACCGGATACGAAAGCTATCACAGCAGCAGCGGCATTATCGTTATTAGTTGACATGGCAGACTCCTTTTATGTGGTATCCAAAAAACAATTGGCTTGCTTATCTAGCACAACAACTCATCGTAATAAAAGTAAAATTTACAGCACTCTGGCGAGATGCCGCCTGATCATATCTTCAAAATCGGCATCACTGCTGCCACTGTAAATCAGTGATGAAGCGATTTCGGAAGCAAGAATTGCACAGAGGTATTTTTGCGGCAGTTTGCTGACCCGCTGCCGGTACTGAGCGGTTTCCTGCAGCATCCGCGGCAGATGACTCGTAATTGCCTTACGGAACGGGGCCTGCAGACAGAGCTCGGGGCGAAGCGAGAAGAAGTCGAACAGTCGCGTGTACAGGTTATTAATATTATGACTGATCATTTCCGAAATTTCACTATAGAGCAGAGTCCCGCCGGCTTCTTTGTAGCGAAGCAGAATAAGTCTCGCCTCATCAGCGGCCCGTTTTTCCAGGATTGTCAGCACATCACCGGCATAGCGCTCCTTATGCTCCATAAATTCGCGTTCGGACAACAGCAGGTTGGCAATAATCTCGTACGATGACGAGATAACGCCGCATTTGTTGGCTGATGAGTCACGCATCAGCGCAGCGCCGCTCTTCTGCAGAAAGATCCGCGCTTCAGGGGTGATAAAAGAATTAGCCCCTTCTATGATTACGCGTGAAGAGGGCACGCCGTTTTCATCAAGAAACTGTTGCCAGTTCAGGACATCAATCGTTTCCGGTCGGCCCCCGGCCGGAATAAAAAGATCTGCTTTAACGGTAAAAATCAGGTTGTTGTAAATGCGATTGAAATCATCAATATCCAGCCACTCCTCGACAATTCCGTCAGCAGTTCGACTGACCTTTCGATGCATCTCCTTTAACCCCTCTAAACGCCGGCCGGTCCGATAAATAATAAAACCGCCGGCACCCAGAAAGGCCGGATTAAAAGCGTTCAGGTCAGTGGCGAGCGTGATGCGATGCAATTCGTCGTGGCTAATGCCGTTTGGATCATACAGAGCCGCTGTACCGTCAAGGATCAGGCGGACCTGCATCGCGGGACAACGATCGAGCATGATGCGCAGGCAATTACCTGCAACATCGCCATTCGGGCCACCGGTCATCTTGAGCGAGAATATGTCGCAGCGCATGTTGATCCCGGCGGCTTCAGCCATGGTGATTTCAGCAAACGTTACCACGCCGGTCGAGGTAACTCCGTACTCCTTGTGGTTGATGCCGAAGCGCTTGCTGGACATGATGCCCACGCCAAGCATGTAACCCCGTTTTTTTGACAGTGCA
>JAWDJY010000010.1:0-74933 GCA_032469775.1 Geobacteraceae bacterium | reverse complement strand
AAGTCACCGTACTCCACCGGCAACCCTTTCAAAGGAATCTCACCCAGTCGTTCACCGCGGTAGTTGCACAACAACAGCTGAACCCTGCTGTTCTTGTTGGCCAGCAGCACAAGTTTCTGATCGCTTCTGACCACGACATCGATAATCGAGCCGATGGATGAATCCGATTCAATCCGGTACACCTCCATCCCGCTGGCATTAAAAACGGAGACCGAGTCTCCGTTAATGGCATAGACCTCGTTCCTGACGGGGTCGGACTTGAGCAGGGCGGCATTGAACGGTTTTGCGCCGGAGAAGTCCGACAGCTTGTGGATAAAGGTGGCTTTCAACTCTCCGGCATACGCCGGGGGCAGGATTGTGGTCATCACCAGCATGACGGTCGCTAAGACAAGCTTGCAAAGCAGATTCGATCTCAATCCATACCTCACCGGGAATGCCATCAGGCTGCAGGAATTAATGGTGGCAGGTTTTATCATCTTAATCAATTATCACTATTCAAGTAAAGAGCTAAACTTTACCATCTGAGCACAAATTAACTATTATTTGACAACCATTTAGGATTGATTTAAAGCCAGACTCGTAGTTATATGTCCGTACATTCACTTTTTCGGGAGGAGAATCATGAGAATATTTTTCACCATGACCGCTGTCGTAACAGGTCTCACCCTGATGGCAATTACGGCCGAGGCCGATTATCAGGCCGGATTGAGGGCATACCGGGCGCATGACTACAAATCGGCATTGAAGGAATTCAAATCCAACCCCACCCGAGATTCCCAGTACAACCTGGGAGTAATGTATTTCAAGGGGGAAGGGGTCAATGCGGACCCTCTTGAAGGAGTTGAATGGTTTCGCAAAGCCGCCGCCAAAGGCCAGGTGCAGGCGCAATTCGTTCTTGGGACCATTTTCGACGGGGGCAAGAACGTGACCCAGGACCGGGCGGCCGCGGCCAGGTGGTATCGCAAAGCCGCCGAACAGGGCCATCCCCAGGCCCAGTTCAACCTGGGGCTGATGTACACCAATGGCGAAGGCGTCAGCAAGGACAGGGCCGAGGCGGTTGTCTGGCTGAAAAAAGCAGCCGGCAACGGGCACCAGGATGCGGGCAGACTCCTCAAAACCATGGGCGAGAAAGTGCCTCCGCAGGCAATGCCCAAGCCGGACAAGAACAGCAGCAAGTCATCCGCCGCCGGCACACCTTCAGAGTTACCGCCCGGCCATCCCCGATAGCTGACGTCAATCGGCACAGGGGTGCGTGAAAACGCATCCCCACGATTTCCAGCCCCCCTATCCCGGGCGCCCCAGCCTTCTCAGCCAGTTCCGGGCCAGAACGGAATCAGGCCTGATCCGCAGTACGTTCTGGAAATATCTGGCGGCCTCCTCATAGCGGTTCTGCTTTGCCAGAAATACCCCGAAATTGAAATTGGCTTCCACAGAGTCCGGATCGATGGCCAGCGCCTGACTGAAATATTCGGCGGCCTCGTTCAGCCGCCCCTGTCTGGCCAGCTCCACCCCCATGTTGACCGGCGCCTTGGTCGAATAAGGGTCGAGCCGCAGTGCGGCCTGATAGTGCCGGTCGGCCACTGCGGGCTGCCCGCTTTTAATCAGCAGCAAAGCCATGCTGAGGTGAACATCGGCAGAAGAGGAATCCAGGGCCAGGGCCCGCTCATAGGACTGCAGGGCCTCGTCCGGTTTCCCCAGTCCGGCCAGAGAGCTGCCCATGTTGACAATGGCCATCACATAATCCGGCTTGAGCCGCAACGCCTCCCGGTAATGTTCCAACGCCTCGCCGTAACGCCCTTTTCGGGCCAGTACGGCCCCGGCGTTGTTGTGGGCGAACGCGGAGCGAGGCCAGATCCGCAGCGCCTCCCGGTAGAGCTTCAGGGCGGAATCGTAATCGCCGGCCTGGTCCATGGCGATGCCGTAGTTATTCATGATCAGGTAGTTGTCCCTGGTTACTTCCAGAGTGTGGCGGTAAAGGGTGATATTGTTCCGCCAGTAGCCAAGCTGGTGCCATGTAGCGGCGGTAGCGGCACAGACTGCAGCTCCGGCAAGGATTCCCAGCACAAGCCGCTGCCTGCTCCACCCCTGCAGCAGTTGTGGAATCCCCCAGGCGATCATGATGAAAAGACCGGTCAGCGGAATGTAGGTGTAGCGGTCGGCGTGGGACTGGCCACCGACCTGGATCAGACCGATCACCGGCAACAGCGTGATCAGGAACCAGAGCCAGCCCACCGCCAGCCAGGGGTAGCGGCGCCCGGCGTACACCACCACGGCGGAAATAAGTACCAGCAAAATGGCCGCAGCCACAAACTGCCCCAGCAGGATCGAAGTTGGAAAAGGGTACAACAGCGCCAGGTCATGGGGCCAGAAGGTGTCTGAAATATAGGTGGCGTAGGCGATGACGGCATTACTGACGCGCATCCCCGGAGGCGCTTTATCCAGGGTGGCCATTGCGCCGCCATGGTGCTGGGCATATACGGTCAGCAGTGATGAAAGTGCCGATAGTGCCAGGAAAGGGATTTTTTCTTTCAGCAGCGACTTCGCAACAACCTTTGCCCCCCCTTCCCCGACATCTCCCGGGCTGTAACGCCCCAACGGCCACCAGTCCAGCAGCAACAGTACCAGCGGCAGGGTCACCAGCATCGGCTTGGCCATCAACCCCAGTGCAAAGCAGGCCAGGGTGGCCAGGTAGCGGCCCATGCCCGGCTTTCGGGTGTAACGGGCGTAGAGCAGCAACGTCAACGTCCAGAATAGTCCGCTGAGCACATCCTTGCGCTCGGCAACCCAGGCCACCGACTCCACATGCAGCGGGTGCAGCGCAAACATGGTTGCCACGAAGAGGCTCTGCCATGGGGCGGAGGTGATCTGTGCCAGCAGCAGGAACAACAGCAGGGCCGAAGCGGCATGAATGACAACGCTGGTCAGATGGTGGCCGCGAGGATTGAGGCCGAACAGTTGAACGTCGGTCATATGGGAAAGCCAGGTGAGCGGATGCCAGTTGGAGGCGGTGGTGGCGGTGAAAGCCCAGGCTATGGTTCTTGCCTTGAGTCCGTCCTTGACCGCCGGGTTGTCGGTGACATAGATCGTATCGTCGAAATTTATGAATTCATGGCCGGCGGTCCGGGCAAATACGGCCAGGGTGACAAGCAGCATCAGGACGCAGAGCATGGTGGCTGGACGCATGGGTATTCCTCCGGGGCAAACCGATACCGCAGGATACGGTCAGCTTGCGCCCCTGTTTATCTGCACAGCAGTCAGGTCATACCGATTCCAGATCAAAGATGATCTCAAGGCGGCGAGGATTGAGGCAGCGAGGCGTACAGATACGTACGTTGAGCTGCCGAAGACGAGCCAATGAAGAGAGGGCTTTGATATGGAATTGGAATTATCTGTTAAGCGCGCGTTGCAGATTGTTCGCGGCATTAATGTTCCGCGGATTGAGAGTGACGGCTTTTTTAAATTCCGCAATGGCCTCGGCGGTCCGGCCGCTCCTGTCCAGGGCTATACCCAGATTGTTATGTACTTCGTCGTAGTCCGGAACAATCGCGGCACAGGCCTGGTATTCGTCGATCGCCTCACTCAGTTTCCCCTGCCCCAGAAAGATATTCCCCAGGTTATAGCGGGCCATGGCGTCCGCAGGCTCCAGCGCCAATACCGTCCGGTACTCCCTGATAGCGCCTTCCAGATTCCCCAGCTGCCTGTAAACGATCCCCAGATTGTTATGAAGCTCATAATTGCGCGGCTCGATGGCGAGCGCCCTCCGCAGCTCGACCCCGGCCAGGTCCGGACGCCCTTGCATTCCGTAATAGAGGGCCAGGTTCTGATGGGGCCGCACCTTTGCCGGGCTCTTCAAGGCAGCATCCTGCCAGAGGCTGATTTCACTCTGCCAGACCCGGTTCCGCAGTACGGTCGCGCCACACAATATGACCACCAGAATCCCGGCCATGACGCCGAAAGTCTTCAGATCCAACGAATATCTTCTTGAAACGGCGGCGCCGATGGCGGCAAAGACCATCACCATGCCGATCGATGGGAGGTAGAGCCGGTATTCGGCCTGAAGCTCTCCCAGCGGGATAAAGCTCGATTCCACCGAAAGAGCCGTGAAGAACCAGATGATGCCGAAGGGGACTATCCTGGTTTCCGGCGCAGAGTTGTCGCGCAAAGACCGGTACAGCCCGTAAACCGCCCAGGCCAGAAGCGCCAGCAGCAACAGGAAAGACGCCAGCAACGGCAGTGAGGCCAACGAATGCTGCACGGGAATGTCATGGTCGATATTCTGTCCGACAGGAAAGAAGAGCAGCCTCAGGTACATGGTTATCACCCGGAACTGGGTCAGCAGGTAATCAGCGCGGGAGATCTGGGAGGTGTCGGCGGCGGTGATGGTCCGCATGGTGCTGTCAAGGGCGGTGACGCTCCCCTTCTGCAAGAAGACCAGCAGTGGGATTACAGGGAGTGTCAGGGCCAGCGGCGCCAGTGAACGCAAACGTTCGCGCAGGTCGGCACGGAAAAATGAGAGTTCGTACAGCGCAATCAGAAACGGCAGTGTAAATGTGAATTCCTTGCACATCATCCCGGCGGCAGCCGAGACTGCGGCCAGCGCCCGATAACCGGCGCGCCCGGCGCCGGCCGGAGCGATGCGGGACCTGACGTACGCCGCCAGCGAGAGCAGCGAGAAGAATGACGCCAGCAGCACGAAACGCGAGGTAATGTAGGTCACCGCATGCGTCTGGATCGGGTGACACAGAAAAAGCATCGCTGCGACCAGCGCGAGCAGACGGCTGGAATCATCCTCCCGTTCTCTTCCTGCAATCCGGATTCCGCTAAAGGCGTGGCAAAGGAGACCATAGAGCAGCCAGGCATTGAGCATGTGCAGCAGCAGATTGGTGACATGGTATCCGGTCACGTTCAATCCGCTCAGGTGGTAATTGACTGCCAGCGACACATACCCGAGAATGCGGGTCATGAAGGCAAAACGCAGGGCCGGGGGAATACCGGTTGGAGACTGGGAACTCCCCCCGGTTATTTCACCGGGAGAGAGGAATGTACTGAAATCCCGGATAGCCGGGTTGTTGACGATATAGGCATCGTCGTCAAACTGGAACGGAACCGAAAAAGTGTTGGCATAGGCCAGCAGTCCCGCCATGGCAATCAGTATCGGCACCAGGTATGGCTTGCAGAACCGGCTTATCATCATTTCAGTACCATCGCAACGCAACCGGTCTAGCGCAGAAGGTTATATTTGAGGATGCAGCGTATCGCCGACACGCCATCTTTCCAGCCGATCTTCTTTCCCTCCTGGTAGGTTCGCCCGGAGTAGGAAATGCCCACCTCGTAAATCCTGATGTTCAGCTTGGAAACCTTTGCGGTGATTTCCGGCTCGAAACCGAAGCGATTCTCCTCGATCGTTATTTTTTCCAGGACTTCTCTCCTGAAGGCCTTGTAACAGGTTTCCATGTCGGTCAGATTCAGGTTGGTCAGCATGTTCGACAGCAGCGTCAGGAACGAGTTGCCCAGCATATGCCAGAAATACAGTACGCGCCGGTAATCGCCGGTTACAAACCGGGAACCGTAAACCACGTCCGCCTTGCCTTCCAGTATCGGCTGGATCAGCTTGGGATACTGCCCCGGATCATACTCCAGGTCGGCATCCTGAATAACCACGATATCTCCGCTGGAATTGCTGAAGCCGCTCCGCAGCGCCGCGCCCTTGCCCATGTTGCGTTCATGGCGCACAACCTTTGTCATGCCATCCGCCAGTCCATCAATGATCTGACCGGTGCCGTCCGTGGAACAGTCATCAACCAGGATGATCTCGTTCACAATCGGAACTGCGCGCACGCTCCTGTAAAGCTCGGCTATGGTATTCTTCTCGTTGTAAACCGGTATGACTACGGACAGTTTCATAAATGATTTCATCCTATTGTTTTTAGTTCATACAATTTGCCTTACACCAATTCCAGATCAAGGATGATATCAAGGCGGCAAGGATTGAGGCCGCGAGGCGTACTGACAGTACGTTGAGCGGCCGAAGACGAGCCAACAAAGATAGGGCCTTGATATGGAATTGGTATTACGCCCTGCATGCGGCCCGCTTCACCACTCCCTTGCAGCATTCCAGTCAGGAAGATTAACACTCCATTCCAGCCATCGGCTGTAGATTGGCAGGTTTGTGTACAGACCAACGTCTTCGCAGAACTCCCTGGTAAATTTCCCGTTCACAGCCCTCTGGATCGCCTGGGACTGCACACCGATCACCGAATAGGAAATGTTCCCGGCGGAATCCCTGGCAACTTTAAAAAGAGGGCTGCCGGAATCCCCCCTGCACGGCCCCGCCCCCGAAGGCTTCAATTCAATATACCTGCCTTGACCTGACAGGGAGAATTCCGCACTCCTGGGTGCCAGCATCCTGAGAATGCCCGGATCATTTTTCCGGAGCTTTGTAACACCATACCCCGCAGTGATATAGGTTTCGTCATCAACCGGAAAGCCATCTGTTTTCGTGGCAACATCCGCGGGAGTATATCCGCCGGGCGCCGCTGAAGCCAGCTTCATCAGGGCAATATCAAAGTTACTGTTGCGTTTGTTTTTTCTCGGGTTATACATGGAGGGAATTCTTATGGCTGCGACCGGAACGCTCTTCGTATCTTTTTCCTGACTGATTGCAAGGCCGAACAGGGCGATATAATCTTCAGGGTTATCGGAGGTATCGAAGCAGTGAGCCGCGGTCAGAACCACATCCTGCCGGATCAGGGTGCCGGTGCAGACCCCTCCGTCAGCAACATTGTATATGCCCACCATGTGTTTCTTGAATGTGTCGCCGTTGCCGACAACGGTGCCGCCCACCATCGGGTAAGAGACAGCGTGCCATCCGATGACCAACAGGGCGCTTAAAAAAATGACCGGCCGTAATTTCACCATATCCGCCTGTATCAGTTTCTGGCAGTTGAATCAAACCGCAACAGAGTCAATCTTCCGTCATGGCTGCTTTTCATTGCAGTGTAATGGGTGACTCTGCCGCACTTACTGCGATGATGCACTGAATGTACCGCCCGGCGAGTTTTTGTTACCGGCTGAATCAGTTATTGTGAAAGTGCTCTGCTGCAGAGCTTTAACAGGAAGCAACCTGATTGATGATAGTATAAAAAAACCGGGGCCTGGATAATCTGTCGTGATGTGACAGGATTTATTAAAAGATTTTCGGCGAAATAGCGATATTTCTTTTCACGACACCCCGGCCCACCGGTTATTTGACCGATACAGCGTTGAAGGTTCTGAGCAGGAAGGCCAGTCGCCTTTCGGCGTCCGCCTGGTATTCCTGATAGGTAAACGGCACGTCTTTCAAAAACTGCTGGTAATGTTTCATGGCCCTCTGCGGCTGGCCTTTTTTTTCATAGATTTTGCCCAGGTTGTAATGTGCCATGGATATATCGGGCGCCGACACGCCGGACGGAGCCTCCAAGGCGGCGATGTAATGCTGCTCGGCCTTCTGCAGATTACCCTGGATAGCCGCCATGGTTCCCAACTGGGCCAGGGCCTCCGCGTAACCCGGGTTCAGGGAGAGCGCTTTTTCCCATTCTTTTCCGGCTGCGACCATGTCTCCACTGTCCTTATAAGCCGTGCCGAGGTAATAGTGAACGACCGGAGATAAGGGGTCGTTCCTGGCGCCACTTGAGAAAAGGCTCAGGTTGTTCTTCCAGTCAAGATTACGCTGTACGGTTACTGCCGCACACACCGCCGCGATGACCGCCACCCCCCCCAGGACCAGATTCCGGCTCAACCGCCATGAAGTGAGCCAGGCAATGAAGACTCCGAAAATAATGAAAAATCCGGCCGATGGCAGATAGAGAAAGCGTTCGGAGATCAACCCGCTCGGGATGGGAATGACATTGGAGATCGGTGCGTAGTTTATGATCAACCAGAGCAGCCCGAACAGGGCAGCCCGGTTACGGCTGCGTATGATCATGGCTGCCATGGCCAGCATGACCAGCCAGGCCGGCAAGTACCATGACGGCTGAAATAACCCGCCATTGGCAGGAACCCTGTGAAAGATATTCAGGTCGGCCGGGAAAAGCAGCAAGCCGAGATATTGGGGAATAATGTGATAGTTCTGCGCCAGGCGACTGTAGAGCGGAGCAGCGGGTGCGTCGCTTAATTCAGTCCCCCCGTGCAGGGAGTAGGTTCGCAATGCAAAGTACACCAGCGTGGCCAACAGAAAGGGTGCCAGGACAGACAGCCGTTCTCTCCATGGCCTGTGTTCACGCAGCTCACCAGGCAGCGGAATCAGGCAATAAACGGCAATCACGACGATCAGCATCAAGCCGGTCTCTTTGCTGAGCAGGGCGCAAAAGAAGAGAAACGCCGGCATCATGGGCCGGCGCAGGTTATCAATCCTTGCATCAACGAAGGCGAGCAGTGACGACAGGCTGAAAAAGAGCGCCAGCAGCGTGTTCCGGGCAGAGATGAAATTTACCGCTTCAGTGTTGGCCGGATGCACGGCAAAAAGCAGGGCTGCCATCAGCGCGGCATTTTTGTCCGCCAGGAACCTGCGGCAGAGCAGATAGAGCAGGATCACGTTGCCCAGATGGATGATTATGTTGACGCCATGATACCAGGACGGATTCAGGCCGGCCAGGTGGTAGTCGAGCAGATAGGAGGCCCGGTTGAGAGGACGGTAATACGGCTTGATCAGATCGGGGGCCAGCAATACCTCAGGGATGTTGCTCAGGTTGAGTGTCTGCGGATTGTTGACTATGATATCCTCATCGTCCAGCACGAATCCGTTGAAAAGAGTTACCGCATATACGAGCATGGTGACGGCGGCCAGCAAAGATAGCGACTTCCAGAGATGGGAATGCCAGTTGAAGTGAATGCGGGACGGTTTTTCCATGTCACCCGTTTTCCGTACTGAAAAGGTTGCGGCTGACATCCGCCACAAGCGTGTTCTGCCTTGTGCCATTGCCAAGCCAAGCCAAGGTCAGTATATCCCAAACATCAAAGCGCGCAAGCGGCAGCACATACTTCCCCCCCGGACAACATCTGCTGACGCAGTACAAACGGCATAACCAATTGAGACTGTTTTGCCCGGAGCCGGCATCATCCACCACAGCTATTGACATTGCTCCATGCTGCTATTAACATTTGCCAAGCATTCATGACTTAGAACCTACCTGCAGTCACTAGCAAGCAACAGACCATACGGGAGGAATAGTGATGCAAAGATCAGTATTAACCATGTTGTGTTGTGCCTGTTTCCTGATGACATTACCACTCTCTTCTGAAGCGGCATACTTTGACGGCATGGAAGCCTACCGGGTAAACGACTTCAAGACAGCTCTGCGGGAGTTCAAAGCATCTGACGATGATGTCAAATCGTCATATATGCTGGGGATCATGTTTGAAAAGGGACAGGGAGTAAAAATTGATTTTGCGGAATCGGCGGCCTGGTACCTTAAGGCAGCCGAAAAGGGCAATGCGGCCGCCCAGTACCGTCTGGGGCGTTTGTACGAGCGTGGCCAGGGGGTCGAGCAGAACCGGGAGGAAGCCCTGAAAATGTACCGGAAATCCGCCCGTCAGGGATACCAGGATGCCAAACAGGCACTGAAGAGGATCGAAGGCAAGTAGCAACACCAGGAAATACGAGCGGCCTTACGGTTGATGCGGCGACGTCCCTACAAACGTCGCCGTTCCGCAACCACCAATGCAATCAGGGCCACTCCGCCAACCAGGCTGAGCAGCAGGCCGAACAGAACTTCACGCGGTTCATACACCATTTCGAGCACATGTCTTCCTGAAGGCCATGGAACTGCCCTCACCAGGAAATCAGCCCGCCATACCGGCACATCCCTGCCGTCTATCTTTGCTCGCCAGCCGGGCCAATACGAATCATTGACCACCAGGATTCCATCACCAGCCGATGTTGCCTCAATGCGAAGGCGGTTACTCTCGCGGTTACAGGCAAGCACGGATCCAGCTCCAAGAGTTCCTGCAGGGGACGGACCTTCAATAATCACGGCAGGATCTCCCCGTTCAAGAACGACGGTTAAAGCATCCAACGCCTCCTTTTCACCTGAAACCGGCTGGACTCTTTCTGCAAATGCTGCCCAGGGACGGTGGGGAACCTGCCATCCCGTAAAGTCCCATTCAGGATTTTCCAGCACTTTGATCCCCCCCGCGCTTGCAGCCATTGCCAGGTCGGCTTCATTGGCGGAGCCGGGATTCCTGATGATCACGTGCGTCAACGAATAGCGTCTCAAGGCTCTCACTGACTGGATGCCGAACTGCTGGTTCAGCGTAGTTATCAACAGATCGAAACGCCGCGGCCGTAACCCGGTATAGGTATTGAACTGATCGATATGAGACGGAACGTTATATGACGGCACCCCCATACGCGATTGGCCGCCTGCCTGGGCGTCCAGTTCATCAATCCCTCTCGGGTAATGGTAGTTTTCCTCGAACGGAGTTGAAATTCTGGTTGGTTCTCCGGCAGCTCTTATGCTAGACAGCGGAAAAGGATCATGCATGTTGAGCGCTCCGGTATGAAAGGCAGAGGGGGCGCTGAAAAGCGATTGCGTAAAGACCAGCCCTGCAGCCGCCAGTGGAAAGTAAGTGCGCATTGCACTCCAGTGACGGGCTGCAGCGACAAGGGCAGCCAGCACAAGCAGTGCCACCCCGGCATGGGGCAGCCCGCCGGAAAGATTGTTGACTGCGTGCGGAACAGCATCACCGGCGCCGCCTTCAGTCAACCTTGTTTCGAGGCCAGGCCATTGGGCCAGCAGCAGCGCCAATATTAATAAAACCGACCCCGCACATGCGGCATACAGCGAAAATGATTTTGAGGGGCGTTGCGCGATACGCTCTGCGCCAAATGCTGCAAGCAGCGAACAGCACAGGGTCAGGGGACCGACCAGCTTCTCCGCATAACGGAACTTGCCCCAAACAGGAATGTAATGAGTGAGTTGTTCAGCCCCCAGCCTGGTTCCCAGTGCCAACCAGAGCGCAATCAGCGCTGAAACGGCCAGTATCCTGGTAACGCGCGATTGTACTGTGCCGGTTGCGGCGAGAAGAAGCAAACCGCCCCCGACATGGACACTTGGCAGGAAAGGCATCTCCAGCCCCGGCCGGGCCAGTCCACCCAGCCACATGAATACGGGCCATTTAGTCAATCCCATGTCAGGAGTTCCGAAGAAGCCCGGCGCCATAAACTCGATGATGCGCCAGGGCGCCAGGGCCCACTGCATCCGGTCGATTGCATCGAGCTCTATCCCACGCGTTGTTTCACGCAGAAACATCATTGTCGGGACCAGCTGTATGCCGGCAAGTGCCGTCCCGACGGCCACCCCCGCCATCGACCTCCGGAAGCCGCGACCCGCCCCTGCATCAACAGCCAGAACGACACCCAGCAGAATAGATATGATGGTCCACTGAGGATCGCCGGAAAAATGCATCACCGCCGATGCCGCCGCAGCCATGACGACTCCAAAGCGCCGTCCTTCTCCGGCCATCCGGATTCCGGCAATGCACCATGGCGCGGTGGCTGCTGCACACAGATACTGGATGTTCGAGCTCATCCCCAGCACGTATCCGGAAAGTCCGTATCCGAGGCCGGACAGGGCCGCTGCTCCGTAAGAGACTCCAAGGAGACGGGCCAGAACCGCTCCCCCAAGAGCAGCCAGCACGATATATATAACGATAAAAACATCCATTCCGGCTCGTGGAAACAGGAAAGCACCGATCACAGACACCGGGTGGAGAACTCCATGCATCATTTGAGCAAAGAGCGGGATACCGATGACTTCGTACGGATTCCACAATGGAAGTTGAAAATTTCTCAGCGCATCCACTACGAGCGGCCGGACCGGCTGAAAAAGCTTTGAGGAGTCACGCCAGACGAGAGTGTGACCTGACAGGAGAACCGCCAAGGCAGGTACGAGTGCCGCCGCAGCCACCGCGCCAACCCAGGTTATAAAAGCACGTTTGGGCATGTTTATGGTTTGCTCCGAACGCTTGACGTCCCCTTCGCATCCATGAAAAACAACAGTTCGCGTGTTTGGATGAGATGTACGTTATAGGCCTGATTCCGTGGGGCCAGCCTTACCGCCGTTTCGAAACTCCGCAGGGCCTCGCGCAGCAATCCCTTTTTTGCCAGGGAATTACCCATGTTGAAATAGGCCTTGTCCGATTGGGGATTCAGCCATATCGCCATGCGGAATTGCTCTATGGCGCTGTCATTCATCCCCTTGATGCCATAGGCCACACCCAGATTGTTATATGTGTTAGCCACGTCATTTCGAATACCGGACCCGGCTACGAGCGAGTGGGCGGGAGGGTACAGTCTCAATGCCGTATTGAACTGGTTGATGGCCTCATCCACCATTTTTTGTTGCAGAAGCCCTTCTCCGAAACCATCATGGGTGAACGCTACGCGTGGCGCCTTGTTGACCGCATCGCCCCAGAGCGTATAACTGTCTTGCCAGACGCCAACCCGGACATAACTTGCTACCGCGAATGCCACAATAACAACAGACAAACCGAACGTGCGCGGCAAGGGCCAATTGGAGTCTCCCAACCCCGCCCAGGTGGCTCGGGGGAGTATCATTACGCACGGAAAGACTGCGGCGCCCAGCATAGGAAAATACAGATAGCGGTCATTCATCAAAGTCACGATGGGAACAATCTGGCTGACCGGGATCAATCCCGCGAAGAAGAGCGCATACCAGAAGAAGAACTCCCGTTTACGCCGGTAGAGCCACCATCCGAGCCACAGAAGCAGCAGACATGCTCCCGCGGCCAGCAGGACCTCGGGATCCAGGTTTTTTTTGATCGGTACATCATAGAAGGCGCTCAGACCGGTGGGCCAGAAAACAAGCTGCAGGTAGCGCAGCAGCACCGGCATCATCGTCAGAAACGTTGCATAGGGGCTGCCGCCATGAAAATCGGTTATTCCGCCATGCATTTCCGAATGGCTGAGCAACGCGATTACAACCGTCAAGGCGGCAAGCACAGCGAATGGCAGTGTCTGGAGAAGAATTTTTTTGAGAGGCTTCCCGCTACCGTAGCACACCTCCAGAAGCACTATCACCAGCGGCATGATCACAACCACGGATTTGGTAAGCAGCGCAGCCAGGAAGACGATCAACGAAAGCAGATACCAGCCCCGCCCGGCTCTCCCGCCGGCAAGCTGATACTCGCGGTAGCAGTACAGGCTGACCTGGAAGAAAAACATCGCCAGCACGGTCTTCCTCTCCGCAACCCAGACAACGGCTTCAACCTGAACCGGATGCAGAAGGAAAACAAGTGCCGAGAAAAATATCCAGGCCATATCCCCTGACAGACGCCTGAGGAAAGCAAGCAGGAGCATTCCGTTGAGAGTGTGCAGCATGATATTGGTGAAGATGAATCCCGCTGGTCGCAAACCCCATATTTCGTAATCGACCATGTAGGAGACGAGGTGGAGCGGAGCGTAGTTGCCCAGATAAAATGTTGTAAAAGCCGATTTCAAGTGTTCCGTGGTCACTCCCCTGATGACCTCGTTTTCCAGGATATACTGCCGGTCATCCCAGTTGATCAGGAACTCGTGCCCTAACGCCGGCCAGAAAATCGCGAACGATATGGCCGCCAGCAGGGCCATTAGCAGAAAATGGCGCTGCCTGTCGTTTAAACGGATAATATATGACATGGATTGACTCGACCGCCTCGGGTTGGATTTCTCAGGCCAGCTGAATTTCTTTTATCACCATTCCTTGCAATATCCATGCGGAAAAAAATCTGTTGCCGCAGCCAATGCCAGGCTACCGGCTGTTCGCCGTTGATAAAATTAATTGTTGTAAATTATTGATGTATAACTATAATAACAGTCATTACCCATCTGCAATAATCAAAAATACTCTTCACATATCGCCTGACAGTCTACGCAAGTGCTGTAGTTACCCGATCCATGATGTTCCCGGTCACCTCACCGATGAAAAAAGGAGGAATATCAACGAATGCCACGTTATTTCAGACTCAAAGCAGCCTGCGGCGCTACACTGGCTGTACTGGCATTGGGCGTTTCCTTGCTGGAATCGAGGCCGGCGATGGCCGAAGACATGGATGAGCAGACCCGCGGCATACTCTCCGGACTGCCGGAAACTGCCGGGTTGGTTCAAGGTGCAACCATCGACAACAATCCGGCCGCGATGACTTCCATCGGCAGGATTTTCCGGGAAGGACGCGGGGTGCCGCGCAATGATCCGGCGGCAGCCTTCTGGTTCGGCAGGGCAGCCGACAGGGACGACCCTGATGCATATTATGAGTTGGGACTTATGCATCTGGCAGGCGAAGGGGTTGAAAAGGACGAAAAAGCTGCTGCCCGCTGGATTCGCATGTCGGCAGTGCAGGGGAACCCCATGGCACAGTACCGCTTTGCGCAGCTATACGATGGATACGGCAGTTTCACGCCGGACCATGCGAAGGCCGCCAAGTGGTACAGAGAGGCTGCCGACAAGGGGATCAGCAAGGCGTGTTACCATCTCGGACTGCTGTACGAGTCCGGAAAAGGAGTTGTGAAAGATGAAACGGCCGCGGCCGGCTGGTATCGCAAGGCAGCTGAAAACGGGCTGCCAGAAGCCCAGTACCGTTTATCTGTGATGCTGCAGGAAGGTCGCGGCACCGACAGGGATACCGGGCAGTCTTTGTTGTGGCTGAGAAAAGCGGTCGACCAGGGGTTGTCTCTGGCCCAATACCGTTTGGGGATAATGATGCTGGATGGCAGGGACCTGGAGAAAGATGGCTCCGGTGGAGCGGCACTGATTTCAATGGCCGCCAGCCAGGGCTTGATCGAAGCTGTCTACGCCAAAGCGATCATACTCCAGGAAGGGCGTCTCCTTGCAAAGGATGAGGCGCAGGCCGCCGCCTTGATCACGGAAGCTGCCGAAAAAGGGCTGGCTGCCGCTCAATACCGCCTGGCGGAAATGCTTCAGCAGGGAAGCACGTTGAAGAAAAACGAACCTGCGGCTGCCGCGTGGTACCGCAAGGCCTCTGAACAGGGTTTATGCGATGCGCAGTATCAACTGGCGTTGCTGCTTGAAGAAGGACGCGTAATCGACAAAAACGAAGTTGAAGCGGCCGGATGGTACAGGAAAGCCGCCGAGCAGTCCAAAGCCGACGCCCGCTATCGGCTGGCTGTTTTGCTGGAAGAGGGGCGGGGCATCGGCAAAAACGAGGAATCGGCGGCAAATTGGTATCAGAAAGCCGCGGAGCAGGGCATAGCACTCGCCTCTTATCGCCTGGGCATGTTGTTCCTGGAGGGAAGAGGCGTAAAGAGGAACGAGGCGAATGCGTCAGCATGGTTAACAAAGGCGGCTGATGCCGGTATTGTTGATGCCCGCTATCGGCTTGGAATGATCTTTCACTCCGGCCTGGGAGGCCAGCGCGACCAGGCCCGGGCTGTAACACTCTTTACCCAGGCCGCACAGGAGGGACATACACAGGCGCAAGCGATACTCGGTTTCATCACTGAAAACGGATTGGGAGTCAGGCAGGAGTACAATACCGCTGCAAAGTGGTATCATAAAGCTGCCGAAAAGGGCAACAGTGATGCACAGTTCAATCTCGGCAATTTATATGCCCGTGGCGACGGAGTTGCGAAATCCTACTCCAATGCGCTGGCCCTTTACAGCAAGGCGGCTGAACAGGGACATTCCATGGCGGCATACAACATAGGCACCCTGTATGTGAACGGCCTGGGAGTCGATACTGACCGGCAGAAGGCCACGGAGTGGTTCAAGCGCTCGGCACAGCAGGGAAACCTCCCCGCAAAGCAGATGCTCCAGGTGATACTGTCAGACAGAATACCGAAAATTCCATGACAGCATTTTTATCCGATTCAATCCAGAGAGAGGGGCTTTACGAGTGAAGCCATTACCGGTGCCGACCGCATTTACCGCCATGCTTGCCGCGCTGCTTTTTATGCTGATTACCATACCAGCAGCTGCCCTGGAAGTCCTGGATTATGTCTATTCGATCCGGGAGGGAGGAACGGTCGTCTTCAGCCATGACAAACACTTCAAGGCGCTTTTGCCCAAAGACGGGGTAACGGGCGATTCCTGCACGATCTGCCATACGACCATCTACAGTACCCGCGGCAGGCGGACTTTCACCATGGCAGAGATGTATAAAGGTCGCTCCTGTGGAGCGTGTCACGGCAAACGCGCCTTTTCGCTTTCAAAATGCGGCCTGTGCCACACGGTAAAGGATGTGACCTATCGCGTCTTTCCTACCGGTGATGTCGTTTTCCCACATACCGTTCATATATCCAAAATCCAGTGCGATGCCTGTCATCCACGTCTGTTCAAGGCGGGCCGGAACCGTCCGGTCGGAATGGCAGCGATGGAAAAGGGCAAGTCGTGCGGCGCCTGTCACAATGCCAGAAAGGCTTTTGCCCTGGAAGACTGTTCCCGATGCCATCTGGCCGGCAATGTGCTGATGAAGGCGAAAAAACCGTGGGCAGTCACATTCAATCACGCGGCCCACCTGCCCGCATACAAATGCATCGATTGCCATCCGGGAATTTTCAGGCTTGGCTACGAGAAGTCCAGACCACGCATGACCATGACGGACATGAGCAACGGCAAGTCATGCGGAGCATGCCATGATGACCGGACCGCCTTCACGGCACGCCTCAACTGTCACAGGTGCCATGACAACATGTAATACGGATAAGCACTAGGTTATGAGGTCAGGGTGAAAAGCAGTATCGAGGAAGGTCGCGGGGACTGCGGCTAACATCTCGCAACTATCAGGAAACAAAAAGGGCCTGACTGTGAAGTCAGGCCCTGTAATGTTTGGTGAGCCGCGTTGGGGTCGAACCAACGACCACCTGATTAAAAGTCAGGTGCTCTACCGACTGAGCTAGCGGCTCAAAGAGAAACAGATTTTTACTACATCACTCGCACATAGTCAACTCTTTTTTTCTATTTTTTGAATATTGACTATTTATCCCTGTTTTTCATTTAAGGGTGATTTATTGCGCTTCTGATGTTTATCCAGATACATCAACTCATCCGCACGCTTGAGCGCTGACAGCAGTTCGTCTCCTGACTGGGCGGTCGCGATGCCGAGCGACAATCCGCCACCATGTAACTCTGAAGCAGATGATTCAATATTACTCCTGATCCGGTCCACACCATCCTGGGCCGTCTGCCGGTCCGTGTGTGGAAGCAGTACGGCAAACTCATCCCCTCCTATTCGCGCAACAACATCGGCGGCGCGAAACACGGCCAGAATAGCCGAGGCGGTTGACTTAATCAATTGGTCTCCAGCATCGTGTCCTTCTGAATCGTTAACGGCCTTCAGGCCATCCACATCAGCTACAATGATGCTGACCGGATACTCACGGCTGGCCTCCAGCCTTTTCATTTCGGCATCAAAATAGACACGATTGTACAGACCGGTCAGGGAATCATGCGTGCTGAGGTAATGCAGGCTTTCTTCATACTTTTTACGATCGGTAATATCCTGCGCCACCTTCAGATATTTGATTATGTTTCCTGCGGAATCGAACACCGGACTTATTTTCACCCATTCCCAGTAGATCTGGCCGTTTTTGCGCCGATTGGCCAGTTCGCATTCCCATTCCTTGCCTGACGTTATCGTTTTCCATAAATCCTGGTAAACCTCTGGGGGGGTGATTTCAGACTTAAGAAAGCGTGGATTCCGTCCGACCACCTCAGACTTTTCATAGCCTGTGACCCTGCAGAACATCGCATTTACATACTCAATGCTGCCATCCAGCGCGGCAATAACCACCGGAGCCGGCGCCTGTTCCATGGCCTGAGACAGGAGCTGGATCATCTCGCCCTGCTTCTGCACTCGCCGCTCCATCTGAATTAAATCGTTGCATTGACCGATGGTCTGCGATAATTTTGCGAAGTCCACCGGCTTCTGCGCAAACTGGCTTATGCCTATCGCTATGCATTCAAGCAGGTATTCGGTATCGCTGTAAGCAGTCAGCACGATGATATGACAATCGGGTTTGATCATGCGGATCTGGCTGGCCATCTCCAGACCATCCATCCTGGGCATCATTATATCTGAAAGGACGACATCCGGCATATTCTGCCTGTAAAGGGCAAGCCCTTCAACGCCATCGGACGCCACATACAGCGTACTCACAATCCGCCTCAACAGGCCGGACACCTGTTCGCGCGTACTCTGTTCATCCTCAACGTACAACAAAGATATATCGTATTTTTCAACTGGGCCTTGCATGCCTGATACTATCTCCGGTATTGATGACCACTATGGTTTGGTTTAGTTTAACCGGATTTTTATTAGATGCAAGCAATAATAAATTTCAATAGTTAGAACAGGGTGGCAAATGGAAAAGATTTCCCTGCTTCAATCCAGTAATTACGAGATTGACAACCTCAGACGCGACATAATCCAGCTGCTTGAGCCACTGGGGGGAATCTCCGCCTTCGTTAATCGCGGCGAGCGCATTCTGCTGAAACCAAACATGCTTTCGGCAAAAAGGCCGGAGCAGGCTGTAACAACCCATCCGGCCCTGGTAAGAGTGGTTGCCGAACTGGTCCGGGAGGCTGGCGGAATCGTACTTATCGGAGACAGCCCCGGTATCGGCGGTTTCATGCGCGTAGCTGAAAAGAGCGGAATTGCCGCTGCGGCCCATGAGAGTGGGGCGACTCTGGTGGAATTCAACGATGTCGTCAATCTCAGCGGGTCGGGGACATTCCGGCAGATACAACTTTCAAAAGCCTACATGGAGGCTGACAAGGTCATCAACCTTCCAAAGCTGAAAACCCATGAAATGATGACGATGACCTGTGCGGTCAAGAATCTGTTCGGAGCGGTTGTTGGAACGGAGAAAGCCGGCTGGCACCTGAAAGCAGGCACTTCCAGGGAACAATTTGCACGCCTGCTGCTTGAGATCTACCTGCAGAAGAAACCTGCGCTGAATATTGTTGATGCCATCCTGGCAATGGAGGGGGACGGGCCCGGCAGCGGCACCCCGGTGCAGCTCGGAATATTGATTGCCGGAGTCAATCCGGTCGCTGTTGATCTGGTTGCAGGCAAACTGGCAGGCATACCGTCTGACCTGCTTTACCTGGAACAGCAGGCGCTGGCCATGGGACTGCCGGGCGCGAGCCCGGATCAGATTTCAGTTTGCGGCACTCCGCTCGAAATCCTGCAAGGGGCGCGCTTCAAACTTCCCAAAGGACTTGACGTCCAGTTCGGCCTGCCAGGCTTTCTTAAAAAGTCGCTGAAAAAATATCTGACCTCGTTTCCCGCCGCGGAGAGAGGCAAGTGCACGCTCTGCGGAATATGCCGCGATGCCTGCCCGCCAGCTGCCATCACCATAAAAAACAGCGTGCTGTCCGTAGACAATGCACGCTGCATTCGTTGTTGGTGCTGCCGGGAATTGTGTCCGTCCGACGCCATGGCCGTAAACAGAAGTCTTCTGCTCAGAACATTATCGGCCCTGAGCAGAAGGAGAAGCTGAACTCAGCCTTCATCCTCTTCCGATCCGATCGGAATTTCACGATAAGCGCGTTCTTCCTCGACACGCTTGGTCTGGGCCTGCATTTTTTCCAGGTCGGACTTGCATTTGACACAGTGGCGCGTGAAAGGCATTGCCTTCAATCTTCCGAGCGGGATTTCCTCGTCACACTCTTCACATATGCCGTAATCACCCTCATCAATCCTTAGCAGGGCTTCGTCGATGTTATGAACCTTTTCGCGCTCACGATCGCCCAGCAGAAGCCCAAGCTCCCTGTCCCGCTCCGAGGATGCCTGGTCATAGATATCCCCACCGGGTTCAATTGCAGCTACGGCCTCGGTACCGTTCCGAACCGACTTGCTGATCTCGCGCAGGGTGTCTTCCTTTATCTTTGTCAACAGCAAGCGGATTTCTTCCCATTTCTGGTCCTTAAGCTGCGTAGCCGAAACAGCTGATGTTACTTCCTGACCACCCGACTCTGGAACCTGTTCGACTATAACTGCCTCACTGTTCTCTTCTGCATTGACAGCTGATTTTTTTTGATCAGCCGACTTGGGAGCCGTCTCTTGTTTTGCCTTCGGTTTTGTTGCCATAGCGTGTCGTCTCCGCACATTGTATAGGGTGGTTTTACCTGAAAAAAGGCGGCAAACTATTACAAAAAACTGACGGTTTGTCAAGCTTGGCAGATCGGCAGTATAAATAATGCGGAATGCAGCCGTTCACGCCTGTTCAGCGACTGATGGGGAAACCGTTGCGATACCACCCTACAATGCCATCGGTCATGTTGTAGACTTCCTTGTTGCCACGCCGGGAAAGATAGTCTGCCACCGGCTTGGAACGGGACCCCACCGCGCAGTAAACCAGAACAGGCCTGTTTTTGGGCACCTCGTTGACACGGCGCTCAAACTCTCCAATCGGTATCAGCACTGACCCGGCCAACCTGGCTTGGCTGTATTCCTGGGGTGTACGCACATCAAGCAGGTAAATATTCCTGTTCTTTTCGAGCAAAACCTTTGCATCACGGGAGCTGATATCGCGCTCCGCGGCCCATGTAATTGTTGTAAGTGCAAGAAGAATCAGCAACACCAACGGCATTTTTTTCATTTGAAGTATTCCTTTGTATTTAAATAATCGTCAAACTTCCAGTGAATAGCCGACCATGGCTACCTGGAACTCCTTTGGAAGCTCCCTGGACAGGCGGGCGGAAGCTGCAAAACCGGTGCAATGACTGGCTGCCAGCTTCCTTATACCCAGCGACCTGATCGCGGCAATGGTCTGTTCGACCTGGTCCTGGCTACAGAAACCGAGATGGGTACCTCCAACAATGGCATAGATATCCCTTCTGCCGGTTACGTAGGCGATATGCTCCAGCGTGTTCACCAATCCGGCGTGACAACAACCGAGGAGGATCACCAACCCCTTTTCGGTCTCGAGCATCAGCGACTGATCGTCCGGGGTATTGTCCAGCTCCTGGCCGGTACAGTCACAGTACAGCCCCTGGTCTCCCTTCTCGAAACTGGTGACACGCGGCACTTCACCAGTAAGATACACCGATGGCGCTATCTCTCGAAATTCCTTTGAAAGCTCGAATGATGCGCCGGAGGCCTCCAGCTCATCACGACTGCTCGGCATGCCGATCGGATAGCACTCACCGGTATCCTTGACGCGATGTCGCGGCCTGAAGATGCAGGGATGACCGTAAACCTTCACCCGACCAGACACCCCGAGCAACGGCATCAGTCCACCGGCATGGTCGTAGTGTCCATGGGATATGACCACTTTTTCCACTTTCGACAGATCTTTTCTCATGCGCTCGGCATTATGCAGCAATGTCAGGCCCTGTCCGGTATCAAAGAGTATCGGCGCACCCTCCGACGGCTCGATCAGAGCCGAGAATCCATGTTCACCCATTGTGCCGGCCAGACTTCCGACGGTGTTTTCACAGAGGATCGTTATGCGAAAGTTCATTTACAGCACCTGTTCTGTGGAAACCTGGGAACACCCATCTTTTGCAGGATGTTGAACAGCGGGCAGAACTGGGTAAAACCGGACTGAAAAAGGTTCAGACCGACGAAGCCGGTAAACCAGAGCCAGTTGGGTGAATGGAAGTGTGCCAGCATCAATGAGATCATAATGAATGAACCGGCCACAATGCGTACTATGCGCTCAACGTAGAATTCTTCTTTCATGGTCTATTCCTCTCTATTTTCTTCCCAGCATATCCGCGATCTTGCCGGCAACTTCACCGGTGAGAACCGGACAGATCCCCTTGGGGTTTTTGGCGCGTATAGTCTTGCAGCAGGTCACACCGTATTTTTCCTTGAACCAGGCATGCAGCTCCCGTGTCAGGTGCGTGGTGGTTTTCTTGTCCTGCAGCACAAGTCCGATGGCAACCGTCCCCCCTGACACCGCACCGCAGATGCATCCGGCGCCGGAACCGCCTCCGAAACCTGAAACCGTGCCGACCACGGCTTCCGGTGTCTGCGGAGAGAAGTGTTTTCTGATGACCTCAAGCACCGCTTCGGCGCAGTGATATTTACCGGAGCGATAGAGCAGCTCGGCCTCCATCTGGCATATTTCAGCCAGCTCCATTCCTTCCAAAGATGGTTTTGCCTTTTTCGACCAGAACATTCAAACTACCTTTCCCTAAAACTCTCAACCTGGCAACATGGTAATATTTTTAGGTACCACACATCACCGGTCCAGTGCCTTTTCTTTATGTTTCCATTACTTTTTGATGCCGTTCCTTCCAGTTCTGAACCATATAGTAAAGTATCGGTATGGTTACACGAGAGAGCGTCGTCGAGGCTATCTCGCCGAACATCATCGCCAGCGCCAAACCCTGGAAGATCGGGTCGAAAACGATCACGAAGCTGCCGACTACAACCGCCGCGCCGGTCAGCAACATCGGGCGGAATCGCACCGCGCCCGCTTCGATGATCGCCTCGTCCAGTTCCATCCCCTCGCGGCGCTTCATCTCGGCGAAGTCAATCAGGATGATCGAGTTGCGCACGATGATTCCGGCCAGTGCGATGAAGCCGATCATGGAGGTAGCCGTGAAGAAGGCCCCGAAGGCGGCATGTCCCGGCAAAATGCCGATCAGCGTCAGCGGGATCGGGGCCATGATAACCAATGGCGTGGTAAAATCCTTGAACCAGGCTACCACCAGAATGTAGATCAACACCATTACCGCCACGAAGGCTATGCCCAGATCGCGGAAAACCTCGTAGGTGATATGCCATTCACCGTCCCACTTCATGCCCATCTTTTCTTCGCTCCATGGCTGCCTGGAAGCAAGGATTTCGATCTCGGAACCATCCGGCGTCGGCAGGGCACTGATCTCCTTCTGCATCTTTAGTATTGCGTAGACCGGCGCCTCGATCTGTCCGGCCACGTCACCGATCACATAGACCACGTTCTTCAGGTTTTTGCGATAGAGGGTCTTCTGCTCGGTCACGGTCGTAACCCGTACCAGCTGTGAAAGAGGCACCAGACCCCGCGAACCTGGGACGTTTATCGTGGAGAGGTCTGCAACGGAACTGCGCTGCCCCGGCGGAAGTCTGAGATGTATCGCAACCGGTTCCTTTTCCCTGGGCAGATGCAGAATGCCTACGTTCTGTCCACCAAGCGCAATTGCCAGGGTGCGGGCCACGTCATCAACAGAAATGCCGGACAGGGCTGCCTTCTCGCGATCCACAAGGAAGGTGGCCTTGTTCTGGTCATCTTCGCGGTACATGTCAACATCCACGACACCGGCGGTCCGCTTGAAGATATCCCTTACTTTGCCGGCAATACCGGCGCGGCTGCCATCGTCCGGGCCATAAATCTCTGCCACCAGCGTGGCCAGGACCGGCGGTCCGGGAGGAATCTCGGCCACCTTGACCCGCGCGCCGTATTTGTCCGCAATGGCCTTAACCAGCGGGCGGATGCGCTTGGCTGTGTCGTGGGACTGGTCCTTGCGCTCCTCCTTGGGAAGCAGGTTCACCTGAATGTCGGCCAGGTTGCTCCCTCGACGCAGGTAATAGTGCCGCACCAGTCCATTGAAATTGAAGGGGGCGCTGGTGCCTACATACATCTGGAAGTCGGTCACTTCGGGAACGTTACGCAGGGCGTCACCCATTTCGCGCGTGATCCGGGCGGTATGTTCGAGTGAAGTACCGTCCGGTGCGTCGATGATTACCTGCAACTCGTTCTTGTTGTCGAACGGCAGCATCTTGACCGTCACCGCCTTGAAGTAGATCAGTGAGCAGGAAATAAGCAGCAGGACCGCAACCATAGTCAGGAAACCGTAACGAAGGGGCTTCTGATGTATGAGTTTTCCCATCCATTTACGGTAGAATAACGTAAGCTTGGAATCTTCCGGATGTGCATCCGAGTCGCAATGCGACTCCCCCTTCATGAAGCGGAAGGCAAAATAGGGGGTTACGGTAAATGCAATCAGCATCGAAAAGAGCATGGCCATGCTGGCGCCGACCGGAATCGGACGCATGTAGGGCCCCATCAAGCCTCCGACGAAGCCCATCGGCAGGATCGATGCGATCACGGCAAAAGTGGCCAGGACGGTCGGGTTTCCGATCTCGTCCACCGCTTTGACGGCCGCCTCCAGCGGCTTCATCACGGTGGTGGTAAAATAGCGGTGGATGTTCTCGACCACCACGATGGCATCATCAACCAGTATTCCGATCGAGAAGATCAGTGCAAACAGGGTGATGCGATTCAAGGTGTAGCCGATCAGGTAGAAAATCAGCATGGTCAGGGCCAGAGTGACCGGAATGGCTATGGCCGCAACGGCTCCGGCGCGCCAGCCCATGAAGATCGCAATCAGGATCGTGACCGAAATGGCCGCCAGGAACATGTGGAACAACAGTTCGTTATTCTTCTCCTTGGCAGTTTCGCCGTAGTTGCGGGTTATTGTGACCTGGACGTCAGAGGGGATTAATTTGCCCTTGAGAGACTCGACCTTTTTGACAAGATCCTCGGCCACCCAGGTGGCATTGGCCCCTTTCCTCTTGGCCACCGATATCGTTACCGCGGCGTAATCCTGCTTCGGGTTTCCGATCAGCCTCTTATGGGACGCACCGGCCCCCAGCCCCATCAGTACATAGTCCTGCGGCTCCTGCACTCCGTCCTGAACAAGGGCAACATCTGACAGATATACCGGCTTGCCGCCATGGACACCCAGGACCAGCTGTTTGACCGCGTCGGCGTTTTCAAGGAATCCGACCGATTCCACCAGGATTTCTCTGTCTACTGCTGCAAATGAGCCGGAAGAAAGCGTGGAGTTGCCCTTCTGCAGTGCGCCTGCCACCTGCAACGGTGACAGGCCGTAGCTTGCCAGCCTGGGTGCATCCAGCGTTACACGCACCTGGCGGGCCAAGCCGCCCGTGATTTTGGCTTCGGCACTGTTCTCGCTTTTCTTCAGTTGATCACAGAGTTCCAAGGCTAGCGTACGCAGGGTGCCATGGTCGTAACGTTCCGACCAGAGCGTCAACGCCAGTATGGGGACGTCATCAATGGATTTCGGAGAAACCAGCGGCTCCCCTGCGCCGGGAGGAAGCACGTTGCGGTTGCTCATGACCTTGTTGTAAAGCTTGACCAGAGAATCTTCCATCGGCTGGCCGACCAGGAAGCGCACCGTGATGATACCCATGCCGGGACGACTCATGGAGTAGAGGTACTCGACCCCCTTGATTTCCCACAGTTTGGCCTCAAACGGCTTGACCACCCGTTCCTGGACTTCCTGTGGCGACGAACCGGGCATGGGCAGATAAACGTCCACCATCGGCACGCTGATTTGCGGTTCTTCTTCTCGTGGAGTCATTTTTATCGCGAAAAGCCCCAGTAACAGCGAAGCAATTACAATCAATGGAGTCAGCTTGGAATCGATAAAGGCTCTGGCAATTTTTCCAGCAAAACCAAGATTTTGCATAGTTTACTCCACCTTTGCCCCTTCGCTCAGCTTCTCGACGCCCGAAACCACAACGCGTTCCCCTGCTGAAAGACCGGACAGGACCTCGACTCTGTCGCCAAGAGCCTTGCCAAGCTTTACCAGACGCATGCGTACGATATTCTGGCTGTCAACAACCCAGACCGAAGTCATTGTTCCACGCTCGACAACAGCTTTATTTGCCACCACCAGACCGTTTACCGAACTTCCAAGCACAATCGCGCCTCTTCCGAACATGCCGGATTTCAATCCTTTCACGCCCAGGTTGATTTTGGCGATGAAAGTGCGACTGAGCGGGTCAGCAGAGGGAACAAGTTCATTGATTTTTGCTGCAAAGTTGCTGTCAATTGCATCCAGACGTACCTGCGCCACTGTCCCGGGCCTGACTTTGGCAGACATGGATTCCGGAATGGCAAGCTCCAGCTGGTAGTTCCCCTCATCCTCGATGGTCATCAGTGGCTGGGAGGGAAAGACCGTAGCTCCAAGATCAGCCTGCTTGCTGGTTATGATTCCTGAGATCGGCGCTACTATCCTGGTGTAGTCGGCCATGGTTCCGGCCGTGCGTGCTCCTTCCTGAGCCTGCCTCAAACGGGCTTCGGCCCTCGCCACGCCCTGGGTTGCCAATTCCCGTTCGGTCTGCTTGACATCGAACTCCTGGCGGCTGATGGCCTGTTCACTAAAGAGCCTGCTGAAACGGTCAAAAGTCGTATCGGCCAGTGTCTTTCTCGACCGGGCTTCCTCAAGGGCACGCTGGGCCTCATCGATACCTGCGACAGCTGCTGCGGCAGCAGACTGATTTTCCATGGCATCCAGTCTTGCCAGAACCTGCCCCTTCCGCACCCGATCCCCTTCTCTGACCTTGAGCAGATTGATGACGCCGGGAACACGTACCGATACAACCGCACTGGTTCTCGCACGGACCGTACCGACAACATCCAGCAGCTCAGGCACGGCAACACTCCGGATCGTTTCAATGCCAACCCCCTTGACCGACACCGCCGGTCTTTTTGGGTTGCCATCCGATTCATGTTTGCTTGCGCATCCGCCCCCAACAAGTACAATTACCAGGAAAATTGCCATAAACGGTATATGCTTGATCATTTCAGCATCTCCTTCAGAAATGTACCGGAGCTGTAATATATAAGTCCTCCAGCCAGAGCATAGCCGGCTTCCGTCTCCACCAGGTTGGCCCTGGCCTGATTGAGAACCGTCTGTGAATCCAGCAGTTCCAGCATGGTGGCTAAAGAGTTTTCGTAACGCCTGGTTATCAGGCGCACAGTCTCCTCGGCATCCGCCAGCGCATGCCGAGCGACTTCAAGGCGTTTGCCGGCCTCTTCGCGCCTCAGATGGCTTTCCTTCAACTGGTAACGTACTTCATTGGACTTGTTTTCAAACATCTCCTGTGCTGCAGAACGGGCGACAACCGCCCTGGCCCGTTCCGCACCACGGCGAAATCCGTCAAAAAGTTTCCACTTAAAGGAAACACCTGCGATCCAGGCATCGTTGTCGACACCGAAAGGAGCATCCTTTGAGTTCAGTTGATAGGAAGCAAATGCTCCCAAAGAAGGCAGATACTCGCTAGTGGCCAGCTTCACAGCAGCCTCGGATTTTTCAATTTCAGCCTGGTACTGTTTCAGATCAGCACGTTTCTCAATAGCCAGTCGGGTGTAGTCCTCATTCATTAACGTCGCAGGCATATCTCCGGGATCAGTGGAAATCTCAAAACTCTGCTCCTCCGGCCAACCGATGGTTATTGCCAATCGCAACTTGGCAAGAGCCAGGTTGTTTCTGGCTGTGATGAGCTGCTGTTCAACCATCGACAGATGTGTGCGGGCTCTCAGTTCGTCAGATCTCAGTCCGACACCGGCAGCCGTCCTGACCGTAGCAAGCCTCATGTTTTCAAGGGCATCGGCCACGGACCTGTCAGCGGCTTTGAGCTGAGCCTCCGACTTGCGGACTTCCAGATAGAGGCTGAACACCAGAAATGCGGTGTCCTGACGAACCGATTCCAGCCCCAACTCGGACTTTTCGATTTCCTTGGCCGCAATTCTGGCAAGCGGAGACAGGGATGGCACATATAGCGGTTGCTGCAGCTGCAGGGTGGTTTTGAAGTCCTGCCAGGTGGAGGGATGATTCAGGTTATTGATCTTGAAGTCGTCCTGACTGAAGCGAGACTGATCGAGCTTCATCATGAAGGTCTGGGTTGGGGCATTTGAAGCAGCCAGTGTTTCCTCAAGGGTGATCACCGGATAATAGCGGGAATCGGCAATGTTGCCCATTTGCCTGGCAGCGCTGACATCATATGATGCAGCTCTTACAAGATGGTTTTTTTCAAGAGATCGGGATATAGCCTCTTTGACCGTGAGGGTCTGCGCCTCTACTTTTCCGACCAGAAGCAGCAATAGGGTCGCCAACAAATAACCAGCTTTCATATCCAGCTCCGATGTCAATATATGAAAAACAATATATATTATGTTGCATGTTGTCAAGACATAAAAAAAACGCCAGGGCATCGAGCCGTGGCGTTTCATAGTTCCTGTTGTTACGGGAAGTTATTTAACTACTACAAACTCGCTGCGACGATTTTTTGCCCAGGCTGCTTCATCACTTCCCTGGACGGCAGGTTTTTCCTTACCGTAGCTGATGATCGAAAGACGGTCAGCTTTTACACCAAGGGTAACAAGATATTGAAGCGAAGATTTTGCACGGCGCTCACCCAGAGCCAGGTTGTATTCGGCCGAACCGCGCTCGTCACAGTGGCCTTCGATCTGGATTTTAGCATCCGGTTTTGATTTCAGCATGATTTCGGCGTTTTTTGAAAGCACTTCACGGGCATCCGGACGCAGATCTGATTTGTCAAAATCAAAGTAGATCGTTTCAAAAGCTGATTCGGCCACGGAAGCCTTGGCTGCCTGCTGTTCAACCTGTTTTGCCGGGGCCATGGGCTCTTCCATCGGCTTGGCCTGTTCCACCGGCTTGGCCTGCTCCATTGGCTTCACTTCAGGCTTGGCAGCCTCAACCTTGACCGGCTCAGCTTTCGGAACGATACCCTCTTCGCCTTTTACAACTTCCTTGTTTGCACAACCGCCTACCAGCAGTGCAGCCAAGGCGATCCCGGTTAAAAGAGCTGACATGTTTTTTCTCATAATATTCTCCTTGTGCTGTCAAATGAGGCGCAACGCCTTGAAATCATCAAATTTGAATGAATTATACATAACATCGTTAGTTTTGCAATCTATAATAACAAAAAACACATTTGTTCAAGTACTTCAGCGCGGTGACCAGGCCGGCTGGAAATAGCCGCCCTTCGACGGGCTGACCCTGGTCTGTCCGCTGCCATCTGCACGCATCACATAGATTCCGTCACCACCGCTTCGTTTTGAACTGAAGGCGATAAACCGTCCGTCCGGTGACCAGGTAGGATTTTCATTGCTCCCTTCGCTGGTCAGTTGAGTATCTCCACTTCCGTCCGGGTTAATGGTATAAATCTGAAAACCTCCCTGAGACCTGGTATATGCTACCCTGTCTCCCTTGGGGGACCAACGCGGATTGACGTTGTAGCTGCCGGAAGTGGTCAGGCGCCTGACATTTCCACCATCTGCATCCATTACAAATATCTGCGGTTTTCCAAGACGATCGGACACAAACGCAATCTGACTGCCATCTGGCGACCACCCCGGATACACCTCCAGAGCGGAACTGACCGTCAGACGCACCGGACTGCCACCGTCTTTGTTGATCGTATAGATCTCGGCATCGCCGTCCTTGCTGAGTGCAAGCGCAATTTTACTTCCGTCCGGAGACCAGCTGCCGGTTATATTAAGTCCCTTGCGACTGGAGAGCGGTACTTCCGCCGTACTGGAGAGCGCACGCCTGTAGAGGTCCGGATTGCCGCGCTTATACGAGGTAAAAATTATTTCCCGGCCATTCGGGGCAAAATCAGGATTCAGATTAATGGAGCCGTTTCTGGTCAGGGGGAGAAGATTGTGTCCATCCCAATCCATGATCGAAATTTCCTTGTTTCCTGACTGGGCCGACACAAATACGATCCTGGATGTAAAGCAACCTTTTTCTCCGGTGAGAGTCAGGAGCATTTCATCGGCAAAAGAGTGAGCAAATCTCCGCAGTTCCCTTGCTTTTCCCAGATAACGTCTTGCCGTCATCATTTTACGGTTGGGCACGTCATACAGTCGGAACTCAACCGTCAGCTCATCACCCTTGAAACTGAATTCACTGCGCACCAGCAGGTCGTAGCCTCCATTCAGCCACGGAGTGAAGTCCGTCTCCGCTGCAGTTATCCCGGTGGAAAGCGGCAGCAGACCGCTGCTTTCTGCTGCGACCAGACCGGACATGTTCATGTCAAACTGCAAAACTTCGGATATTTCCCTGCCTGATTCAACGGAAGAGGATGCGGTCAGCGCATGCGGTGTATCAACGGCCAGTTTCATCTGGCGATTGCCGGGAGCGGTAACCTCTATATAGCCCGGTTGCGCCCAGAGAATTGAAGGAAACATAACAAACAATACGAAACAGAAAAGATAACGCATGAGAAACCTCATTTTCCACGAGTGGGAGTGATCCCCTGTGGTTTGAAAACGAACACTCCTTCGAAAAGCTTTTTGTCGGGAGGGGGAGGGAACTTTTCGCTGGCCATATCAATGGCACGCATCACCGCCAGCTCGAAGGCACGGTCGCCACTGCTGCGCTCCGCCACGCGTCTGGTCAGTTTGCCGCCGGAGTCTATAAACAGCCTCACTATCATTTCCGGGTTTTTGCTGGAAAAGGTGATGGTATTACGGAAGGCGTCTTTCAGGCGAGACTGGATATATGCGGTATAATCACTCCCCTGCTCCGTACCTCCGGCTGACGGCATTCCGGATCGACCGCTGCCTGCTGTTTTTAGCTTGCTGCGCAGCTTCTCCATCACGGCCTCTTCTCGGCGTGCTTCGGCACTTCTTGCGATTTTAGCAATCCGCTCATCCAGTGCGGCGTCTGCATTTGCATCGGGACTCTTGGCCGTTTTAGCATCCGGCCTGACAGATGCTGCCCCCTGTTTAGGTTTTTCCGGCAGGCTCATTTCTCTTGCCGGAGCAGCGGGAGGTGGTGGAGATATATCAGCCTCGTTTCCCTTTTGCACTGGGCTGCCGGCACGGGGGTCGGCCACCGGAAGATTGACGACATCCACGTAATACGTTTCCTGGATAGTCATATTCACAGGGAACAACTTCCCCCACCACACCAGCAACAAAAAAACCGCCAGGTGAATGACGGTGGAAATGACACAACTGACACCCATACCGGTGTCTGCTCTGGACTGCCGGGAGTTCATTATTTGGTTGCCGGTTCCGTCACCATGCCGAGACGTTCGATACCGGCACCCTTGATATCGGCCATTGCCCGGACTACCTCGCCATAAGGCACACCGGCATCAGCCTTGAGAAAAACCTCTTTCTTGGCTCGCGAGGCAAACATGGTTGACAGGCTTGTTCTGAGGTCACCGCTCGGCACTTCATCCTTATTGATGTAAACCTTGCCAGATTTATCCACACTGACCACGACGGCCTCTTCAGTCGGAGTCATGGCCTTGGTATCGGCCTTGGGCAGATTGACCTGCACTCCCTGCTGCATCATCGGGGCGGTTACCATGAAGATAACCAGAAGCACCAGCATGACGTCAACCAAAGGGGTAACGTTAATTTCAGCCATCATACCGCGATTGTCGTTCTGTCCTCCCATGGCCATGATCTACTTCCCCGCTATGTTACGCTGAACTATATTCAGGAATTCGGTGGAAAAATTGTCCATCTCCTTGATCAACACCCTGATTTTATGCTGGAAATGGTTGTAGGCCATGACAGCCGGAATCGCAGCCACCAGACCGATGGCGGTAGCAATCAGCGCTTCGGCTATTCCGGGGGCGACGACTGCCAGCGATGCAGAACCGGTCCGGCCGATCCCTTCAAAAGCGGTCATGATACCCCATACCGTTCCGAACAATCCGATAAAAGGAGAGGTCGAACCGGTGGTGGCCAGAAAAGTCAGATATTTCTCAAGTCGGGTAATTTCGGAATTGGTGGCGCGACGCAGTGCGCGGGACACGTTTTCGACCCCGCCGAGATCGGTACTGAGTGCGCTGCCTTCGCTGACGCCTCCGCCTTCGACAACTTTTTTCAGTTCTCCGTAACCTTCGTTGAACAGCACCGTCAAGGGCGAGCTGGCAAATCGATCGACCTGCGACGCAATGGCATCAAAACGCTTGGACTTCCAGAAAAAATCCATGAACCGTACAGACTCGCTGTTGGCACGGTGGACCTGGAACAGTTTGAACATAATAATGGCCCAAGAGACCACCGAAAAACCGATCAGGATCAGCAGAACAATTTTTACAATCAGGCCGGTGCCGGTCAATAAGGCCACGGATGGTACCTCCATAAGCGTGATAAAGTCAAAAACCTATTACTTCCAACGTATCAAGTCAAGATAAAACGAGCTTCAACTCAACCACGATCACCGCTCAACTCGGTGGCGATACTGTCGAGTATTCTTTCGGCCAGCGCATCCTTTGACATCAAGGGGCAATCCTCGCTGCGACCGTCCCTGAAAAGCAGCAGGGCACGGTTGTTATCCGAATTGAAACCCGCATCGGATCGACTGACGTCGTTGGCCACGATCATGTCCAGATTCTTCTCCTTCATTTTTTTTGCAGCATATTCAACCAGGTTATCTGTCTCCGCGGCAAATCCGACCAAGAACGGCCGCGGCTCCATAGCACCCAGTCCAGCCAGAATATCCGGGTTCTTAACAAGCTCGATCGTCATGGAATCGCTACGTTTCTTGACCTTTGATGCATTGCGTTCGACCGGACGATAGTCTGCCACGGCAGCGGCCTTGATTACGACATCACAACGGCTTGCATGCGACATGACCGCCGCCTGCATTTCGCAGGCACTGTTCGTGGCAACCAGCTCCACTCCGAATGGTGCGGGCTGACAGGTCGGACCACTGACCAGTATCACTCTCGCTCCACGGCGGGCTGCGGCACGCGCAATGGCATACCCCATTTTTCCGGAAGAATGATTGCTGATGTAGCGGACCGGATCTATTTCCTCACGGGTCGGACCGGCCGTAACCATTAGCGTGCGACCTGACATGTCCTTGGCTGACAATGCCGTCAGAGCGGCCTCGAATATTACCTCTGGCGCCGCCAGTTTACCTTGCCCTTCCCAGCCACAGGCCAGGGCTCCGCAAACCGGATCGACAAACCGGTAACCGAGTCGGCCAAGCCTGGCTTCATTCTCACGGTAAATCGGATTGGTATACATGTTGACATTCATGGCTGGAGCAATGAGAACCGGGGCCTTGGTAGCCATTACAGTGGTTGTAAGCATGTCATCGGCAATTCCGCAGGCGATTTTTCCGATCACGTTGGCAGTAGCCGGCGCAACAATGAACAGATCGGCCCGGTCAGCCAGCGAGATGTGGCCTATTTCCCTCTCGGCGATCAAGTTGAACAGTTCGACATGTACCGGATTTGAGGAGAGTGTCTGGAATGTCAGCGGGGTAACGAATTCCTGGGCAGAGCGGGTCATGATCACGTGCACATCCGCACCGGCCTTGGTCAACAACCGCAGCAGTTCTATCGCCTTGTAAACAGCAATCCCACCGCTCACAGCCAGTACTACGCATTTATCCTTCAAGTAACTCACAAAGAACCTCAGAAATACGGGTTGCAGCGCTTCTCGTGGCCAATGGTTGTATCAGGGCCATGTCCGGGGAACGCGGCCACATTGTCCGGCAGGGTAAACAGCCTGGTGCGGATCGACTCCAGAAGTTGTTCGTGGGATCCTCCGGGCAGGTCTGTACGACCGATCGAATCGGCAAAGAGAGTGTCACCTGTTATGACCCTGTTTTCTTTTTCGAAGTACAGGCAGCAGCCCCCCTGAGTATGGCCAGGCGTATGAAGAACCTTCAACCGGCAGTCTCCAAAGCTGATTTCCATGCCGTCGACAAGATACTCGTCCGACTCGGGGGAGTTTTCTCCGTGCATTCCATACATACGGGCCACTTCAGACACTCTTCCCAACATCGGTGCGTCATTCTGATGAATCAGGAGTCGGGCGCCGAAAACAGCCACAGCCTCGCGATTGCCTCCCACATGATCAAAATGGCCGTGAGTGTTGATGATGGCATTCACTTTCAGGTCATGCTTGCGCACGGCCTGCTCGATCAGCTCAACATCTCCGCCAGGATCAACCACGATTCCTTCCCGAGTTTTCTCGCATCCCAGAACAAAACAGTTAACGGATAGCGGACCAACCACTATCTCTTCAAAAATCATATCCGGTTCCCCCTACAGATTGACAACTTGAATTAAACTGCTAGAATGCCTCCCTGATGAAGTCAGGAGGTGTAATCGCCATGAACAAAATACCTTATGTAGATCAGGACAGCTGTATCAGTTGCGGACTATGCGTATCCACATGTCCCGGAGTATTCAGATTCAACAGCTCCGGAAAATCGGAAGTACACTGTCCGGACGGCGCCACCGAGCAACAGATCCAGCAGGCGATTGATGGCTGTCCGGTTCAGTGCATCAGCTGGAAATAACACACCACACAGAAAAGGAGAATTCTCATGGAACGTTGGATCTGCACCATCTGCCAGTACGTTTACGACCCGGAAACGGGAGATTCTGATCACGGCATTGCCCCCGGCACGCCTTTCGAATCGTTGCCGGATGACTGGACCTGCCCGCTTTGCGGAGCCGGAAAAGACGTTTTCGAACAGGAGTAATCTGGAAATGCAATAGAGGCGCCTGGCGCCTCTATCTTTTCAAGTCCGCCTGCTTGATGATATCAACCACATGCTCACCGGCCACCACCTTGACCCTCCAGACCAATCCGCATGAGCCACATTCCTTGACAGGCGATTCTTCGGCCGAGAATCCGCTGGAGTGGGTATCAAGATCAACTGCAGTTCTGTCTCCGCAATTTGGACATTTCATCTGCGCTACCTCCGTGTTGTTTACTGCTGTTTTTAGTTATGCCAACTCTGGCATGATCGTAATTATTTCACTGAACAGCTCGTCGAGATCAGCCTTGGTCATGTCGCCCATATGAGCAATACGGAAGGTTTTTCCCTTTATTTTGCCATATCCGTCATCGAATGCAAAACCGGCGTCGCCCAGTTTTTTCTTTAGCAAGGCAAGATCAATGCCACGACTATTGCTGCTACATGTCAGCGTTTGCGAACAATAGCGGGTTTCAGGGAAAAGCTCGAAACCACGGCTGGTAACCCATCCCCTCACATAATCGGCCAGATCGGAGTGACGGGTCCAGCGCGCCTCAAGGCCTTCCGCAAAGATTCGATCCAATTGACGGTCCATAGCATAAATCAGCGAAATACAGGGAGTCGACGGAGTGTTGTCCTTGTCGTCATTTGCGGCAAACTCCATAAAATCGAAATAATATCCGCGCCCTTCCATGCGAGAGGCCCGCTGCAGAGCCTTTTCACTGGCCGTAAAAACAGCCAGCCCCGGAGGCAATGCAAAGGCCTTTTGAACCCCGAAAATACAGCTGTCAATCCCCAGTTCATCAACCGGCAACCTGACCGCGCTCATCGATGAGACTGTATCAACGATAAACATGACATCAGGGAACTTTTTCATTACCTCGGCAATTTCCGCCAGAGGTGACATGACTCCTGTTGAGGTTTCGTTGTGAATCATGGTCATGCTATCATACTTGCCGGTTGAGAGCGCCGTCTCGACAGCCTCCGGAGTGACCGGCTTGCCCCAGTCGAAGCGTATGGCGTCGGCCTGCTTGCCACAACGCAGCGTCACGTCGTGCCATTTATCCGAAAACGCTCCATTGCAAAAGTTGGCACAACGAGAACCGACCAGGTTACGGATCGCACCTTCCATAACACCAAAAGCGCTGGAAGTGGCCAGAAACACCCTGGAGTTGGTGAAAAGCAGCTTTTTGAGCCCGGAAGTAACGCGACCGTGAAGTTCCGCATACTCTTTCATGCGGTGACCGATCATCGGCAAGGACATGGCAGCCAGGATATCGGGGTGAATCTCTACAGGACCGGGAATAAATAATTTTTTGTGCATGTTTTGCTGTGCTCCATTGTACTTAGTCAATCATGTCATTCGCATATTAATGGTTTATCAAGCTAGCAAATGACTTTGCTAAAGTCAAGATTACTGCCATTAATATATTGCCATGGGCAGCCTTTCCAGCAAACAGAATGGATCGAAACACCAGTGCACAGTAAAACATTTTTTTACCATACATGGCACGCCAGTCACGCACCATTAACCGGCCACACACCAACCATCTGCTGTTGTTTGCATATAATTAAATATGTACAAGAAAACATTAACAGAACAATATATCATTTGGTACATATGTCAAACAACTCTCAACAGAATTCACGCACACCTCATGCGGATACATCCACCTTAATTAACAGCAGCACTAATCACATGAAAGTACAGAACTATTTGCCACTCTGGTTTGTATACAGTATTCATTTTATTCGTTGATTTTGTCATAACCGTAGTGTATAGACAACTGTCGCACTGTATACTTTTCATATACACTTCGATCGTCACCATATTAGTTATAAATAATTGGTAATCGAATATCTTAGCACGGAGGAATCATTGATGTTGCACAGACACTTTCGTCTCATCCCCCTGTTGTTCCTGTTGATTGCATCTGCCTTACCGGCAGCGGCAGAACAGGGCATGGCCATTGACCCGGCCACCTGCCTCGGCTGTCACAGCGACAAGATATCCATGAGGGCTTTTGCGGCTTCAGTTCATGGTAAAAATGCCTGCACCAGCTGCCATGTTGACATCACTGATCTCGTCAAGCATATGAAAAGAGAGATCAAAGTCCAAAAAGTTCAGTGCGAACGCTGCCACAAAAAACAGAATGCCGAACATTATGCCAGCGTGCATGCCTCCAAAGGGGTCATGTGTGCCGACTGCCACACAGACATCCACACCCATAACTACTGGAAAAACGACAAACGAATTGCAGTGGCCAAATGCGTACAGTGCCACGACAAGGAATCAGTCTATCAGAAGTCGGTTCACGGTAAGGCGGTTGCAGCCGGAAACATGGATTCCGCAGCCTGTAACGACTGCCACAACCTGCATGACATAAAACCACTTGGCCCCAAAGGCTCTCATCTGGAGCGCGAGTTCCACACCAAAGTCTGCATGAAGTGCCACAGTGATCAAAAGATGATGGACAGAAACAAGGTCTTTAATGTTGCCGTCAAGTCCTACATGGAAAGCTACCACGGCAAAAACTACCGCCTCGGTTTCCCGGAAAAGGTTGCAGGCTGCTCGGACTGCCACACCGCCCACTCGGTGCTGCCGATGTCGGACCCGGCTTCCAGCGTAAACAAGGCAAACCTTGTAAAAACGTGCGCACAGTGTCACTCCAAGGCAACTGTCCTGTTCACCAAGTTTTACTCCCACGGTGAAATGACCGATCGCCACAAATATCCGATTCTTTTCTACACCTTTGTTGCAATGACCGGCCTGTTGGTCACCACCTTTGCAGCATTCTGGATCCACACCCTGCTCTGGATGTTCCGTGGTTTCGTTGAAAACCGTGAGAAAGCTGCCAAACTCGCTGCCGGGACACATCACCATGTGATACCGGATGCGCACAAACAGTACCGTCGTTTTAACCGGCTCCACATATTCCTGCACATTCTGGTTATAACCAGCTTCCTGCTGTTGTCACTGACAGGTCTGCCGCTTAAGTTCAGCACCCAGCCATGGGCCGTGGAAATGATGAAGTTCTATGGCGGATCCGCAAATGCCGGTCTTCTGCACCGCCTGGGAGCTGTTATCACATTCGTCTACTTCGGTTCGGCACTGGTGATGAGCTTCAACTTCCTGTTCATCAGGAAGGATATCCCAGGCAATCCGATTCAGCGCCTGTTCGGTCCGGATTCACTCTGTTTCAACCTGCGTGACATTTTCGATGTCACCGCGATGGTAAAGTGGTTCTTCTTCATGGGACCTAAACCGACATTCGAGCGCTGGACATACTGGGAAAAGTTCGACTTTATCGCAGTATTCTGGGGTATGTTCACCATCGGCGGCTCCGGCCTGATGCTCTGGTTCCCCGAATTCTTCGGACTGTTCCTGCCCGGATGGGCTTTCAACGTAGCCACAATCGTCCACTCGGATGAGGCTCTGCTGGCAACCGGCTTCATATTCTCGGTTCACTTCTTCAACACCCATGGGCGTCCGGAGAAGTTCCCGATGGACTTTGTCATCTTCAATGGACAAATTGCAAAAGAAGAGTTGCTTGAGGAGCGTGGTGACCAGTGGAAACGCTACGAGCAGCTGGGTATAACAGAACAGTTTGCCTGCAAGCGCACCAGCGGCGTAATCTATGACTTCCTGGTAAAAGGCTTCGGATTCTGTGCCCTCTTTACAGGTATCAGCCTGCTGCTTTTGATGATCCTCGCTTTCTTGAGCGGCGGCGGGCACTGACAAGTAGCATTGAATAATGGTTAACAACAACGGGGGGCTATCAAGCCCCCCGTTGTTGTTTAACCAGACATGATCATCCGGCTTGAAACCGTTTACCCGCTTCAGAATTTTAAATCCATAGTCGCCGGCTAGAACTTGTTACGGTTTCTGCTCATGCATGAAAAATCGGCCGTAATGCCAGCGCGCAAGAGCCGTCAGACAAAGCACTTAGGAACAGTCAGATATTACAACAAAGGGGATGCCGACCAGGCATCCCCCAAGTATGTAGTGTCAGTTCCTTGTGCAATACGCTGCCATCTTCGACAACAGCACACTTAAGGCAAAGTCCATCTCAATGCGTATCTTTCACTCCGAATACCGGCAAAACCCTGGTTACCATGAAGAACAGCACGAATGGCGTTATGATTACAGCAAGCGCGCCAAACGCCCCCTCCTTGAGTGTTTCAAGACTGTCCGGCCAAATTGGCAGGCGATACTCCATGAATCCGGAGAATGACGCGGAGAAAGCCTGTCCGCCAATAACTACATTCCAACGCATCATGAACACCCCCATCAAAACGAGCAGCCCTCCCGCCAGGGCCCTGCGGATAGTCAGTCCCGGCAAGAGGAAGATAATGAAAGGCAGAACGTTACCAAAACCATACTGTAAAATGAAAATCTTGAAAAAATCCCTATCGTAAATGACACTGCGCAGAATGTCCCAGGACTTGACCGCCGTATAATTACGAAAAATCAGGTCCAGCAACTCAAGCGTGATGGCCAACACCATAAACATCAGTAAATACCTGGATGTCAACGTGACTGTCTGAATTTCTGCGCTCCTCAACTCTTCGCTGGTAGTAAGATGCGAATTACTTTTGTGTTTCCTTGAGACAAGCAACTTACGTATCTCCATGGTGACAATGTAGGTAACAAGACAGAGTGCCACCCCGGACACCACTGCCGAACAGATGAATATGACCGGCATCAGCGGTGTCATCCAGAGCGCGTTGGCCTTGACTGAGCCGAAGATAAAACCGGCATAGCCGTGCAGAAAGCAGGCCACCGGTATACCGATGCCGGCAAGAATACCTACTGCACGTTCGTCCTTGTGAATAGCCTCCTGACTGAGATCCATAGCCCCCATCGCAAGCATCGAATACAGCAAAAGACGGGCCGAATCTAGATTGCTCCGGTGCGGATTCCCCCTGAGTTCCAGCACCGTTTCCACTATATACACACGATAAACGAACCATATCTCCGAAAGCACAATCAGGCCATAGGTCGTAAACACAATGCCAAATGCGGCTATGGCTGAGGTGAAATGAGGAGTCATCATCACATAGATGCCACGCAACGGCTGCTGCAGGTGCAGCAGCAGAGGCATCATGGCAACCGGGAGCAGCGCCAGTGAAAATACCAGCGAAAATCTAGCGATCTCTTTTAACTGCTTGACTCCGAAAACATGGTAAAGGGAAGACAACACGAAAGCACCAGCCACAAGCCCGGTCATAAACGGGTACATGACGATCTGGATTGACCAGTAGATATATTCGTTGGGATAGACAAACAGTTCCTTTATGGTCCAAGCTTCACCGTGTACCATGGCTATTTCACCTCCCTTGAAAGTCCAAGATAAAACACCTGCGGCTTGGTACCGAATTCTTCCTTTAACACATTAACCTGCTCCGTCGTAATTATCCTCGTCACCGGATCATCTGGATCCCTTATATTGCCGATCCTGCGGGCCCCGAACGGGCAAGCATCCACACAGGCCGACTTCATGCCCTTGCTTATTCTGTGATAGCAGAAATTACACTTCTCAGCGACATGATACACCGGGTGGAAAAAACGGACACCATACGGACATCCCATTACACAGTAACCACAGCCGATACACCATGAGCGATCAACAAGAACTATTCCATCACCGGTCTGATAAGTGGCTCCCACCGGGCAAACCTGGACACAAGCCGGGTTATCGCATTGGTTGCAAAGCTTCGGGACGAAAAATGCCTTGGCCACGGTCTCGGGATTGATCACTTTGACTCCGTGGTGAGCCTGATCAATCTGCTGTGTCGTAAACCCATCCCTGGCCCCCCTGGGTGAATCGATAGTAGTCTGACCGTCCTTTGTTACAACATAACGCTCCACCCAGGTCCGGGTCGCATTGGCATCGTACGGAACTTCGTTTTCAACCTTGCAGGCTTTCACGCAGAAACCGCAGCCGACACATTTGTGGATATCGACAAGGAACGCCCAACGGACGTTCCCCTTGTCATCATTATTGTTTTTTTCCGCCATCAGACGCTTCGGATTAAACACTTCGAATGCCGCAAGCGGGAGAACCAAGCCGCCGGCTACGATCATTGTCTTCTTGCAGAATTCTCGACGATTCATCATGACTTGACCTCCCGCTTCTGGTTCATCGCTTTCGGGTTGTGAGGAATGTGGCACAGCACGCATTCAGCAGAGGGATAGTGCTGTTCCGGATCAATCCCAGGAATACTCCCTCGCAGCGTCCCTTTATAGGGAAGATGCGCATGACAGCGTATGCACAGTTTCCTGCTGCGATCAATATCCATTCCGAGCGGGTCCTTCGGATGGTCATAGTTTGGACCATGGCAATTTTCACAATTGATCCCGGAATGAGCAGATTTTATCAGTTCATCATGTTTGTCCTTATGGCATCCGGCGCAGACCCTGGCAGTTTTGTACTTTACCCGGACAGCCTTCCACTCAGCTTCATTAGACTTGCGATGCCAGCCATACATGTAGCCCCTTTCGTAAATGCCAAAGTCATCCGGAACGACCAGAGTTCTGGCCGTCAGAATGCCGCAAACCACCAGCAGCACAATCAACAAAGGACGCCAAACATGGTTTTTCATTTTAAACACCCCCGCCAACTCTCAAGTTTAATGAACTTTGTCACCGCTGTTTGTAAGGTACTTACTTTCCGTCATTTTTTAAAACAATGTTTATGTTAACAGCTGGCTTTTTTTTGTCAACTGCTCTCACAGGATCTTGACTTGTTTTCTGGACTTACGGTAAATCACTTGAAAAGTATTTGACAGAACATACGGCCATAATGTAGCATGCCCAGCCTTCCGAGCACTTATATTATCGATTTAGCAGGATATTAACATTTTTCAAGAGGAGTAGTAAGCGCATGGCCATTCGTAAATCTGCCGGGTACGCCTGGAACCTGATCAGCCTTGTTGGAATCATCCTGGCGGCAACCGCCGCCGGCCTCATCATTGCCTTTACCGCACTTGAACTGATTACCGGCATCGAACATCCTTACCTGGGAATAATGACATACTTCATCTTCCCTGGCATGCTTATCTTCGGCCTTTTGCTGGTTCCGCTCGGAGCATGGCGGGTCAGAAACAAGCGCCGCAAAGCGGTTCTGGAAGGGATGCTGTCGTTAGAAGAAGAGATTCCCCAATACCCTCGACTGGATCTGAATGACCCTGCCAGAAGACGAATGGTAATATTCTTTATAGTTGCAACGGTGATCTTTTTCCTGGTAGTCGCGATTGCCTCGATCAAAGGCTTCGAATTCACGGAATCGACCACTTTTTGCGGTGAACTGTGCCACACGGTCATGGAACCCGAGCACACCGCCTGGAGCAACTCCCCGCACGCCAAAGTCAAATGTGTGGAATGCCATGTCGGCCCTGGCGCTGAATGGTACGTTAAGGCCAAGATTTCCGGACTGAGGCAAGTATGGGCGGTAATGACCCATAACTGGCCGACACCGATTCATACACCAATTGAAAATCTCCGCCCGGCAAGGGGCACATGTGAACACTGCCACTGGCCCGAGAAGTTCTACGCCGGCCGCCAGAAGATATTCTATCACTACGCTCCGAACGAAGAGAACTCTCCGCGGGAAACCAACATGCTGATCAAGATCGGCGGTTCACCCAAAACACCCAATGCGATGGGCATTCACTGGCATATCGGCCGCGAAGTGACCTTTATTGCAGGTGATGTAAAACGCCTTACCATCCCGTATGTTGCTGTAAAAGGCGATGACGGCAAATTAACCGAGTACATGGACATTGAAAAACCGCTGACCAAAGACGAGATCGCAAAAGCCAAAAAGCGACTGATGGACTGCACTGACTGCCATAATCGCCCAACCCACATCTACCACTCACCGGATGTGGAAATGGATCTTCACTTTGTTTCCAACAAGATCGACAGGAAACTGCCTTATGTAAAGAAAGTGGCAGTTGAGCTTCTCAGCCGTCCATACAAGACCAAGCATGAGGCTTTCACAGCCATATCAGCAGAACTTCCGGCTTATTATGCCAAGAACTACCCGAAAATTGCCCAGGAAAAGGGAGCTGCGATCACCCAGGCGGTTGAACAGGTCAAGGACATCTATTCACGCAACTTCTTCCCGGAAATGAAGGTCCAGTGGAACACCTATCCAAACCATATCGGACATTTCTACACTCCGGGCTGCTTCCGCTGCCATGACGGAAAACATAAGACCGCCACGGGCAAGGTAATCTCCAAAGACTGTAAATTGTGTCACGAAGTTCTGAGCCAGACTCAGGAGAACATCCCTGTCGGCGCAAAGGTGACAGACTTTGTCCATCCCGTTGATATCGGCGATGAGCTGCACAAAACAAACTGCAGCGAATGTCATTCGGCGGCGGACCATGGCCATGCAGCCGCAGACCATAGTGCCGGAAGCGGCAAGAATCATTAGCAGTCAAGCAAAAGGCCCCGGAGGATTCTTCGGGGCCTTTCTCTTTATAAACCTGCTTCAAATATTCAGACTACAACTCTTCAAATGCTTCTGTATCTTTTTCAGTGTCCTCAATAACGTCGCATTCTACATCATCCGTATCGTCCAGAAAAGCTTTCAGGAACTGACGATTGTCATCAATGGTTTTTTTAACGTCACCAAGTAGCTTGTCAAGATCATCAGTAACCTCCGACATGACGACTCCTACACTCGCAACGCTTCAAGATAACGTTCAGCATCCTTGGCGGCCATACAACCGGTTCCAGCGGACGTGATCGCCTGCCGGTATGTAAAATCCTGTACATCACCGGCGGCAAACACACCATTGATGCTGGTGGCAGTCAGGTTCCCCTCGAGGCCTCCGCACTTTGTTCTGATATACCCATCGACCATATCCAGCTGACCTTCAAATATGGTCGTATTGGGAGAGTGTCCGATTGCTATGAATACTCCATGCACGGCAACTTCCTTGGTGGATCCGCTACGATGCCTGATACGCATGCCGGTAACACCGCTGGCATCTCCCAACACCTCATCAAGAACGTGGTTCCATTCGATAGTCACATTACCGCTCTTGGTTTTTTCTATGAGTCTGTCGGAAAGAACTTTCTCGGCCCGGAATTCCTCACGACGGTGGACCACTGTAACGTGTTTTGCAATATTCGACAGGTAGAGAGCCTCCTCAACGGCAGTGCTGCCGCCGCCGATAACCGCCACATCCTTGCCACGGTAGAAGAATCCGTCGCAGGTAGCACAGGCCGAAACACCCTTTCCCTTGAAAGCATCCTCGGACGGTATTCCCAGGTATTTGGCGGAAGCACCGGTTGCAATGATCAGCGCGTCGCAGGTGTAAACGGCCGAGTCGCCTTCGAGAAGAAAGGGCCGCTGCTTCAGGTCGGCGCGTGTAATATGATCGTTTATCATCCGGGTGTTGAAGCGTTCAGCATGCAAACGCATACGTTCCATAAGTTCGGGCCCCTGAACGCCTTCATGGTCTCCGGGCCAGTTGTCCACTTCCGTTGTAGTGGTAAGCTGCCCCCCTGGCTGTAGTCCGGTTATAATGACCGGGTCAAGATTCCCCCTGGCGGCGTAGATGGCGGCGGTATACCCGGCAGGGCCGGCTCCAAGAATAATAAGCGAATGGTGAATGGGATCCATGGTTCCTCCTGAGAAATAGTTCACAGACTCTATCAGCAAAATGCACGATTGCCAAGTATGTTTGACCCATGTAACGCACTCTGATACTATCAGGCCACACTTTAGACGGAGTTAAATATATGCCCCTGACGGACCTTATTTATGATGCATATGATCGACTCAAAAAGCGTGTTCGCCGCAGCGAGTTGATCTATTCGCACTACTACACCGAGCAACTGGGAATTCCATTATATTTCAAGTGCGAAAACCTGCAGAGAACAGGCTCCTTCAAAATCAGGGGCGCGCTCAACTTCATGACTTCCCAGTCCCGAGAAAAGCTTGTCAATGGCGTGATCACTGCTTCTGCCGGCAATCATGCCCAGGGAGTGGCCTTCTCGGCAGATCTTCTGGGAGTTGCCGCAACAGTTTATATGCCGGAGATCACTCCTCCTCAAAAAGTTCAGGCCACTCGCGATTACGGCGCCGAGGTTGTTTTGACCGGCCGCAACTTCGACGAAGCATGTGCGGCAGCCCTGACAGCCCAGAAGAACAATGGCGCTCTGTTCGTACACCCGTTTGATGATGAGCTGGTCATGGCAGGACAGGGCACAATTGCACTGGAAATACTCGAGGAGTTACCGGATGTTCGCAACCTGATAATCCCGGTCGGTGGCGGCGGGCTGATCTCCGGCATAGCCGCAGCAGTCAGAGACAAAGCGCCACACGTTAGAATCATCGGCGTGGAGTCAGTTGCAGCTGCCTCAATGTCGGCGTCTTTCGCCTCAAGAAAACCCATAGAGAAACCGGTCAGCGTCACCCTGGCGGATGGCATAGCCGTAAAACTGCCTGGCTCCAGAACGGTGCCGATCATCTGTGATCTGGTTGACGAGATAGTCCAGGTTGAGGAGGAAGAGATCGCCCTTGCTATTGTTTCTCTGCTGGAAAAGACAAAAATGCTGGTTGAGGGAGCAGGGGCCGTCACGCTGGCCGCGATACAAAACCGCAGAATACCTGAGATAGAGGGCAAAACCGTTTGCCTTCTTTCTGGCGGCAACATCGATGTAAAAACTATCTCACAGGTAGTCGAACGCGGACTCATCGCCGGTGGTCGTTACCTTAAACTTACAATTGAGCTGGATGATCATCCCGGCGCACTGGCGACACTGGCTGAAAACATAGCGGCCACTCGTGCGAATATTTTTCACATAACCCACGACCGGCGTTCAAAAACCCTGGCTATAGGCAGGACCGATGTTTCGCTCGAGCTGGAAACCCGCGGCTATGAGCATATCAAGGAAATCGTCAGCTACCTGGAAGGGAAAGGCTACAACCTTGCAGTCATGTAACGCAAATACTCAGGCAGAGCAGGCAAGGGAGCTGTTTTCGAAGGGCTGCGCATTACTCAAAACAGGAGAACCGGCCATTGCCCTGACTTACTTTCTGCGGATACAGGAACTTGCAGCCCCGAACCCGGCAGTCCTTCTGCATGCAGGTTCCGCTCTGCACGACCTCGGACGATTCGATGAGGCCGTTTCCACTTACCAAAGCGCGCTGCAACTGGATTCTAACATGGGCGAAATCCACAACAACCTGGGTAATTCGCTCATGGCTCTCGGCCGCTTTACGGAGGCAGTTGAGAGCTTCGAAATAGCCGCCCGCCTGCTGCCATCATCGCCAGTCCCGCTGACAGCTCTGGCGACCGCACAACAGGCCACTGGAAAGATAATTGAAGCGGGAGCAAGTTGTCGGGCGGCGCTGGCTCTCAAGCCTGATTTTAGCGAGGCGCACTGGAATCTAGCACTGAACCTGCTTCTGCAAGGCAACTATTCCGAAGGCTGGAAGGAGTACGAATGGCGCTGGCTTAAAGGCGGCTTTACATCGCCAAGGCGCCATACGGACATTCAGCAGTGGGATGGCGCCCCTCTATGTGGCAGTACTATCCTGCTGCACGCCGAGCAGGGGTTTGGAGATGCGATCCAGTTCGTCCGCTACGTTCCGCTTGTATCGCAACAGGGGGGGACGGTCGTGCTGGAATGCCATCCCCAGCTGGTTTCACTTTTTCAGGAGGTCGCCGGAGTGAAGCTGGTTATCCCCTTTGGCGCAGCACCGACAGGGGCAGAGTATCAGGCTCCACTACTGTCGTTACCTCACATATTCAACACAACGCTTGATAACATCCCGGCCAGGACTCCGTATTTGTATGTACCATCGGAATACAGCAGAAAATGGAAATCACTCATGTCGGGCTATCACGGCACCCGTCGTATAGGACTGGTATGGGCCGGCAAAAGCTACCCGGACCCGTTAAGGTCTTGCCGTTTATCGGATTTTGCCCCTATTGGCGCTGTAGACAATGTCACTTTCTTCTCTCTTCAGATAGGAGATGGCTCAGAACAAAGCGTATGCCCGCCAGATAATTTTAGATTAGTTAATCTGACCGCCAATGTTAATGACTTCGCTGACACAGCCGCCTTGATTGATCAACTGGACCTGGTAATCTCGATTGACACCGCCACAGCCCACCTGTCTGCCGCTCTTGGCAGGCCAACCTGGCTGCTGCTCCCGTTTGCTCCCGACTGGCGTTGGCTCTTACGCAGAAATGACTCGCCATGGTATCCGACTATGCGGATTTTTCGCCAGGAACAGCAAGGCATGGGGTGGGGCAAAGTAATCGAAACAGTTGCAGCAGCGCTCGAGGATTGCAGCCTGCAAAAGAACAAAATCCCTTGAGAGAACTCAAGGGATTTTCTGAAGCTGACGATAATGCAATTGTCTGTGGAAATTATTGTTCCGGGGTCGTTCTCAGACCGGCGGCGATATTGAAATCAATATCAATCACAATTGAGAGCTTCTCTTTTTCCGGAAAAGCCAAGACTTCAAACAGGCGCTTATCAACAAATATACTGAGATTCAGTATATCTTCCTTAAGATTTTTGGGGAGCGGATTTTCCGGATCAGAAAGTTCCGCCTGAAAAAAACTCCACACTTTCTGGTTAAACTTTACCGCGTCCAATAACTTTTCGTTACGATCAACCGCATCCCAGTTTTCCTGTACCTGTTTAAGCATGATTCCCGCACGGGACAAAACCGAGGCTTCCAGTTCCCTGCCACTGAGCACTTCCTTCTGCATGGATGTGTAAGCATTAACTGAGTTTTGATTCATTGGATAAGAGCTCCTCTTCATAAGCCACGAGTTTTTTAGTCAACTTCAACGCTTGGTAATACCTGTCGCTCAAGATAGCCTGACTTATCTGTGAAATCAAGTCTTTCATGCTCGGCGCAGCACCAAGCAAATCCCGAACAAGCTCCCAGTAAATCGGATGAATCTCGGCGCTGCGTTTTTCATCAATGTACATAAGCTGGATGGCCAGATAGATACGTCGGCACGGGGTTGTAGCTTCATGATCAGACAATATATCCGACTGCCTTAGAATCGGAACATTATTCTCAATCAGCAGATGACTGCTGGATGCTCCGTTCTTGATAACGGCCCCGCCTATGATTACTTTTTCGTATGGTTTTAGCGTTATTTTGAGTGACATGATTTCATGGCTGAACCAGAGCCTGAGTAACCTTGCTGCTGAAGTCCGCCAGTTGCGCGGATGTTTTATCAAGAGTCTGGGATACGTCTTTCAACTGGGCGTCGCTGCTGGAATTTTCAAGCAGCGGGACAGAATTCTTTAATAAGCTTCCGTTCTGGTCCTCGAAAAGCGACTCCCACATATGCTTGATCTTCTCATATACCGGTGGCGGCGGAGGAGGGACCATGAGACTGATAAGCTCCTTGCGCAAGGCATTGTACTCCATCAGCCTGTCATTTCTCTCCTTGCTGTCAACCGGGAAGGGAGGAAAGTTTTTGATAATTGTCTGAATGCTGCTCTTCATCGAGTCAACCAGATCAACGGCCTTGTTTAATGACTCGTTGGTTTCCCGCACCCCTTTTGCCAGTTGATTGAGGCTGGCGTGCATCTGCTCGATGACCCGCACGGTGTCAAGATTTTTCATGGCAACTGTCGAACTGACCCGAACAGAATCCGTTTTGACTTGATTGTTGTTTGAAACCTGGACCTTAGCATCCTTATCCTGGCTTTTGGCAGTCATTTGCGTCGGCAGTGGCTGCTTGTAAGCGTTGCTGGCCATTACGACACTGCTGACTTTAGTTCCGTCCATATCCACCTCCTGTTTCCATGAAACAAAGCGAGGGAGGCATAAGCCCCCCTCGCGAGTTCAGCAAAACTTGTGCTAATCAGAACTCCCAGATTTCTAGAACAGACGGAGAACTGACTGGGCTGCCTGCGAAGAGAGGCTAAGGGCTGTGGTACCCAGAGACTGACGGGTCTGCAGCATCAGCATGTTGGCACCTTCAGTGTTCATGTCGGCAAGGGTCAGGCCATCGGCACCCTGCTGCAGAGTGTTTATTACGCTATCCGTAAATTCCTGGCGGGTGGTGATAATCGACAGGTTACTGGCCAGAGTTGAAGACTTGGTGCGGAGTGTAGTCAATGCACCGTCCATGTTGGCCAATGCGCTGGCTGGTTCGCCTGCTGCTGCCCAGTTTGCAGTGGAGGAAACACCTAAAGAAACAGAGTCAGCTTTAAAGCCGGCAACTGTCAGCACGGCATCACCAGCTTTGGGAGCAAATTCAAGTGAAAGAGTTCCATCGGTCAGCAGGTTTGTACCGCGATAACCGGAGTCACTGGCCAAAGTAGTGATCTGGCTGGTGATTTGCAGGAACTGGCTCTCATAGGTCAACTGGGACAGTGTGTCATTGGTTGCCTGTGCGGAACTGGCAAGACCTTTGGCAGCCTGAATCAGAGACGTAATGGCTTTTATACCATTATCTGCATTCTTGATGATCTGAACGCCCTCTGCCATACTGTCTTTACGGTCATTCAAGTCACTTGCGCGCTCCATATGAGCCTGTGCAGCAAAAAAGTTGGTCGGATTGTCAAGTGCGGAGTTAACTTTTTTGCCACTGCTCAAACGGTCCTGAGTAGCTGACAACTGCTGTGATGTTTTCTGAAGAGCAAGAAGGTTGTTACGCATACCTGCGGTTAGAGAGATGTCTGAAATTGCCATGGTGGTGCTCCTTTCTGGGTTGTATCGGCATTGCTACCGATTGCGCTTTCTGCGCTTAGTTCTCGTTTCGTCGTTTACGGACAGAACTTTAGTTCTTTTTTTCGTTATGCAAAATTTTCTCTTCTAGAAGACCTTTCCAGTATTCTACATTTTTTTGCCGAGGAGAAAGATACGGAATATTGATCGGCAATGTGCCCAATGTTGAACAAAACAGCCAGGGGAGACTTAGCAACAGTACCTGCAGACAACATTCAGGAAGCGCTTCACCATGTGAGACAACCCGACTGACACCATTGATTGTACTCACCAATCTTGCCATGGGTGGCTGGCAACTCACGATCACACGGTATCCTGCATCAGCCAGCAATGGCAAAAAACGGGAAAACTGAATTGTGTCGCCGAAACCTTGTTCACAGTGTACCAGCAGGGATGTACCAGTCTCATGTTTGCCAAGTTCATTGCGCCCAAGCATTGGCCAGGGGGGAATTTGTCCGGGCTGAAGGCGCTTAAGACGCCATTCAAAGTGGTGCCAGCCTTCCGGATACTCTCCCATAGCCAACAGAGAATAAGCCAGATTCAAGTGGCCGGCAACATGTTCAGGATCCAGTGCCAGCACTTGCCGGAATACCTCAATAGCCTCGCTATGTCTGCCGAGTAGCGCCAGCGCTGTCCCGACATCAAGTCGATCGTCTGGGCTAGCGACATTTAGCGCCAGTTTTTTATGTTTTTTTTCCAACAAAGATTCCAGCAGCTTCCGTTCTTTGGAACTGAAGCTGCCGTAAAAGACCAAGCCCCCGCTCGATTCCCAATCCAACGTATTATTTGAAAACTGTTTCAGCCGATGAGCAACTTCACGAATGACGCTGTCCCAATCACCATGGTCCGGCTGCCGGAACAGCTTTACTTCCGGGTACCAAGGGCTGCTCACGCTTTCTTTAGACCAACGCCAATCGGCCACATGGGGCAGTAGCAACCAGGTTGGACGACCGGAAGCAGCAGCAAGGTGCGCAACCGAAGTATCGATTGAAATTATTAGATCTAGGTTTGCCATCAATGCGGCTGTGTCTTCGAAGTCCCGGATCTGATCGGTGACATCGACCATATTTTGACCTAAACCATCGGCAGAATCCATCTGCAGCTTGACAAAGGTAATATCATTCAGTTCAAAAAGCGGGGCCAAAGCAGAAAAAGGGCAGCTTCGTTTGCAATTGATCGGATTGTCCTGGCGGCCGGACCAGGCTAGGCCAACCCAGGGCCTGAAACAAACTGACCTGACATTCCTGTTGCCAAGAACATTCTCTGCGCAAAGCTGTAACTCGGAAGCAACATTATTCATCAATGACGACCAATCGCCCTGTGTTGGCTGCCGAAAAAGCCGCATGTCAGGATACCATGGTGAGTCACCGCGGTTGCTTAGCCAGCGCCACTCGGCAACCTTAGGAAGCACGACCCATGTTCGGACATGTAACGCACCCGCCAAATGGGCGGTGACAGTATCGATTGTAATCACCAGATCAAGGTTGGCCATAAAGGCTGCTGTGTCGGAAAAGTCTTTGATATGGGACGTGAGGTCAAAAAGTTCATAATCAGCCTTGAATTCATCGAGTTGATCAACACCTACTCCGATTTGAAGGCTATAAAATTCAACATCAGGTACTGCCCACAAAGGTGCAAACATTCTCAACGGACATGAGCGTTTGCGATTCAGAACCTGACTCTGTTTGGCAAACCAGACCAGCCCCACACGCATCTTTTTGGATACTCCAAGTCGGTTCCGCCATTCTTTGACTTTGTCTGAAGAAGCTGCAAGATATGGCACCTGTGATGGTATCGTCTCCAGGGTTGTTCCGAATTCGAGGGGAAGCGACATCAAGGGGAGATGGCAATCAAAATCAGGCAGTGGTTCTCCTGCGACCACTACCTGGGCAACACCATCAAGCGAAAGTAGCAGTTCTCTCAGGGCGGCCACCTGGCATTCAATCACTACCCTGCCACCAAGTTCTGCAACCCGCGGGACATACCTGACAAACTGTATCGTATCGCCAAAGCCCTGTTCGGCATGCAGCAAAATAGTTTTGCCATTCAACGCGCTTCCATCCCAGCGTGGCTGGCTGAAAAGACGTTCAGGAACTGGATTTGATTTCCTGAACCTCCATTCAAACTCACGCCAGCCATCCTTGTAAGCTCCCGAAGCGAGCAGGGCCACCGAGAGATTCCAGTGCCCTTCCGCATATTCCGGCTCGATATCTACCAGATGCTGAAACACTTCAACAGCCTCGATCAGACGTCCCTGAGATGTCAGCACAACACCGAGGTTATTAAGTACAGTCGGACGGTCCGGCAATAGAGACAGCGCCTGACGATAACACTTTGCAGCCTCTTCAAGCATTTCCAGAGACTGGTAAGCAGTCCCCAACATATTCAAGGCACTTATACGGCTCGGTTCTATAGCCAAAGCCATTTTGTAACCATTTATTGCCTCTTCATAACGTTCCTCTGCCTGAAGAACTTCAGCAATACCTTGGATTGCATCAACACAGTTCGGGTCAACATGCAAAGCTCGTTCATAATTGATGCGAGCACCCTCGAAATCTTTCAATGCCTTCCCAATCTCGCCCAGACTTAGATAGGCCGGCACAAAGTCTGGCGACAACTCAATGACATGTTCATAGCTGAACCTTGCGTTATCCAGTTTTCCCATAGCTCGACAGGCATTCCCCAGGTTGAACGCGGCCTGCATGAAATCCGGTTTGCATGACAAAGCTTCGCGGTAATAATGCGCTGCTTCTTCGTGCCGTCCTTGTGTATCGATAGCCACACCCAGGTTGCACAGGGCTTCGGCATCAGCAGGGTTTTCAGCTACTGCGGAGACAAGCGCTTTTTCTGCTTCCGATGCTTGCCCGGATCTAAGCAGACTTACCCCGGAAACTCTTTTTGAGTTAACTCTTGAAAGCATTACTGACAGTTCATGCCGCAATCGGTCAATCACAGCGGCCCAATCGCCGTGAGTTTCTTGACGGAACAGCTTCATTGACTGATACCATGGAGAGTCATCCCTTGTCAGCAACCAGCGCCAATCCGCGACGAACGGGAGCAGTGTCCAGACCGGTTGGCCAAGCGCGCCGGCCAGGTGAGCAGAAGCGGTATCAATACTGATAACAAGGTCAAGGTTGGACATCATGGCGGCCGTATCAGAAAAGTCCGTGATGGCTGCTGTATGGTCAATTATCCTGTCGCGACATGCGGGAGTCAGGCGGGAATTCTCTTGTTTTCCAATTTGGAGAGAGTAAAAGACCGTATCAGGTAAACCCAAAAGAGGGGTAAGATATTCCAGTGGACAGGAACGGTTGGCATTGGGCTGTTCATTACCGGCCCACACCAGGCCGATCCGGAAGCCTTGTCGGTCTCCGTCCAGCCTCCGGGCCCATTCGGCAACAGATTCAGAGCTTGGGTGCAGATAGGGCATATTTGCGGGTATAGAGTCCAGGGTTGTTCCAAATACATACGGCAGGCTTTGTACCGGTATATGCAGATCAAAATTCGGAAGCGTTCCATTGCGATCCACAACCAGGCTGATCCCTTCAACAGTCGCTAATATGGACACCAGCTCCGGCAACGCACAAGCGACAACTGTTCCCCCCGCAGCAGCGACCAGTGACGCATAGCGAATAAACTGAATCATGTCGCCGCGCCCCTGCTCCATGTGAATCAGGAGAGTCTTGCCTGACAGAGGAGTCCCATCCCACTGAGGCCGCCCCAGTTCCGGGATTCTGGAAGTAAAGCCTTGAGCCTTCCACCGCCACTCATACTCTCTCCAACCGTCCTTAAAATCGCCAGATTGCAGCAAAAGCATGCCAAGCAGCCAGTGGGCATCCGCGTGTGCGGGCTCATGCCGGATGACCTGATGCACAGCTGCAAGCGCCTCCTTGTATAAACCCAGTTTCAGATAAGCGTTGGCAAGATTATAGTGAGCCTTTACAAAACCGGGATCATGGTATATGGCACACTTATAGTGGCCTATCGCTTCTTGCAGCCGCCCTTGAAGCTGCAGAACAACTCCGAGACTATGCTGCGGATCCGGCAAGTCTGGATATTGCTCCACAACTTTCCTGAAGCAGCCTTCGGCGCCAACCAGATCACCATCTTCCTTAAGGCGCACCCCTAGTCCGTAACAAACTTCGATATCCTCAGTCGGGTTGTTTTTTCGGATAAGACGTTCACCCAGAGCATTTTTTACACTTGTTACCGAACTTGTCCAATCACCGTGGCGATGTTGCCAGAATACTCGTAATGAGGGATACCACGGTGAGTCATCCCGACCGGTAAGCCAGCGCCAGTCATAAACATGAGGCAGGACTAACCAGACCTGCTTTCCCATAGCACCGGCCAAATGGGTTACTGCCGTATCGACGCCGACAATCAGGTCAAGGTTGGATATGAATGCTGCAGTGTCGGAAAAATCGTGCAGTTGATCGGTGTGGTCGATCAGCTTGATATCGCCCGTGGTATTTATAGCCTCATCTTTTCCTGCTCCGACCTGCAGACTGAAAAACTGGACTCCGTCAACGGTAGCCAGCTGCGAAAATTCCGAAAGAGGGCAGGAGCGTATCTGATCCAGCGGATTATTAGAATTACCCCTCCAGACCAGGCCAATCCTGAAGGCGGGTTCATAGCCTGCCAAACGCTGGCGCCATTGCTCAACTTTACGGGAATCCGGAAAAATGTAGGGAATCCGGTTAGGCACTGTTTCAATAGTGGTGCCAAAGATGTACGGCAAGCTGAGCGACTGTATGTAAACGTCTGTCAATGGAGGAGTTCCGGATTTTCGTACAAGTTTTGCCACACCGGGAAATTGCTCAAACAATGGCAGCAGTGGCGGGTCAACCTCAAATGTGACAATGCCGCCTCTTTCCACAATTAATGGAATGTAACGGGCGAACTGTATGACATCACCCATCCCCTGCTCTCCGTAGACAAGGATACTCCTGCCATTCAGGGCAGATCCGTCCCAACGGGGTTGAATGTATTCTCGATTATCTGCCAGCTGGTTCTTCATTAGAAGTCGTGCTTCGAAATTGGTAAAACCGGACTTATAGTCTCCGGTGCGGAGCTGAAGATAGGCCATGTTATAGATCGCTTCAGCACAGTCGGGCTTGATATCCAGAATTTTTCGGCAGCATTCAAAGGCCTCCTGAACGTTATCAAGCTGTACCAATGCCGCCCCCAAATCCAACAAAATATCAACAGATCCCGGATTGAGTTCATGCGCCCGACGAAGATTGACTTCCGCCCATGGATACTTTTTCTGTTTCAGACAGACATCACCCAGACCAAACCAGATGGCAGGAGAATCGGAATCAAGCAGCAGTGCCTGGCGATAACAATGCTCGGCCTCGCTGAATTGATTTTTCATCGCATATACCCGGCCAAGATTGAACCAGACAGCCGGATCCCTCGGGAGATGCCGGGCAAGTCTTTCCAGCACTGAGGCAGCGGCATCAAGCTCATTGACTGCGATGGATCCCAGAGCCTCCCGGAAGGAATTTTCCAGTATTTCATCGGATGTTCCTGGTTCGTGCGACTGTAGTGCCAGCTGTTTTTGCAGTTCACCAACCAGTTTTCCAACCACGGACTTCCAGTCACCGGGGCGCTGCTGCCGAAAAAGCCTCATAGTCGGATACCAGGGAGAATCTTCCCGCCCCATCATCCAGCGCCAGTCAGGACAATTTGCCAGTAATAACCAGACAGGTTTGCCAAGTGCCCCCGCCAGGTGGGCAACGGCGGTATCCACGGTAATGACCAGATCCAGATTGGCAATCAATGCCGCTGTATCAGAAAAATCAGTTAACTGTTTTGTCAAATCCTTAAGGTGGACATCGTAAGGCAAGTAGCCCAGATCACTACTGGCAGGTCCGACTTGAAGGCTGTAATAGCTGGCGTCCTGAGTGGTCAGCAGAGGGACAAACTCAGAGAGCGGACATGATCGCTCCCGATCCATCGGGTTGGACGCACTGCCGCTCCAAACAATTCCGACACGGTATGACCTGTCAGCAGCCAGTGTTTGAGCCCACGCCTCCGTTTTTGAGCTGTCCTGCAACAGGTAGGGGGTGGTTGCAGGGATCGTATCAATCGTTGTTTTGAACAGATGCGGCAGGCTAAGCAGCGGTATGTAACAATCTGCTGCCGGGGGGATATCGGTTTTCAAGACTATCTGCTCGACACCAGGAAGCGTAGAAAACAGATTCAGCAATGGCAGCTGAACTTCGAGTAATACCCGGCCACCACGGCTTGCCAGAATTGGTATATAACGGCTGAACTGGATCGCATCACCAAGTCCCTGTTCACAGTAGACCAGTATGCTGCGTCTGTTCAAAGGCGAGCCATCCCAGCGCGGCATTGTATAGTGACGATTGTCGGCATTCTTTATGGCGGCAAAACGTGCCTCATAATCAGCAAAACCGGCTGACAGGTCACCAGCCCTTAATCTGTGAATAGCACGGTTATAGTGTGCTTTACTGTTTTCGGGAGAGATGGCCAGGACGTCTTCATAGCAATCGAGCGCATCATCATATCGCCCCTGCTTATCCAGGACGTAACCAAGGTTCAACAATGCTTCAAGGGACTCCGGGGCCAGAGACCGTACTCGTCGGAAACAATTCTCCGCGCCCCGATAATCGCCGGTTTCCATGCATGAGACCCCATGATTGAACCAGGACTCCGGACTTTCTGTTGCTAAGATGCAATCTCTAGACCGCGGCATAATCCTAACTGGCGCCCCTACCCGATACATTCAAAAAAAACATCTCCAGGCTTTTTATACATTCCCGGTCCCGATAGATCCTGTGCTTGTTGCAGCTAATCCTGTTGGCAACATCAACCCGCCACGCCCGGTCATTTACCAACCGTACCGCAATCGAGACATATTCTTCCACATCCGAGGCGATCATATCTTCCATGCCGATCCTTTTCAGAATTGCATAGGTATGCCTGCTGCGCATGAACATCCCCGGATGGGTGACAATCGGCTTATCAAACGGCAACGATTCAAGAGTTGTGTTACCACCCGACCATCCGATGCTGTCAAGGAAGATGTCAGATATTGAATTGAGTGCTTCGTAATCCGGGCCGTTAAGTGGAGGTACAAATGTTATGTGGTCAGTTGCTTTCAACCCCTTGCGCTGGAAAGCCTTTTCAAGCCTCAGCCTGAACCTCGCGGTGAGTTCGGCAACATGACATTCGATAAAAACAAAACGTGCATTTTGTGCTTTCAAGGCTATTTCCGGGAATACATGGTCGTACCGTGGCAGGTATTTCAGAAGATTCTGGCAGCATAAAAGGATTACATCACCAGGCTGCTTTCCTGGTATGGCAAATTCAACAGGCGTCCTTAATAGCGGCTCCATGGGTTTGCAGTAAATAGAAAGATTGGGCAAACGGATAAGTTTTTCTGTGTAATGCTTTTCGCCGTCAGGCGGCTCCATAAGGTCACTGCTGATGAAGTAGTCGATTGTCGGCATTCCGGTTGTCAGCGGATGCCCCCAGGAAGTGCATTGAACTGGCGCCAATCTTAGACCCGCCAATTTGAGGGTATTGGTATCCATGCCAATACCGGAATGGATCAGGACATCCGGGCTTTGCTCCAGTATGCCCGCCAGAACTTTTTCCACATTGTCGCTTTGCAGAAAAGTATCGGCTATAGAGCGGGCATATTCGGTAATGTTATCCCGAATGTTACCGGTATAGAAGCAGTGGAGAGAAAACCGGCCCCGGTCAATCTGCTCAAGCCACCCGCTGATTGCGATCTTCCAGTGTGAATGGTTATGGAAATAATTGGATACAATGCCGATTTTAATTCTGCCACCTGATAATCGGTTCGGTATCGGTTGTGAAAATTGCGGATATTTTGCTGCCATGACGGAACAGACCCAGGTACCGTATTTTGCCTGCAGAGTGGTAACATCATAACCCAGGTATGGGAGAAAGAAGGGAGTCATTGCTCCGACTCCTTCAACGGCATTACTTATCTGCTGGGCAGTTTCAAGCCTCGCACTGCTTATCAGCAGATCAAGTTCAGCAGCATAAGTTCTTAGCATGGCTTCTGCTTCTGCTTCATCCATGCATACTGTAAATGACGACATGCAGTTCAGTACGTGAGCATGGATATGGGAGGGATCCAGTTCCACCGCTTTCCGGAGATAGCTTCGAGATTGCTGCCAGCGTCCGATTTCACGTGCATTGTAACCTGCCAGGTAATAACCGAAAGCGATGTCGTCGGCGATACGAAGGAAGTGACGGGCATGATGGAATGATTCGGCATGGCATTTCATTCGCATCAGAACATATGAAAGCCTGAGCAGACATTCCGGATTATTTGGTTCCTGAGCCAGGGCCAACCGGAGTGAGTGTGCAGCATCACTCAGCCGATTTGCCGAATCCTGCGTTTCAGACTGTTCAATAAGTTGGGCAACGCTGGTCGAGCAGCCCGGCAAAACGCCACACGCAGAGACAGACTCCATGCCCGTTTGCAATGAAATCTCATGTCGCCTGTCATAATCATGTCCGTAAGGACGACTGCCCATATTTATTCCCGATTGTTCCACGCAAGTTATAGTTAGATATAACAGAACCTCTGAACACTGCTTCAGTCCGGGTTTCCGCAGAACTGTTCTTTGACATAGCCCTCATCCGCCGGACCTGTATTGCAGACCAGGCATCGCCGGTCAAAGCTTTCAGGGCAACTCAAAGTAAGATAATACCGGACGATGTCATCATAATTTTCGGTTAATATGGTAGAGGCATGATCAAGGTTTGTAACCACCCCCAAACCGGATGGTTTGGTCGGGATCGTCATGATTTTAAGGTCCGGCCTGAATGTCTTCAGGCAAGGGATGATCCGCCAGACATCGCCGGTCCAGAAACCGGTGCTCCGTTCTCTTTCCGCCACAACCGGAGCAATCGGCAGGCAATCGTGGATCAGGATCACCGAATCCCGGCGTGAATATCGCTCCAGATTGATAAAATCCTTCAATGCCTGCTCAAAGAGATGCAAGCCGTCGATGAATCCAAGGTCGAAAGTCTCGTACCCAATGACTTTTCGCAGGTCATATTGTTCAAAGAAAGCGTCGCTGGTAAGTGGAAAGAGCGTGGCCGGACCATGCGGACAAACATAATTCAATTTTTCCCAGGTGCCCTGATATGGATCGATCCCAACTACCTTTGTGCCAGGACCGGCCAAAGCCAGTGACCGCCCATAACCAAGACCGATTTCCACATAACTGGCCGGCTTTAACCATTTATGAAAATTTTGCAGCCAAGTGTAGTAATCCTCACCCGGCATCTCCAACTCAGCCTTAAGCATGAAATAAGCGTCACGTGCGCCTCCCGAAGCCGGATCAAACTTCTGGAGCATAGAATCCATTGCATGTGCTTCGGAATAATTATCTAGAGCAATCTGAGCCCTGGCCTGCAACAAAAGCATAAGCGGATTATCAGGAGACAACAGTAGTGCTGTTTCCAAAGTATCGGCCGCACTTTGATATTTACGGCGATGAAACAGAATCTGAGCATGACAATAGAGGACCATTTCTGGCGTTTGCTGGCACGCAAGAGCCAAACTCCGGATGTTATCCGACTCCTGCCTGTAACCAAGAGCCTCATAAAAGTTAAGAACCTCAAACATCAACTCATAAGAACTCAACGCCAGCGGGAGATTTCCATCTTTCTGGAGATCAACGGCACGCAGCATCTGGGTCTCCAACTTGGCTAGCATGTAGTTCATCATACTGCAATCCCTTCCACCGTCCGAACATGCTTACTACTTTTGCTGGACAGGATGTCTATGAATCGCTGCAGTCGGGCAAACTTCGTGTCATCATGGCATCGCAGTGACGCCTCAACCAGCCACCTGCCGGCATCTTCAATAAGCCCCACGGACAACATTTCCTGGGCTCGTTTCTCCGCATAGGCGAAAAATCCGCTTAACATTAGTTCCCGGTTGTTTTCACGGGCTGCAATGCCACGCCACTTATTAAGAAACATGCGCCTGTTCCTGAGTAGAATTTCTCCGGCAGTCTCGGCTTTTTCATAGAATTCAATTTGCCTGAGAGCTCTGATGGTGCCGCTCCAATGATGATCATAGTCGTTTACAGGAACGATGTAGTTTTTTAGACCGGCTTTCTTGATCTGCAAACCAAGATCCCATTCTTCGAAATAACATGGAGTGAAACCATTCTCGAATCGAATTATTTTCTCATTAAAGTGTTGGAGTTTTACGGCAAAAAAGAAACCGGAAACCGCATCCACCTCTAGTGGATCATTAAAAGTCCCCTTGTCGAAGTAAATGTAGTCCCTCGCCAGAGTGTACTCCACAAAACTCCCCTGGGGGCCTACACAGGCTGCCTCCGGAAGTGTGAAGAGAGCCTGTTCAAGAGCATCAATAGCTGCTCTTTCAACATGCAGGTCTGCGTTAAGAATGAATACTACCGGGGTTACCGCAACCTCCAGCCCAAGATTCCAGGCCCGTGCAACACCGACATTCTGTTTCATGACCGCGTAGCGGGTTATGCGTGGATGCTCTTTCAAGCGTTCAGCCACTTCCTGGCCGTTAAATATGACGATGACATCTCCGGCAATCTCTTCAAGGTCCTGCAGCAATGTCAGGATGTTATATTCACTGGCCGGCGACATATCCAGAACCGGGATAACGAAACTCCTGCCTGAATTGCTTATACAGGTGCTTGCCGGAATTTCGGCATCTACAGCCGGCACCGCTATCAATGACCTTTCACGCAATTCAGCTGCCGAGAAAGTATCCGGTTTGCCTTTCAGCGTAACCTCCAGGAGATCAGCCATGCGATGAGCATAGGTGTGGGCGTTGTGAGCCAGTCGCTGCCCTCGCGCGGCAATCTGCTCACGCAGCTCTTCGTTATCCAGATAGAATCTTGCTACATCGCAAATGTTGCTGTCGCGGTAAACGGCATAGTCTTCTCCATCCACAAAGAGCTCATCCTGACCGCTTTTCCTGGCCATGTCGGTCAGGAGCAGCGAACCGGTAGACAGGACCTCAAAGACCCTCATGTTCAGATCATTTCTGACCGCTTCATTGAAAACTATTTTCGACTGGCTGAAGAGCCTGGCCATGTCGTCCCAAAAGCAGCGTTCATAATAGACCGGGATCTGGCTGGACAACTCTGACAGAAGTCTTTCACGACGAGAACCAGACTGAACCCCACCCACGAAACCAACAGCATGACTCTTGGTATCTCCGGTCTGGCAATGCACCTCCGGGTCACAGCCAAGCGGGAGCCAGTGAACCCGTGAACCATGACGGCGAAAATCATCCAGATATTCCCTTTGGGCAATGAACACAACATCAAACTGTCTGGCCCAATCAAGATGGGCATCCAGATGAAGGTGCGAGTCTATCAGATAACAGGCCTTCGGGCATGTAACTGACTCTAAATGCAATGGATAATGGCCACCGACCGATTCTACCCACAGGTATAGATCAGGGCGATCAGCAGGAGCAGTGTCTGCTAGAATTTGTTGCATATCCGGCTTAGGGACGGTAGGAATGTCATGATCTTTCAGTGGCAGCTTCATGTTTTGCAACTGCCACTTTTCGATCAGCTCGCGCGGCAATGTAGGACCAATGGTTGTAGTACGGCAACATTGCCTGAGCGCACGCTCGAAGTAAGCGGCTGTCGTCACCGGATAGGCAACGTAGGCCAACCAGACATGCAGATTGTTCATTGAATTGATTCCTTGGTATAAGGCTTTTATTTATGATGTTTTAGAACAGAAAAACCCCCAGTATTCATCTGGCCCCATGGGAGTATTAAAGGAATACTGGCCTTCGTCGCAAACCGCAAATCCACAGCGATTAAGAAGCGAAATCCAGGCACCGCGACCGAGTACACTGTAGTGATTTGGGTTAGTTTCATGACGGCAAGATGTTTCCGGAGCTGGTACTTCCAAATAGAGTTTGCCTCCCGTAGCAAGTACTCTTGCAAACCCGGTCAGCGTGAAATACGGAAAGATGCTGTGTTCGATGACATGTCTTGCCCAGACCATATCAAAGGATTCATCAGCGAATTCCAAAAAAGACTGATCCATTTTACGGACGTCATGACCCTTTTCCCGGCATATACGGACATCCTCATCGTTTAGAGTTATTCCAACAACAGACTGATAACCTTTGTCCCGAAATATATCCAGCGCAGGACCCTGGCCACAACCAATATCCAGAATCCGATCATTCTGGGTTATGTGATATTTGGGTAAAAGGATATCCAGAGCCTTACCAGTGATATCAGAATGAATGAAAGAAGGGGCTTCGGGGTAGGTTTCAATCTCAATTTTATCTATGAATGAGACAAGTCGTGCAAGCTGTTTAAAGGTTATATCCATGAGTACGTTCTCCTGTGCAGATCAACTGTATCAAGCCGCAACAATGTCAATGAGTTCAGGTTTGTGCTGCACCTGCGGAAAGACTGACTGCGATAGCGTGGAATTCACGAGCGGCCTTGTCCCATGCCAGTGTTTTCATATCATTGGCGGCAACCGAACCCTTTTGGACACATACATTCCTGTTATGATAGGCGAATTCCAGCAGTTCGATGAGTTCTTCCACCGCGGCCTCGTGCCAGACTCCACTTGGGCTGCCGGCGGCATTCGAGCTGATTACAGGTGTATAGCTGGTCAATGGGAATGCATTCCGGTCAGTGATAACATCGGCATGCCCAGTCGCATTGCTTGCTATCACGGTACGACCACATGCCATGTATTCACACATGACCATGTTGTTGCCACCTTCACAGCGGTTGGGAAAAATACCGATATCTGTCTGCTGATAAATCTGTCTGATCAGTTTGTTGTCGATCAGAGGCGCAAGATAGACCCGTTCCGGAGGAATGCCGTTTTCATGGAGTGTGCGCTGCAGGATGGATACACATTCTTCGCTTGAGTGGTGATATTTGATATAACGTGACTGGGCCATTGTTGCGAGAGAAAAGGGCCACTGGTTTATCCAGGAACAGGCCAGGTAGGCATCAAGATGACGTTGCATGAACACCCGCATCGCTGCGATGACCAGATCCTGCCCCTTTCGATATTCAAACTTGCCACCCGAAAACACGATGAAGCGGCCATCCTCTTCACGGTATGGAACCGGAAAAAAGTTGGCGGGGTCGACGCCTTGAAGAACCGTGGCTGTCCGGTTAACACCGCCGATTCTCAACTGGTACTCGCACCAGGTTGAACCGGCGACAATGAAATCCCATTCCCGTGCAGCTCGGCGGGTGTGGCGCAGAGTTTCAATGTCGTTTTCAAAGAAACAATAACCTATGTTGATCCTGTCCCAATCAGCCGGATTCATCGGACGGAGGTCATGACCGCTGATGCAATGGAGAGTAACGCCATTCAGAAACGGCAACTTGGAAATTTCTCTGGTCAGGTACTCTCCGGCAATTCCCCAGCCGTGAGCCCGGCCAGTTGGCATGGAAACCTTCATCTAGATAATTCTCGTTTCAAGGATCGCAGCGCTTCTGCAGTCTCTTGGTCCCAAGGTTTTAATGCAAGAGCCTGCTCCAGGAAAAAGCATGCATCATCCAGCTTGCCTGCTTCAATACAGATATGTGCAATCGCCTTGATGATCTCGACATCGTAGCGATTTTCGGAGTAGAGCCTGACGTAAATTTCAAGGGACTCTTCAAGTGCTCCATATCCGCTACAGAGGAGGTCTGCCAGATTTTTCTGGAAAATCTGGCTGTCAGGTCGCAATCTAACCGCTTCCTGATGATGCCGCCTGGATTTATCCAGCTCACCCGCTCTCTGGTATAGAACTCCCAGATCATTATGTGCCGGGGCGTGATTGGAGTCACTGGCAATCAGCGTTTCCAGAACCTGGACAGCATCGTTTGACTTGTCTGCATGTACCAGCTCCATGGCTGTTCTGTACAACTCATCTATTGAGCGTACACTTGGAGGTGGAGTCACATTGAACAGGCTTTGAAATGGTTGGGGGGCAGGTGGGCAGGGAGCCGGCTCAGCGGCGCGGTTTATCTGGCAAGTAGTTTGGACGAGCGGCCTGGTTCCGGAGGAATCTACTGCGGGCGCCGGAAGCTGTTGCAGTCCATGTTGTGCGTATTGATTGGTCGAATCCAGCTGTAAAGTCCGAGTGAAATACTGTCGTGCCTGTTCCTTGCGGCCTATTTCCAGACTGATGGTTCCAAGAGAGTTGAGTGCTTCAGTATCGAATGGATTGTCTTTGAGAATGTCAAGGTAGGTATTTATGGCATCGCCGGTCCACTCCAGCTCAACAAAATAAAAGTCAGCCAGATTTTTGCGATATGTTACGTTGGGCGGATCCAGCTTGTGGGCTTTTTCATAATGTGCCAGCGCCTTGAGAGTGTTCCCGGTCTTGTAATACATAACAGCCAGATCGTTATGCGCCTTGGCAAAATCCGGATAGATTTTGAGAAAATCCTTTAGATGTCTGACTCCCTCGTCGATTTCCACCTCGCGGATATCTGCCAGAATCCGCTCATAAGTTGCCGCTCCCTCGATAAGAATCAGATTCTGATGGGCTGATTGTTGCATTAGATCCTCACTGTGATGTTTAATGGGATACCTGTATAACCAAAAGTTGTCGTGATTTAAACAGAAAATATCAGAATGGCTTCAGAGCGGCGCCGTCAATCTCATCCGCACTGGAGTCCATCTGTCTACCCAAGGCATCTATACCGGTGAATTTGAATACCAGATGTGAAGGATCAATGGTGGCATTGGCGTCAGAGTTCTGTTTGACGGTGAAGGAAACTTTTGCCTGTCGGGTATCAGGGTCGTAGCTGACAAAGGTCGGAGTTGGAGGGATGTTGACCTCGCGTCCACCTACCTGAGAGATGTAATAACCGCCTTCCGTATTCTTGGCCTTGGATATTTCCCAGTTGGCTGGATTCATGACCGATGCCATATCCATCTCGTTATTAAACTGTATAGAAACTGAAATCTGTGTGCTTGCACTGGGCGTCAATAGTGTCGGATCAAGCATCCACAGGGGCGTTGCCGGTCCAAGTAGTTGATTGAAATTACGATTTTTGTCCTGATCCATATAGAGCATTTGCGGTTTATCTAAAATATACTGCAGATCTGATGCTTGGGACGAGCCCGCACTCTTAAGAATGGAAAGTTGTTTCTGGGCGTCTTCCGTTCTTCCGAGAGCATTGTAAGCGATTCCCAGCTCGTAATTAGCCGCGGGGAAGTCCTTTTTCAACGAAAGCGCCTTTTCGAGGCTTTTTGCCGCATCCTCAGATTTGCCCTGTTTGTTGTACACCATACCAAGAGCATAAAATACATTACCATCATTGGGGGAAATTTTCTTTACCTTGTTAAACTGGTTTTCAGCTTCGTTCAGTCGGTTTGTATTGGAATACTGCAGACCAAGCGTGTAGTCCGGCAGAGGGTTTGTGGGATCAAGCCTGACTGCCGCCTTTAACTCTTTTTCGGATTCAGCGTATTGTTTGTCCTGTAAATATGCATTAGCCAGGTTCATGTGGGCATCGACAGAGCTGGGCTCCGACTGAACCATTCTTTTGAAGGTTTTTATCGCTTCAAAATTGTTTCCCTTGGCAAGATTGAGCTTGCCGATATAAGTCAGTGCAGTTTTGTTTTGGGGATCAAAGGCAAGCGCTTTCTTGAAAGCAGTAAGAGCCTCGTCGTTTTTATTTTCCTGAAGATATGCTGCGGCCCTCAGAATAGAATACTGTGCCAGCTGTGAGCGTTGGTCGCTCGAGTCCTGGCCAAGCACTGCCAGCGGATCGTTGTTGGAATTAAATAAGTCAGCCATATCATTTCTCCAGCGTCAGTATACAACTATACTATCGGTTTATTTTCATTCTTGTTTAGCGAACAGTGTAAATATTATATGCCATGCCGTGTAATACCGCCACAAACAGATAAAGCTTTCGGCTATTGCATCACGGTTTTTTCTGCCTGCTCAGTCAACCACCTGTTTTTATTTGATTGCCGTGCGATCTTGCCGGAGGAACTTTTGACAAGCCACATTGGAGGCAATAAATGAACCTGGAAATTAGCTACCTGGAGCATTGCAAGTACCGCCTGACGGATGGCAATAATCACGGTGCTGCGCTCAGATACATCAACTCCCGACTCTGCGAGCACAATCAGCATTTCACTTTGATACTGTTCACTGAACTGAGAGAACGCCGCCACGCGTCCAGCAATGACACCATCAACCGCTGACACCAACTCCTCCACATCCTGTGGAAAAACATTCACGCCGTTCAGTATCAACAGGTCTTTTTTGCGACTGCATACATAATACTCCTCACCGTTACGGTATCCGATATCTCCGGTTTTGTACCATCCCAGATGCATGGCGGCGGCTGTAGCTTCGACATTATTGTAATAGCCTGAAAACAGCAGCCCGGATCTTACCCAGAGTTCGCCAATACAGCCGTCTTCCAGCGGCCTGGAGTTTTCATCTACAATTGCCAGTTCAACACCCGGAAGGGCCCGGCCAACCGAAATTTGAGGAAGCTTTACGACCAGATCGGACTTCAGCGGCCCCTTAAAATCGAAATATCCCGGATCATTCTCGCAGCCATCGGTCAGTGCATAAGTTGTTTCAGCCATTGCATAACATCCGCGGAAAACATCTGGCTTCAGGCCGAATGGCTCAAAGCGTGATTTGAATCGGCTCTGACTCTCAACAGTCACAGGTTCCGCACAATTTACCAGCCCTCTGAAACTGGAAAGATCAAGTTCTTCAAGTTGTTCAGGTCTTACCCGCTCCGACATGAAGGCATATGCGAAATTCGGATTCCAGCTCAAGGTAGCCCGGTAGCGCGAAGCTGACTGCAGGAACAACCCCGGATTGGCAACCCAGTCCAGCGGATTAATCATGACACAGTGGACACCAAAGGCCAGCGGCATGTTGAGACAGGCGATAAAACCCATGTCGTGATAAAGCGGTAGCCAGCTAAGTATTACGTCAGAGCGGTCAAGACCAAGGGAGATTGCATATACATTCAGGGAAGCAAGCATGGCCTGATGAGATATCTGTACACCACGTTTGACCCCGGTGGTCCCGGAGGTAAACTGCAATATCGCTGTATCCACAACCTGATCGCCCTGGTGACGTGAGTGTTGTAAAACCTTGAGCGTCACGGGCTCAAGCAGTGTTGCATCCACTCCAAGCGCATCTGTGTCGGTTATGATCGCGGAAAATCGGCAGTTATCCACAAGGCACTTGATAGTTTCCTCGAATATGTCTCTACGGAGTTTGCGGTTTGGCGGAGTGAGTATTGCAGGGACCAATCCGGCCGACAGTGCCGCCAGATAATGTATGACCTGATTTTCCTGTGATTGCAGAAGAATACCGAGAGGCGTTTTTTCTTTTAAACCAAGCTTTATAAGCCGCCCGGAAATTTCAGCCGATGCATCCCACAAATGTCGATAACTATAGACCCGGGCATTCAGATCTTCATCAAGGAAAGTAAAAGCTGGGGAATCCGGATATCGTGCAATTACATCTTTGAAAGCGACGAGAAGATTGTCATCGGATACCATGTCGTTCATGCCATTCTTTTCAGAAATTTCTCGATTTGCCTTGGAGTATCAAAATTATCAGTACCAACATCACGCGTATTGATGGCTTTGCCATATTCTTTTTCAAGTAGTTGCAAAAACTGGGCAAATCGGAGGCTATCAATCAAGCCAGTGCTGATAAGTGGGGTATTCTGGTCTATTTCAAAATCAATATCGAATGATTTCCTTATAATATTTATAAGCTCTTCCATTACACACTCACTCTCCTTCCGGGTCAAATCGGGCTAGGAACTCGTCTATCGGCCCATAAAACCAGTCCATGTTATCCTCGATTTCATTCTGAGGCCAAAACCACCAGGCGATTTTCAACATACGCTCCACTGTTCTCTGACTGAAACGATAGCGCACAACCTTGGCCGGATTGCCCATAACCACAGCATATGGTGGGATGTCGTTGAAAACGACCGATTGAGCACCGATAACGGCACCTGAACCAATCTGGACACCGGAATTGATATAAGCACCGTAACCGATCCAGACGTCATGACCGATGACCGTATTTTGGGTAAATTTATAAGTGCGTGACTTGTTTTTTCTTTTATAAAGCATCTCATCAAAAGACCAGGTTGATACCAGGTCAGTACGATGTTCGCCCCCTGAAGCAATCACAACGTAGTCAGCTATGGAACAGAAGCTTCCAACAATGATTTTCTCATCATAAAGATATTTTACAAAACGGGTGTTAGGCCCCCAATAAGTTCCCCTGCCAAACTCAAGCAACGGGGCAGTACAGAGTGCCGTTGAATTGTCATTCATTTGTTGGAACCTCCAATAAAGCACATATTTTCAACCATGTCCGGGTTATTGGCATTTAACATGCTCTTTCGCCGGCGATTCTAACAAACTAGCAACTAAACTTCCAGCCAGTTTAATTTGTAGCGTCAAAACCATCCAGATAATAATAACAGATAAGAAAACTTAGCGGCTGATTCACTAAGAACCAGCATCAAGAAACAACGGCTTGTCATGGCCACCACCAGGTCTTGCCGATCAACGGTTACCTAAATCATCTATCTGAACGTAAAATTGTCCGCGGGGATCTCTTAAGCGGACTTTACAGACTTATTGATTAGGTGGTACTATCGCCAGGATTGGTGTAATTAGTAGTGTACTCGGCTTGTAACAAATGCCTTGATTGCAGTACCAAAGGAGAAAAAGATGAGACTATTTTTTGGGGTCATAACATCTGTACTCATGATGAGTCTTGCCAATGGATGTGCCTCTCCTCCCATACAGGTCAATAATGTTACGTCAGAAAACCAGATGAGCCTGCCACCGGTCGGGAATTTTAACGACCGCATGAAAAACCTTGCCGATCAGCTTGACAACAACGCTATCTCAAACAAACTTTCAAATACTTACATCGTGACAAGTTTTACCAATCTGGACAAACTTGGTGACACAACGTCCGTTGGCCGCCTGATCTCTGAAAATCTGATGCATGGCCTACAGGTTCACAAATGGCAGATACTCGAAGCCAGACTCACGAAAGGAATAGATGTGAATGCGGCCGGAGAGTTCTCGCTGAGCAGAGACATCAACAAACTGAAGGATGAATACAAAATCAGCGGAATTGTAACCGGCACTTATTCTGTTGCAGAGGGCAACCTCACTGTTAATGCCCGTGTTATTGACATAAATACCGGCATACTGATTTCTTCAGCCCAAACGTACATTCCGACGAGTTGGCTTCCTGACACATCCTTTTCTAACGATATCAACACAAAATCAATGAAGATAGTCAGCGATGGGATCAAATAATATGAAAACCAATCCTACCTTAATTGTTTCAGTTATCTTGGCTGCTTTTCTTACTGCATGTGCGCCACAAAACATGGCTATGCGTCATGGCACTTGCAGCGGCAAGACATTTAACCAGCTTCTGGAATCAACAGACCTGAAACCTTTATTCAATGACATCGCCCGTGAACTTTGCGCCGAACCATGCATTAATGAAATCTCTGCCGTAGCCATTGCCGGGTCCGCAGCACCACTCAAGTGTTCCGCCTCAAATGATAAAAATAATTATTCTGTTCTGATTACAGACTTTGTTGATATACAATCCTTTACCCCGGCATCACAGGGCCTGTTGATGGGAGAGTTGATGCGCGGCAGCCTCAGTTCTGTATGCAGCACAAAAATTACGCAGGTTGAGTTTGCCAAATTTTTCAATTTGAACGAAAAGGGTCTTGTGGTGCTTTCAAGAAAGGTTTCAGAGATTAAAAAAGATGAATATGATCAGACCGAGGCGATTGTAGGAACATACAGCTATCTAAACAATAAGATATTAATTTTTATACGTAAGATAAATGTTGTGACGGGAAAGATATCACGGATGGTCACGCGAGAAGTTGATTACAATTGCACAGGTGGCAGCGTTAGCTATATAGTCAAGTAACAGTTAAAAACAACTCTGCTTCGTTCAATTCACGCAACAAGCAAGTCTGAAGCCGATGTTTATGCTGTTGTACCCCGGTTCATCACTGCTACGAATTGATGCCCTTACATTCTTTTGGTCGTTGTACCAGCTGCCACCCCTGATAACTCGTTTAGTACCTGCAAGAGGTCCTTTGGGACTGTGTAGCGGCGTTGTGGAGTAATAATCTTTTTGGTATATATCCTCCACCCACTCCCAGACATTTCCGCTCATGTCGTAAATGCCGAGTCCGTTAGGTTTTTTCTCTCCTACCGGATGGGGCTTGCTGGCAGAATTTTTATCGTACCATGCCGAAGAATCCGGATCACTGCCCCCACAATAACGCTCTTCCTTTCCGCCACTCCGGCACGCGTATTCCCATTCAGCCTCCGTTAACAGTCGATATTTTCGGATACTCCGGCTATTCAATTTGAGTATGTATTTCTGCACATCGTACCAACTGACATTTTCCACCGGGCAGTTGCTGCCGCAAGAACTGAAGAAGGAAGGGTGCATCTCCATAATTTGCAACCACTGATCCTGAGTCACCTCGAATTTACCAATAAAAAAATCTTCCAGACACACCTGGTGAACAGGTGCCTCATCGGTATCGCCGGAGTTGTCTCCCATCTGGAAACAACCGCCGGGAACCGGTAAAAACTCCATGCCAGTGATCCGCTCAACAAAAGCATATATCGAGGGACCATTGTTTGATATCGATGGCATTGTTTCTGGTGATGCGGGCTTAGCAAACGAGGGAGGGGCTGTCGGATTTACAGAAACTCTTGTTATGGCTTGTTCGGCTTTCCCAGATTCAGCTCCGGCTGTTTTGAGTGTTGCAATTGCAGGCCATAGGGCCGTAACAATAACCAGGAACATATGCGTGAGTTTCATGGCGTATCCCGATCAATTGAAAGCTAAAATACACGGAAGCCTATTTGGCGGACACCCTGGAAATCAGCATGCCAAGCCCGTTGTCCAGAGCCGGAGATTCAATCAGTGAAAGTCCAGAAATATCAGTTTCAGACAGAATTCCTGCGGCTGATTTGAGCTGAATAACCCTGGTAATATTTTCATACAATGCATACCTGTGGTCACGCAGAGCAATGGAATAAGACTGTTCGGCATTAAGAACATCGATGGCATTGCGGGTGCCGATCTTACGTCCTTTTTTCACCGCTGCCAGCTGAATTTCAGCAGAAGTTTTTTTCTGGTCCAGTGCCTTGATCAGACTTATGTTATAGCGAAGATTGAAGAAAGCCTGCTTAACACTCTCACGCTGTTGATCCATGGTTTCGTCAAACATATGCTGACGCTCTTCCTCGGTTGCGACCGCACGTCGAACTTTGGCGGAAGTTTCTCCCCCTGAATACAGCGGTAGCGAAATGGAAGCGCCGATGAACCATTGTCGCACCTCTGCAGAAGGCTGATCGGCCGTTCCCCTGTTGACATCGTATCCACCTGAAGCCTGCAAAATCGGTAGATACTCGGCCTTTGCCGCTTTGCGTTGTTCCGAAGTCTGCTTGAGCCCCTCTCGCGCCTGTCGAATCAGAGGTTGCTCCTTTTCCATGGTTGCCACCCACCAGTCAAGATCGTCAGGATCCGGCCCTGTCGGTATCTGGGGCAAATAATTGACAACCGAATTCACCTGCTTTCCAGTTAAGCTTGACAGTTTTTGTTCTGCCAGCCGGAGATTACTTTCACTCTTGGTCAGGTCGGCATTGGCCCCATCCAGCCGGGATTGTGCTTCGTATACCGCTATTACATCTCCGGTTCCAGCTTTGAGAAAAGCCTGAGATTGGTCAAGCACCTGTTTGAGGCGATTGATCTCTCCAATTGCAATCTGCTTGTCTGTCTGTGCTCTCAGAAGGTTGAAATAGGCGTCCGTCAATTTTACGATAAGGTTCTGCCGAGCTGCCGCAACGCCGGCTTGCTCAACTTTAAGCGCAGCAGCAGCGGCTGAAAGTGAATACAGTGTAGGAACGTGCAACAAAGTAAGGCGGGCGGTAACATTGTAATTCAAAGAACTATAATCACTGTTTGTATTTGATGCGGTATTGTAGTTCGACAAGGCTTGGGAAATCTGTTTTATACCGGCACTTGAGTCAAGATGTGGCATCAAACCGGAAAACAGCAGATCTGAATCAGCCTTGCTGCCTGTGACTCTGGCCTCGGTACGACCCAGAGCCGGGTCATTTGATTTTGCCGACAGATAAAGATCCCAGATCGAAACCGGCAACGGTGCAGCTCTATTATCGGCTCCGTTTTCCCTATCTATATTTGTTGCGGAGCCGTCATTTGTTGTTGAAGGGAGAGACGCTGCAGTGCCGGTTACTTCCGTTTTTTGGACTAGAGTATCCGTTTCCAGCATAAGTTTTTTGGCTAAGGCCTTTCTGGCAGCAGTCAGGCGTTCTTCATCAGCTTTCAATGCTTCAATACGATCCTGCTCCGCTTTTTCAGCGGCTTTACGCAATTCCTCAGCCCTGCGTGCCGCAAGTAGCTTCTGCTCAAGCAATAATGAAATCTGACGTGCCTCCTCCGCCTCAGCCTTCTCTCGCGCAGCCTTTATTCTGGCCCGATGCTCCAGCTCGGCAATTTCAGCCGCCTTACGCTCCTCCTCTGCCTTACGTGCCGCAAGCTGTTTCTGCTCCTGCAAAAGGGCCGCCTGTCGCGCCGCCTCTGCTTCAGCCTTCTCCCGCACCGTCCTTAACCTGGCCTGATATTCCTGTTCAGCTTCTTCTGCTGCCTTGCGCTCTTCATCTATCCTAGATTTTGCCTGGCGCTCCTGTTCGGCCTTTTCAGCTGCCTTGCGCTCTTCCTCCGCCTTTTGCGCCGCCTGCTGCCGGGCCTGTTTCTCGACAGTTTCGGCAATATTTTCTGACTCTCTTGCAGTCTCGTTTTCAGGTTTCTTTGCAGCAATACCAGATACTGGCGGCTGTGCAGGTTCGCTATTGCGAACAGCTTCACTTTTGTCTCCGATTATGCGAAGCTCTCTGGCCGGAGAAGCGGATTCGTTCCGTTCCGAAGGCGATTGCCGCCCGCCCGTAACTGCCATGGATTGGCCTTGTTTGTCACCCATTATCCTGATGGTTGTGCCTCGGTTGTCTGAAGATGCCGGAGATTCCGACAAATTCCGGTTGCTGGAGCTATCAGGAGCTTGTGGAGTCTTATCACCGATAATGCGAATCATGGTTTCAGCGCAAAGCGGCCTGATTTCGGTATGAACCGGCATTACCAGTGCTATTAGCAACAAAAACGAAAGTGTGTGTCGGAATAATCTCATCATCACTTTATCTGCAGTGCTTTCCGCGCACTTTGCTTGATTGGTTCGATCATATAGTCGAGGGCTGTTCTGGGAGCAATAGCGATAGAAACGTTAGCCGACATTCCCGGCATCAATTTGTTTCCACCCAGATTTTTCAGTGAGTCCTTGTCGAAATCAAGTTGGGCGGCATAGTACGGCTGTCCTTGACTGGTGCTGGGTGCAATTCTATCATCAGATATATAAGTCACACTGGCACGCAATGCCTGTGTTTTGCGACTGTCGAATGCAGATATCATCACGTCCGCTTTCTGACCTACCTTAACCTCGTTTATATCCTTCACATCTATTTTTGCCTCAAGAACCAGGGTTTCTCCCTCGGGAGCTATTTCCATGAGTGCGTCTCTGGGCATGACAACACCACCAACGGTAGTCACTTTCAGACCGACCACTCTACCGGTCACCGGAGCCCTTATGATCTGGCGTTCCAAAGTATCTTGCAGTGGGCGGATACGCTCCTCCTGATCAATGCGGCGCAAGGCTGATTGCTTCAATTCGTTGACAGCTCCTTGTACGCGATCAGCTCTTAAAGCGAGTATGCGCTGTTCATATTCTGCTATCCGCTGCTTTTCGCTGGCGATAGATGCGCTTATGGATTCACGTTCGCCGGTTTTTTCCGAAAGTACCCGTTGCAGATCAAGAACTATTGTTCTGGTAACATACCCGTCTTTGAGAAGTTCCTGGTTTGCATCAAGCTGCCCCTTGAGAGCTGCTATCTCCTGGGATTTCAGGACCAGTCGCTCCTGGGCGCCCTTGAGAGATTCCTTTATTTGAGCAATCTGGATTCTCATAAGTTCCACCTGGCTCTGGTATGACTCCTGGCGGGCTTTGAACAGACGGCTTTCAGTTTGAGCATAAATACTGCTGTTTTTCCCTTCCAATGATGTCAGCCCCCTGCTCTCAGCCTCCAGGCGGGCAATTGCGGCCCTTTCGGCCACATTCTGTTCCTGAACCATACGGACAATCGGCTTGATCTGCTTGTTTTCCAACACGATCAATGGCTGTCCAGCCTGAACCATGTCACCATCCCTGACAAGAATCTTTTCCACGATTCCTCCTTCAAGATGCTGAACAATCTGACGCTTACCCTTAAACACGACTTCAGCCGGTGCGGTAATGGCAGCATCGACAGGTACATAAAACACCCAGAATACTAGGGCGCCTGCAAACAGGGCCAGAATTCCCAAACCAGCAAGGGTAGCCGGCATTGCAGATAACGAGCGATTGCGGAAACCCGCGTCATGGCTAAGACGCTCAATTTCACGAGAGGAGTAGGTTTTTTCTTCCTGCTTGACGGGAACAGTGGCCTGTCGAACAGCAATATCGGCAACCTTTGCTTGATCCTGCTCAACAATTTCCGTTGTGTTTTTATTTTCGGTAGAAGTATTCATGTGCTCACTTGAGCCTGCTGGTTTTTGGCTTGTTGTGCCTGGGCCAACACCCAATCCTTGGCTCCGAAAGCGGCAACAGTTCCATTTTGTAGTATCAGCAGTTTTGTTACATTACTTAAGTAATTTGGATTGTGAGTAATCAAAATAGTTGTAATGCCGGCAGCTTTAATTTGTTGCAATGCATTGACCAATGCCGTTTCACCGGCTGTATCAAGGCTCGCATTAGGCTCATCGAGCACCAGAATTCTGGGAGAACCGTAGAGTGCGCGGGCAAATCCTATCCGTTGACGCTGACCACCCGATAGTATGGCCCCACCTTCACCTATCTGAGTGTCATAGCCATTGGGCATCTGCAGTATGATCTCATTAAGACCCGCCAGCTTGGCTGCGGCAAGTACCTGCTCCGAATCCGGTTCGTCGAGTCGAGCGATATTTTCAGCAATGGTACCAGCAAACAGTTCGATGTCCTGAGGAAGGTAACCGATGTACCCACCCAATTTTTCTGATGGCCAGTTGGAAATATCCGCCCCGTCCATCCGGATGACGCCCTGAAGAGGCTTCCAAACGCCTACCAATAACCGTGCCAGTGACGACTTGCCGGAAGCACTTGGACCAACGACGCCCAGGGTCTCTCCGGCCGCCAGCGAAAAGGAGATATCTTTGAGAATGATTCGGTTATTTGACCTGATTCCGAAAGTGACATGCTCAAGGCTGATTTGGCCGGTGGGCGGAGGAAGTTCCATGATAACCGGAGGGTTGTCGTTGATTTGTTTGAAAAATTTGTCAAGGCGGAAATAAGCAGAGCGTGCATCAGTTATATTCTTCCAGCCGGTAATAATATATTCAATGGGACCAAGAGCCTTGGCGAACATTATCCCGCCGGCCATCATCAAACCGGGAGAAAAGGTCTGATTCTTCAGCACAATATATGTACCGACGCCCGACCCCATTGCGCCTATAAGAATACGCAAGAACTTTGTGGATCCTGAAATCGTGCCGGCCCTGTTGCTGGCCCGGGTTTGGAGCGCCATAACTCGGTCATTTAGCGATGCCCAACGACGGGTCAGGCTTGGCAGCATACCCATGGCATTCACTACTTCGGCATTCTGCATTGCAGAATCAACAAAACGTGATGTGTTTCTGCTGGCCGTATTCGCTTCAGCCAATGCCGGACTGGTAAGATATTCATTGACAACTGTCACGCATCCCATAAGTAAAATGCCGATCGCCAGAACAAATACCATCAAC
>JAWDJY010000009.1:0-76774 GCA_032469775.1 Geobacteraceae bacterium | reverse complement strand
TCGGTGGTGTATCCGTACTTGTCCAGGGTGTCTTGGTGTTCCAGAGTTGCTTGGCAACGTAATTGTCATGGCATACCGTGGCACCGGTGCCGGAAGACGGGCTGCCGCCCCAGCCGCTCCAACCATTCCAAGCACCCCTGCCGCCTTCACCTCCGTCATAGATGCCTGGAATATGACCGGCGCCACGGCCGTCTTCTTGCGAATAGCTTCCGGAGATAACGGGATTGGTTGTACTGGCAACCCGCCCTCGGTGGTTGGCGTCCAAACAGTTGCTGACCATCAGGCGTGGCAGGTTGGCGTTGTGGGCAGAGTGACACTTGGAGCATGAATAGTTGTGTTTAATAGTCGTGTTGGCAGTTTTCCATCCCTTTACCGATTCGTGGATACGGTCTTTACTTTTCCACGTATGATTCGTTCCGTTGGTCAAGGTCGTCTTGGCGTGGCACTTCAGGCAGAGACCGGCAAATTGCTCTGCCGTCTGGGTTATATTGCCGGAAGTAAAGGAGTTCTGGTCAATATGGTATGATGTGGTGATGGCTGCCTGGTAGGCTGCCTTGTCGGCGGTGCTGATATTCGGCCCTTCATCCCCATCGGCTCCCAGGCCGATGTAAGCCTTGTTGTCAGCAGTAGCAACATCTTCCTTGTATGGTGAGGTCAACCAGGTTCCTTTCAGGAGTGGCACGCTGAATTGCTTGTTGGTACCCATCGAAGGGCTGACGCCATGAGGGTCGTGGCAGGGAGTGCAGAGGCCGCCAACCTGATGAGCTGGGGGGCTGGACATTGCCGATGAAGCGCCGAAGTGTCCACCCATATTCGGAAGCACACCTTTGTAGGCATAGCGCAAAGCGTATCCAAAAGTGTTATTGCCGAAGTATGCCGAGTCCCAGTAGCCCATGATTGGCTGCGTTGCGCCGAAGGTGGCTTTGTATCCCCACGGGGCAGTCGAGGCGTTTTCTTTCATGTGGCAGTCGAAACAGAGCGCGGCGCCGGGATTGTAGAGGTTGTGCCCGGCTGCACTGCCGCCGGCGGTCGGTTTGTAGGAAAGGTTGTAGCCGCCTTTGCCGGATTCGGTGTCTTTCAGGATGCCGCCGTTGTTTGTGGCGCTGGTGTAGCTGGTGGTTGTTCCGCTTACGCTGGAACCATGGGAGTTGTGGCAGTCAAAACAGAGGACATTGGAGCTGGCCAGGCGGTCGGTCCAGGTCTCTTTAGTGTCCCAGCCTCCCTTGTTGGCGGCAGCATTGCCGTGGGCCGAGAAAGCCTTGGTAACGGTGTTTTTGGGAGAAATATTGGCGCCGGCGTATTTCCCCCATGGAGTCGTTCCGCTGTCGCCGAACTTGGCTCCGATACTTGCGCTGTCCCAGGCGTAGGTTGAAGGAGTCTTGCCGTCGCCAAACGGCTGTGTCTTATTGTTGCTGTCGCCGTGGCAGCCGATGCAGTGACTGTTGATTTTTGCCATTTCGGTCCTGCTGCCATTGGCGGTGTACTGGATTGCGGTAGTGCCGGCGATGTAAATGGCCGGACGGGATCCAGCACCGTATATTACCAGTTCAACCGGAGCTCCGGGGGTGCCGGAGTGGTGGTAGTTGCGGTTGATGCTGCCGTCGCTGTTGGCTTCCCAGTGGCACTGGTAGCAGTGTTCGCCTGATACCAGCACGCCTTGCACATGGTGGGAGTTGCCGTTGAACTGGCTGGTAATGGCTGCCCTGTTGTTGATAGTGGCGGAGTGACACCCGAGGCAGCCGCCTTTGCCCCCCCATTGTGCCGGAGCATAACCGTGGCAGGAAACATTGGCGCAGGTGCCGGTTGCCGGATCAAAACTGGCGTTGGGACCGGCTTTGGTCGGGTCGAAGGCAACGGTTACAGCACCGTCAAGGTGCCTGGAACCTGCTGTCAGCCGGCCTGATTCGCTCGAGCTGGCGGTGGTGAAGTGACAGGTTGCACAGACAATCGTGCCGCTTTCGCCGGATACATGTGCATTATGGCTGTTGGCCGCATTCTGGCCGACGCCGGTGTTAAAATAGTCGGGTGCGCCGTTCGAGGTGCCGGTTCCGTGACAGCCGTTGCAGCCATAGTTCTTGCCGGAAGTCCATGACTGTGGGTCTGCATATGCCAGCGCTCCGGGGTTTCCGTTGGAGTGGCAATACAGATTTGTGCAATTTCTGCTTCCATTGTCGTATGAACCGCTGCCGCCGATCGCAGCGACTCCGGAAAAGACGACTTCCTTGATGCCGTTGACATGTCTGTCGATATCCTTGATCGAGCTGTTGCCGTTTACTGTCGCGGCATGGCAGGCTGAGCATTCAAAGCCGAATGTTAGATGGCCGCCGTGGGCGTTGGTTGCAGGAGCTGCATCGTGGCAGGCGTTGCACTCGCCGGCTGTGCCGATGATGCTTCCTTTGGCATTCGCCCAGGCCGGCGATTTGTATAGTGTTGTGCTTCCGGCCGGTGCGCCGTTGCTGTGGCAGTATGTACCGGAACATGTCCCGGAAGCCCCGCTATAAGCCGGCATACCACCATTGGCGGCGGCCAGGGTCCCGTCGATCTTGATGAATACCTGCTGGAAATTGCCATTGCCGTGGGTGTTTCCGCCATGGCATTCGAAGCAGCTGAAATTATAGGGTGCCTTTCCGGCATGGGCAGCGTGGCCGCTGCTGGACTCGTCCTTGAAGAAGCCGGAAACCGAGTAGTCGTGTTGCGATGTCTTTGCGTAGCCAAGCGGGCCACCGGGGCTGTTTTGCATCGGAGGCATGCCGTGGCAGCTGGTACAGTCGGCCGAAAATGAACCGGAAACGCTATCGTGGGCATGGCAGGAAAGACATGCGGTCGGGTCGGTGCTGGCATGTTCGGCTGGGTAGGCGCCACCGGGAGGAGGTACGGAATGGCAGGCCTGGCAGACACCGGATTCGCCGGCAAAGTTGCTCTGATTGCCGACCCCCTGGTTGAATACCGCCCTGCGGTGGGAGTTCAGTTTTACGCCACCAGAGTAATTCATGTAGCGGCGCACCAGCCAGACGTTGGGGGCGCTGCCGTCAGCCGGATCGACATGTGCTGCATGGCAGTCGGCGCACTGGATATTCTGTCCCTTGCGGTTATGTGCCAGCTTGTTGGTGTGACAGTTTGTGCAGATATTCGGGTCGTTTGCTTTTCCGCCGCGCATGTCCGTACGCAGCAGGAATCCCTGTGATGATGACAGCTGGCCGAGTGCTGAAGCGGTCGGTCCGTCAATAGTCCTGGCGTTGGAGTCTGTGAAATGAATGCCGTGGCAGGTGCTGCAGAGGATTTTTCCGTCCTGCAGTTTCATCGCCGATGTCGGGTTGGCCGGGTTGGCATTTTGCGGCAGCGGATGGTAATCGCCCGGCTTGATCATTACTTTTGAAGCGGCGCTGGTGTAATTGAAATTTACCGGATGGGTGCCGGTCTGGACGTTTCTCTGGTTGCGGGATCTGTGGCAGTCAAAACAAAGCTGGTCGCCATCGTTCGAAAGGCGTAGCAGGTTGTTTCCACTTGCACTGTGCTGGCCGTGGCAGCTTGCGCAGCTCAAAATTCCCATTTTGGTGGAGTTCAGTGCGGCCATTGCCGGGTCAAGCGGTGCGCCCGCTCCCGCCGAGGGTTGGTTGATTGGTGATGCCCAGTTATGAGAGGTCTGCTTCCGGTTTGACACAGCCGGCCCATTTCCCGTGGATCCGAACGGATCGGCCAGGTCCTGGCGCGTAAAGGACTGGTCCATAAGTTCAGGTTTGTGGCAGTTGAAACACAGGTTGTTAATGCCGTAACTGTTTGACATGTCGAAGCTGAAGCCGCCGGTAGGGTCGCCGACGGGAGTGTGGCAGCCGATGCAGCCAAGGCTTGTTGTGTGTGGGGACTCTATTGCGAAAGTTGTTGATGTCATCAGAAAGATTAGGAGGAGTGTCGATATTAATGATTTATTCATCGTGTCGTGAGGCTCCTTGAGGTTAGTGAAGAACGAAATAAACATTTCTGTGAATTCAAAACATATTTTTCTTCAACTGAAACTATCCCAATCTGTTCAAGAAGTAGTTACTCAATAAGACTCTGGCTAATTATTGAAAAATAATAACAAAAAACTTATAAACCAAATATAAAAAATTGCATTTAATATTCAAATAGCATGCCAAACACTATGATGTCGGAATTATTGGAATAATAGTTTTATTGGGTGGTTGTGTAAATTATGTAGACATGAGTTACCCGGTCGCTTCTCAACTGGCCTTTTAGAAAAATGTGCTATTTTTCCCTAGTTTATCTGCTGTTGAGACGCTTGGTCTGCTTAATTAGGTGTAAAGTTATCCGACGAGGATTCGCTTGTAGGTGATGCCCGGAGTGTTGCAGTCGTTCGTCCGATTTACTCTATCATGCTTGAGTGGATGGAAAATATATGTGCAAACATTTGAAATTACATTAATTCAGTATGTAATTAAACTCGGTTTAAGTTTGTGCCCCCGAATGTTAATTAAATTATATTGGTTGAATTGCGTTTACAGTTGCGTACATTATATGATTAAAAGTTAATTATCAACTAAAATAATTAGTTGCAGTAAATGTAAGTATTCAAACTTAATGATATGGGTTTGGCGTATTGAAGATCAATCTGGAAGGATGAGTCTGGTGTGGTCTTGGAATTGCGAATGTGGTAGCGCGTGCAGAAAGAAATCAGGTGGGCGGGAGGCTTCGGATTATGATAAACACGGAATCCGTGTCGAAAAGGTGTGCGAAAATCTTTGGCAGGGAAAACCGGGATCTACAGGCTAAAGTTCTGAATTTGGTGAGCCCTAAAATTTAAGCTCTTTAGCCTGTACATCCCGTTTAAATGAATAACCTTACCTCTTGCCGTACAACTCCAGCAGGGCCGGCAAAAAAGCCAGGAACACGGCCACGCTGGCCATCATACCCAGCGACATCACCGCGCCGATGCTGAACACGCCCTGATGATGGGCCACCGTCAGTGCACCGAAACTGAAAAGGATCGTCAGCGCGTTGAGAAATACGCCGATGCCGGCGCTACGGGTGGCGACCTGGCCGGGAGTCTCGGAACCCTGGCGGTAACGGTTGATGATGTAGATGGCCGAATCGATTCCGACCCCGAGGATCAGCGGCAGCACGATGATATTGGCCGAGTTGAAGCTGACACCCATCAACCGCATGCCGCCGATCATCATCAGCAGGCCGGCCGCCAGCGGCAGCGTGCCCAGCAGGGCGTAGCGGATGCTCTTGAAATTGATCAACAGGATCGCGGCTATGCCGATGAAGGCGTAGACAAAGGCTTTCAGGTAGGCGTCACGCAGCACCGACAGGGATTCGAAGACCATGACCGGCTCGCCGGTGGCGTTGGGCACCAGACCCTTGACCTGGGTAACGAATTCCTGCAGCGGTTCCCGTTCGAAGATCTCCTTTTTGGGCGCTACCTGCAGCAGCAGTTTTCCGCTCTTGCCTACAAAACGCCGCATCAGCTGTTGCGGCACATCGGCTTCGCCCACCGCTGACGCTTCCAGGCTCTCTTTCATCATCCTGAGCTTGTCGGGCAGTTCGGCAAACATGCCGCCCTGGAAATCCCGCAGCATGCCCAGCGCGTTGTTATCCTTCTCCTTTTCCAGCGTCTTGAAAAAAGTGTCCAGCGTCACCAGGAAGGCGCCGACCGGTTTCGCCTCGGGCAGCTTGCCAGAGGCCAGTTGGCTCTCAAGTTTAGCCACCCGCTCTCGAAAACCCTCGAAGACCGCCGGGAGTGCCATCACCTGCAGGTTTTCCTCATACGGGACCGGCGTGACTTTCGCCAGGGTCTGTCGCAGGGCCGCCAGTTCGGCCAGTTTTTCACTCTGCTGCTCCGGCACGAAGCTCAGGGGGCTGACGACGTGATCAACGGCGGGCAGTTTTTCCAGGCGTTCGGTCAGGCTGCGCGCCTCGGTTTTGTCACTGGCCGTGACCACCGCAAAATAGCCGGAGTTTTCCTTGCTGCGCATCAGCCTGTAGGCATACTCCACCGACTGCAGCCCCTTGGCCTGCAGGTTCATCAGGTTGTAGTCGAAGCGCATTGTCATGACCGGATAGATGCAGGCCAGGGATATGAAGAGCGTGACGGCCACGACCATTTTCGGCTTGTCAAAGATGGCTTTAAAAAAGTGGCGCTCATGCAGTTCCGGTTTGTCATCCGCCCGTGACTGTGGGGCAGGGGATGGCATCTTCCGGAAACGCTCCAGCAGCACCAGCATGGCCGGAAGCACGGTAAAGGTGGATATAACGCAGATGAAGACCCCGCCGGCGGCGATTATGCCAAGCTCGGCGATGCCCTTGAAGTCGGTGAAGGCAAAGGTGGCGAAGGCCAGCGCCACCGTGGCGGCCGCCATGATGATCGAGCGCAGGTTGCTGGCCAATCCGGTTTCAATGGCGTCGAGTCCGTTGGCGCCGTTTTTCAGCTCTTCCTGGTAGCGCAGGACTACCTGGATGCCGTATTCGATCCCCAGGCCGATCAGCATGATTGCGAAGACCATCGAGAGAATGTTCAGGTGTCCCACAGCCAGCGTGGCAAAGCCGAAGGAAAGGCAGATTCCCACAATAAGCGAGACCATTGCCGCAATCACGTTCAGCAAGCCGCGGAAGGCGAACAGCAGCAGAATCACGGTCAGCGTCAACGACAGCACCGTGGCGATCTCGATATCGCGCTGGCTGGTGACCATCTCCTCGTATTCCAGCACCGGCACTCCGGTCAGGCCGCCTTTGACTCCCTTGAATTCCGGTTTCTTAAGGATTTCGTCCAGTGCCGCCCGGGCTGCCTTGATGGATTTTTCGGAGGCCACGAAGCTCCCCTGCTGCTTGACCGGCAGCATCGTGATCACCTGCTGCTTGCCGGCGTTCTCCAGCATTGATGTCCGCCCGTCGCCGCTCCCCTTGAGGAAGGAGTCCATTGACAACCCGCTGGATTTACCGTCAAATGCTTTGAAACCCTTGTCCAGTGTTGTCAGCATGAATGTCAGGCTTTGCAGCGCCGCAGGGTCTCCGCTTTTCAGGTAGCCGTCGATCTGCTCGGTCAGGCTTGTGAAGAGTGTCTGCACCGAGGGGGCCGCGGCCAGATCCTTCAGCACCGGCGCGGCCATGGTCAGTGTGTGGCGCAGTGCCCTGATCTCGTCCAGCGGCATGAAAAGCAGGCCGTTCTTGCGGAAAAATGGCAGGCCGCCCGGATAAAACACTTCTCGGAAGAGAGCGCTGTCCCTGTTCAGCCTGATATGCAGTGCGTCGGCGGCGCGGGTTGCCTTTTCGGCATCCTCCGCTTCGATCACCGCCACGATCTCCTCCTGGTCGCCGAATTCGGCGCGGTAGGCGCGGTAATCCACCTGGAAGGGTGCGTTGCGCGGCATCAGGTCGTCGCGTCCGGTCAAAAACTCCATCTTCTCTTTGGTATAAATTACGGCCGCAAGCGAAAGCAGCAGCGCCAACGTCAGTATCAGGCGGGGACGGGCGGCAACGAAGGCGAACAGGCGGCTTTTGTGGCTGTCTGGTGACACAGGGTACTCCTTTGGCAAGTCAGAAGTTCTTTTCTGCTATTTGTCAGGCAGAAAGGAAATTATCTTTTTAATAAGGGCTGTGGATTTGAACTGTTCTGAATAGCATCTGAATGGCTTAAAAGTCAATTCTCGCAATGGAGGTATGCTATCATGCCTGCCGAAAGGGGGAGCGTATGGAAACCATCGAATTGAACGTGTCTACAGATCGTCGTACCAGATTCGTCCCGATTACCGGACAGGTGGCCGCGTTTGTCACCAGAAACCAATGGCGGGACGGGGTGCTGACGCTGTTTGTGCCCCACACGACCGCCGCGGTTACGATCAACGAAAATGCTGACCCGGATGTGGCCAGCGACATGGAGGCCTTCAGCGATCAGCTGATACCCCAAAGCCGGCATTTCCGCCATGCCGAAGGTAATTCGGATGCCCACATCAAGGCCAGTTTTTACGGGTCTTCGTTGCAGGTGATCGTCAAAAACGGCAGGCTGTGGCTGGGGACCTGGCAGGGCATCTATTTCTGCGAGTTTGACGGGCCGAGGGAGCGCAAGCTGTATCTGGCTTTTTCCTGACCTGTGGGGAGCGGAGAGTCATTGAGGCGTTTCCTGGGTGGCCGGCTGTTCCGCCGACAGGATCGGGTTGGCTGAAAATTGCGGCGGAATATTCTCCTGAACTGCAGCGCCGTCCGCGGGAGCCGCTTCGGGAACTGTTGATTCAGTCACTGGCGGTGTTTCTGCAGGAAGGTCACTTGTCGCTTCAACCGGAACTTCAGCAGGTGCAGCAGCAGGCGCTTCAAGCGGAGTTTCGACAGGTGCTTCGACAGGTGCTTCAAGCGGAGTTTCGACAGGTGCTTCGACAGGTGCTTCGACAGGTGCTTCAATCTGTGCCTCGGCCGGTGCTGCGGCAGGTGCTTCAACAGGTACTTCAGCAGGTACTTCAGCAGGTACTTCAGCAGGTACTTCGGCTGGGGGGTCGTATGTCTGCGGAGTTTCAGTGGCTGCAGGGGGATCCAGCGGGATTTCAACCCCGGTTTCCGAGTGAGCCGGCGCTTCTGCCGGCACTTCCGGTTGGGGAACCGGTTCTGCCGGCTGTGGCTGGACCTCTTCCGGAAAAACCGGTTGAATCTGTTCCGCAGAAATCGCAGGCGACGCCTCAGCCTGAGGCCACTCTGGTTCAGCCAGGCAGGGCGCGGCCATCATTACGATGAGCGCCAGGAATAACGACGGGCGTACCAGTCTGCCAATGTTTCTTGAGAGGCTATTTCTGCTTCTCATTATTCTGCCCCTCTTCCTTTTTGCCGATGATCCTGTCGGCAAGAACCTCCACTCCGGCTTCTTTTGACACCTGCTCCACGAATTCCTGCACCTTCTTCGCCTCGTACTCGTTCTTCAGCTTCTTGAGTATGTAGTCCCTGGCTTCATCCAGCGTAGCGGTCCGTTTTTCCTTGCGCTCGTCCACCCTGATGATGTGATAGCCATAGGGGGTTTTCACCACGCCGCTGACCTCGCCGGCCTTGAGCGCGAAAGCCGCTTTTTCGAACTCCTCCGCGCTGGTTCCTCCAGGTGAGATCGTGCCCAGCTCTCCGCCGAGTTTAGCGGACTCGGCATCCTCGGAAGCCTCCTTGGCCACTTTCGCAAAATCCTCGCCATTTTTCAGGCGTTGCTGCAGCGTCTCTATTTTCAGCAGTGCCTTGTGCTTCTCTTCCTCTTTCATCTCCTTGGGCGCCTCGACAAAGATATGCCTTATCTTGACCTGTTCCTGAATCACAAACTTGCTCTCGTTTTCCTTGTAGTACTTCTTTACATCGTCTTCTGGAACTGTCACCGATGCAGCAACCACTCTGGCCAGGTATTCGCGGGTCATGAAATCATCGATGACATGCCCCAGCTGCTCCTTGAAATCAGGTTTCCTGTCGAAGCCCTCTTTCCTTGCCCTGGCTGCGACAGCTTTTTGGGTCATCAGCTGCCTGACCAGGTTGACCCGCTGTTCGGGGTCGTCCTGAAACCTTTTTTGGATTTCCGCCGGTTGGGCCGCGATCAGTCGTTCAAGGTCGGTGGCCCTGAAGGTGTAATCCGCGCTTTTTCCCACCACCGGGTTTATCTCTTCGGCGGGAACTGAACCGGGAATGGCTGCAAACAGCAGGGTCGTGCAAATCGCCAGTTTTGCGAACATATAAACTCCTGAAAATGAAATCCGCCGGTAAGTTGGCCGGCCCAACGCAGCCAAGGACATCAATGTGCCTATGGACAATGAATGGAGAATAATCGCAGAGCATGGAGGCTGTCAATCAGATATGCCAATGAAAATTTTTCAAGTCGGAAAACTTCCGAGACGATGGCGTTCTCACTGTTGATGATATTGAAAATCAATTGCAATTAAGTCGTGAATGAGCTATTGTAATTTCAGTAGAGATAATTCTCAAAAGGAGATAAGCCATGAGAAGCATATCAAAAAAACTTGCCCTATTGGCTGCCGCCCTTATGGTTATGGCGGTGCCGGCACTTGCTGACGAGGGTGCTATAGATAAGATGGTAGATCACGGTCAACCGGCGGTAAAAAATGAGTGCCTGCTGGTTGCCAAAAACTGCGGAAACCAGGTCGATAGCATTCAGGAGAGAATTGAGAGGATAAGTGGAGAAATTGCAAGGGGAACCAATGTCTACACCAGGGATGAAATGAGAAAGCTGGAAAGGCAGTTGGAAGAAGCGAATAAATTGTTGAACGAACAGAGTTTTGGTGGCTGATTCAGCCCGCATGAACATATATGTTTGAAAAATAACCATCGGGCTGCATAGCGGGAGCTGTGCAGCCCGATCTGTTTGTCGATCTGCACTTCGGAATATCACAGCTGGACCACACTATCTGCAATTGCCAGGCAGGCGGGGCGATGGGTTATCAGCAGCACGGTCTTTCCCTCAAGGCGTTTTTTGAGACGTGAGACTACGAAGGCTTCCGTTACGGCATCCAATCCCTCGGTCGGTTCGTCCAGAAGAACGATCGGCGCATCGTGCAGCAGCATTCTGGCCAGCGCGATCCTCCTGGCTTCTCCTCCGGATACGGCGCTTCCGGCAACACCGACCGCGGTATCCAGGCCATCCGGCAATGTTTCTACCCAGCTGGACAGACCGGAATCCTCGAGCGCTGTGCGGATACTTTCATCGTCGGCATCCGGAGTTCCCAGCAGGATATTGGCACGGATCGAGCCGTTGAAGAGGTGCGGGCGTTGAGGAACAGCAGTAATCAGTTCCGGAATTCTTTCGCCGTCGATCTCTCTAAGTTCCGTGCCTCCGATGGTGATGCTGCCGCTATAGGGACGGAAGCGCAGAAGCAGTTCGACGATGCTGCTCTTGCCGCGACCGCTGGGGCCGGTCAGAGCAACCCGTGTCCCCTCGGGAACGGAAAGTGAAAAATCACGGAACACCTCGGCGCCGTCGCCATAGGCAAAGCTTATATTGCGAAAAACGATCCCTTGGCCGGAGGAGGGCATGGCCGGGACTGCAGGTTCCGCTACCGGTAGGGGGGTAGAGGATAGTTCGACCAGGCGCCCGGCGGTTGCGGACGTGGCTGGAAGTGTCTGCAGGGCGGCGGCCAGCGGCGAGATCCCTTCAAAAGAAGCGGCCGCAAAGAGCATCATCATCACCAGTTCCGGGCCGCTGAGCGAGCCACTGTAGACTTCGGCCGAAACGAGAACCAGCATTGCTGCGAGCGCCATACCGCCGGAGGTCACCACCCCGCCCACGACCAGGCCGTTGATTCCGCCCAGGCGTCTTTGCCCTGCGACTATTCCGGCGTACAGGGCATCCACCCTGCGAGCCTGTTCGTCAGAGGCGCCGAGCAGCAGCAGCTCTTCAGCCCCCTGCAAACCTTCCGTCACCGCGACTCTCAGCTCGCCCCCCAGCCTGACCGTATTTCCCCCCGGCACAACAGCCATTTTTCCCGTCGCCAGCGGCAATGCGACGCCAGCAGTGAACAGCGCGACCAGCAGGGCCAGCCCGGCGGCCGGGCTGAAGAGGGAGAGGCAGAAGGGGGCCAGCAGCATCACGGCGGTTCCGGTGGCGATCGGTGCGATGATCCGCAGGTAAAGGCTTTCCATGTTGTCCACGTCGGCCCGCAGGCGCCCGGTAAGATCTCCGCCGGCGTAATTTTCCAGGCCGGCCGGCGCCAGCGGGATCAGTCGTTCAAACAGCCAGGAACGCAGGTCGGCCAGCATCCTGAAGGCCGCTTCGTGGGTCACCAGGCGCTCGGCATAACGTCCCAGGGTGCGGACAATGGCCAGCGCCCTGATCGCTACTGCCGGCAGCGCATAATTGAATGATATCTTGGTTGCCCCGGCCACCGCCATGGAGGCTATGAACCAGCCGGAAACGGCCATCAGTGCGATGTTGGCGGCGATTACCAGGATGCCGGCGAAGATTCCGGCCACCAGCCAGCGCCACTGTCTGGCAGCCATTACCCGGAGGATTTTTGCTACCCCCCTCATGGCGCAGCCTCACTGGGGGCTTCTGCGGACAAGGCCTGAACCAGGCGGCCGTCCGCAATGCGTATCGTTTGCGTGCAGTGCCTGAGCGCCTCCTCGCGATGACTGATCACGATCATCGTCCGGCCTGCAGCCAGCCGCTCGATGGCCTCGACAATCAACTGCTCGTTGAGCCGGTCCAGTCCGGCGGTCGGTTCGTCCAGGACTATCAACAGCGGATCGCGCAGCATCAGCCGCGCCAGTGCCAGACGCCGCAACTCGCCTCCGGAAAGCCCGGCGCCACGATCCCCCAGCCTTGTATCAAGGCCGTCCGGCAGCCGTTCGATTACGGAGGTCAGCACAGCCGCGTCCAACGCCTTGAACAGGTCGCCTTCGGTAGCGTCCCTTCTGGCCGTCAGCAGGTTGTCCCTGATACTGGCCGCCGAAAAGAAGGGACGCTGCGGAACCCAGGCCAGCTTTTCCCGCCAGCGTGCCTGGTCGTAACTGTTGAGCTCAAGCCCGTCAAGCAGCACCCGCCCCTGTTCCGGCGAAGAGAGCCCCAGCAGCAGCCGGGCGATGGTGGACTTGCCGCTGCCGCTCTCACCGATGATGGCCGTTACCGATCCGGCCGGCAGCTCCAGGCTGACATCGCGGATGCCGCCCCGGTTGCCGCCGTAGAGGAAGGTCACATTTTCCAGTCGCAACGAAGGCGGGCTGTCGGGCGGGGGGAGGGCGCCGCTCTCCGATGATGGCAGGGGGCGGAGCAGCAGCGGCAGTATCTTTGCCGCCGCCGCTGTGCCGTTCATCCGGCTGTGCCAGGAAAGACCCAGGGTGCGCAGGGGGAGGTAAAACTCGGGAGCCAGAAGCAGCACGAACAGGCCGCCGGCCAGCTCCAGCCTCCCGGAGAGCAGCATGAAACCGGTGATCACGGCCACCACCGCGGTTCCGACCGTGGCAAAAAACTCCAGCATCAGCGCCGAGAGAAAGGCTATCCTGAGCACCGCCATTGTACTGCGGCGGTAATCTTCGGAAACCACGGCCACCAGGGACGCTTCCCTGCGGGCTGCTCCGAAGATCTTCAGGTCCGGCAAACCCTGCACCAGGTCGAGCAGGTGCCCGGACATGCGGGTCAGCTTGCCCCATTGGCGCTGGTTCAGCCGCTCCGCTCCCTTGCCGATCAGAACCATCAGCAGCGGGATGAATGGCGCGGAAAACAGCAGCACTAACGCGGCCCGCCATTCCACCGGCACAACCGCCGCCAGCATCAGCAGCGGCAACAGCGCGGCCAGGATCAGCTGAGGCAGGAAGCGGGTCAGGTAACTCTCGATCCCTTCCACCCCGGAAGTGACAACCTCAGCCAGGGTGCCGGCGTCCTCGCCGGTCACTCCGCTGGGGAGCAGGAGCTGCAAATGCCGGTATAACCGGCCGAGGATCAGCTGCTTGACAACGGTTGCGGCCCGTATCAGGCGCTGCTCCGCCAGCCAGGCTACGATGCCGCGCATAAGCGCAGTCAGGGCGATAATGGACGCGGCGGGGAGGATGCTGTCGCGGCCGGCGCCGTTGATCACGATGTCATGGCAGGCTCCGGCCAGAACCCTGGCCTGGATGATGATCAGCACGGCACCGGCGATGCCAAGTAACACAGCCGTTGCCAGCGGTAGCCGGATGATGCGGGCCTCGCCGCGCAGCCACGCCTCAGGGGACGCGTTCTTGTTGTCAATGAAAGGATCAGTCATGGAGCGGATATAATTACCGCTACGGCAGTCAAGTCGCAAGCGATAAAAAAACCTATAAGAAGCATTTGAAACTCGGATAAAGGGGATAAACACAGATAAATCAAATAATTAATGCCAGAAGAAGGTAAATCCAAAGGACAAAGGACTTCTCGTTTGAATTTTCAGGGTGGGTTTTTTTCAGGCAGTCCAATTCTTATCCGCGTTTGAGGTCGCCGCCGTTCATCTCGATCACGCTGATCTCCATTGAAAACAGGTCGATCGCCAGTTGCCGCCCGCGCAGGGGCGTTCCCTGTCCAAGCAGCAGTTTGCAGACTTCGGCTACCTCCAGGCTGGCCACCACGGCCGGCGTGAAGGAGGGGTTTCCCAGCGATGTTTCGACCCCCTTGCAAGATTTTTCCGCTCCATAGATGCTCTGAAGCGTTTCGTCTCCCGGGAACTGGGTGGTTATGTGCCCGAACCAGCCGGCTATCGCACCGTGCACCAACGGAATTTCCAGTGCAGAGCAGGCATCCGCCAGCTCCATACGAACAGAGATGCTGTCCAGGGCATCGACCGCCACAACGGTTCCTGTCAGCAGTTCGGCCGCGTTATCCGCAGTGAACGAGCATTGCCGCGCAATCAGCGTCACCGCCGGATTGATAGCGGAGACGCGCCGGAACGCCGCTTCAACCTTGTATTCCCCCAGGTTGTCAGGAGTGCTGAGCAGCTGGCGGTTGAGGTTGTGCTCTTCGAACACATCCGGATCGATGGCGATAATTGTCCCGACCCCAAGGCGCGCCAGCTCTTCGATGATGTATCCTCCCAGGCCGCCGCAACCGATCACCGCCACACGGCTGTGGAACAGTCTCCGCTGGCCGCTCTGGGAGATGGTCTGGCGGTTGCGCTGGTAGCGTGCCGGCAGCAGGCCGTTGTCGAGAATGATCCCTTCTACCAGGGCCGGCGACAGCGAGAAGCGCCGGGCGGCCTCAAGCTGATGCTGCCAGGATACCAGGTCTCCGACCGCACTCTCCCGGATGAAATCAAGCACGGCAACCATTTCAGCCGCCTCCGAGCAGCGGGAACAGCGCCAGCGTGTCGCCTTCATTCAATACCCGGTCGAGTTTGACGTGGCGGCTGTTGATCATCATGATACCCAATTCGTTGCGCGGCAGCTCCAGTTTGTCGGCCACATCGGCCACGGTGGTTCCTGGCGGGTAGTCGCCGGTCTCGATTTCAAAACGGCCGGTGCGGAACGAGGCGAACAGTTTTACGGTCACTCGCATGGCTGTACCTCATAAATTAGCAAGTCAGAAGTTGTTTCCTGCTGTCTTCCGGCAGGAACTATCCTGATTAACGCAATTACCCTGGTTTTCAGGGATTGGAAAATTAACGCTCAGGCGAACGGTGGCCTGGTCGGGAAATATGTCTTCCCTGGACAATAAGTGCGGCAGAATCGGGAAATTATCCAGCAGAGCCGAACGGCATCCCTGCCAGAAGGAGTCGGGCCTGTTGTTCAGAAAGCGTGACAGCTCCGCTGCCTTGATGATGATTCCCCGCTGGAGAAACCCGGGGCCCAATTCCGGCAGCAGCAGGTTGAACAGTTTCACGCGCACGGTGGCATTACGGTCGACAACGTTGCCGCTGGTTTCGTGGTGCGTGATTCCTTCGCGCATAGCGGCATAGTATCCTCCGCGTCGCATCGTGGCGCCGACCAGTCCCGGCATCGCTCCGGACAGGGCGATCAAGGCGTCCTCGTGGATAATTGCCGTGGCCAGGCTGTCGATCGGCCGGCTGTTGAGGAAGATGGTCGTGATCCTGCTGGCCGCATACTCGGCCGGGATCCGCCACTGATGGCTCAATAGCAGCTCCAGGCTGCAGCCTACGTGCGCTTCGACCGTTACCCCCTGTTGCAGGAGCGCGAAAAAATCTCCAAGCCGGTCATGATCCATGTTCAGGATCAGGTTTGTTTTACGCTTGTTTTTCACCGGGGTTCTCCCGTCTTTGATCTGTTCATGTCTTCGGGGAGATGTATCAGCCCGCAGCTTTGGCACTTGCCATAGCGTGCCGGAAGGTAAACCGTGTTGACGGAGAGGCATTTTTTGCAGAGCCAGAAATTGAAACCGGCCACTTCCCTGCCTGCCAGCTGGCCGGCCTGCCAGCGATAGTAGGAATCCCAGTCGTATTCGGGCGCTTGCTCCGCTTTTTTAACCAGTTGTTCCAGCAGCATGTTGACTCCGGACCGGCTTAAAAATGGCTGTTTAAGACGGGCGGGGCAGGTCGCCCCGCCTGTCAGTGGAATTTACGGAGTTCAGATTTGCGTCAGGTTGCACCCGCCCACAGGGACTCCGCGGAGGCGTAGCAGCGCTACGCCGCACAAGGAAGTCCCGCGGACGGGGTCGAGATGGCGGAAATATGGACTCCGCTATGTTCTACCAGTTGAAGACGTCGTCCAGTTCTTCGTCCTTCATCATGAAGGTCTGGTTGTGCGGCGCGATCGGCTCGTTGTAGAAGAAACGGGGCAGACGGTCGTGATGCTTGGTGAAACCGGCCCGGGTGTTGAAATCGCGCTCGGCCGAGAGCACCTTCTTGCCCAGCGCCACTACGTCGTCACCGGTCATGGTAATGCCGTGGAAGGAACCGAGCATATCCAGCAGCGCCTGGAAGGTCTCGGGCTGGTCCATGATCGCGAAAGCGATGAACAGGCACATGCCGGTGGAATCGATGGCGGCGGTGGCAATCTGCAGGTTGCGTGACAGTTCGATCTGCCCTTCGGTCTTGAGCGGATCCACGTCGCCTCCCACCTTGAGGATGTTGGTGGCTATGGCGTAACCGGCGGTATGGTCGGCGCCCTGGGTGGTGGTGGCGTAGGTGACGCCGATGCCCTGTATCGCCCGCGGATCGTAGGCAGGCAGCGCCTGATCCTTGACTACCGGTACCCGCTCGACGCCGAAGACCTTGCCGGTGATGGCTGCGCCGCTGCCGAGAACGCGACCCAGCGGAGTGCCCTTTTCGACCTCTTCCATCAGGCGGATCGCGGCGGCATCGTCGCCGAATTCGGCCAGTCCGGCATCCATCGCCACACCGATGGTGACACCCATTTCGATCGTATCCACGCCGATGTTGTCGTCCATGTAATCAAGCCTGGCGACAGTGTCAAGGTTGGAGATGCCGCAATGTCCGCCATGGGACCAGACCGTCTCGTATTCAGGCTGTTTGGTCACATAGTTTCCGTCCTTGTCGTTGTAGATACCGGAGCACTGGATCACGCAGCCGCGATGACAGCCGTGGGTGGCAGAACCGCCGCGCTGGATTTCCAGGGCGGCCTGGGTCTCGCCGCTCAGGTTGGCTGACTCTGCGAATTGTCCCGATTTGAAGTTGTTGGTCGGATAACCGCCGGCTTCGTTGAGTACGTTGGTCAGTACGTTGGTGCCGTAAGCCGGCAGGCCTTCGCCGGTGACCGGGTGCTTGCGCAGCCCCTCGACGAACTTGCGGTTGGCGTCGCGGTACTTCTCCGGATCCTTGGGGGGGCGCATCTTCATGCCGGCGTCGTCGAGGATGATGGCCTTGACCCGCTTGGCGCCCATTACAGCTCCCACGCCGCCACGTCCGCAGTGGCGGGTCGGGCGCAGTTCGGGGTCGGTGCAGGCGATCGAGGCGGCCAGCAGCTTGCGCTCACCGGCCGAGCCGATGGTCATGTAGGCCACCTTGTCGCCGTACTCCTGGCGCAGCTTGGCCACCAGCGGATAGTTGTCCATAAGTTTCAGGCTGTTGTCCACGATCACCTGGATGCCGTCCTTGTTGATCACGATCTTGTACAGGTCGTCACCCTCCGGCTTTCCTTCCAGCACAACGGCGGCATAACCGAGGCGAGCCAGCACCTGGGCCGCCTGGCCGCCGGCGTTGGATTCCTTGATGGTGCCGGTCAGCGGGCTCTTGCAGCCGACCGACAGCCGGCCGGTCATGGAGCCGGTGGTGCCGCTGAGCATGCCGGGGGATATGACCAGCTTGTTTTCTGCGCCCAGCGCATGCGCCAGAGGATGGACCTCGGCCGCAACCATCAGCGATGTCATCGCCCTGCCGCCCAGCCCGGCATACTGGCCGAGATCACCAACTGTTACTTTCGGGCCGCCAGCGGCCCCCATGTCGATCCGTGCAATTTTGTCCATAATAGTGTGTCCCCTTTCCCTTTTCCGTGCCTGGCACAGTGAAATTCTCCTTTTCAAAGGAAGGCTGCGCCGTTTCCCGCGCAACCCGATGGCCTGTCGCCGTGGGATGGTTCCGGTAGGCGATAAGGCTCGGAGTAATAATGTTTGTAGGGGGCAGTCCTTACGGCTGCCCAACTGCGGGCGGGGGCAAGCCCCGCCCCTAAACGGCCTGTTCCATCTGTCTGGAAATGTCGATCCGGTAGCTGGAGAAGCATCTGCGGCTAAGGCAGCCCCAGAAAACCCCCGAGCCGTAGGACAGCTGTTCCAGCAGGTAGATGATGCAGAAACTGAAAAAAGCAAGTTCCGGTTTTTTGATCGCATGATCGACACCGGCGGCGCACAGCAGCGCGACGGCCGGCAGTAGCCACGACCAGAGGCCGGGAACGACCAGCGCCACCAGCAGCAGCGGCACGGCGTAGTAACGCACCAGATGGTAGCAGATGTAATACAGCAGGCTGCCGAGCGCCCGCAGGCGTCCGCCCAGTATGGATGCAAAGCCGATCGGGAGCTGGCGGCGCGACAGGCGGATCCTGGTTGTCAGCGCGTCGAATGCCAGCAGCGCTGCCGCCGGCAGCAGCGGCCACCAGCCGGTGAAGGGAGCCAGCAGGGAAAGCGCCAGCACCAGCGCCAGCAGGGGGGGGATGACCATCTGTTTGCGCCTCTGCGGATGCAGCAGTTGCAGCATCCCTTCGGAGGTGCCGTAATCGAAGCGACGGGACATGAAGGAGCGGATCGAACTGCGATGCTCGTGCAGCACGTTGCCGGCCGGCAGATAGGCGATGCTCCACCCCTGGTCGCGCAGGCGCCAGGTCAGGTCCACGTCTTCACCCACATGCATTCCGTCCTTGAAGCCGCCGGCGCTGTTAAAGGCGCTGCGGCGCACCAAAAGGTTGCAGCTGGGGAGGTAGAAGGTGTCGTTGCCGCTGTTGCCGATGCGTTCCCTGGTGCCGATCGAGAGGCTGGACATGACCGCTTCATAGCGATCAACGGCCGATTCGGTACACATGCCGTCCACCTGCCCGCCCACCGCGGCCATGGCGGGGTCGTTGAAGGCCGGGATCAGCTGGTCGAGCCAGCCGGTAGAGGCGCAGCAGTCGGAATCGATGAAAGCCAGTATTTCCCCTGTGGCACGGGCTGCACCGGCGTTGCGGGCCGCGGCCGGGCCCCTGCCGCAGCCGCCCGAGGGCACCAGCAGCGCGCCTGACTCCAGGGCCACCAGCGGCGAGTCGTCGCTGCTGCCGTCATCAACCACGATGACCTGGATTTTTTCCCTGGGATAACTGAGGCGTGCCAGCGATGCCAGGCAGCGTTTCAATTCATCGGCGCGATCCTTGACCGGTATCACGACCGTGACGCCGGGCAATCTCTCCGGTTGCCTGAGCGTGCTCCGCAGCCGCTCCATGAATCCTTTTTTTACAAGCTGTTCCATTATGCCGGTCTCGCCTTCGGAGGCGCTGATCAGCGAACCGTCCAGGCCGCGTCCGACCAGGTCGGCCAGTGTGCGGTTGAGGCGCAGGGCGCGCAGCGGAGTATTGGATACGAGAAATATATTCCCGTCCCTTTCAAGCAGTTCCACGTTTTGCGCCAGGCGGTAGATCATGAGGTCAGTCCCTCTTCGCGGAAAATCCGCATGAGTCCCTTGACCGTGTCATCGGCCGAAAGCACGTTCAGTTTGCCTTCGCGGGCCTTGATGCCGCCCGAGAGCAGCGAAAGGATGCGCTCGAAGGCCGGCAGATTCGGGTCGGGTGTCACCACCCGGACCGGGTCGGGGCGTGGAACGCCGAAATCGGCCGGCGCCAGGTAAGCGCCGCTGGCGCCGACCTCCCAGAAGGGCAGGCCCAGATCCGTCAGATGCCATACCTCGACCGGCACCGAGAGCGCGCGGGTGACCGCATCGACGGACGGATAACGGGGAGTGCGGACCTCCTCGAACAGGACCGTGCAGGGCAGGGGGGCCTCGACGTTCTGGCGCGCGCCCCGGTCCGACTTGCGCTGGGCTTCGACCCGCTCCCCTTTCGGGACAAACGAGACTGCGGCGCCGATGCAGGACATGTTGAGCGCGGCGGCTGCCAGTGCCGGTGCGGGGTCGTCACCGCTATCCACCAGGCGATTGCCGGTGAAGAGCAGGTCCGGCGACAGGATCTTTACGATGCGAGCCAGGATACGTGCGTCGACCATTGCGTCGCTACCCTCCAGGCCGTGCTCCCAGAAACGGATGCAGCGGTTGGCCCCCATTGAACTGGCCAGCCGCAGCGTGTCGTCCAGCCGTTTCGGGCCGACGGCCAGCACTGTCACCTTTGCTCCCAGTGTGTCCTGCAGGTGCAGCGCCTCTTCCAGCGCCGACAGGTCGGCCGGGTTCGGCAAACGCCGCAAGCCGCGATCGCTGATGCCAGCCCCGCGGCTGGTTACGCCGGCCGGAGGGCGGGGGTCGTTGGCCTCTCGCAGCAGGACCAGTATGTCAAGTTTGTTGTCAGGCATTGATAACTCCGGGAAATTCAAATTATGAAGGATGAATTATGAAGGATGAAAAGAATCAACCTTCATAATTCATCCCTCATCCTTGCTTTTAAGTCATTCTGTACGCCACCCCGAAACCGCCCCGGGGATAACGCCAGCGGGTGAAGGCGTTTTTGTGGCAGACGACGTAGCAGGTGCCGCATTCCAGGCAGCCGTCATGTACGAAGGTCATCTTCTGTTCCTCCTGTGACCAGGTATAGCAGCGGGCCGGACAGGAGTTGACGCAGCCGCGGTTATCGCAGCCGGTGCAGATGTCATAGTTGAGGACGATATGGGCTTCGCGGTCTACCGTGAAGCTGGTGTTGTCGAAAATTTCGTCGATATTCATAGTGCTCTCCAGGCGCTGAAACCGTCCGCCAGCAGTTTGCCAAGTCCGACTTTTTCCCTGGCCGATTTCAGGAACAGGCTGGTGACGTTCTGCTTGGCTATGCCTTCAATCTTGTAGATGTTTTCCATGAAGTCGCACATCATCTCCGGGTATTCCCGGTAGATGCGGTTGTTGTGCAGCATGTGCGGCGCATTGCGGGCCTGCTTGAGGTCTTTGATGACAAAGCTTTCTTCAAGGAGCTTCCTGTAGGCGGTCAGCCCCTGCTTGCTGAAGTCGCCGGCCCGGTGGGCGGCTATCACCGCTTCTCCGGCCACGACTCCCGAGTGGGAGGCCAGGTTGATCCCTTCCAGGTTCAGGCCGGTGGCGTTGCAGAGCGCGGCCGCGTCGCCGGCCACGATGATGCCGTCACCGACCAGCTCCGGAATCATGTCGTAGCCCCCCTCCGGAATCAGGTGGGCCGAGTATTCCAGCAACCTGCCGCCGCTGATCATCTTGGCCACCTGGGGCTGCTCCATGAAGGCGTTCAACAGGTCGTAGGGGGTCTTGCCGCTGGTTCGGAGGCTGGCCAGGTGGAAGACCAGGCCGAGGGAGAGCGAGTCGTAGTTGGTATAGAAACAGCCGCCGCCGCGCACCCCTTCGGTACAGCCGACAAACTCGTTGGCAAAGCCCTGGTCGCGCACCAATCCGAACCGTTCGTCGATCATCTCGCGGGGCATGTCGATCAGCGCCTTGACCCCGACCGCCATCTGGGCCGGATCGAAGGTCGGCTTGCGCAGCCCCGCTTTCTGTGCGGTGAACGAAAGCACGCCGTCGGCGGCTACCAGCACCGGGGCGCTGATCTGCCCGCTGCGCCCCAGGATCGTGACGCCGGCGATCTTGCCGTTCTTTAGTACAATCTCGTCGACCGTGGAGCGGGTGATCAGCGTGGCCCCGGCGGCGACCGCCTCTTCGGCCAGCCAGCGGTCGAAGCGGGGGCGGAAGACCGTGTAGCCGTTGTAAGGCGGCTTGTCGAAACTTCCGGCCTCGATGGTGGTGCTGAAGCTGGAGTCGCCGGTCATGAAGGTTACGCCCTTCTTGATGATATGACGCTCCAGCGGCGCCCGCTCCCAGAAATCGGGGAAGATCTTTTCCAGGGAGGGCATTCTGTGCAGAAGGCCGCCGAACATGTTCTTTTCACCCGGGAACGTGCCGCGTTCCACCAGGGCCACATCCAGCCCGGCGCGGGCCATGGTCAGGGCGGCCGAGGAACCTGCCGGCCCGGCCCCGATCACGATTGCCTGATAATTCCTGCTCATGGCGCACCTCCGCTGACTGATTTGACCTGTGCCAGAAGGCGCGGCAGCACCTCCCCGAGGTCGGCCACGAACCCTTCGTCGGTGTTGGGGAAAATGGGGGCCTTGGCGTCGCTGTTGACCGCCACTATCCGGCGGGAATCCTTGATGCCGCCCACGTGGTGCATGGAACCTGAAATTCCCAGTGCCACATATAACCTGGGGGTCACGGTGCGGCCGGTCTGGCCGACCATGCGCTCGAAGCCGGTCCAGCCCAGGTCGTAGACCGGGCGGGTGACGCCGTAGGAAACGTTCAGCAGGCGGCAGAGCTCCTTGAATTGCTCGAAGGTGGCCGGGTCGCACCCCTTGCCGACGCTGAAGATAACTTCCGCTTCGGTCAGGTCCACGGTCTGCGGGTCGGGCGGTATCCGGCCAGTCACCGTTGCCGCCGCTCCGGTGATCGGAGCCGCTGAGCGCCAAACAGCCACAGCCGGAGTGGTGGCACGTACGGTCGGCATCAGTACCTGGCTCAGGAAGCGGGGCGGCACCGTGGCCACCAGCGGACGGGAGCCGTCCCAGATCCTGGTTTCGGCGATGCGCAGGCCAAGCGCCCGGCGCGAGAGGCGTACACCGTCCGGACTCTGCCGGGCGGTTACCAGCTCGGTGATGATCGCGGCGTCCAGTTCCTGCGCAACTGCAGGCGCCAGTGAAGTCCCCAGGTCGTTGTGGGGCAGGATCACGGCCTGGGCCAGCTCGTCCCGCGCGACCCGGGCCAGCGCCTTGCCCAGCAGTGCCGGCGTGTCCAGCAGCGCTTCGCAACCTGGAAGCGCGGTTATGGTCGGAGTGCCGTAGCTGCCGAATACGTCCAGTTGGTTGCTGTCTGGCTGCGGAACGGTTACCGCTCCCCAGGGGGCATCCAGGCTGCCGGCCAGTCGCGCTCCGTAGGAGAGCAGGCCACGGCCGGTCTCATCCAGTTCGCCGCCCGGAAGATCGACAAAAACGAGAATTTTGCCGTTGATGCCCATCAGAGTTCCCTCCCGATCTTATGCCCTTCCCAGATGGCCATATCGACCTTGCGGGGTGAAACGCAATCGCCGATCCGGTAAAGCTCCGGAACCTTGCCCTTAAGGCTCATGTACAGGTCGTCGTCAACCTGCTGCCCCATGGCCAGCACGATCGAATCGTAGGGACCCCACTCGTTCCATACATTGGAGTAGACGTTGAAGCCCTTGACCGTTTTGGCTCCGGCCTCGCCGCCGACTTCCATCACGGCGATATCCGGGGTAAAGGTGACCCCCTTCTGCAGCAGCCGCTGTCTTGACGAGTACAGGTCCTGGGTCGGCCCAAGTTCGGCGCAGATGAACAGGCTGGAGGTGATCATGTCCACTTTTTTGCCCTGGTTCGCCAGGAACTCAGCGGTTGCTGTGGCCCGCTGGTGGCCGTCGTAGTCGATCAGGCAGACCTTCTCTCCCAGCTCGGCCTCGTTGTTAAGCACCTGCACCACGTTGAAGATCGCGGGGCCGTCGGCGCCGCCTACCGGGTGCTTCTTGGGGACACTGCCGGTGGCCACGATCACCACATCGGCCTTGTCGGCAACAATCTGTTCGGTGGTTGCCTCCACGCCCAGTTTCACGGTTATGTCGGATTTGTCGATCTGGCTCTTCTCGTTGCGGATGATGACGCCGAACTCGTCGCGCCCGGTCCCTTTCATGGCAGTGATCACCTGTCCGCCGAGGTTCTCGCCACGGTCGATCAGGGTGACCTGGTGGCCGCGCCGATTGGCCATCTTGGCGGCCCACATGCCGGCCGGCCCACCGCCTACGATGGTAACCCGCTTCCTGACGCCGGCTTTGGTCAGGGTGCCTTCGCCCCATTCCTTTTCACGGCCTACAGCCGGGTTCTGGACGCAGCCCAGGGCCTTGTTCATGCCGATGCGGCCGATGCACCCCTGGTTGCAGGCGATGCAGTAGCGGATGTCGTCCATACGACCTTCCAGGGCTTTCTTGGGCAGGAACGGATCACAGATCAGGGCGCGGCACATGCCGATCATGTCGGCCTGGCCGCTGGCCAGCACCTTTTCGGCCATGACCGGGTCGTTGATGCGCCCGGTGCAGAAGACCGGAAGCTTGATGCGCTCGCGCACTCCGGCCGCCAGCGGTATGGTATAGCCCAGCGGCGTGTGCATCGAGCCTTCCACCAGGTAGAGGTTGTAGAATGTGGCTATGGAGAGGTCCATGAAGTCGATCAGGCCGGAGGCCTCGAAGCGGGCGCAGATCTCCTGCACCTGGGCCAGGTCCAGCCCCCCCGGGATCATCTCGTCGGCGCACATGCGGATGCCGAGGGTGAAGTCGTTGCCGACCGCTTTCCTGACCGCCGATATGAACTTGAGCGGAGCGCGCATGCGGTTCTCCAGCGACCCGCCGTATTCGTCCTGACGATGATTGGTCAGTGGCGACAGGAACTGGCGCGCCAGACTGGAATGGCCGAACTGGATCTCGATCCCGTCGAAGCCCCCTTCGCGGACATGGATGGCGCTCCTGGCAAAATAGCGGGCGACCTCTTCTATGTCCTCCGGTTCCATCGCCTTGGGTACCTCACGGAAGAGGACGTCCGGAACCGGCGAAGGCGCCCAGACCGGCAGGCGGGAAATGCTGCCGTCCCCCTGCTGACCGTTGTGGTTCAGCTGGGCGAAGATCTTGGAGTCGTACTGGTGCACGAAGTCGGTGATCTTCTTGAAGCCTGGGATCACCTCGGAATGGTAGACGTCGATCAGTTTTTCGTAGGCCATGTCGGTCGGGTGGACGGTCAGCTCTTCGGTGATGACCAGACCGGCGCCCCCTTTGGCGCGCTCGCCCCAGTAATACATCTGCCGTTCACTCGGCAGATTGCCTACCGCCAGGTTGGTCAGGTGAGGCTGGAAGGAGATGCGGTTCTTGACCTCGACCGTGCCGATCTTTATGGGTGAGAACAGATTCGGGAACATCATGGTGGTAGCTCCTTAAAACATTTATCAATTCTTTAGGGGCGTACCCTTGCGGTCGCCCTTGGTGTAAATGTCACATATGTCCGCGTTTAACAGCAGGCCACCCGCAAGGGGATGGCCCTACACGAGCGACAACGGATTTCTCAGGCTGCAACCGCCAGCCGGTTGTCGGCGATGGAGGTCACGCAGCGCTCCAGGCACTCGGGGTCGCCGCCGTTGATGTCGTTCTTGAGGTGCCAGGCCACGGCCGGGCAACCGCCGTGACACTGGTCGAAGCGCTGGCACTCCTCGCAGGAGTGGATGCGCAGGTTGCGGAACGACTCGTATATCTCCGAGCCGTCCCATATCTCCTGGAAACTGTTCCGGCGCAGGTCGCCGGCCTCGAAGCGGTCGGTCTGCAGGAAGGCGCAGGGGTACATGTGGCCGGTGGGGCTGACGCAGCAGGTCAGCTTGGCAGCGCCGCACAGGTTAAGGCCCAGCCCCTGGCGCTCCTGGCTGGTCAGCGAAAAGAAGCTGTCACCGGTGCGCACATCGCCGCTGGCTGCCAGCCAGTCGGAAAAACCGAGCAGCTGGGCCGGGGAGGGGCGCAGGCTCTCCCAGTTGTCGGCGCCGCGACCGGAAGGGCGGAAGCGGCTGACCCTCAGCGATACGCCCAGGGAACGGGCCATGTCGTGCATGGCCGGAATCTCGTCGGCATTCTGGGCGGTCAGCACGGTGTTGATGCTGGTGGGGATCCTGGTGGCGGCCAGCAGCTTGACCGCCGCGATCGCCGCATCAAAGACCCCTTCGCCGCGAATCGCATCACAGGTTTCACGCTTGGCTCCGTCCATGCTGACCTGGATAGCGACCAGGCGGTTCCTGGAAAGCCGTGCCACCAGCTCCGGGGTGAACAGTGTGCCGTTGGTGGAAATGCAGGTCATGATGCCATGGGAGTGGCAGGCCGCCAGGATCTCTTCGAAATCGGGGCGGATGAATGGTTCGCCGCCGCCGAAGTTGACCTGGAATACTCCGGCCGTGTGCAGTTGTTCAACCAGGTCGAGCGCCTCGGCTGTCGTCAGCTCGTTGCAGGCTTTCACTCCCGATGAGGAAAGGCAGTGGCTGCAGCGCAGGTTGCAGGCCAGGGTGACCTCCCAGGTCAGGTTTACCGGGGAACGCATTCCCATTTCGACGTATTTATTGCTCATGGAGAAATCCTTTTTCCAGGAGTTGAGTTACGAATTTGTTCAGGGCCAGCTTCTGGGATTCGGATACGCCTGCGGGGAATTCATCCCGTCTGCGGACAGTTCCGAAGAAATCGGCCGGGAGGAGCGTGCCGGTGGCCGCGAAGAGCAGGCGCGGTCCCCTGCAATCGTAAAACAGGAGACCGAACCTCTCTTGCCGCGCGCGGCAGGACGGATGCAGCTTTATGCCTGCCGCAGCCATCCTAGTAAACCCCGCAGATTCCGTCGATTGCGAGCTCTTCAACCTGGATTTCCTCCAGGATGCGTGGCTCCTCACTGCAAGTTACTTCTGCCTGATATTCTGCTTCCATGTTACTCTCCTTTCTGTTCGCTCCATTTCCGGATGCGCTGTTGTGTGACATGCTTACTGCAACCGCAGTGCCAAAAATATAACAACGATATATAGCGCTGTTTTCCGGTGTTTGCGGTTGGGTGGAAAGCGGGTGTTCGGTCAGGTGTGGAGAAAAGGGGCATTAGCGTATATGCCGGTGGAGCGCTACCGGCAGTTGGTTGTGGATTAAATCCCCAATGGGTATTTTATCTACAGTATTATAAACCCTTGTTTTGTAAATTCAGTGTATCACGGATGTGGGAATGATGTCTGCATGCATTTCTGAGACACAAGTCAATGCAATGGTCCTCTGTTTGAGGGACCAGGAAGGCGACCGCATGTTTGAAAAAAACTCCTGCTGCTCCTATTGCGGAACCAGGTTCCGTATTTCCGATTCGTGGCCGAAGAACTGCACTCTCTGCGGCAATACCAGCTACCTTAACCCGCTGCCGGTGGTGGTGCTGCTGGTGCCGGTTGATGGCGGCCTGGTGGTGGCCAGGAGGAATATCGAGCCGCGCCGTGGAACGTTCGTGCTGCCGGGAGGGTATCTGGACCTTGGTGAAACCTGGCAGCAGGGTGCGCAGCGGGAGATGTTCGAGGAAACCGGGATAATGGTGGACGTGGAGGGCATCACCCTCTACGATGTGAGCAACGGTCTCGACAACACGCTGGTGATCGTCGGCCTGGCTTCGAACCAGCCCGCCAGCTGCCTGCAACCGTTCTCGTCGGAAGAGACGCAGGAGATCGGCCTGATCCGGGAACCGGTCCAGCTCGGTTTCCCGTTGCATAACCTGCTGGTGAGGAGATACTTTGCGGAGGCGGGCAAGCTACAGGCAAATCCCCCCTGGTAGCATCTGAATCATATTCTTCCGCATATAACCCCTCTAAATCTCCCCTTATCTAAGGGGAAACTTAAATGCTTCCCCCCTTAGGTAAGGGGGGACTGAGGGGGGTTAGATTTTGAATGTACAAAAACAGGAATAATGGATTTTAGTACGCCCATCATGAAAAACACTTATTCCAACATCAGAAAACTGTACGCCTTTTCCTTCCTGCAGATGATGCTGTTCCCGATGGCGATCATCACGCTGTTCTGGAAGGACCACATCGGCCTGTCGCTGACGCAGATCCTGCTGTTGCAGGGGATCCTCTCGGTCGTGATGGTGGTGATGGAGTATCCCAGCGGGTATGTCAGCGACCGGATCGGCTACCGGGCCGCGCTCAATATCGCCGCGCTTCTGGGCATGGCCGGCTGGGGACTGTATTCGGTGGCGGGCAGTTTTGTCCATGTGATGGCGGCCGAGATCCTGCTGGGGATCTCGCTGGCGTTCATCAGCGGCTCGGACAGCGCGCTGCTGTATGAAACCCTCAAGCAGCAGGGTTCGCTGCAGGAGTACACCCGCCACCAGGGGCGCATGAGCGGCTACGCCCAGGGGGGCGAGGCGTTGGGGGCGGTTTTTGCCGGGCTGCTCTACGCGGCAGCGCCGCTGCTCCCTTTCATCCTGCAGGTCGGGGTCTGGTTTCTGGCGCTGCTGCTGACCCGTTCGCTGGTCGAACCGGCCCGGGAGATCGCCGTCCACGACGGGCACCTGGTGGAGGCGTTCCGCACCGCGCGCTACGCCTTCGTGGAGAACAGGAGCCTGCGCTACACGATCCTGCTCAATTCGGTGCTGGGGATCGCCTCGTTCTATCCGGTCTGGCTGATCCAGCCCTACATGCAGCAGGCCGGGGTGCCGCTGACCTGGTTCGGCCCGGTCTGGAGCGTGGCCAACCTGACCGTGGCGGTTTTCGCGTTGGCCAGCCACAGGCTGGGCGCCGGCCTCGGCGAGAGGCAGATGGTGATACTGTTCGTGGGGCTGGTTGCGGCGGGATACCTGGGGTTGGGGGTGACCGGCGGTGTCTGGGGCTTTCTGTTCTATTACCTGCTGACGAGCATGCGGGGGCTGCGCGGACCGATGATGCTGAACATCACCCAGAAGGAGTGCCCCTCGGCCAACCGTGCCGGCATCCTCTCGCTGCAGTCGCTCTGTTTCCGGCTGCTGTTCGTCTGCACCGGGCCGCTGGTGGGGATGCTGGCCGACCGGCACGGGGTCGGCCGCGCCTTCCTGGTCCTGTTGTTTGTTTTCCTGGTCGTATTACCGCCGCTTGCGATTCTCTTCTGCCGGAACCTGCCGGTGGAACTCAGGGGCGGTTCTTCGGCGCCGGAATAAACGCGAAAAAACATTTGAAACTCGGATGAACAGGATAAACACAGATAAATCAAATGATTTAAGCCAAACGGCAGTAAACCCAGAGGGTAAAGGACTTTTTGTTTGAATTTTCGGGTTTTATCCGTGTTCATCCTATGTATCTGTGGTTAAATGCCGTTTTATGGTTATAGGTTTATCGCGTCTCGATCAGCCTGCGCGGAATTGCATCCGTGATGGAGAACTCCTGCAACAACCTCCTGGTCAGGAATGCTTCCGCCTCTTTCAGCGCGGCCTGGTTATGCGGTACATTGTCCAGCTTGCCCCCGGCCATCATGCCGTGTCCTCCGGCCAGACCTCTTCCAGCCACCAGCCTTTTGATGATTTCCCCCGCATTGAGCAGGTGGCTGGTGGTGCGAATCGAGAGGATTACCTCGTCGTTGTAATGCCCCATGCTCAGCACGGTTTCGATATCCTCGAGCCTGATCAGGTAGTCGGCCATTTCCGACACCACTTCGGGAAAACAGATTTCCTGCAGGTTTACAATCAGCAGCTTCCCGTAAATCGTAGCGTTTTCAACTCCGCTGTGGATTGTGCGAAAGTGCTCCACAGGCAGCTTGGGGTTGGTTATCTCGTACAGAAGCCGCTTGTTTGCCAGGGGGAAGAGGCGCAGGTACGCCTCCCGGTCGGGCCGGGTCGCCTCCCGTCCCAGGTCCTGGGTCTCGGATTTGATCGCGTAGAACAGGGCCGTGGCCAGTTTCGTGCCGATGGTGATCTCCTGCGCCAGCAGGTATTCGTACAGGATCGTGGCGGTCACACCGTAATCATCGCGAACGTCCACCCAGCGGCAACTCCTGGTCGTTTCGCGCAGCGGGTGATGATCGATGACGATATCGACCCGGCGATCCGGGGCAAGGGAGTTGTTGCCGGTGCCCGGTTGGGTGTCGAGCATGCAGACCGCGCTGTATTCATCCAGATCCACCATCTCCAGCGGGATCATGGTTATCTCCAGTTGTCTGGCCATGGCGATGTTTTCGCTGCGACCGATCATGCCGGAGAAGGTGATCAGCGCATCCCTGCTCAGTTTCATGGCCAGCAGGTGGCGCAGCGCCATGGCCGATGCCAGGCAGTCCGGGTCCGGATTGTCATGGATGATGATGATGGTTTTTCCCTTGCCCCGCAGCCATTCCAGCATTCCGTCAGAATTGGCCCTGGCGCGGCGGAGGCACTCTGGTACGCAGTCATCGATGTTCATGGCACTCCTCCTCTTCACGTTTCAACAGGTAACCCCCGGCCAGCTCGGTAAAGGCGGCAACCTGCAACTCCTGCCAGGCCTGGTCCCGACCCAGTTCAACGGCCATCAGCCCGGCCACCAGCGGCGCCGCGGCGATGGCGGCGCGGGCATCCAGAAGCAGCGCCCGGGTGCGGCGGGCCAGCACATCCTCGACCGTTCGCGCCCCCTCGCATCGTACCCCCCAGATCACCTCGCCGACGCGGTAGGGGAGGGCGGGGTGCAGTAACCCGCTCCAGGCCAGATTTTCCATGAACAGGCATTCCAGTCGCGCGGCATCGCTGCCGTAGACCAAAAGCGGGTCGGCCGGGTCGCCCCCCTCCTGCCAGCCGTGGATCTTGAGGCTGCCGGTGACGGATTGGCGCTCTTCCAGTCCGGCCACCTGTGCCGCTACGCTGACCGTGTCCTCACCCATCCTGCGGTAGGTGGTCCATTTGCCGCCTGCGATCGTGACCAGGCCGCTGCTCTCCACCAGCAGGGTGTGGTCGCGGGAGAGCGAGGCGGTGTCGCCGCCGGAATCGTTGCGCACCAGCGGCCGGATGCCGGCGAAAATGCTCAGCACGTCGCTGCGTTGCGGGTGGCGGGTCAGGTAGCGGGCGGCGTGGGAGAGCAGGAAGTCGATCTCTTCCGGCAGGGGGCGGGGTTCGAGTTTGGCTTCGGGGATGCGGGTGTCGGTGGTGCCGACGATGGTCCGGCCGTGCCAGGGGACCGCGAACAGCACCCGGCCGTCGTCGGTATGCGGCACCATGATCGCGCTGTCGCCCGGCAGGAACGAACCCTCCAGAACCAGATGCACCCCTTGGCTGGGGGTGATCAGCTCTTTGGCCCCGGGGTCGGCCATGCGCCGTACACTGTCGATGAACGGGCCGGCGGCGTTGATCACCACCCGTCCGCGGATGAGAAATTCCCGGTCGCTTTCACGGTCATGGGCCCGTACCCCGCTCACCAGGCCTTCTTCGCGGATGATGCCGGTAACCGGTAGGTAGTTGAGCGCGACGCCGCCCAGGTCGCTGACGGTCAGGGCCAGGCTGATCGCCAGGCGCGAGTCGTCGAACTGGCCGTCGTGGTAGATCACCCCGCCGCGCAGGCCGTTCGGCTCCACGGTCGGGATCAGGGCCAGGGTCTCCTCCCGCGACAGCAGCCGTGACGGTCCCAGTCCCAGTTTTCCGGCCAGCACGTCGTACAGCTTGAGGCCGATCCCGTAGAAGGGCCCTTCCCACCAGTCGTAGAGCGGCACCACGAAGGACAGGTTGTGTACCAGGTGCGGAGCGTTGCGGATCAGCAGGCCGCGCTCACGCAGCGCCTCCAGCACCAGCGACAGGTTGCCCTGCTGCAGGTAGCGCACTCCGCCATGGATCAGCTTGGTGCTGCGGCTGGAGGTGCCCTGGGCGAAATCGCCCTGCTCCAGCAGCAGCGTGCGGTAGCCGCGGCCGGCCGCCTCCACCGCCGTGCCCAGGCCGGTGGCGCCGCCGCCGATCACGATCATGTCCCAGATCTCTTCCTCCAGCCGGGAGAACAGGCTCTTCCTCCCTTGATCGGAGTGGAAAGGGGTGGAAGTGGCGGCGCCACATGCCGGCGTCATGGCTGAACCCATCCCTTGGAGCGATCGAGGGCCCGGCTCCAGTCGTGGCGCAGTTCGCTCGCCCGCTCACGTCCCATGGCCGGGGTGAAGCTGCGCTCCGCACGCCACAGCCGGCCGATCTCGTTGCGGTCCTGCCAGTAGCCGACCGCCAGCCCGGCCAGGTAGGCCGCTCCCAGCGCAGTGGTTTCCCGCACTTGCGGCCGTACCACCGGGCACCCCAGCAGGTCGGCCTGGAACTGCATCAAAAGGTCGTTGGCGGTGGCGCCGCCGTCCACACGCAGTTCGGCCAGCGGCGTTCCGGCGTCCGCTTCCATCGCCTCCAGCAGGTCGGCGGTCTGGAAGGCGATGCTCTCCAGGGTGGCCCGGGCGATGTGCCCGGCGGTGGTGCCGCGGGTGATGCCCAGCAGTGCGCCGCGGGCATAGGGGTCCCAGTGGGGGGCTCCCAGGCCGGCAAAGGCCGGGACCAGGTAGACGCCGCCGTTGTCGGGAACCGAGGAAGCCAGGGTCTCGACCTCGCTTGATGAGCGGATGATGCCGAGTCCGTCCCGCAGCCACTGCACCGCCGCCCCGGCCACGAAGACGCTCCCCTCCAGCGCGAATTCGGTCTTACCCCCCAGGCGGCAGGCCACGGTGGTGAGCAGGTTCTGCCCGGAGCTGACCGGCCGGTTGCCGGTGTGCATCAGCATGAAACAACCGGTGCCGTAGGTGTTCTTGACCATGCCCGGGCGATCGCAGAGCTGGCCGAAGAGCGCCGCCTGCTGGTCGCCGGCGATGCCGGCGATCGGCACCCGCGCCGCCAGGAAGCGGGCCGCGGTCGTGCCGTAGACCTGGCTGGAATCCACCACCTCGGGCAGCACCGAGGGCGGGATCCGCAGCAGCTCAAGCAGCTGCCGGTCCCAGGTGCCGTCGTGGATGTTGAACAGCAGCGTGCGCGAGGCGTTGCTGGCGTCGGTCAGGTGGCGTTCGCCGGCGGTCAGGTTCCAGACCAGCCAGGAATCGATCGTGCCGAACGCCAGCTCCCCGGCCTCGGCTCTGGCGCGGGCGCCCGGCACGTGATCCAGCAGCCAGGCCAGCTTGGTGCCGGAGAAATAGGGATCCAGCACCAGCCCGGTCTTTTCCCGGAAGGTTTGCTCATGCCCACTGGCCCGGAGCTGGTCGCACTCGCCGGCGGTGCGCCGGTCCTGCCAGACGATGGCAGGGTGGATCGGCCTGCCGCTGGCGCGGTCCCAGACCACGGTCGTTTCGCGCTGGTTGGTGATGCCGATCGCGGCGATATCGGCGGCGGACAGCCCGGCCCGGGCAATCGCCTCTACCGCCACTCCCAGCTGCGAGGCCCAGATCTCGTCGGCATCGTGCTCCACCAGGCCCGGTGCGGGAAAGAACTGGCGGAACTCCTTCTGGGCCAGGCCGCGGATATTTCCGTCGTGGTCGAACACCAGGGCGCGGGAACTGGTCGTCCCCTGGTCAAGGGCAAGGATGAAGCTCATGGTTTATGACCTCCGGTCGGGAGTTGTCAGCCGGTGCAGATGCAATTTTTAAAAGTATACCCCGTTTCGGGTATTGAATCGAGCATATGGGATTCATATCGCTCGGAGTAAACATTAAAGCTGTATATTAGTGTATTGATTTTAGATATTTAGGGTGTCTGTCGTACTTGGCATTACAAATGCTATGATTAAAAACAGATTCGCAAAATTATACGGAGGTTTTACCAATGAAAAAAGTTCTTTCCACAATCGTTGCCGCTCTCGTTGCCATGTCTTTCTCCGCAATCGCTTTCGCTGCTGAAATGCCTGCCGGTCACCCTCCTGTCGGCGCTCCTGCTGCTGATGCCAAGCCGGCCGTAGAGAAAAAAGAAGTGAAAAAAGTAAAGAAAGCCAAAAAAGTAAAGAAAGCTGCCGAGAAGAAAGAAGCCGCTCCTGCTGCTGAAGCTGCTCCTGCTGCAAAGTAATTCCACTTTCATAGTGATGAAAAAGGCTGCATCTCCGGATGTGGCCTTTTTTATTGCCATTTCCAGCGGCTTTCCGCCAGGCCTCGGCTGTTAACCCGATTTGATCACTCCGCTTCCGTCCTGTTTTTCGTATTCGGTTTTCGCCGCCTGCGTCTCCTTTTCTTCCGTTGCGGCGCCTCGCCGGCTGCGGCCAGTTCCGCCGGAACCGGCACCGGTTCCTGCTGGCGTGACTGTGCCGTCCACCAGTCGAGCAGCCTGGCAACGTCCTTTTTATCGCCGCGGGTGATCCGGCAGTATTCGATGATATCGTTGAAATCATCACGGGCGGTGAAGGACTCCGGCCGGCGGCCGGGGATTTTTTTCAGGCGCATCTGCTGGCTGATGATCTCGCGGAGCGCGATCGCGACACGGTTGGTGATCATGATGATCGGGCAGGTCTCGCCCATGAACTCCGCAACCGCGGCGTTGACGCTCTGTTGCCAGGGCATGCCCTGCTGGCGGAAGCGCCCGGTCTTCCCGTCGATATATTCGCCGAAAAGAAGTGCCAGAAGGAGCGGCGGGGAAACCCTGGTCCCCTGCTGAACGCGGGAATCTACGCATTCGAGCATCTCGCCGAAGCGGGTGTGGGGAAAGCCTTCGCTTTCTTCCGAAAGCCAGTTCGCAAAGTCCGGGAAAAGCGCTTGGAAGAGCCCGGTCTGCCGGAGCAGGTCGTAGCACTTTGCCCCCTCTCCCGAGAGCAGCAGCTTGAGCATCTCGTCGAAGAGGCGCGGCGCCGCCGCCCTGACAATGGTATCGGCGGCGGCGACCAGCGCCTTGCGGGTCTTCTCCTCGATGGTGAAGCCCAGCTGGGCTGCGAACCGCACCGCCCGCAGCATCCTTACCGGGTCTTCCTGGAAACGGACGTCCGGGTCGCCGATGGTGCGGATGATGCCGGCGTTGAGGTCGGCCAGGCCGCCGGTGTAGTCAATGATCGAGAAATCGGCGATATTGTAGGAAAGTGAATTGACGGTAAAGTCGCGGCGCAGCGCATCCTCTTCGGGAGTGCCGTAGACGTTGTCCCGCAGGATCATGCCGTCGTCGTCCTTCAGCATCCGCGAATGCCGCCGCTGCTCCGCCCCGTCCGCCTCTTTCGGCTCCGTTTCCGTCTCCGGTTCGTCCGGGGCCTGGGAGCGGAAGGTCGCCAGTTCGATGATCTCGTTCTGGAAGTGGATGTGAGCGAGACGGAAGCGCCGCCCGACCAGGCGGCAGTTGCGGAAGATCCGCTTCACCTCGCCGGGGGTGGCGTCGGTTACCACGTCGAAATCCTTCGGCTCCCGGCCGAGCAGGAGGTCGCGCACGCAGCCGCCGACGAGATAACCGGCAAAGCCGTTATCCTTCAGGCGGTAGAGAACGCGCAAGGCGTTCGGGCTGATGAGCTTGCGGGAGATCTCGTGTTCATTCCGGGCAATGACCACCGGGCCGCTCTTTTCCTGGTTTTTTATGGTTTTCATGCTGTAGCTGCTCTCCCTGTCTGAAATTCCGTGGCGTATCTTAGTCTGAATCATGTCTGCTTCACACCCCCAACAGCCAGCGCACCAGGTTACGCCTGGGTATGGTGACCCCCTGCCACTGGCGGGGTGTTTCATCTTCATCCAGCGACAACAACAGGTTTTCTCCCTTTTGCAGCCAGGGATCCGCCAGGCTGAACGCGCCGAGTTCACGTTTTTCATCCTCCGGGGTCAGGGTGGCGGCAACCTGGTACTTGTCATAGCCGCGCTGGTCATCCGGAGTGACAAAGTCCAGCTCCCGCCCGGCGTCGTTGGTGGCAAACATGCATGGCTTGCCGCGCCGCATCAATTCAAGAAAGACACACTGTTCCAGCCGCACTCCCAGATTGTCCGCCATGGGACGATACAGGGTAATCAGGCCGGTATCAATGCAGTAATACTTGCGGGTGTCGCTGAAGACCCGGTTCTGTTTCCAGCTGAAACGGCTGGCCTCGAACAGGGCAAAGGCCTTTACGAAGTACGAACAGTAAGCGATGACGGTTTCGTTTTTGGCCGGTATGCCGAGCGCCTTTGCATGGCGGGTCAGTGATGCAAACGTGGTGACATTGCCCGCGTTTGCCATAAGGTACTGAAACACCTTCTCCAGCAGCGTCACGTTATCCACCCGGAACCTGCGCACCACATCATCAAGGATCACCTTGCTGAGAATGCCGGAAAGGTATGAGAGGCGGGCATCGTTGTCGCTGATAGTGAACAGCTCGGGCAGGCCGCCGAAGGTGAGGAAGTCGTGAAAACCGGCCATGATCTCCCGGCGGTTGCGCGAGAATTCGGCTGCGTTACCGACACTCATACGATGCCAGGCCAGGTATTCCCGAAAACTGAACGGCTGCAGAAAAAATTCGATGAAGCGCCCGGCCAGGTTGCTCCCCAATTCGGAAGAGAGGAGTTCCGAGTTTGAACCGGTCAGGATGATCTCGATCTCATCTCCGTCCCGCTCGTAGATGGTTCTGATAAAACGATCCCAATTGGTGACATTCTGGATTTCGTCAAAAATCAGCAGTTTTTTCCCCGGCTGGGCCGACACCGACAGGAACAGCTCGTACACCCGGTTGAGCGCTTCCGGCGTGGTAACCTCCATCAGCCGGAAATCCTCAAGATTCAGATACAACAGGTTGGCCGGAATTATGGCGCCGTTTTCCACCAGTAGTTTGGCCACCTGCTGTACCAGGAATGACTTGCCGCAGCGCCGGAAACCGGTGACGATCTTGATGGGGCGTGAACCGACGGCGGCAAGCAGCCGTGGCAGCAGTTCCCGCTCGATCCCCTGTCGACGCTGAACAGTACCTTGACATTCGAAAATCAGGGATGAGATGGTTGTGTTGTCCATTATTATGCCTCTATAGGGTGATGATAATGTACAAAATATACCTCTGTATGGCTATAATATCAAGAAGTATCTGGTGTGACTGATTCGATGAAGTGCGCGGGAACTTTGCTCAACATATTGAGTAAAATCACTCACGTTAGCAGGGGGGAGGCGGACGAATCACGGTCTCCAGTCCGGTGAGGCCAGGCACAAGGCCGGCAGGGCGATGATCCCCTCGGCCAGCGGCCAGGGTTCGCCCGCTCCATGGCAAACGACGTATAGCTTCTCAAGCCCGAGCACCTCGCAGGCCGAGCGCATTGATGCCGTTACCCTGGGGGAACTGGTCAGCTTGAACTCAAAACCGATATTGCGACCGTTTTGCCGGATCAGCAGGTCCAGCTCAGCGCCGGTATGCACCCCCCAGAAGTACGCCTCGTCGCGACGGGCTTCGGTGCGTCGCATCACTTCACGGATCATGAGCCATTCCCAGGATGCGCCGCACTTGGGGTGCGCCAACAGGGCATCCATTCCGTGCAGCCCCAGCAGTGTATGCAGGATGCCCGAATCAGCCACATAGACCTTCGGGGCTTTTACCTCGCGCTTGCCCACATTCGCGTGCCAGGGGTGAAGGCGGAAGGCCATATAGGTTCCCTCAAGGATATCCAGCCAGCGGGAAACGGTCTTGTCGCTGACTCCCAATGCCCGTCCCAACTCGCTCCCGTTCCAGGTCTGGCCATGGTAATGGGCGAGCATGGTCCAGAAGCGCCGCATGGTCACGGCGGAGATGTTGATGCCCAGTTGCGGCAGATCCCGTTCAAGATAGGTGCGGATGAAGGCTTCGCGCCACTCTTTGCTCCCCTTGCCGCTTCCGGCCAGCAGGGCACGGGGAAAGCCTCCCCGCAGCCAGCGTTCATCCAGCACAGCCAGGTCAGCCGGGTCGTTAATCAACTCATCAAGCGCCAATCCGTCCAGCTCATGAAAAGCGACCCGGCCAGCAAGAGTCTCCGACGTATGGCGCATCAGTTCCGGTGCCGCACTCCCCAGAATAAGAAAACGTGCCGGCGTGTTCTCTCTATCGGCCAGAACCCGCAAAAGCGGAAACAGATCGGGGCGAAGCTGTATTTCGTCCAGCACTACCAATCCTGTCAGGGGACGGAGGACAAAGGCGGGATCGGCAAGCCGGGCCTGATCATCCGGATCTTCCAGATCAAAATGCCTGACCGGGCCGTACCACTGTGCCGCCAGTTGACGGGCAAGCGTGGTCTTGCCGACCTGACGAGGGCCAAGAAGGGCAACTACCGGGAAATCAGCCAGCTTGCCGGCGAGTTGTGTCAGATGTGAGTGTCGAAGTATCATGCGTTAAATTTACCATGAAATTTCGGAATGGCAATACTAATTTTCATGGTTAATAGTGCGTAGGATTATGTAACATCGGGCCATACCCGGTCGTGGTGAAGTTCCAGGCAGGGACGAAGAGGAGGGGAAGGAGGACGAGACTGGCGGGGTTGGCGGGTGCGGGCATGGGTGCGGTTGTGGTGGATTTGATGGTGAACAGTCAGGCCCGGTCTGCTACCTTACTTATAGCTATGTCTACTCCCAGAGACAGAGCGAAGGAATGTGCAAGCTGGACAGTAGATTCGTAATATTTTTCTTCGCTTATTATTTCTTCGGTTGTCAGTGTCGTGGTTACGAGTAATGCTCCATCAAGATACTCAACTGATACGTCTTCATTGTTGAGAAGCATGTTGACAATCTCTGGCGTCAGGTTTGATGCAAACCTTCTATAATCTTCCGATTTAACGTCATATTTATCAGTGAGGGATGCAGGGATTGTTGCGTAACGATCTTGCATGCCAAGCATATCTCTAACTTCTTGAGTGAAGGATTTCGGCCTTACAATAAAATTGGGGAATGGTAGGTTTATTGATGTAATGAGTACTCCCAAAGTGGGCGGGCTATAGCGATCCTTGCATATACCGAAAATGCAGGTCTCAAGTTCATTGAATTTTCCAGCATAGAACGGGAACAGATAGGGGGTGTTAACCCAAGAATTAAGAGCTGAAAACTTCCGTTTGTTAATTAGTTTGTCAAATTCACTTCGAGTGATGTCCCATAAATTCATTCCGCAGGTAAGCTCACCGGACTTGACCTTCTTACTGCACCAGTAGAGAGTGCCGGTGATTATCAGCACTGCAGTTAGAACCGTTATTAAACTTGCCAATTTGTCATTGTCCCTTTTATTTATATTGCTTTAACCAGTGAAAAAATGATAGCGGGTCAGCCCTCAAAAAGATGATTATCCCCAGACTTTATTCATGTTTTCATTTTTAGAGGGCTGACCACTTCATGTATTACTAAAGGTTTAAATTTGATTATGCGCTTAATAGTACATATGTCGCTATTAATGCTGCAAAACTACATATGATAACTCCAATACCACCCAGAATAGCATTTATTATATTTGTCTTTTTATCCATTAATGATCTAACTCCAAAAGTAAAACCAATAATAGACATTACTAATAACGACATTGATACCAGAAGCAAGCTTGATCCGTTTGGCAAAATGAATACAGTTGATAAGTATCCTATTGGGACAATTAATAATGATATTAAACCTTCATACTTGAATCTGTCAGGTTCAGTTTCATGCTTTTCTGATTTTAAGATTTCTGGTGCAACAGCATTTGTAGAGACCAATTTTGTTACTTCATGCTCGTGCCCACACGTACAGTGAGTTATATCATCAGTATTTTCAGTGGTTCCGCAATCTGGGCATTTCCAAGTCATTATTTACCTTCTTTCCAACGGCGGCTCGGCATGACCTGCACGGCAGAGCTTTATCCTCGGCTGGGTATTCGGGTGACACCTGCTGGGAATTCGGGGGACAGGAATTCGGGGGACATATTACTTATCTCGTTTGAATTAAATATGGTGTCTTCCGAATTCTCTACTCCAACTGTCGCAATAGGCTGAGGGAGTCTGTCTGTTCCCACTCCTCGACGATCTTGCCCCCTGTAATACGGTACATATTGATGCCACTAACGCGGACTTGGCGACCAGTCGGAAGGATGCCGTGGAAAGCCCCTTGGTGGGTCGCTGTTCCAAACCAGCGAACCGCAGCGGTTTCGTGCTCGATGATGATATCCGCTATCTCCACCCGCCAATCCGGAAATGCGGACCTGGTTATCGTCAGAAACTGCTTCATGGCATCTCGATCCCGTGGTGGCTGATCCCCAAGCCTGTACGTGAACGCGGGGGAGGTCAGTTCGTCGAGCGCCACCAAGTCACCGCGGTTCCAGACCTTATCGATGTACTCGTTCACAAGATCTTTCTGAATGTCAGTTGGCATGGATATTTCTCCGATGGTATTTCTCTGCCAAGCGGCATAACGGGGCTGAGGGTCAGCGTTTCAAACGCTGTACCCGATAGTTATATGCCGCCTTCATGATTGGCTGTTTGCAACAAATACATCTGCTGACGATTTAACGGCATGTCTCCATGTCTCCTTTGTTTCATTTATCAAATGGGAAAACATGTTATTAGCAAGCAAGGTTGGATCAAATTGGGTAAGTGTCTCAGCAACAAATCTAAAGTCATCATCGCTTAAATCTACCATTCGCTTTATGAGAGCATGGTTTTCGTTAGTCGGGTCAAAATCAACAGCTTTCGGAAGGTAATATTGGGACCAATAATTAGTTTGCGCAGTATAGAAATACAAAGCAGCATAAAGGGATATTACTAAATCATCTTTATTTGGGTCTACAGATGGCTGTTTTAACATGGCTGTAATAGTGAGCGGCATTTGGGACAGAACCGATACAATTTGTGTCATAGCCTCTGTAGATGAGCTTTGTCCGCTATTATCAAAGGCATGTTTCATTAATTTATCAATTTGCCTACCACTGAGTTTTTGCAGTGCATCTGTTTGGGCTTCAATTTTTGTTAAAGAGTTTGAAACGCTGATTTCAGTTTTTCTGCCAGCAAGATAAAACGCGATAGATAAGGCGATAGCTATAACACTGATGGCTATTGAAAAAACTCCGGACAAAATACTGATCGTGTTTATTGTTTCTGGCGACATAGCAATCTCCTTATTCAAGGGGGGGCAATAAAATGCTTTATATTATTTTTGCCCGATAGTTCCGGGGACATCCATACTCAATTCAAGTCAATCTTTCAAACGGCTATTATGAAGGTTGAAGTGGAACGGCAAGTATGAAGGACGAATTATGAAACTCTACCTTCATCCCATATAATTCATCCTTTATCTAACCCTTGCTTCCTTTCACCAACTTCTTCTTCCCCGGCGGCAAAAAACTCTCACCGGTCACGACGCTTTTTCCGACCTTTTCTTCAAGATCCAGCCGGGCCTTGCGGGCGATGCCGCCGCCCTTCTTTCCCGCCTCTTTGTTTTCGTGCATACCGGTTGCCTTCATCGTCTCGGCGATCTGACGGGTAGAAAGCTCCGCCAAAGCAGTAAAGATCAGCTCCGCCTCGCTCATGTGATCTCGCAGGTTCTGATTCTTCAAACCCTTGAGAGACTTGTGCTCCTTTACTTTCAGTCCTGTCCACTCCTGATGAATAATGTCGGTCAGAATGGCAAACTCGGACTCTTTTTTGATCTCGTGTTCTTTCCAATAATCAGTCAGTTTGTTGCGGGTTTCCTGGCCCGTCATCCGCTGCTGGATCCACTTTTCACTTCTGCCATGCTGCTGCCAGTACTCGCGTGCACGATCCAAAGAGCGCGCCGGATCGGCCATGTCTTGCATGCGCTCGTAACCGACTCTGGCCAGCCAGAGTTTGATCGGTTCAGCCTTGGGGCTCGGCACCGACTGGATCAGACGCAATAGCACCTCGGGGCTGGCGACATCGGTCAAGCGCATCTTCCCGTCTTCAGCAGGTAGTTTCAACCGGTTACATTTTGTAACCGTTTCACTTCCTTCCTTGTTCAGTCTGTTCTTCAGAACCTTCCAGTAATTTCTGGCGGCTTGGAAGTCAGGCTGTTGCAGCAGCGCCCGGACAATATCCACGACTGAGAAATACCACTTCTCGGTCTTTTCATCGTAAATCCTGCGAATGTCATAATCTTCGAATGATGCTTTTATGATGTCCATGTAACCCCCAAATTATGAAGGATGAAGATAAACTATAAGGATGAATTATGAAGTATGAATAATGAAACTCAACCTTCAACCCTCATAATTCATCCTTGCCGTTTCATCCCTCAAGAAACTCTCTCCCTTTCATACTGAGCCTTGGCCTTCCTTTGTCGATGACAATCAACTCCAGCTTCACCAGCGCCCGGACAATATCCGCGGCAGAGCCCTTGGCCAATGCCTGAATACGCGACATACCCCCCGAGACATCCCGTTCCGCCAAACCCCGCAACAGCGCCACCGAAATATTCAGTTCCGATTCCTGCAGGCCTCGCCAGAGCCAGCGGCTGCCGAAAATCGCCCCGTAGGAGTCCAGAATCAGGTGCGCCACCGACGCCGCAATGCCGAGACCAAGATGGGCCCGGTCGATGTCATCCTTAACGGTGAGCGGGTTATCCATCAGAATCGGCCCGGCCATCATGCCCAGGTAATATTCGTCCCTGGGTTCGTAGGCATGGCCGATACAGCCCAGCATGGCCAGTACCAGCAGCAGATAGAGCGGCCAGAACCACCCCGGATGGGTCCGGACAAGCGGGGTCGCGTAGGAGAGGGCCAGGATGGCGCAGAACAGGCCGAAGGCCACCAGCAGCCAGGTGGTGTCGTCGTCCTGCCGCAGGTACTGTTCCTTGGGCCGGAGGAAATACGACGCGGCCATGAATGCCAGGCAGAGATTGGCGCCGGTGACAAACGACCGCCTGTAGCCGAGGTGGTCGATCACCGGCAGATCGACCAGTGTCAGGGCGAAGAGCAGCATCAGGGTCGCCAGTGCCACCGCAAATGGGGTCAGCAGCACCGTCAGGACGGCAAAAAGCTTTGCGTCACTGCGGGCGCTGGCGCAGAGGTCCCGCAGCTTGGAGCGGAGCGCCAGGTCGATCTTCTGTTGTTCGCTGAGTCCTAACATAGCCTTGGCTGATTCCTTGAGTTAAAAATCTGTTGAAATGAAAAACCTGTCTCACGCGACGACGCGACGACGCAACGAAAGACAAAAACGTAACGATAGAATCCAATACGAAACAATATCCTCGACGGTTTTGCTTTTGGTCACACCTGATGAAGATTTCATGAATTATGATGTTCAGCTTTTCTAAAATATGTTCTGGTTCAGATTTTATGATTTCAGATTCTCGTTGCGTCGTAGCGGCGTCGCGTGAGACAGGTTTTTCCTTAGAACACCTCAAGTCCGTTGGCTACCCTCTTGAAACCATCCTTCATAAGGTTTTCGCCAAAATTGATCAAAAGCCCAAGACGACAACCGGTCAAACGCAAATAGGTAAGAATCTGCTTGGAATGCACCGGCATCAATCGCTCTACTGACTTCAATTCAATGATGACCTTCTGTTCTACGATCAGATCTGCTCTAAAACCCTCATCAAAAACAATGTCCTGAAACCGGATCGGCACCGGAGCCTGACGTTCTACAACCAATCCCATATCGGTCAATTTTCTAGCCAGAATAACTTCATAGACACTTTCCAAAAGCCCTGGACCAAGTTCCCGATGTAATTGGAACGCTGCATCCATAACGATATTGGCAATTTCATTTTCAGTCACAGTTACTCCAGTCTTAAGAATATGATTCACGCGACGAAGTTCCAAAAACATGAACCAAAATCAAATGAATTTGTCTCACGCGACGACGCAACGACGCAACGAAAGGCAAAAATCGTAACGATAGAATTCAATACGAAACAATATCCTCAACGGTTCTACTTTTGGTTACACCTGATAAAGATTTCATGAATTATGATGTTCAGCTTCTCTAAAATATGTTCTGGTTCAGATTTTAAGTTTTCAGATTCTCGTCGCGTCGTCGCGGCGTCGCGTGAGACAGGTTTTACTGTTTCTCCGTCTGAGTTACTGATTTCCGCATCAACCCATTCAAGTCCACCCCGGGTAATAGCCTCGACAGCTGCCCCATCAACCCGTCACCGGCCGTTCCTCCACCGGTCACCAAAACATCCGGCACTATCTTGATCTTGCCGTTCTCGATGGCCGCCGCTATCAGCTCCACGATCTTGATCTGCTTGATCGCCTCTTCGCCGATGGCCTCCTGCTGCTTGTTGTAGGCCTGGGCGGTGGCTTCGCCGATGGCCGCGATCTTGGAAGCCTCGCCGTCGCCGATGGCTTTCAGGCGTTTGCCCTCGCCGATGCCGTCCAGCGCCTTGGACTCGGCGTTGCCCTCGGCCAGGGTGATCATCTCGGTCTTCTTCTGGGTGGCCACCTTCACGGCGATCTCCGAGGCGACCAGGGTCGGCTGCTGGTCGGCGGTGGCCCGCATCTTCTCCATCTCGGTGCGCTCGGCCTGGGACTTCTGCTCCATCTTGTACATCTCCTGCTGCTGCTCGGCGATGATCCTTTTGGTCTGGGTCTGCATCAGATCTTCGGGCAGCTTGATCTGGCAGATCAGCACCGAGACGCACTCCACGTGGTAGCGCTCCAGGTCGACCCGGGCGCGGCTTTCGGCCTTGGCCTGCTCCTCGGAACGGCTCTGGAGGAAGTTCATGGCCGAGGCGGTGGAGGCCTGGTTGCGGAAGGAGGAGTCGATCATGGGGTGGATCACGTGCTGGATCAGGTTGTCGATGGAGCCGACCTTGGCCACCATGTAGGGGGCCTGGTCCGGGCGGACGCGGATGACGACCTTGACCGCCACCTGGATCGGGAAGCCGTCCTTGGAGATGACCGTCAGCTGGTCGAAGCGGGTGTCGACCTGGTCGTCCCAGTCGATGGTGATGTTAGTGGTGTCGATGATGTAGCACATGAAGGCGCGGCGGTTGAGGTAGTAGCGACCCGGCCCGGCCACCTCCTCCTGGATTCCGCGGAAGCCCTTGGGCACCACGTATTTCTCCTTGCCTTCCTCCAGGGTCGCGCCGGTCTGGGAGGAGCCGATCCGCTTCTTCATCTCATCGGTCGGGTCCTCGCCCACGTTGGAGACGATCACGCCGACCTGACCGCGCTCGATCACGGCCACGTCATCGATGGCCACGCTGAACATGAAGGGGTTGATGTAATAGGTACCGGGGCGCAGCACGTCCAGCTGCGGGCCGCGTTGGCCGTTCTTGGTCAGGAAGGCCGAGCCGTCCTGGTAGTCGTTGTGCCCGGTGACCGGCGAAGCCACGTATTCGCGCTCCGGCAGCGGGATGCCGTCCAGTGCGGTGACCAGGCCGATCTTGTTGGCCTCGACCACCGCCGCCGGTGCGATCTGGATGTTGAACAGGTTCAGGTTGATGCGGTAGGTGCCGGGGAGCAGCACATCGATCTGCGGCCCCTTCTGGCCGCCGTTCTTCAGGAAGGCCTCGCCGTTCTCATAATTGGAATGCCCGGCCACGCTCTGGGCCAGCAGCCTGCCCATGGGGATCGGGGCGCCGTCCTGGGCGGTGACCATGCCGACTTCTCCCTTGGCGATCACCACCGCCGATGCCTTGGTGATCTTGAACAGGTTGGGGTGGATACGATAGACGCCCGGCGGCAGGATCTCGGTCTGGGGGCCTTTCTGGCCGCCGTTCTTGATGAAGTCCTGGCCGGACTGGAACGAGTTGTGCCCCGGTACCACGGTGGCGAAGATGCGCCCGGCGGGGATCGCCAGGCCGTCAGCCGACTCCACCAGGCCGATCTCGCCGTCGCCGATCTTGGTGGCCGAACTCTTGGTGACCTTGAACAGGTATGGGTTGATGCGGTAGTTGCCGGGGGGGATGATCTCGATCTGCGGCCCCTTCTGGCCGCCGTTGTTGATGAAGGCCTCGCCGCTCTGGAAGGAGGAGTGCCCCTCCACCGCCTGGGCGAAGATCTTCCCCTCGGGGATGGCCACGCCGTCCACCGACTCGACGATGCCGATCTCGAAGTCCTTGATCTCGGTGACGTTGCCCTTGGTCAGCTTGAACAGGTATGGGTTGATGCGGTACTTGCCCGGAGGCAGGATCTCGATCTGTGGGCCCTTCTGGCCGCCGTTTTTGATGAAGGCCTCACCGTCCTGGAAGGAGTTGTGTCCCGGCACCACGGCGGCGAATATCCGTCCGGAGGGGATGGCCGAGCCGTCCACCGATTCGATCAGTCCGATCTCGTTTTCCAGGATTTCGGTGAAGACGCTCTTGGTGGCCTTGTAGATGAACGGGATCAGGAAGTGCAGGCCGGGGCCGAGGGTGCGGGCCTGGATGCCGACCTCGTTGCCAAGGGCCACCACGCGCCCCTGTGGCATCTTGCTGCCGAACCAGCGCCGCTCGATCAGCGCGATCTCGTTGCCGCCGACGATCACCACCGAGTTCCAGAGCAGAACCACGAGGATGGCAAAGGCTAAGAGGTAGTAGTAGTGGTTGCCTATCCAGATAAACAGGGCTGCGGGGTCGTTCATGTGCTCCTCCTTGGGTGTTGTTTTTCATTGTGATGGGCAAAGTATAAACCGAAACCAAGCAAATTCTTGTCTCACGCGACGACGCAACGAACGCGACGAAATTCAAATACTTAAGAAGATTTGTAACCTCACCAATCTGGTGAACGATGTTATCGTTTAACTGTCTAATTTTACGTTGCGTCGTTGCGTTCGTCGCGTGAGACGGGTTTTACTGTTTCTATTTCCGCGTCAGATGCTCGTGCGGACTCAAATAAAACATGCGATCCAGTCCGTACTTTCCTGTTTCAAAAAGCCAGAAATAGGGGACCTGGGTGATGATTGCATAATGAAGGTGAGGTGCCTTGCCCAGCGCGTTGCCGGTCGAGCCGACCGACCCGATTGTTTGCCCCTGCCTGACGAATTCACCGCTGCTCACTTTTATGGTGTTCAGTTTGCGACTGTGTAATCCCGGCCGGAACGTTATTTACAGGTGCCGGTTGCTGGATATCCGTCTTCCGGTTGGTTACCTGATCCGAAAATTACCAATAAAATTAGCTGGATGTATTTTCTTTAGATATGCGTAAATATCTTTGTCCAGCGCTTCTCCGTCAAGTTGCCACATTCCAAGTCCACCATGCTGCAGCGAAATTTGATGATAAGTATTTACTTCATATTGTTGCCAGTATTCACATTGTGTGCGGAGATTCAGCTTAGGAGGGCCAATATCAACCGGCTCGAATACACCCGGTTTTATCATTCGATAATTATAGGTCTGCATTGGTTTTGAGGCTGTCATTGTGTCTATTCTTTGAAGGAGTGGGTGGGCAGCTATGGCTAGCGATATCGCGCATAATATCGTTAGCACGATTGTTTCGCGTTCAGGCACGGAAGACCGGATCATATAACCATGAATGATAAACCCCGAAAAACATATCGGCATTGCCGATAGCACGATTAAAAGTGATTTGTTGTCAGGATACCCTGCGATCTCATACAGATTGATAAATACGGTGTCGACAAATGCATAAACAAGCATGCTCGCCATAATCAGAAGAACTGCCAGTGACGCAGTATTTTTTTCAAGAGCGAACTCATTCCCGGGTTGGTCCTTCTCAACATTCTGCACAGCAACATTTCTACTCACAACTTCAGTTGCGATCTTGGATTGTCTATGTGTTCTCGCTTGATCAACGCGGACAATGAGATCCTCTGCAATTTTGTTTTTTGAGAATGGATTCATTGTAAATGAGGTCGCCGGAGAAAATGAGATTTCTGCGCCATGCATTCCTGGCTGAACTAATTTGATGGTAATACGCTGTGGATTCATGTTTGTCGAAGCGCTGACATTCATGATGTTGGAAAGCGGAACCCTTTCTTCTCGTTCACTTTTTCTTATCAAAAGGAAATCTCCGTAGTCATAAACTTCATCAGCGAGATCCCAGACAAGCTTTTTCATGATGAAAATGCCGAATACGGCCATGACACATGGGACAATAAGGGCCATTGGGGCTTTTTCGTAGATTCTGTCTTTCAGTGCACCAAATATGAAGGATGCAAGGAAACCAAACCAGAGAAGAGGGAACAGCTTTTTATGGAAAAACGTAAGTTTTGAAGAGAGTTTAGTCATTTGTACCTGTTATCCTGTCGTCAGCCCAGCAGTTTGAAATGGATCGCAGCCGCCTTCCAATGTTTTGGGTGTGTATATAATAACTGACTTAAAACGATGATCCCCAGTTTATGAGGCTTATCAAGGCCTTCTTCATTTCCTGTGATCTCTTGAAAAATTACTCGCCGCCCGACTTCAAGATCCGCCGGATGCGGTCTCCGGTGTCCGGGTGGGTCGAGAGGTAGTTGCGCGCCGGGTTCCTGCCGTCGGCCGCTTTGCCCTGGCGCACATCCAGCTGGGCCTGCAGCCGCCCCAGGATTTCGGCATAGCGCCGTGGCGCAATTCCGGCGCTCTTCATCCAGGCGATGGCCGCATTGTCCGCCTCGCGCTCGAATTCTCTTGAGAAGGAGGCGTCCACCAGCACCGTCGGCAGCGTGGCCGCCAGCGAGGTGATCGATACCAGGTCGCCGGTCAGGGTGGCTACGATCAGTCCGGCGGCCGAACTCTGCATGATGTGGCGCATGATGTGCCTGCCGCGCACGTGCCCCAGTTCGTGGGCCAGGATGGCGGCGAGCTCGTCGTCCTGCCTGGCCAGATCGACCAGCTCGTCGGTGATGACCACGATACCGGAGGGGAGGGCGAAGGCGTTGGCGCCGATGGGGGGACTTGAGCGGAACTCCAGACGATAGCCGCTTGCGTCAGTTCCAGGTCCGGCCACGCGCCGGAACAGGGCCGACAGTTGCTCGCGGCGTTCCTTTTCGAGGGTGGAGGGTTTCATCAGGACGCGGTCGAGCGTGGCCAGCGCTTCGCGCCCGAGCATGTTCTCGGTGGCCGGGGGCAGCGCCAGCGCCGCGCGCCTGGCCAGGGAGGGGACGCCGAACTGCAGGAACAGCAGCACCACCAGCACGGTCAGCGCCAGCGCCGTCAGCGCCAGCGGCAGGCTCTTCTCCCAGCGCAATAGCAGGCCCCGGGATTTCCCGGTTCCGGCGGCACGCTCCAGCTCCGCCAGGATTTCCATGTCGTCCAGCTCGCAGAGCCCGCCGTCCGGCAGGCGTAGCGTGCGGCGGACCGAGCCCACGCCGGGGGGGATTGCCAGGTCGGTTGCCGGAAAGACCCGCTCGACTCCTTCGCAGCTGATGGTCACGTTTCCGCCCTCCAGCGTCAGCAGCGCGCTGCGCCGGGTGGAAACCCTGCCGTCGAAATATGCGACCGTGGCCGATTTCATCCGTTTGCCGGTCCCGTAGTCACAGCGCGATCTCGATCGGCATGTCAAACACGTCGCCGAACTCGTCTCCAACGGCTCCGACCCCGGCTGTGCCGGCCGCAGCCAGCACGTTGTCAAGTCCGTCAGTGGTTGCCAGCTCCAGGCGCTCGAAACGGTAGCGGGCCAGGCGCACCGTGGCCCAGGGAACCATCAGCCCAAGTGTGAACAGGATCGCCAGCGAGTTGGTCACGAACAGCAGCGCCATGTCGCGGGTGCGGAGCGTGCTGCGGAAACTGCCGCCAGCGAGGGCGGTGCCGTTCCAGCTGAGGTTGGCCAGAGCGGTCTGGCCGTAGACAATCAGGATGAAATAGCCCACCGGCAGCGTCAGCATCGGCAGCAGCGCCAGTCCGCGTGGCGACCAGCGCCCGGACGCCCCGGCGGCTACGGCCTGGACGCCGCCGGACATGGCCGCGATAATTCCGATCAGTCCGAAGATGGCGATAAAGCCGAGCACGACCTTGAGCGAGAGCAGGTAGAAATCCTTGACCGTAGCATTGAAGGTGAAGGGGGTTGATCCATAGCTGCTGTTTTCCACCACGAATTTTTTCTGACGGTAGAGCATGTATGGCGCCAGCAGGCCGAGGCTCAGCACCGAGAGTATCGATAGCCCGGCGAAGACCAGGTAGGCCTGGCGGTAGTCGGGGCGGAAGCCGAAGCGGATGTTGCGGTAGGAGGAGTTGGCGGCGTTGAAGATCCGGGAGCGGACCAGAAGCCAGGGAAAGGCCAGAAACACGATCAGTGCGATGGTGATGCTCAGGGTCGGGCTGATGTTGGTGGCGATGCTGTAGAGTATGAAGGCTCCGGCGGCGATCAGCCACCCCTTGAAGAGCGCCATCGGATCGGCCAGGTATTCGAACGGCTGGCCGTGCAGCGTGGTGCTGCCGTAGAAGAAGCAGCGTTTGCGGACCTTGGCCCATGCCGAATAGAATCCGACCGTGACGATCTTGAGCAGCGTGTTGACGACCCAGATGCCGAAGTAGTCCCTGGCGCTGCCTTGGAAGGAAAAGGCCAGTGTGCGCGGCGTGGGGGCGGACGGCGCCCGGGGCGGTTCAAGGGGGAGCGTTGCAGCGGTGTCGTCCGTATCCGCGGCTGGCTGCGGAGCGGCAAGCCGGTCCGGCTCCAGGGGAGGCGTCTCCGTTAGCATGGTTTCGGCGTTGAGCGGGAAGGCCTGCCTGCATCTGGGGCAGGTGGCCCTGCCGGCGCCGTCCGGTATGGCGCTTTTGGGGACGGTTCTGGAGAACGCGCAGTGGGGACAGACGATCGTCAGCTGATCTGGCATGGACACCTCCCGGGTAAGTCACGATTGCATTAATTATCCATTACATGAATGTCTTGCCTAGCGCATTTTTCTGCAGCAATCAAGTGTAAATTCGTATAGTTAGCTTTCTAATAAAGTGTAAAGTTTCTTTCCACTCTCATGAAAACCGCAAGCAGATCAATGGGTTATAAAAGTGTAAAGTTTCTTTTCAACTGTCGTAACATGCTGTTATTGCACGTTATTTCAAAATTCATTTTTTTATGAAAATATTTCGCAGGGGGATGCTTTCGGGGCTTTATGTCCGTCTGGCTGGACTGTGTGCAGGAAAAAGACGCCGGAACCTGCCGGCGTCGTGTCGGTATGGTTGGGTGGGGTGGACGTGCTGCCGGTCTAGCGGGTATATGGTTTTGAGTTGTCGTAGACGCGGGCATGCTGCGCTCGCCGGTCGGCAACCTGCGTGGTTACTTCATGGCGTTCGACCTTCTTGTTGACGATAAGTTCCTCGTAGCCGACATAACCCGATTTTGCCAGTTCGGCCACGATCTTGACGAACTGTTCCTTGTCCGCCGGCGACAGGGAATGAAAGGCGTCGAAACGCCCGCTCTTGCCCAGATTGTAGAAGTCGTCGACCGCGGTGAACACGTCGCGCGATACGGAAAATTCGACCGATACCGCATCATTCGCGCCGGACCTGGCTGCCTGGCTGTCCGCTGCCGGGGAGAGGTTCTGCGTATCAGCGGATTCTTGCTGGCGGAGCTGGCGGTTTGCCTGGAGTTGCGATCGGGATGCCGTCTCAGCACCTGACAGCATCTGTTCGCGCAGTGCAGAAAGTGTGGTAATCATCACGGTTCTCCTTTCCTTTATTATATTTATCGGAAACGGAGATTGGAACTGTAATAATCGTTTCGCACGAAGTCAGCGCGCAAATCCTCCGGTACGTACCTCCGCCAGGATTCCGTTGCGGAAGATCAGCGTGTGCAAAAGCGTTGAGCCCTGGTTGTAGGCCCACTCCTGCACTTCAACGTAGACGACCTTTGATGACCGTCTGCCGTCCGCCGAGTTGAAATCGGCTTCCATCGGTTCCTCGCGTTTGTAGGAGAAGGCGGGCGGATCGCATTTTGCGGCAACGGTGGAGATGCTGTCGCCGGTGGAGACGATATTGCCGTTCGGGCAGCGGAAGTTGTCGGCGAATGATGGAGCTGCGGAAAGCGGGATAATAACTGCACAGATGGCAAAAATTCTTTTCATGGTCTTTTCTCCCCGGTACTGCTACTCAAAGCGGCGTTTGACCTCGCCGGTGGTCTCGTCCATCTCGATCACCAGCGTCTGTCCTTTTTTGGCCTGTTTCTTCTGCTTTGGCTCCTGCTGCACTGTCCTGGCCGCCTCCCGCTGTTCAAGCTGTTCCCTGGCGGCCGCCTGGCGCCTTGCCAGCGGATCCCTGGCCTCCAGATCCTTGTCCCAGGTTACCTTGACACGCTTGTGGTATTTCTGGGGTATGTCCTCGAAGCGGTTGGTGATGATCAGCGCGCCACTGTCATCCCTGTACTTGAAAAAGTCGGCCCGGGCCTTGAGTGGGGCCAGCGCCAGCAGAACTGCAGCAAGGCAGGCGGCCCTGGCGGTTGGAGCGATTAACGGAATTTTCACAATAACTCCTTTTTGGGAGATTTAACCTATAAAAAGCAGTTGTCCACGAAAAGAACGAAAAACACGAACAAAAACGACAGAATATACAACCTTCTGGATACTATGACCTGTTGGTGAACTGCTGTTTAGTTGTATCGTTTTCAGGTTTAAAGAGTATTGCCGGATTCAAATCTGTCAACGGTTAATAAATACACCAATTTCTGCAATGGTCAACCCTAGCTCTGATAAACAGGATAAGTGCGTTAACGAAGTAATTTTCTGCCTGAAAATAGCATAAAATTACTTCTAACTTACTAAATGACGTCTGCAGTCCGGGATCGTTCATCCGCCAGCGCCGCCAGAGCGATCTCCCTGATCCCTTTCAGGTCCAGCTTTCCGGTTCCCAGGATCGGCAGATTGTCCACCTCCAGGTAGGAGTCGCGCCCCGGTTTCCACAGGTTGGGCAGGCTGCTTTCGGCCATGTGCCGCCGCAGGGTTTCGGCGTCGGACGCCTCGCGTGTGAAAAGCACCACCAGTCGCTCCCCCTTCTTCTCATCCGGCACCGCCGTCACCGCCACCACCCCGGTCTGCCCCAGGCGGTTGTGCAGTTCGTCCTCGACCACGCCGTGCGGCACCATCTCACCGCCGATCTTGCTGAAGCGCGACAGTCGGTCGGTGATGCGGATGAAGCCGTCCTCGTCCATTACGCCGATGTCTCCGGTCACGTACCAGCCGTCCCTGATCGCCTCGGCGGTCTTGTCCGGCCGCCCCAGGTAGCCGAGCATCACGTTGGGCCCTTTGACCAGCATCAGCCCTGCCTGCCCCGTTTCCAACTCTTCACCGCTCTCCGGGTCGACCACGCGGATCACGACGCCAGGGATCGGGTGGCCGACGCTGCCCTGTTTGGATCCGTGCTGGCGAACGCCCCCCACCTCCACGTCCGGCAGCGACAGCGTGATCACCGGGGCCAGTTCGGTGGCGCCGTAACCCTCCATCGGCCGCACGCCGAAGCGCTCCTCGAACGAGTCGGCCACCTTGCTCTTCAGTTTTTCGGCGCCGGTGATCACCAGTCGCAGGCTGGCGAAATCCTCCCGCTTGGCGCGCCGCAGGTAGGACAGCAGGAAGGTCGGCGTGGCCAGCAGCAGTGTGGATTTGTGCTCGCGCACCATCTGGGCAATCTTTTCGCCGTCCATCGGGTTGGGGTGATAGGCGGCGGAAAAACCGGACGCCAGCGGAAACCAGAGCGTGGCGGTGAAGCCCAGTGAGTGGAAGAACGGCAGCGCCGAACAGACGTTGTCGGCGGCGCTGACCCGGAAGACCATGCGCAGCGCCTCGATGTTGGACATGATGTTGTGGTGGCTGAGCATGACCCCTTTGGGCTCGCCGGTGCTGCCGGAGGAGAAGATCACCGTGGCGGTGCTGTCGGCGGTGAAATTGTCGCGCTTGCAGAGCAGGCGCACCGGCCAGAGTCGGGCTTTCAACAGCGCCAGCAGTTTGTCTGTGTCGCTGATACCGGGCATGATCTCCTCCAGAAGAACCATCCCCTCCAGCTTCGGCAGCGCGGGGAGTTTTTCCAGGAAGGCCCGCGAGGTGACGATGGTGGTGATGCCGCACTGCTGTACCGCCGAGCGCAGCGACCCTTCGGCGGCGGTGTAGTTCAGGTTGACCGGTATCCGCCCCAGCAGCATCAGCGCCAGGTTGGCCAGCACGCCACCGACCGAGGGGGGCAGCAGCAGCCCCACATGCTCGCCCCCCTCCCTTGACTGGAGGGCGTTTTTGGCAAGAATCTTCTCCAGCTTCCCGGTCAGGGCCACGGCCCCGGCCAGTGTGCGCCCGTAGGAGAGCGCTTTCCCGGAACTGTCGGCAATCGCCCGCCGCTTCCAGTTCTGGCGGGCGGACTGGATCAGGTACTGTTCCAGCGGACGTCGCCGGGGCTTGCGCGAGTCGAAGTAGTCGCAGGAGAGCTCGGCCACTTTCTGGCGCACCTCCATGGCGCTGCTGGTCGGCGGCATCGGCCTGCCGAACAGGATCGTCACAGGGTAGGGGGAAAAGGCCGGCAGGCGCGACAGCAGCCGGCCATGGGCGTAGGAGAGGACGCTGCCCCAGGCGCCGCCGATGTAGACCGGTATGATCGGGTAGTCGCTGCCCCTGACGATGCGCTCGAAACCGCCCCGGAACTCGCGCAGCATGCCGTTACGGGTCAGCTGCCCCTCGGCGAAGATGCAGACCAGGTAGCCTTCATCCAGCGCAGCCCGGGCCTGGCGCATGAATTCCAGGAGTCCCTTCCGGCCGTCTTCGGAGGAGACCGGGATCACCCCCATCAGCCGGAACAGGCCGCGCAGGAACGGGGTGTTGTAGATGCGACGCTCCATCACGAAGCGGATGCGGCGCTGGTTGGTGGCGGTCAAGAGCAGCGCGTCCAGCCAGGTGACGTGGTTGGGGATCAGCAGCGCCGGGCCTTCCAACGGCAGGTTTTCTCCGCCGATGATGCGCAGGCGGTAGAAGATGCGCATGGCGGCCAGGGCGATGAAGCGCAGCAGGAAGTCGGGCAGCACCCGGAAGGATACCAGCGTGAATATCAGCGTGATGACGCCGACGGTGCTGAACCCCTGGGCGGCCCTGAGCCCCATCGGGCCGCTGAACAGCCAGGTCAGCGCCGATGCGCCCAGGATCGCCACCCAGTTGATGAAGCTGGAGGCGGCCAGCACTTCACCCCGTCTGGCCGGATCGGCCCGGAACTGGATGAAGGTCTGCAGCGGCAGGCTGAACAATCCGGCCGAGACTCCCAGCAGCACCAGGATCGCCAGGCAGGAGAACAGCGTCGGCGGCACTGCGTGCAGCAGAATCGGGGCAACGGTCAGCCCGAGCGCTCCGATCGGCACGATGCCGAACTCCACGTCGCGCCCTGACAGCCTGGCTGCCAGCAGCGAACCGCCTCCGATTCCCAGCGCCGCCGCCAGGAACAGGTAGCCGCTATGGGCCTCGGCCAGCCCCATCTCCTGCATGCCGTAGGCGATCAGGTTCAGCTGGGCATAGGCGCCCACGAACATGAAATAGGCCTGGCCGATCACCGCCAGCATCAGTTGCCGGTCGTGGCGGATCGACATCACTGTGCGCAGGATCTCTGACGGGAACAGCGCGATCCTGCGTGCCGGATCGGCGTTGGTGATAGTGTCGATGCCCGATGCGCTCCAGAGTCCGGCCAGCGCCACCACCAGGCAGAACAGGGCCGCCATCCAGTAGCGGCCGTCCACCGCCTGGGTCAGCGCCGAGGCCAGCACGGTACCGAGGATGATTGCCAGATAGGTGAAGGACTCTACCAGTCCGTTGGCGCTGGAGAGCTGTTCGCGTCCGGCCAGTTCCGGGATCACGCCGTATTTGGCCGGTGCGAAGAAAGCGCTGTGGGTGGCCATCATGAAGATCACCAGGTACAGGCCGTCATGCCACCCCAGGGCGAAGGCGGCTATCGCCAGCGCGGTCACCAGCACCTCGACCGCCTTGATCGCCACGATGAGGCGAGATTTGCGCAGCCGGTCCGCCAGGCAGCCGGCCGGGGCCGAGAAGAGCAGGAACGGCAGCACGAAGGCCGCCCCGACGGTGGCTGTGACCACGCCGGCCCGGTCGGCCCCCTTGACGCCGATCAGGCAGAAGATGATCAGCAGCTTGAGGATGTTGTCGTTCATCGCCCCCAGGAACTGGGTCGCGTTGAGGCGCCCGAAGGAGCGGGGGAGTTTGGAGGATGTATTTTCCAATGTAGGCCTCGTTGAATAACGTTATTGGTAGGGGCACCCCTTGCGGGTGCCCTTATCATTGGAGCGACACAAGGCGGGCGGGCGCAAGCCCCGCCCCTACGAACATCCTTTCACTGTTCCCCAGTATCTCCTCCGTTACCCCCAGCGCCCGTTTCAGCTCCACATCTCGGTCCCAGGGATTGTCTATCGCGGCGATGCGGCGAACTTCAGGGAGCGGGATGCGGTAGGCGTGCCACCAGGGGGAGGTGATTGCGCTGTTGATGATCGGCATGTCGCTGCCGTACAGCAGGCGGTCGTGGATTCCGGTGTTGCGCAGCACCCTGGTCAGGTGGCCGAGCCGGTTGGCCTGGGTCAGCGCCGAGATGTCGGCGTGGAGATCGGGGTACTGGTTGAAAAGTGACAACAGGCGCTCCAGGTTTGCCTGTCCATCATTCCTGCCGTTGCTGGCGCAGTGGGCGGCGATCACGGTCACCCCTTCGTCCAGCGCGCGGCGAAGCCGCAGCGGGTCGGCCAGGCTGTTGTCGACGCGGGTGAAGGATTCCTCGTTGCCGGTGTGGGTCAGGAGCGGCAGCCGCAGTTCCCGCAGCCGACGGTAAAACGGTGTCAGTCGCGCATCGGCAGGGTCGATGTGCTGGACCGAGGGGAGCCATTTCAGCAGCACCGCCCCCTCCTCGGCGGCGCGGTCGAGCCGTTCCAGCGCATCTCTGCGCCCGGGGTTGATGCTGGCGCCGAACAGCAGGTTAGGGTGCTTGCGGCACTCCTGTCCCAGGAACTCGTTGGGGATGTGGATCTCGGTCGCCGCTTCATCCAGCTGCCCCTGCGCATTGACCACGCCGTCCATTGCCAGCACCACCGCTTTCGAAACCTGCCGCGACTCGCCCAGCCGCTTTGACAGCCGCTCCAGCACCAGCGCGTCGCCATGCTGCTGCAGTTCACTTTCGGAAACACCGAAGGTTTTCAGGAAGAAGTTGAAGCGGACGTTGCGGCGCATGGCGCTGGAAACGAAGCAGCCGCTGGATCCGGCGCCGATGCCGGCGGTATGGCAGTGGATGTCGATGGTGGTGGAAGATGGCAGCATGATGTTCCCCGTATTTGGATTTGTTGATGGATGCCTGCCATGCTTTTCAGGGAACATGCCAGAAACCGGCGTCACATGCAATAGCCTTTGTTTCAGCATGTTAGCCTGTGTTGTACGATTTCGGTTGATACGGGATTGACACTGGATGCCGGTGTGATGTACATCTGTTGTATGACAAGACAACTGACATTGACAAGCGAAGAGCGGGAATTTTTCCGGAACGTGGCCCAGGCCGCTTTTGCCAATCCCTTCAGCCAGACCAGGGTGGAACTGGACCGTAAAATCGCCGGCAGCGATGCTGCGCTGTCCTGGGACGATCTGGTGGAACTGGCGATCAGCCGCATAGTCGAGCGCCTGAGCCGGCTGAGGGCGTCGGGGCGTGACGACCTGACCCGTTACGGCGCGGACGACCGGGAGCTGCTCAAGACAGCGTTCCTGTTCGACATCTACCACCGCTATCGCCAGACCTTCGATGACTTCATCCTCAAGCAGCTGGCCGCCGGTGATGAACCGATCCCGGTTCCCTTTGCCCGCGAGCTGCTGGGTGCTCTGGCCGGGCTGGGACTGGACGAGGCCGGCAGCCGGCGCTATCTGGGGATTTTCTACCAGATCCGGCGGGCCTTCTATTTCATCGAGACATCGCTGACCGGCCTCTCCGCATCGATGCACGGACTGAGGCTGCAGCTCTGGAACAATATCTTCACCTGTAACATCAACTGGTACGAACAGCACCTCTGGAACCGGATGGAGGACTTCTCCACGCTGCTGCTGGGGGAGACCGGTACCGGCAAGGGGGCCGCAGCGGCCGCCATCGGCCGTTCCGGATTCATCCCCTTTGACGGCCGTAGCGGCCGTTTCAGCGAGAGCTTCACCCGCAACTTCATCGCCATCAACCTGTCCCAGTATCCTGAATCGCTGCTGGAGTCGGAGCTGTTCGGTCACAAAAAGGGCGCCTTTACCGGCGCGATCGAAAACCACGAGGGCATCTTCAGTCGTTGCACCTCCCACGGTTCGATCTTCCTGGACGAGATCGGCGACGTCCCGGTTCCGGTGCAGATCAAGCTGCTGCAGGTGATTCAGGAGAGGACCTTCACGCCGGTGGGGGGCCACGAACGCCGGCGGTTCCAGGGGCGTGTGATCGCTGCCACCAACCGGCCGCTGGATGACCTGCGCCGCTCCGGGCAGTTCCGTGACGACTTCTACTACCGGCTCTGCTCGGACATCATCGTGGTCCCGCCGCTGAGCCTGCGCATCCAGCAGGAACCGCGCGAGCTGGAAGCGCTGATCGGCAGCATCCTCAAACGCCTGATCGGCGATGCGGCGGTGCCACACGCCCGGCTGGTGCGGGAGGCGCTGTTGCGCGACCTGGGGGCGAACTACCCCTGGCCCGGCAACGTGCGCGAACTGGAGCAGGCGGTGCGGCGCATCATCCTGACCCGCCACTATCGCGGGGATACCTCCGCTTTGGTCTCCTGCGAACCGTCCGACCGTTTGCTGGCCGGCATCGAGGCCGGCAGCATGGATGCCCAGCAGCTGATGGCAGAATATTGCGGCCTGTTGTACCGCCGTTTCGGCACCTACGAGGATGTGGCCCGTAAAACCGGTCTCGACCGCCGTACGGTCAAGAAGTACGTACTTCTCACCTCTGGAAATTCAATCTGATTGCTTCCGTCATTTCCGGGACGATGGTGGCCTGATTTCCCCTGTTCCGGTTGTCTCTTGGTCACATTGTTGCCAGCAATCCGCCGAAGCTCTTTGCAAATCTACGGTTTGCCGGCACCAATGCCAGGACGGAACAGGCAATCCGGCATATTCCCGCTTTACACTTGACGATTCCGGTGTACCATTCTCATAGCAAAAATCTGCCGCCATGTAAGTTGCTGCAGTAGCATAAAATCTTATGCGGGAAGTGCCAATGAAAAGTCTCACTTCAAAAATGACCCTGACCGTATCCCTGGTGGTAGCAGTATTGCTGAGCCTGATCATCGCAATCAGCCATACTTTCTGGAGCAGCGAGCTGCAAAAGAGCATCAGCAACAATCAGAATGCGATGGTGGATGCCCTGGCCAGGCAGCTGGATACCCAGTTGGCCACCGCGCAGGCACAATTGCTGAAGATGGCGCAGCGCATCACTGAAGAAGATATCGGCAATGTACAACGGTTGAACGGAAAGTTTGCCGATGAAGAAGATGCGCTGGTTTTCTTCAATGCCGGTCTGGAACTGCTGGCGCCGGATGGCAGAATCATCACCGAGTTTCCGCTGGACCCCAAAGATTCGGGCAAGGATGTTTCGAATCTGGCTCATTTCATCAGAGCATCTTCGACATTAAAGCCGTTTATCGGCGGCACCTATCGAAACCATAACGATAAACAGCCCACTATTCCCTTCGTCGTGCCGCTTCTGAATAAACAGGGCAAGTTGAGCGCCCTGCTGGTCGGACGGCATGAGATCCTGAAAGGAAGCACATTCTCCTCGCTGATCTCAACCAGAATCGGCAGGAGTGGTTATTTTTACATCATCGACACCGACCGCAATATAGTGGTTCATGCCGACCATGCCCGCATTATGGGGAATGTCAGCCAAGGCGTAAATCCAGCTGTTGATTCCGCGCTTTCAGGCTTTGAAGGGACCAGGGAGAATATCAATTCCCGCGGGGTGCCGGGTTTGACCTCCTTCAAGCGCCTTAATTCCGCCAGCTGGATTCTGGGAGTTCATACCCCCACCTCCGAAGCCTATCAACCATTGTACAAGTCACTTAAAATCTCGTTGACACTGCTGGCTATGGCGCTGCTTTCCAGTATCCTGATCACCCGTGGCGCCATGGCCCGCATGTTGTCTCCGCTCAACAGGCTGACAACGATTATCCAGGAGTTCGAACCGGGGCAGGATCGCTCCGATCTGCAGCGGTTGGCCGAATCCGACGACGAGGTCGGACGTCTGGGGTTGGTCTATGACCGGATGATAGTCAGGATGGAAGAGCAACATTCCGCCTTGCGGAAAAATTCGCTTTTCACCGAAAACCTGGTCAACTATTCCGCTACCCCCTGTTTCGTTATTGACAGCGATCATCATATCCTGTTCTGGAACCAGGCCCTGGCAAAACTGTCCGGGCTTGCATCCGAGGAGATGCGGGGGAGCGACCGGCACTGGCAGCCCTTTTATCCAGAGAAACGTCCCACCCTGGCCGATCTGGTGCTGGACAGCGCCGAACAGGAATTCTCCCAGCACTACGAAACCTACCGCAAGTCGAATCTGGTCGAGGGCGCCATGCAGTCCGAGGGGTGGTTCAGTTTTCCGGCCAGCGGAAGGCGCTTCCTCTATTTTCATGCCTCCCCGATCCGTGACGATGACGGCAGGATTATTGCCGTGATGGAAACCCTGGAGGATCTGACCGAAACCAGGCAGATCGGGGACATGCTCAACGAACAGTATCGCTTCCTGCAGCAGGTACTGGATTCGATCCCCAACCCGGTCTTCTACAAGAACCGCAACAGCGCCTATATCGGCTGCAACCGTGCTTTCGAAGAGTTCTTCGGCCGCAGTCGCACCGAGATCATGGGCAAGAAGATCAACGACCTGAACCAGGGCGAAACGGCCGCTTTCCAGTCCGAACAGGATAGCATCTGCATGAGGAGCGCTTCCACGCAGACCTATGAGACCTCTCTTTTACGTTCTGACGGCTCAATCCGGCAGGTTATCTCGACCAAGGCGCCGATGTACAATCGCAACGGCAAGGTTAACGGATTGGTGGGCACCTTCACCGATATCACCGAGCGCAAGCTGACCGAGATCGCGCTGCGTGAGAGCGAGGAAAAGTTCCGCTCGATCAGCGATTCGGCGCAGGATGCGATCATCATGATCGACAATGACGGGCTGGTCACCTTCTGGAACGCGGCGGCGGAAACGATCTTCGGTTATACCAAGGAGGAAATCCTGGGCAGGAACCTGCATGAGCAGATCGCACCCGCCGACATGCTTGAGACCCATCTGCGGGCGTTCGCAGGATTCAGGGAAAACGGGCAGGGGGCGGCGGTCGGCAAGACCCTGGAGCTCCCGGCGATACGCAAGGGGGGGGAGGCTATCCCGATCGAGATGTCGCTCTCGGCGGTCCGGCTGGAAGGAAAATGGTGCGCAATCGGGCTGGCCCGGGACATCACCGCCCGCAGGGAGGCCCACCAGGCGCTTGCTGCAAGCCAGGCAGCGCTGGAGGCCAAGCATGCTGAACTGGGACTTATTTTTAACTGGGTCGAGGCTGCCAAGCTGGAGTGGGAGCAGACCCTGGATTCGCTCAAGGATATCATCATCCTGGCCGATGCGACGCACCATATCCGGCGCTGCAATCGCATGCTCAATCAGATCACCGGCAGAAACTTCGATAACCTGGTTCTGAATGACTGGCGGGAGGTGCTGATGGAGTCCGGTTTCAATTTTGTTACTTTCGATGGAGAAAGCGGCGAGTTGATCCATTCCGGAACGAAACAGCAGTTCGATCTGAATATCTATGAAATCCGTGATCCCGGCAGCTCAGTGGTAAAGGGGGTGGTGGTGTCGATGAACGACGTGACACAGATCAAGACCATGACCTGTGAACTGGAGCAGGCCTACTCCGAACTGCAGTCAACCCAGACCAGGGTGGTTCAGCAGGAGAAGATGGCCTCCATCGGCCAGATGGCCGCCGGGGTGGCCCACGAGATCAACAACCCGATGGGATTCATCACCAGTAACCTGAATACACTAGGCAAGTACATGGGGCGTCTGCGTGAATATCAGGAGGCGCTCAAGATCCATCTGGCCGGCTGCGAAAGTGACTCCAAGGCTGCCTTGCTGGAGATTCAACGCCGGCTCAAGATCGATTATATCCTGGAAGATACCGGCAGCCTGGTGGCAGAGTCGCTGGAAGGGGCCGAGCGGGTTCGCAAGATCGTCCAGGACCTGAAGAGCTTTTCCAGGGTGGATGACGCTGACGAGACCTTTGCTGATTTGAACCAGTGCCTGGAGAGCACCATCAATATCGTCTGGAACGAGATCAAGTATGTCGCCACTCTCACCAAGGAGCTTGGCGATATTCCCCGGATCAAGTGCTATCCGCAACAGTTGAACCAGGTTTTCATGAATCTGCTGGTAAATGCCGCCCATGCCATATCCGGCCAGGGGGTGATCACGGTGCGCAGCTGGAACGATGCCGACAACGTCTTCGTTTCGATCGGCGACACCGGCAGCGGCATACCGGAAGAGTTGCAACGGCGGATCTTCGAGCCGTTTTTTACCACCAAGGAGGCAGGTAAAGGGACCGGGTTGGGACTTTCGATCAGCAGCGAGATCATCAGGAAGCATGGCGGAGAAATATTGCTTGAGAGCAAACCCGGACAGGGGACCACTTTTACCGTCCGACTGCCGCTTAACAACAGTGAGGGGTGAATACCATGGCCAAGGATTCTGATAATAGTGAAGACGGCATGCCTGTCCGCATACTCTGCGTTGATGACGAACGCAACGTACTGCGTGCCCTGGAACGTCTCTTTCTCGACGAGGATTATGAAATAGTAACCTGCGCATCCGGCGAGGAGGGGTTGCAGGCACTTGAGTCCGGCGGAGATTTCCAGATCGTGATTTCAGATTACCGCATGCCGGGCATGAATGGCGTTGAATTTCTGAAACAGGTCTACGCCCGCTGGCCGGAGACGGTGCGGATCGTCCTCTCCGGGTATGCCGACGCCGGCGCCATCGTGGACGCCATCAATCATGGCCATATTTACAAATTCATCCCCAAGCCCTGGAACGATGACGAACTGCATGTGACCATCACCAACTCCCTGGAACGCTACTCCTTGCTGAAGGAGAACGAGGAGCTTTTGCGAAAGCTGCAGGATTCCAACGAGGAGTTGTCCCTGCTGAACAACAGTCTGGAACAGATGATCCAGGAACGTACCGTCAGCCTGGAACTGCACAACCGTGCGCTTACCTTTACCCAGGCCATGCTGGACAATCTGCCGGTGGCGGTGATGGGGGTTGACAGCAACGGCATGATCATCCAGTGTAACCGTTGCTGCCTGGAACTGCTGGCGCCCCTGCGGCGGGAGATCTTCGGCGAGAGCTGTTTTTCACTGTTCCCTTCCGTCGGTCCTAATCTCCTTGAGGGGACGGAGGAACTGGGAATCTGGAACCTGGGCGGGCAGGAGGTGCGCGTGAATGTCAGGTCGTTTTCCATCGACGACAACCGCGCATACGTGCTGGCCCTCCTGAAAACGTCATGAAGCGGTTATCCCGGCAGCAATAAGCGGACGGCAACCAGATGATCGAGTTTGATGAAAAAAATTTGCGTATGGTACTCAAGCTGGTCTATTACGGTCCGGCGCAGTCTGGCAAGACCACCAACCTGCTCCGCCTGCACGACCTGCTCAACCAGGACGGCCGGGGCGAACTGATGATGCTGGACACAACCGAGGACCGCACCATCTATTTCGACCTGCTCCCCTTTTTCTATGTCTCCCCCGGCGGGATGCGGATCAAGCTAAAGGTCTACACCGTCCCCGGACAGGTGCGCCACGACGCCACACGCAAGGCGGTCCTGCAGCGGGCCGACGGGGTCGTGTTCGTGGCCGATTCGCAGACGAGCCAGATGACCAATAATTTTGAAAGCTTCGACAATCTGGAGCAGAATCTCAAGCTGGTCGGGCTTGAAATAGAACGAACTCCGCTGGTGCTGCAGTTCAACAAGCGCGATCTGGACGATATCGTCGGCGAGGAGGATATCCGTGCCGCCTGGGACCCTTCCGGACTACCGGTGCTTATGGCTTCGGCCATCAGAGGGGACGGGGTGCTGGAAACGTTCCGGGATGTACTGGAGCGGACTTTCGATAGCGTCAACGCGCGTTGCAGCCTGACTTCTCGCTTCGGCGTGGATCGGGATGATTTCCTCGTTTCGATCCTGAGGCCGGTATGAGTTCCTGCGGTATCATCCTGGCAGAACTATCGTCCTGCAAGCTGCGTCAGCAGCTGTCGGACGGTGAATTGTACTTGGAAGGGGAATCTTGCCGACGTACAGGAAGGGTTGCAGATGAGCATCAGTGAAAACACTCCCAACCTGACCTTCGTGATTGGCGAGGAAAAACGGCTGTCCGAGATCATCGGCCGGGGCGAGATAGAGCCGCTGCTGCGCAGCGCCTTGAGAGCGGGGCTGGTGCGGGCCTCGCTTCTGGACGAGGATGGGCTACCGCTCAGTTCCGCCGGGGATGAGGAACCGCCAGGCAGCGTTTCGGAGATCAGGAGCAAATTGCTGGTGGAAGGGGAGCCGAAGGGAACGCTGGTGATGGTCTGCGACAGCGGGGCAGTCGAGAACTCCGAGGCCCTGTCCAGTTTGGTTCATGACGCGATTCAGCTGATCATCACCAATAACCTCAAGCGGATGCTGACCACCGAACTGCATACCTCGGTGGTGCAGGAGTCATACGAACAGCTGCTGGAAACCAACAGCCGGCTGCGGGAGTCCGAAGCCCGCTACCGCGAACTGTCCCTGTCCCTGGAGCATAAGGTGGAACAGCGCACGGTCGAGCTGCAGCAGGCCTATGCCAGGCTGCTGCAACAGGAAAAACTGGCCGCGGTCGGCAGCCTGGCCGCCGGCATGGCCCATGAAATCAACAATCCCAACGGGTTCATCCGCAGCAACCTGTCAAGTTTCAGGCGTTATTTTGAGCGTATGCACGAAATGCTCGATTATTACCAGCTGCTCATATCCGGCAATACACCCCTGCATCAGCTGCAGCAGGATACCGAGCAGAAACGGCGTGATCTGAAGCTTAATTTTATTATCTCGGACACCTTTGAGCTGCTGAATCAATCCATCGAGGGGAGCGAGCGCATTGCCCGCATCGTGTCCGACCTGAAGAGCTTCTCCCACGTGGACGAAACCGACCGATCGGACGCGGACCTGAATGTCGAACTTGAAAGGACGCTGTCAGTGCTTGCCCCGCAGATCGGCCCCGCTTGCTCGTTTGTGCGCGAAATGCGGCCGTTGCCGCTGTTTGAATGCAACCCGGCGCTGATCTCCCAGGCTTTTCTGGCGATCATCCAGAATTCGCTCCAATCCCGTCCGGAAGGGGTGCGGGTCAGGGTGGCCAGCCGGGTCGAGGGGGGCGAGATCGTGATCGAGATCTCCGATAACGGTTGCGGTATTCCTGCGCAGAACTTATCGCGGATCTTTGACCCGTTTTTTACCACCCGCGAGGTGGGAAGCGGCACCGGCATGGGGTTGACCGTGGCCCGCGAGATTGTCAGCGCAGCTGGAGGCAGCATCTCGATCGAATCCGGCGAAGGAGCCGGAACCACGGTAGCCATCCGGTTTCCGGTCGCAAAAGAGAGGAACTTCTAGCGAATGTCCAGGTATGCCGAACTTTTCAAGAACTTGGGGCAGCAGAATTCATCCGGCGAGGTCCCCGGTGAGACGATCGACCAGAATCAGTCCCCCGCTGCCGATCGGGGCTTTACACTGCTGTTCGTCGATGACGAGGAGAATGTGCTCAAGGCCCTCTACCGGATCTTCCACGAGGAAAACTACACCATTCTTACCGCCGATTCGGCCTCGAAGGCGCTCGATATCCTCAAACGCCAGAAGGTGCAGCTGATCATCAGCGATCACCGCATGCCGGGAATGAGCGGCGCAGAACTGCTGAAAGCCGTACGTGAACAGTATCCCGAAACGATCCGCATCATGCTGACCGGTTACGCCGATGTCAATTCCATCATGGGCGCGGTCAAGGATGGCGCGGTCTACAAGTTCATCACCAAGCCCTGGAACGATGAGGACCTGCGCCTGACTGTGTCACTGGCGCTCCAGCAGTACGTATTGCTGCATGAGAACCGGCGCCTGAAGGAGTTGGCCCGGCAGCAGCAGAACAAGATCAAAAGCTTCACCGGGCTGTTCGAGCAGAACCGCGGCATGCTGGGGGATGTGCTGGTGAAATCCGGCCTGATCGGTGTGCAGGAGCTGGACCTGGCACGTAAGCAGGTGGACAGCAACGAGTTCCTGGGCGATTTCCTCGTCAGGACCGGAATCCTGAGCGAAGCCAGGATCGTGGATGCGCTCCAGAAACATCTGGGCGTCGAATTCATCGATCTGCGCGAGGTGACCATACCCCACAACCTGGCACGCTGCCTGCCGAGGGAGTTGTGCGAAAAGAGCCGGCTGGTACCGGTCAGGCTCGAAGGCAACAACCTGACCGTGGCAATGGCCGATCCGTCGGATATCGTCACCTGCGATAACATCGGCCGGGTAACCGGCATGCGGGTGTCACCCCTGTTGTCGGCTTCATCGCAGATCGTCGAAAAGATAGCCCTGGTCTGGAGTCAGTCCGGTGAGCCGGGAGAGCAGGATCTGGATGACCTGGATGACCTGGAACCGCTGGACGAGATTGATATCGTGCTGGACGAGGAGGAGAAGGAGGCCAGTGTCGAGGAGCTGGTCGGCTCATCCAAGGTGCCGCCGGTCATCCGTATCGTCAATGCGATCATCTCCGAGGCGATCCGTTATGGCGCCAGCGACATCCATATCGAGGCCAAAACCAAGTATTCGGTTATCCGCTTCCGCATTGACGGAATGCTGCATGCCAAGATCAGGATTCCGGCCGAGCTCCACCCGGCGGTGATCTCGCGGATCAAGATCCTGGCCAAGATGGACATTTCCGAACGGCGCAGGCCACAGGACGGCCGGATCACTGTAAAGGCCGGCATCCGCATAGTGGATATGCGCGTCTCCTCGCTTCCCACCATCAATGGCGAAAAAATCGTGATGCGCATTCTGGACAAGAGCGCTTCAATCAAGCGCCTGGACGAGTTGGGAGTGCTGGAGGACGATTATCGCAATATCACCATCATCAGCCGTAAACCGCAGGGGGTGATCATCGCCACCGGACCGACCGGCAGCGGCAAGACCACCATGCTCTATTCGCTGCTGGCGGCCATGATGAATCCCAGCAAGAACTTCGAGACCATCGAGGAACCGGTGGAGTATTTCCTGGAGGAGGCCAACCAGGTCTCCATTCACGATAAGATCGGACTCTCGTTCGCACAGGTGTTGCGTGCCACCCTGCGTCAGGATCCGGACGTGATTCTGGTGGGAGAGGTGCGTGACTTCGAAACCGCCGACGTGGCCTTCAAGGCGGCCCTGACCGGTCACATGGTGTTGACCACGCTGCATACCAACAGTGCCGTGGCTTCGATCACCCGCCTGGTGGACATGGGCATAAAACCCTATATCCTGGCCTCGGCCCTGGAGGGAGTGGTTGCCCAGCGGCTGGTGCGCAAGGTCTGCAGTGACTGTGCCGCCGCCGTTGCTCCCGATGCTTCCCTGTTGGAACTGTTGCGCCTGCCGGCGGATTTCCTGGGAACCGAGCTGATTGCCGGACGCGGGTGCCCGCAGTGCAACAACACCGGCTACCGTGGCAGGGTCGGCATCTATGAGATGTTCGTGATGAATGACGATTTCCGCCAGATGATCGGCTCCGACTACAGGGAGTCCGACCTGTTGGGGCTGGCCCGCGCCAATGGTATGCGTACCCTGCTGGAAGACGGCCTGGAAAAGGTGCGGAGGGGGTGGACCACGCTGGAAGAGGTGCTGCGGGCCGTCGGTCCGACGGTCAGAATGGAGCGCTGCTGTGAGGCCTGCGGCAGGAGCATCGACTCCAAGTTCCTGTTCTGTCCTCACTGCGGATCGTTCCGCCACAACTGCTGCAGGTCCTGCCGCATGCCGATGGAGGCCGGCTGGATTGTCTGCCCCTTCTGCGGCGAGTCGTTGTCAAGGACGGAATGATCCGGTATGATATTCACGTCAAGAAATGGAGGATTTTCATGAACAGTACGATACTTCTGGTTGACGACGAGCCTAATGTGATATCGGCCCTGACCCGTTCCCTGTTTGACGAGCCATATGAGATCCTGTCGGAACTGAGCGGCGAGATGGCTCTGGAAACCCTGCGGAAAACCACGGTCAAGGTGGTGGTTTCGGATGAAAAGATGGCCAAAATGTCCGGGTCCGAGTTCCTCTCCCAGGTGCGTGAGCTTTACCCGCACACGGTCAGGATCATGCTGACCGGCCATGCCACGCTGGATGCCGCGATGCGTGCGGTGAACGAGGGTGAAATCTACCGTTTCTTCAGCAAACCCTGGGATGATACCGTGCTCAGGTTCGCGATCCGCTCCGCGATCGAGAAGTTCGATCTGGAAGAGGAAAACCGCCGGCTGCTGGCGACCGTCAGGCAGCAGTCCCTTGAAATCAAGGTGCTGGAAAAGCGTTATCCCGGTATAACCAGGGTGGAAAAGGACGATCATGGCGCACTGCTGCTTCCTGATATTGCCGATGAAGATTTGCTTGCCATGCTGAACGAGTGCGATTCCGAGGCGGCTTCTTGATTCCCGTGTATCATCCGGTATGCCACAGGTGCAACCCTCAGTCCGGAAGTTAGCCATGCTTCTCAGAACAATGTTTGCCATGCTGATCGTTTTAGCGCTGGCGCTGCCACCGTTCGTTCGTGCAGGAGCTCTTCCGCTCAATCAACCGGACAGCAGCGACAGAGTCAGTCCTGAGAGCGGGGTATCATACCAGGTTGAGATCAGCATTAGCCGCAATCTGTTGACGCTCTACGAAATGAAATCCGCCAATGAGCGGGTGCCGGTAGCCGAATACAGCGTGGGCACCGCCGTGGCCGGCCTCAAAACCTATCCGCTCGGTCCCGGCAGGGTGACCGGCATCTACTTCAATCCCTGGTGGTATCCCACCCCCTACTCCCGGAAGGTGTTTCGCGGCCGCGGCATAGAACTTCCAACCGCGGTCCCGCCCGGACACCCGTTGAACTACATGGGGCCGTTCAAGATCGCGCTGTCGCACAGCACCTGGAAAGGGGCGATCTACCGGATACATGGCAACAACAACCCCAAGCGGGTAGGGCGGCGGGTGACCGGGGGCTGTTTCGTGATGGATAACACGGACGGTCTGGCGCTGGCCCGCCGGATCAAGGTGGGAACGGTGGTTAACATCGTACACTGATTCCAATAAATCAGCTGATTTCGTCAAGGAAACAATGTTCAGAATTATTTCGGCAATACTCGTAATCTGCCTGCTGGCTGCCTGCGGCGGCCACGGCAAAAAGGCCTATCGAAGCGCTCCGTCGGAGCCGGGCAAGGCCGGACAGAGGCCTTATACGATAAACGGTGAGCGCTATGAGCCGCTTTCAAGTCATGAGGGGTTTGTCCAGTCCGGTATTGCCAGCTGGTACGGCAGCGATTTCCACGGCAGGACGACCAGTAACGGAGAAGTTTACGATATGCATGCGATGACCGCGGCTCACAAGACCCTGCCACTCGGGGTTTACGTAAAGGTGCGCAACCGGGATAACGGCCGCGAAGCAGTGGTACGGATCAATGACCGCGGACCGTTTGTCGCCGGCAGGATTATCGATCTGTCCTATTCGGCCGCCAAGGTTATCGGCATTGTCGGCAGCGGCACGACCCCGGTAAGGATAGAGGCGCTTGGATACCTGGACGAGACGGTCAAGGGCAGGACGGCTTATCGGGCTCCGGCCAGTTATGACAGGGGTGCCTTCGGCATCCAGGTGGGTGCCTTCGGCAACCCGGAAAACGCCCGCAGGTTGGCAGAGAGTGTAAAGCAGCGCCATGGAGTCTCCTCGATCCGCGAGGCGCTTGTCAACGGAGTCCGTTTTTACAGGGTCCGGACGGGGAGCTATGCCTCGCTGAAAGCGGCGGAAAAGGCACATGAACGCGCAACCGACAAGGTTATATCCGAAGGATTCGTGGTGGCGCTGGATTGAATTTTGACCGTTCTGGAATTGCTACGGGGTGCGATGTTGACATAATCATAATCATGCTCCATTGTGTGATGCTGTACCATGCTTCCGCCAGAAACATCCAAACCATATCAGAACCGACCTGATCAGAGAGGAATATATGCTCGAACGTCTGCAAAAAATCATATCCGCTGCCGGGATTACATCCCGCAGGGCTTCGGAGGAGTTGATCCTGAACGGCCAGGTGTCCGTCAACGGTGTCGTCGTGACCGAGTTGGGCACAAAGGCCGATCCGTCGGTCGATACGATCACCGTCAACGGCAAGACTTTGAATGTCAAGGAAGAGCGAATCTACATCCTGCTCAACAAACCTTCCGGATACATCACCGCGCTTAAAGACAGCCAGGGTCGCAAGCTGGTTACCGATCTGCTTAAAGATGTGCCGGAGCGGGTCTATCCGGTGGGGCGACTGGATTACAACACCGAGGGGCTGCTGCTATTGACCAACGACGGCGAGTGGGCCAACCGGCTGATGCATCCGCGGCACGAGATCGAGAAGGAATATCACGTCAGGGTGCGCGGCAAGGTGGTCGAACAACAGTTGAAACGCATGGCGGAAGGGGTCGAGCTGGAAGACGGCATGACCGCGCCGGCGGTGGTGCGTCTGGTGAAAAGCGGTGAGCAGAACGACTGGATCTCGGTCACAATCCACGAAGGGCGAAACCGCCAGGTGCGGCGCATGTGCGAGGCGGTCAGCCTGTCGGTGGTGCGCCTGAAAAGGATCCGCTACGGCAGCCTGTCGCTCGGTACCATCAGGGAAGGGCAGTTTCGCTACCTGACCGAGGCCGAGGTGAGTGAGTTGGCCGGAACGCCGACAAAGGCAGCGCCGGTGAAAAGCATAAAGGCGGGCATGGGGCAGTCGCAGGTGAAAACGGGCCAGAGGCGCGTTATGCGTGAGCCTCGAAACGCAGTGGAAGGCAATGCGACGCCAGCCGTGAAAAGCGCCGAGAAGCGGGGACGCCCCGGCCAGGACCGGAAACAGTTCGCTCCCGGAACGGAAAGCGGGCGCCGGATGCCCAAAAAACCGTGATACAGATTGTTGCCCCACCATCCGGCCAACCCGGAAGGTGGGGCTTTGTTTTTACTTCTTTAGCAGAGCTTTCTTCAGATTCTCCTGGAACAGTTCGGGAGAGAATCCCCTCATGACGATCTCATTCTTGCCGTTGCCGAAAACGATCACCGGAACACCGTTGCTGTCGTATTTCCCTGTCAGTTCCCGCATCGCTCCCGCATCCTGTTCCACATCCCGGTTGATGAACGGTATCTCGTTTTTCGTCAGGTATTCCTTGGCCTCGCGGCAGTGGGGGCACCAGACCACCGAATACAGCACTATCTGCGGATATTTTCTGGACGTTTCGGCCCTGGCCGGGTCGAGTGCGCTCTGACGGGGTGTCTCGGCGGCGGTGCATGCTATTGCCATGGCCATCAGAATTACTGCTGCGGTCAGAAATACCCTGTTTATCATCGTTTCTCCTTGTTTGGTACGATCACCAGCTGTTGGCGGATCAAGCGGTAGGTTTGCGGTTTGTCTTCGCCGTCGCGCCTGACCTTGAGCACTACCGCAGTGCCCGATAATCCTCTGAGCCGTTTCTGGACCATGCCGTGAAAATCGCTGCCCAGCGTTGCCTTGCCGTCTATATGGGTGATTATGTCGCCGGTCCTGATGCCGGCCTGGTGGGCCGGACCGCCGTTGACGATCTGCCTGACGGCGATCTGGCCGTTTTTGAGCGCTACACCATCGATCCCGACGCCGCCGAAAGCGGTTTCGCTGTTGGCGGCCAAGGCCGGCAGAGCCAGAGTAATCAGGCAGAGCAAATATGTTGACAGGTGCTTCATGTCTTTCTTCTACCATAGCGCCGCGAACCAGGTCAAACCAAACAAGCTGCTTGCATCCAGAGCCCGATTGCACGTATCATTCCTGCCGACAAACATCGAGGAGAAGACAATGAGAACACGGATCAAGGAACTTTTGGAGTGTGGATCGCCAGGCTCCCGATACACCGTTTCCGGCTGGGTGCGTTCGTTGCGATTGTCAAAAGAGATAGCGTTTATTGTACTGAACGACGGATCCAATCTGGCCGGGGTGCAGGTCGTTGCCGAGTCCGGGCTGGATAATTTCGGTGAGCTTGCCTGCATCGGCACCGGCAGCGCGCTGAAGGTGGCCGGCGAACTGGTCGAATCCCCCGCGGCCGGCCAGAAATACGAACTGAAGGCGATTGCCGTGGAGATTACCGGCGCTGCCGACGAAAGCTATCCGCTGCAGAAAAAACGGCATACCTTCGAATACCTGCGCACTATTGCCCACCTGCGCCCGCGCACCAACACCTACGGCGCCGTTTTCCGGTTGCGCTCGAAACTGGCCCAGGCCATTCACCGCTTCTTCGGCGAGCGCAATTTTCTCTACGTGCATACGCCGATCATCACCGCCAGCGACTGCGAGGGGGCCGGCGAACTTTTTCGTGTCACGACCCTGGATGCCGCCGACCCGCCGCTGGCCGAAGGCAGAATCGACTTCAGCCAGGATTTTTTCGGGCAGAAGACCGGCCTGACCGTCAGCGGACAGCTGGAGGGGGAGCTGTTTGCAACCGCATTCGGTGATATCTACACCTTCGGGCCGACCTTCCGCGCCGAGAATTCCAATACCGCCCGGCATGCCTCCGAATTCTGGATGATCGAACCGGAGATGGCTTTTGCCGACCTGGCTGACGATGCAGAACTGGCCGAGCAGTTTGTGCGCTACCTGTGCCGGGTGGCGCTGGAGGAGTGCGGCGAGGAGATGGAGTTTTTCGACAGGCAGATCGAAAAGGGGTTGCTGGAGCGGGTTCGGGGCGTGGCCGAGGCCGATTTTGCCCGCATCGAGTATGACGAAGCGATCCGGCTGCTCCTGAAAAGCGGCGCAACCTTCAACTATCCGGTGGAGTGGGGACTGGACCTGCAGACCGAGCACGAGCGCTACATCACCGAGCAGATCGTGGGCGGTCCGGCTTTCATCCTCAACTATCCCCGGGACATCAAGGCCTTCTACATGCGTCAGAACGACGATGGCCGTACCGTGGCGGCCATGGATCTGCTGGTGCCCAAGGTGGGCGAGATCATCGGCGGCAGCCAGCGCGAGGAGCGCCTGGATCGCCTGGAACTGCGGATGTCCGAGCTTGGAATAGCCAGGGAACCGCTCTGGTGGTACCTGGACAGCCGGCGCTGGGGCAGCTGCCCCCATGCCGGCTTCGGTTTGGGTTTCGAACGTCTGGTGATGTATCTGTCCGGCATGGAAAATATCCGCGACGTGATCCCGTTCCCGCGAACGCCGAGGCATGCCGAGTTCTGACATGTTCATCCACTGCCTCGAAATCCACCTCTCGCTCCCTTCCCGCTCCCTGAAAGAGAAGCGCGGCATCGTCAAAAGCGTCCTGGGACGGGCCCGTAACCGCTTCAATGTGGCCTGTGCCGAGGTTGACCGCCAGGATAACTCCGGTGTGGCGGTGCTGGGGTTCGTGACCGTCAGCCCGGATAAAAACATCTCCCGCCGGACGCTGGAAAAAGTCGAGGAGTGGATTTATGAGGGGTGGCCGGACGTGGAAATCATCGGGGCTGATATTTCTGAAATCTGAAACATTTCATGGGTCGATGGGCGACGATTAGCCTTGAAACTCAAACCGGCTTCGTAGTATATATACAGCTTGCCATTATGCCGCATAAAGCGCCGGTGCGCTTTGATATAGCCTGTTATTTCCTCTGTAATATTCGCTTGTTGCGTCAAAAGTGCCATCAACCCGTATTTCCTGGAGTCCATGTGAAAATCTGTTCGCTGGCCAGCGGCAGCAAAGGAAACTGTCTTTACCTGGAGACCGGTGACGCGCGCGTGCTGATCGATGCCGGGCTGTCCCTGCGCGAGACGCTGCTGCGCATGGAGACGGTCGGAATCGATGCCGGCGGGGTTGACGCAGTACTTGTAACCCATGAGCATATCGACCATATCCGCAGTGCCGGCTCCTTTGCCCGCAAGTTCAAGGTCCCGGTGATAGCCAGCCATCTGGTTCATCGCAAATCGGAAAAATATTTCAAGAAGACGCAGGTAATTGAGTTCGAGTCGGGCTGTTCCTTTGACTTCAGGGGCATCTCCATCGATCCGTTCCCGATTACCCACGACAGTTGCGATCCGGTCGGTTTCCTGCTCGAATCGCGGGAAGGGCGCTGCGGTTCGGCTACCGACCTGGGGATCGTAACCCGCCTGGTGGCGGACAAACTGCGCGGCTGCCGGGCGCTCAACCTGGAGTCGAACCATGATGTGGACATGCTGATGAACGGCCCTTACCCTTGGGAACTGAAACAGCGCATCCGCTCCCGTCACGGCCACATCTCCAACGAGGAGTCGCTGGAGCTGCTGCACGAACTGGCCCATGCGGGCCTTGAGGCGCTGGTAATGGCGCACCTGTCCGAGGTGAACAACCATCCCGACCATGTGCTCCGCACTACCGGGACTTTTTTGCGAGATCAGAACGTATGCGCGCCGCAAATCGTGATCGGCGACCAGTATCACGCCGGCGCATTGATTGAAATCTGAAATATATCATCTGAGTCAAGGAGTTTATCGCAATGATCGAACGTTATTCCCGTCCTGAAATGGCCCGCATCTGGGCCGCCGAAAACCGCTTCCGCATCTGGCTGGAGATCGAGACCCTGGCCTGCGAGGCTCAGGCCGAGCTGGGTGTTATTCCCAAGGAGGTCGTGCCGGTGATCCGAGCCAAGGGGGATTTCGATATCGCCCGTATCGATGCGATCGAGCTTGAGGTCAAGCATGACGTGATCGCCTTCCTCACCTCTGTAGCCGAATATGTCGGTCCCGAGGCGCGTTTCATCCACCAGGGGATGACCTCTTCCGATGTTCTGGATACCTGTCTGTCGGTGCAGCTGACCCAGGCCGCCGATGAACTCCTGGCCGACATGGACATGGTGCTGGAGTCGATCAGGAAACGTGCCCTGGAGCACAGAGACACGGTCTGTATCGGCCGCTCCCACGGTATTCACGCCGAGCCGGTCACCTTCGGCCTCAAGCTGGCCTCGTTCTATGCCGAGATGCAGCGCAACCGGGTCCGTCTGGCCGCCGCCCGTGAAAATATCGCCACCGGCGCCATCTCCGGCGCGGTCGGCACCTTTGCCAACATCGACCCATACGTCGAAGAATATGTCTGCGAGAAGATGGGGCTCAAGCCGGAGCCTGTCTCGACCCAGGTCATTCCCCGTGACCGCCACGCAGAGTATTTCTGCACACTGGCGCTGATAGCCTCCTCCATGGAACGGATCGCAATCGAGATCCGCCACCTGCAGCGCACCGAGGTGCTGGAGGCGGAGGAATTCTTCAGCAAGGGGCAGAAGGGGTCGTCGGCCATGCCGCACAAGCGCAACCCGATCCTGTCCGAAAACCTGACCGGCCAGGCCCGTTACATTCGCTCGCTCTGTATTCCGGCCATGGAAAACGTGGCCTTGTGGCATGAACGTGACATCTCCCACTCTTCGGTCGAGCGCTACATCGCTCCGGATGCGACCGTGGCACTGGACTTCTCCCTGCGTCGCCTGAACGGCCTGATTGCCAACCTGGTGGTCTACCCAGAGAACATGCTGCGCAACCTGAACCAGATGAAAGGGCTAGTCTTCTCGCAGAAGATCCTGCTGGACCTGACCCAGGCCGGAGTTTCGCGCGAGGATTCCTATCGTCTGGTGCAGCGCAATGCCATGAAGGTATGGGAGCAGGGCGCGGATTTCCAGACCGAACTGCTGGCCGACCAGGAGGTGGTCGGTGCCCTGGGCGAAGCCAAGATTCGCGAATCTTTCGACCTGAATTACCACCTAAAACACGTCAATACCATTTTCAAGCGGGTTTTCGGTGAATAGACTACTGGATTTCGTAAAGGGCCTGCTGCGGGCCGAGGCCGGCGACGGGGCGCTGCTGTTCTGGGCCAAGGAGATACTGGGAGCACTGCTGATCCTGGCGTTCTTCTGGCTGCTGTCGCAGCTTGCAGTGATGATGCTGAACAAGTGGGGCAAACGCCTGACTTCATTCACCGCGACCGATCTGGATGATCGGATCCTGGAACGGGGCATACCTTATGCCTCGCGGCTTTTCATAATCCTGGGCGTATACCTGGCGATCCGGTCGCTGCCGCTGCACGAGAGGCTTGTTAACATCGCGTCCGGGCTGCTGTACATCATCATGGTCGTGATAGTTTTCAAGTTGATCTATCATGCGCTGGATGATCTGATGAAATGGTACGTTGCCAGCCAGCAGGAAACGTCCGGGGCCGCGATGTCGCGCCAGATGCTGCCGGTTGCCGAGAAAATAGTATCGCTGTTCCTGATGGCAACGGCACTGATTATCGTACTGAAGCATTTCAACTACGATATTTTTTCGCTGGTCACCGCACTGGGTATCGGATCACTTGCCATCGGCCTGGCTGCCAAGGACACGCTGGCCAACATGATATCCGGTTTCACGCTGGTGCTGGACCGGCCTTTCCGGATCGGAGACCGGATTCAGTTGTCCGGCGGCCAGATCGGCGACGTGGCCGACATCGGACTGCGCAGCACCAAGATCAAGACCCTGGATAACCAGTTGCTGATCATTCCAAACTCGGACCTGTGCAACACCATACTTGTCAACCAGGCCTTTCCAGACAACCGGGTCAAGGGGCGCGTCAACATCGGCGTGGCCTACGGCAGCGATGTGGAGCGGGTAAAGGAACTGCTGGTGGCTACCGCGCTGGAGGTGGAGGAGGTGTCGAAGTCTCCGCTTCCTGAAGCATATTTCAACTCTTTCGGCGACTCTTCGCTCAATATGGCGCTCTTTTTCTGGGTGGAAGACTATGCCAGGATACTTGCTGTAACCGACAGGATAAACACGCTGATAATCCGGCGCTTCAAAGAAAATGCAATCGAGATTCCGTTCCCGACCAGGACGGTGATAATGGAAAAAGGAACTAACTGAAATGGCCAATAGAATAGAAGTTGCCCTGAAAGCTGGAGTCCGCGACGCCCGCGGCGAGCGTATCAAACGCGAAATTGAAGATTTCCTGCACCTGTCGGTTGATGATGTTCGTACCATCGATGTCTATACCGTTGACGCTGCACTGGCGCAGGGCCTGCTGGAACAGGCGGCCGCCGGACCCTTCAGTGATCCGGTGATCCAGGTCTGGAGTCTGGACAAGCCGCTGGCCTCCGGTTTCGACTATGTGGTCGAGGTTGGTTTCCGTCCGGGAGTAACCGACAATGTCGGACGTACGGCCCGCGAAGCGGTCAGCTACCTGAGCGGCACCCCTTTTGCGGCCGGCGAGGGGGTGTACTATGCGGTCCAGTACCTGCTGAAAGGGCGGCTTTCGGTCGAAGACGTGGAAAATATCGCCACCGGCCTGCTCTGCAATACCCTGATCCAGCGCTATACGGTACTGTCTGCCCAGGAGTTTTC
>JAWDJY010000008.1:0-77675 GCA_032469775.1 Geobacteraceae bacterium | reverse complement strand
GGTAGCGCTCCTCGCTATCCTTGAGCAGCTGCTCGGTCTGTTTACGTTCGGTGATATCCAGAGCGGAGCCGAAGAAGCATTCCAGTTCGCCGCTGCTGCTTAAACAGGCCGTACTTGAATCATGGAGCCAGCAGTAGCTGCCGTCCGCTTTTCGGAGACGATACTCGACATCAAGGTTGAAAGTGTTGCCGGCCCGGTTGGACAGTTCCAGTTCGATCTGGCCGAAAATGCGCTCCCGGTCGTCGGGGTGGAAGTAATCGCGCAGCTGTTCCAGACTGGTCTGCATGAACTGCGGGAGCGGATGACCGGTAATCCGTTCGAAAGCCGGGCTGAGATAGTCATAGCAGCCATCCTTCACATTCAGGCGGTAGAGTATGTGCTGGGAGCCGTTCAACGCCTGCTGGAAACATTCATTGGCGTAGTCGAGCGCTTCCAGATCCTTCCTGCGCTGTGACATGTCCCTGAAAACCCCTTCAACACCGGTGAACCTCCCTTCCGAATCGAACATCATATGCGTCGAGGTGGCCACCGGCACCGGAGTTCCGTCCTCCCGTTTCAGTGTGAGCTCATAACCGTAGAGATGGTTTTTAATTTTCAGGTTGTGGAGGAAAGCGTCCCGTTCTTCCGGATCCAGGTAAAATGTGTCCCGTATGGAGCAGCCCAGCAATTTTTCGACACCATCATACCCCAACAGTTCGGCTCCGGAGGGGCTTATCATAGTCAGGCGCCCCTCAGCGTCGCTACGGTAGTAGACATCCTGCATGTTCTGAATGATCGTGCGGTAGTGCTCCTCGCTTTCCGCCAGCTCTGCGGTTTTCCTGCTGACCGCTCTCCTGAGCATCACCACCCAGGTAATCGCCACCAATCCAATCAGTGCCGCACTGCCCGTGGCATACCACAGATACCTGAGCTGTGCCGGATTAATCATCGACGCCCCCATCCAGCGATTGTCGATCTCCTGGTACTCGGCAGCTGAAATGGAAGCGAAACCGCTCTCGACCTCAGTCAAAAGCGTCCTGTTTCCCTTCAGCACGGCCCGGTGAAATTCCCCGGAATACATCGGCGTGGTTTCACGAAACCGGTCCTGTATGTTAAAGAGGTTCAGGTAATACATGGCAGGGGGGCGATCCACCGTGAACACCTTTACCCGGCCGTCGCGGGCCGCTTCGATGATTTTCTCGTAGCTGGGATATTCGACAATGTTGTTGACGCCGTTTTTCTTGAGTACATCGATCACATTGCCGCCGGCCTTGGCCGCCACCATGAAGCCTTTGGCATCCTCCGGCCCGCGGATCCCGGATATGTCGGAGTGGAAAAACAGCGGCACCGGGATATCCGCGTATGGAGCGGTGAAATCGTAAATCGTCGCCCGCTGTTCGTTATGGAAAATTGTATCGATAACGTCGAATTCAGCGGCTCGCATGCGGCGCTGGGCCTCGGCCCAGTCCATGCCGACCAGCTCGGCCCTGATGCCGGTCTTCTTCTCCCACAGCCGCCACTGATCGATGATGATACCCTGCAGCTGGCCGTTACCTGCCATGAAAACATAGGGCGGATAGTTGTTGTCCATTACCACGCGGACTGTTTTCATGGCGCCCGCGGAATCTCCCGGAGTGGCGTGACATGCCGGCGTAGCCTGCAGCGCCAGAGCGATCATTATCATGAACGTTGCGATGCCTCGCCAGGCGCGAAAGCATGATATCCATCTCACAGCCGCATTCATTCAGATTGTCCTTTCCAGATTTTTCAGAACCTCGCGCAACACAGCCAATCTGTACGGTTTCTGAATGAAACCGGCCAGCCCCTTGCCGATGAATTTCTGCGTGACTTCATACTCGTTGTAGCCGCTGCTCATGATTACCTTCACCTCCGGTTTCAGACATCTCAGTTCGCGAAAACACTGTTCGCCATCCATGTGTGGCATGGTCAGGTCCAGGAGCACTATATCGATATCGCTTCTCTCCCTGAACACTTCCAGCGCCTTGCGACCGTCGCTGGCGGTCAGCACCTGGAAGCCCAGTTCCCGGAGCATCTCGCCGCCAATGTCGCAAACCGTCTCCTCGTCGTCCACCAGCAACACCGTACCGCTGCCGCGCCAGTCGGCCCTGTCCGGTTCGGAACATGAAATTTCCGGCGGCCTGTCAGCGGCCGGCAGCAGGATCTTGAAACTGCTCCCCTTTCCCGGTTCGCTGTAGACCTTGATCGCCCCGTGATGCCCGCGCACTATCCCCAGAACAGCAGCCATGCCCAGGCCGCGGCCGGTAAACTTGGTGGTAAAGAAGGGATCGAACAGCTTGGCCATGGTTTCCCTGTCCATACCGCAGCCGCTGTCGGCGATCTCCAGGTAGACATACAGACCCTCCGAAAGATTCTCATCCAGCCAGACATCTTTCAGGTAGTTGCGGTCACACTCCATGCAGCCGGTAGTAACCGAAATCACACCGCTCCGGTCGCCGATCGCCTCGGAGGCGTTGATCACCAGGTTCATGACGATCTGGCGCATCTGGGTGGCATCAGCCTCCACCATCGGCAGCGGCGTATGCAGGCTGAAACGGAGCACCGCCTTTTTGGAAATTGAGACTTCCAGCATGTGCAGCATATCTTCCAGCAGACGGTTCATGTCCAGGTTCTCGATCACGAACTTGCCCTTGCCGGAGTAGGCCAGCATCTGTTTGGCCAGCTCGGCCGCGCGCTCCGCCGCCTTTTCGATGCGGTGGAGATTTTCCACCGCCGGCGACTCCCTGTTGATCCGCATCAGCGCCAGGTCGGCGTTGCCGATGACCGCCATCAGGATATTGTTGAAGTCGTGGGCGATGCCCCCCGCCAGCACCCCCAGGCTCTCCAGCTTCTGGGCGTGAAGGAGCTGTTTCTCCAGCTGCAGCCGTTCCTCATCGGCCCGCTTGCGTTCGGTTACGTCGATCGTGAATCCTGCTAGCAGGCTGTTCCTGCCCTCCCTGAAGATCGGGAATTTGATGGTCGTGTAGCTGCGCTCACCGAATTGTTCATCCAGCTGTATGACTTTCCCGTCATTTACGACCGTCAGGTCATCAGTGGTTATCTTGCGGGCGAAATCCTCGGGAAACATATCGTACATCGTGCAGCCGATCATTTCCCTGGCAGGCCGGCCGAGCATCTCGATGAAATTGTCGCTGATCTGCATGACCCGGCTCTGATCGCCCTCGATCCGCTTGATGAAGGTGTAGACCGGCGAATATTTCATGAACAGCGTGAACAGTTCCTTGGTTTCCAGCAGTTCGTCCTCGGCATGGCGCCGGGCGGTAATATCCATGGAGGAACCGTAAAGTATCAATCCGCCTTTTTCCGGATCGGCCACGCAGCGTGATGAGTCGCAGATCCAGATGATTTCACCCTGTTTGGTTACCAGCCGGAATTCCGTCTGCTTCATGTCTCCCGGAACCATGCCGATCAGGTGTGTTGAGACCGCCTGCCTGTCATCAGAGTGAACCAGCGGCAGCCAGCAACCCAGCTGGTAGATCTCATCCGCACCGTAGCCGGTAATATTTTCCACGGCTCCGCCGACCCACTCGACCCGGAAAGGGGCCGTGCCCGAGCGGGAGCATTTATAAACGTAATCCGAAGTCAGTTCGGTAAAACAGCGATAGTTCTCCTCACTGGCTTTTAACTGCTCTTCCGATCTGATCCGCTCGAGAATCTGGTTATTCAGTAGCAAGGTCCGTTCGCTGACCCGCTGTTCCAGTTGCCCGGCCAGTTCCTTCAGTGAGGCTTCCGCTTTTTGCCGCTCCTCCAGTTCCTGCTGCAACGAAGAGGTTCTGCTGCGGACCAGTTTCCGCAACGAATAATTCCAGTAGCCGGCAAACAGCAACAAGCCGGCCAGGGAAGACGCAATCGCTCCGGCAATGAATGTTCCGGAAGGGCGCCAGCGCCCCCCTTCGACATAGATCCAGTGCTGGATGACTCTGGCACGTTCTTCCTCGCTGATTGCCGCCAGTCCCTTGTTCAGGATCCCCTGCAGTTCCGGCCAGTCCTTGCGGATGCCGATTCCCCAGCGGTAGTCGAATTCGGTTTTGCCGACCAGCTGCAGGTTGGTGATGCCGGCCTCCTGGGAGTAGAAAGTGGCATTGGCCATGTTCTCCACATAGACGTCAACCATCCCCAGCGAGGCCTTGGCCAGGCCGGTGGAAACGTCCGGAACAACGTGCAGCTCTATGTCGGGATATTGGTTCCTGATGATGTCGTGGGCCGCGTAATTTGAGACAACGGCAACTTTCTTCCCCTTCAGGTCCTTCAGGGTCAGGTCGGTCGGCGAGCCTGCCCGTGCGAAAATCCCCCCCGGCACCGCCACCAGGGTATCGCTAAAGAGGGCGAACTTCTCGCGATTGGCGGTCCGTACCATCGCTCCCAGCAGATCCACCTCGCGGTTCCTGAACCTGGCCATGGCCTCGTCCCAGTTTTTCAGCCGGACAACGGTGATGGTGATGCCGAGTTTTTTCTCAAGCAGGCGGAAGATATCCGCCGCCGCCCCCTGATAGCTGCCGTTTTTGTCGAAGTACTCGATCGGCTTGAAGTCCGGGTCCGGAGCCAGGGTTATGACCGGGTGTTCCTTCAACCATTGTCGTTCGGCAGCGGTGAGCGACACGCCCGCAGTCCGGTTCTCGGAGGCAAACGTCTGATGGCCGGAAAACAGTGCCGACAAGAACAGCAACAGGCTGATAACCAGGCAAAGACCACTGGTATAAAGTATCTTATGCACCTTCCATCCCCCTGATGACCGTTCTGAGCGTCGAGAGTTTGTACGGCTTCTGGATAAATCCGGCCAGCCTCCTGCCGGCGAACTTCTGTGATACTTCATACTCGTTGTAGCCGCTGCTCATGATCACCCTGACCTGCGCATCAATGCGGCGCAGTTCGCGGAAGCACTGTTCCCCGTCCATGTGCGGCATGGTCAGGTCCATGATCACGAAGGAGATACCTGGGGTGGATTTGAAAATTTCCAACGCCTGGCGTCCGTCGTTGGCGGTGATCGTATCGAAGCCCAGCTCTCTCAGCATTTCGGCTCCGATGCCGCGCACGTTCTCCTCGTCATCCACCAGCAGCACCGTACCGCTGCCGCGCCAATTATCCACTTCGGTCTCGCCGTTGAATATTTCGGATGGTTTGCCGGAGGAGGGTAAAAGAATCTTGAAGGAGGCTCCCCTGTCCGGTTCGCTGTAGACCTTGATCGCCCCGCGGTGCCCGCGCACAATGCCGAGAACAGCCGCCATTCCCAGGCCGCGGCCGGTAAACTTGGTGGTGAAGAACGGGTCGAACAGCCTGGCCAAGGTCTCCCTGTCCATGCCGCAGCCGCTGTCCGATATCTCAAGGTAGACGTACAGCCCCTGTTCAAGGTTCTCGTCCAGCCAGACATCTTTCAGGTAGCTCGCGTCACAGTCCATGCAGCCGGTGGAAACGGCGATCACGCCGCTTTTGTCACCGATCGCCTCGGAGGCGTTGATCACCAGGTTCATGATAATCTGGCGCATCTGGGACGCATCGGCCTCAACGGTCGGCAGAGGCCTGGTCAGATTGAAGCGCAGCACCGCCTTCTTGGAGATCGAAACTTCCAGCATGTGCAGCATCTCTTCCAGCAAGAGATTGAGGTCCAGGTGTTCGACCACGAATTTGCCCTTGCCGGAGTAGGCCAGCATCTGCTTGGCCAGGTCGGCGGCCTGTGAAGCGGCCTTTTCGATGCGGCGCAGGTTCTCCACCGCCGGCGACTCCCTGTTGATCCGCATCAGCGCCAGGTCGGCGTTGCCGATGATCGCGGTCAGAATGTTGTTGAAGTCATGGGCGATGCCACCCGCCAGTACCCCCAGGCTCTCCAGCTTCTGGGTGTGCAGCAGCTGCTGCTCCAGCTTGAGCCGTTCCTCCTCGGCCTGCTTGCGGTCGGAAATATCGTGCACGGAGCCGAAGAAGCATTCCAGTTCATCCTGATCATTGAACACGGCGGTATTGGTGTCATGGAACCAGCAGTAGCTGCCATCGGCTTTCCTGAAGCGATACTCCATGTCCAGGTTGACGTTACGACCCGCCCGGGAAGCGAACTGTTCGTCGATCATGCTCAAGATACGCTGCCGGTCGTCGGGGTGGAAATACTCCTGCAGTTTTTCCAGGCCGGTCTTTGAAAATTCAGCCACCGGGTAACCGGTAAGACTTTCAAAAGCCGGGCTGAGATAGTCAAAGCATCCATTTTTGACATTGAGGCGGTAAAGAATATGATGCGCGCCGCTCAAAGCCTGGGTGAAGCACCGGTTGGCATAATCCAGGGCCTCGTGCATCTGCTTCATCTGGGAAATATCGGCAATCACCCCTATCAGTGAAATCAGTCTGCCATGGTCATCCTCCAGTCGCCGCCCGCTGAGGTGCCCCCAGAAACTGCTGCCGTCACTGCGGAGATAATGCCGTTCATGATGTACATGGTCGATTTCACCGGCAATCAGCCGGCGCATGCGCTCATCCCCCGCGCTACGCTGATCGGGATGGACATGTTCCGGATAGCTGGAACCGATCAGTTCATCCATTTTGCATCCGAACATGGATGCCATGCGCCGGTTGGCAAAGGTAATGATCCCCTGCGGATTGACCAGTATGATGCCGGCCTGCATCGTGTCGAAGATCACCTCAAGCTGCTGCCTGGCATCCGCAGCTGCCCGCTCCGCCTGCCTGCGTGCGGAAATGTTCCGGGCGACGCCCATCACCGAAGGGCGTCCGTCAAAATCTATCAGGCGGACATTGATTTCTACCGGGAATTGAGAACCGTCTTTGCGCCGGTGAATGGTTTCGAACGTCATCGCTTTTGTTTCGGACAACGTCTTGAAGTGTTCTGCAACCGATTCGGGAGTGGTGAATACGGCATCCAGATCGACGATGTTCAACTGTAGCAGTTCCAGGTTGGAGCAACCGAGTTCGCGGGAAGCCTGGGCATTGGCGGCAACGATGTTGCCCTCCAGGTCGGTAATGTAAACCGAGTCCCCAAGATTATCGAACAGGGCTCTGAAACGCTGTTCACTGGCGACCGCGGCCCGTTCCGAACTGATCCTTTCATCGATTTCCTTTTCCAGTTCGGCGGTTCGTTCCTTCACCCGTTCCTCAAGCCGGCCGGTCAGAACCTTGAGTTCGTTTCCGGCCTTCATCCGCTCCTCAAGCTGGAGCGAACGTTCCTTTACCAGCGATTCAAGTTGGTCCCGGTTTCTGGTCAGCTCCTCCTCGATCTGTTGCTTGGCCAGGATTTCCCTGCCCAGACGCCGGTTACGGTAGACAAACAGAAGGATCACCACCAGTGATGCGATGACCACTTTCCAGAACAGGGAGTAATCGATTCCGGTTTCGTATTTCGCACCGACCCAGCGGTTATAGATTGCGGTATGTTCACTCTCCGGTATCGACTGCAACGCCTTGTCCAGGATCGAGGCCAGCAGCGGCTTATCCTTGCCAACCCCGATCTGCAGAACCGAGCGGCTCTTTTCCAGCCTGCCCATCAGCCGCAGGTTATTGAAAAACTCCTCCTCGATAACATGAATGACCACCACGCGGTTGCCGGCATAGGCGTCGGCCTCACCCCGGGAGACGGCATCCAGCGCCTCGGAGGTGGAACTGTACTCTCGGATGGCTACATCAGGATAGTTCTTGCTGAAATATGTGACGTTGTAAAAACCACGCTCCAGCGCAACTGTCTTACCGGAAAGGTCGGCTTCGGAAGCGAAATAGGGGCCCGCTTTTCGGCCTACCAGAACATGGGGAATGCTGATATACGGTCTGGTGAAGATGAACAGCGCTTCCCGCTCGGGCCGGTTGGTAATATCCATCATCGCGTCCAGACGGCCGTCCAGTACCTTGTCGAAATTGTCCTTGAAACGACCCGGCTGGGCCAGGAGTACGCCACCGAGCAGCCTGTTGACAGCCTCGATGTAATCGATCGCGAGTCCCTGCGCTTCCCCCCCTTTGGTGACGAAACTGAACGGAGCCCAGTTGTCCATCACTCCGACCCGGATTTGGGGGTGCGCTGCCAGCCATTGCCGTTCCTGATCGGTAAGGTCGAGCTTTTGGTCGAGCGCCGGGACGGAAGCGGACAGGCCGAACAGGATCACCAGCAGTATCGGAAGTATGCGCCATTTCATGTTATCTGGTTCCCCCGGTCTGCGACTGCATATCGACCTTGATAATCGCCTCTTTCAATACCGACAGCTTGTACGGTTTCTGGATGAAACCGGCCAGCCCCTTGCCGACGAACTTCCGGGTCACTTCCTGCTCATTGTAGCCGCTGCTCATGATCACCTTCACGTCCGGATTCAAACGCCTCAGTTCGCGGAAGCACTGTTCGCCGTCCATGTGCGGCATGGTCAGGTCCAGGATCACAAAGTTGATGTCGTTTCTTTCCCTGAATATTTCCAGCGCGTCACGGCCGTCGTTGGCAGTTACCACCTCGAAACCCAGTTCACGCAGCATTTCCCCGCCGATGCCGCGCACGGTCTCCTCGTCGTCAACCAGCAGCACCGTGCCGATTCCGCGCCAGTGATCCTGCGCCGCGGAGCCGTTGAAAAGCTCGGCCGGCCTGCCGCTGGCCGGCAGCAGGATCTTGAAACTGCTCCCCCGGCCCGGTTCACTGTAGACCTTGATCGCCCCGCGATGCCCGCGCACGATTCCCAGCACCGCCGCCATGCCCAGGCCGCGGCCGGTGAACTTGGTGGTAAAGAAGGGATCGAACAGCTTGGTCATGGTTTCCCTGTCCATGCCGCAGCCGCTGTCGGCTATCTCCAGATAGACGTAAAGTCCGTCCGAAAGGTTCTCGTCCAGCCAGACATCTTTGAGATAACTGCGGTCGCAGTCCATGCAACCGGTGGTTATCGCGATCACGCCGCTCTTGTCGCCGATCGCCTCGGAGGCGTTGATCACCAGGTTCATGATGATCTGGCGCATCTGGGTGGCGTCGGCCTCCACCGAAGGAAGATTTTTGGTCAGGTTGAAGCGCAGCACCGCCTTCTTGGAAATCGAGACTTCCAGCATGTGCAGCATCTCTTCCAGCAAACGGTTCATGTCAAGGTTTTCGATCACAAAGCGCCCCTTGCCGGAATAGGCCAGCATCTGCCTGGCCAGGTCGGCGGCCTGGGAAGCGGCCTGTTCGATGCGGCGCAGGTTCTCCACCGCCGGCGACTCCCGGTTGATCCGTATCAGCGCCAGATCGGCGTTGCCGATGATCGATGTCAGGATATTATTGAAATCGTGGGCAATACCTCCCGCCAGCACCCCCAGGCTCTCCAGTTTCTGGGTATGCAGCAGTTGCCGCTCGAGCCGGTCACGCTCCTCTTCGGCACTCTTCACCGCACTGATATCGCGGTGAATCGCCAGGATCATCCGACGCCCACCAAGCTCCAGCATTTTCAGTGAGATGAACATGCTGAGGGGCTCACCCGTCCGGGTGCAATGAACGGATTCAAAGCCGGCCGCCCCTTCCCTGCACATGGCTTCCAGCCTGTCATCGATGTCGGCGGCGCCCAGGGAAGCGTCCAGGTCCGTCACGGTCAGGGAGCCGAATTCTTCACGGGAATAACCCAGCATTGCATGGGCGGCCGTGTTGAACTGTACCGACCTGAGATCCGGCACGCTCCAGAGCACGATCCCGTCCGGTGACTGATCAAACAGCGTGCGGTAGAGGGTTTCCGAATCCTGCAGACGACGGTGGGCTTCGGCCAGCTGTGAATAGTTCGAGATTTCGTTGTCCAGCATCAGCCCGGCATAGATGAAAAAGGGTTGCAGATCATCAATAATGCCCTGATCAATGAGTTGCATCCCTTCCATGCAGACCGCGCCGACTCTGCGCTCATGTGACAGCAGCGGAAACACCCAGTCTTCAACCGGAACCGAACCGCTTACGCCGGGATAGGGCGCCTGCATCAAGGGGCCATGTACCCGCAGCGCATCTCCGCCTTCAAGCGCCATGACCACATCCGGATCGTCCGGTTCCTGCAGCCGACGGGTTGCGCCGTAGATGTCACGAAACTGCCAGCAACCGTCCAGCCGGTAGTATATCGAGATGTTGGCGGCCCCGATGGTCTGCATCAGGATATTGAGGATACGCTCCACCATGTTGTCGAGACCGGAGACCGGGCTGAGGCTGATCAGCAGGCGATTGATCAGTTCCAGCCTGGATTTGCTCCTGGCCAGCCCGGCCAGCCGACCGGTTAGCTCTTCAACCGTTGCGCCATGCGTTTCGGACATATTACTCATCGGATCGTATCCCCCGATTGTTTTAGTGTTGCCGCCAGGCTTGCTTCCAGGTTTTCCAGGCCAACGTCGACCCAGCGCAATTCAAGCGATGTCATGTCGCTGACGATCTGCGCTTCGGCGCTGAAATCGCCGGAACAGGGGGTGCGGATCGCCAGCAGGTATCTGTGAGCGCTTCTGAAAATACTGCGCATGATCTCCGGATCGCCCGGCATCACTGAACCTATGATCTCTTTCCAGTGCAGCGCCCAGTCCTCGAACAGGAAAAAGGCGCCCTGTTCCAGCTCACGGCAGAAACGTTCGTGTCCCAGGTAAATATCGACGCAGTTCTGCCCGGCTGTCCGGATAACGGCAGCCTTGTCCAGCATCTGGTCCATGCAGGGGTGGCAGGCGCCGTAGAATACCAGCGCGACCTGCCCTTCATGCTGTTTCAGGCATTTTTCCAGGCAGGTTCGCAAACGCTCAAAATCCACATGCAACCCGGAGGGGAGAAAGGCCGTGGCGAGCCGCCAGCCGTTCTTTTCCAGCAGGAAGCTGATTTCCTTCTGCAGGATGCCGCAGCCGACAAGGTAGCGTTCGCCGTTCATCCGTTTACTCCCGCCCGGTCATGCCGGCCATGACGGATGGCAGCCGCCATCAGCGCCCGGATATTTTCCTCCGGTATGCCGCAGGGCATCAGCAAGGTGCCGAAGATGAAGCCTCCAGCCCGCTTTCCGGCCAGCATGATCTTTTCCACCTCGCGCTCGATCTCAACCGGCGACCAGTCCAACAGGCGGATATCGTTGATAGCTCCGGCTATCAGGGCCTGCGGCCCCAGCAGTGACCTGGCTTCGCTGATGTCGTCGTAGGGATTCAGGTAATAGGCGCCGATGCCGGCATGCTCCCTGATATCGGCCAGGATCGGGTTGATCCGGCCGCCGCCGTTGAAGAAGATCACTCCGTCCGGCCCGCCAGTTTCAAGATCCCGGATGATCCAGGGCAACGCCAGTTCGCGGAATTTCCTGAGCTGGATGAAAGTGGCCGAGGCCAGCGGGTCCGCATAAACGATCAGGTCTGCGCCAGCCTCGCGCAGCGCCGCAATCTTCCTTGAGCAGAACAGCGAGCAGGTTTCAAGCAGTTCGTCCCGCAATGCGGGATCACCGTTCAGGAAAAGTTCCATCCAGTGACCGACACCCATCAGCATCGCCGGCAGCGAAAATGACGCGGTAACACCCCCCAGCACCGGAAAGCGCCCCTGCGCCTCCTTTTTCAGAAGCCCGATGCAGGTGGTCAACTCCCGGAAACGGGGATGCTCGTTCAGCTGATCGGGGACATGCAGCCTCTTAATATCCTGCGGCGTGTTGATTACAAGATGGCCGACGTTGGGGGGGCCGTCATCGGCATAGATAATATTCCTGCATCCCAATACTTCCGCTTCCAGCGCCGAGTAGAACATGCCGGCCAGCGTGTCGTAACCGTATTTTTCACGCATGCGCAGCTGCCCTTCGGCCACATGTTCGCCGCGCGAATAGTATTCGCGAATCGACACCCCCAGCTCCCGCGCACCCTGATCAAGCAGGTTGCAGACGATCGGCACCCTGTCCGGGGTCCGCCCGCCCATCAGAGCTCCGAAACGCTCCATGCCGGTCATCATGGCCGCACCTCGCGCACCAGACGGGCAACGACCTCGGGCGCCTGGGCGGCGGTGTCGCCCCAGGCATCGGCACCCACCTCGCGGTAGAGGTTTTCATGGAAACGGTAGGGCGCGCCGCCGACAATGATTCTCAGGCAACCTTCAAGTCCCTGTTCCCGAAGCAACTGCCGCACCCGCCTTGGGCCTTTTTCGCCGGTGGCGGTGTGTACCATCATTGAAGAGATTGCGATCACATCGGCTCCGACTGCCAGAGCCTGTTCGACGAACTTCTCCGGTGCCACGTTGATTCCCAGGTCAGTAACCTGGAACATGCGCGCCTTGAGGCAGCCGGTCACTATTTTCTTGCCCAGGCCATGGAAGTCGCCATGGCTCGTGCCGATAACCACGTGTCCACGTACTTCTGGAATGGCTGCAAAAAGGGGAATCAGGCGATCAGTAACCTCTTCGGCTATCTGTGAGGCCAGGAAATGTTGGGAGAGCGTAACCAGATTATCGGAGATCATCCCGCCGATCATCCGCTCCATGCCAGGAATGATCACCCCGAAGACCACCTGCTCCGGAGTCAGGCCGCCATCAAGCGCCTCCTGGACGATCCGCAGCGCAGCTGCCTTGTCGGTGTCGAACAGCGCGGTCAGATAGGAGTCCAGTATCTGCTTATCAATGCTTTCGCTCATGACGGTACCTCCTGAAATGGATGGCCACGTGTGATGCAACAGGAAACAAACCGCTCCGGCCGGCAGGTTCAGCATACCCGGTTTTTTGGGATACGAAGCTGTGTGATAAATTTTCATTATACTTGATTGCCACTCTAACTCAAGGCGTTACTGTAAGTTATGACCTCTGATCAAAATAAAAAAGGGCTCCCTTTTTCGGGGAGCCCATATCCTTGCATCTTAGACGTAGTGCCCCCATAAGTGTACGTAACTGGAACGCCATAACATCGTAGATTTGAATTAACCTTGCGTAACAGTTTGAGATTGTTTATACAAAGAAATAGCCAAACTGCTTAAGTAGCAGGGGAGACAAATATGGCCAGCGGAAAGCTACTAAGACAGCTCATAAAATCAGGCATTGACGGCAATGATGATTCGTTCAGGCAAGTTTCTGAAGCGATCATCATAGAGGAACGCCAGAAGCAGCACCACCTCCTCGCCAATGACCTTGAACGTATTCTGTACGGACGTGCAAAGAGTGCCACTCCTAGTATGCGGAAGCTTGTAGAGGACATTCCCACGGATCGTGAACGGGGCATGCCGCTTGTCGAGGTGCGGGAGCCGGTCAGGGGCCTCACCGATGTTGTGCTCTCGGACGAGAATCGATCCTGTATTGAAGAGCTGCTCATGCAGCATCACCGGGTTGAGACATTGCAGAGTTACGGTATGCACGCCGTTGACAGGATACTTTTCTGCGGCCCTCCCGGCTGCGGTAAGACGCTGTCGGCGGAGATCATCGCTACCGAGCTGAACAGACCACTAGTCACTGTACGTATTGATAGCGTTATCTCCTCATATCTTGGCGAGACTGCAGCCAGTCTGCGTAAAGTATTCGACTATATCTCCTCTTCTCCAATGGTCGTATTGTTTGACGAATTTGACGCATTTGCCAAGGAGCGTTCTGACCTGGCCGAACATGGAGAAATCAAGCGAGTGGTGAATGCGGTGCTTCAAATGATGGATGCCTATGAAGGGCAAAGCATCATGATTGCCGCCACAAACCATGAGACAATCCTTGATTCAGCAATCTGGCGCCGATTTGAAGAGGTGCTTGTTTTTGAACCGCCAAATCTGGAGCAACTTCGAAAATTACTGGATATGAAACTACGCGGCGTTCGACGTGAGTTCTCAATTGATGATACGAAGACCGTCAGCATGTTCAATGGCATGACCTATGCCGATGTTGAACGCGTTTTGCGGCGCGCCATAAAGGAAATGGTGCTACAGGGGCAGGAATTCCTGCAACTGAGGCATATTGAAAATGCACTACGCCGTGAAAATGCCAGGAGACAACGTGTCATGGGGAGGTAATAACTGATGCCCGAGCATCTGCGCATCACCCGCGAAGAACCAATCAACGAGAGACGCACCCGACCCGGTTTTCCTCGACTCACCCCACCTGATGATCCCGCCGCACATGGCCGTTTTCTTCTTGGCCGTTTTCAAAACGTACGACAGACAGCAATTGCAACAATTGGCGGATTTGATGAACGTAAGCTCATCAAGTTTGAAATTGCCAAGGAAATCCGTCCGGATGATCTGCAAAACATCCCCGGTGTCGAATTTGTCAGCCAGGAAGGCAAAACCATTGCGCTTGCCTTTGCTACCGACAGGGCGCTTGAAGATTTTGAGGCCCGGCTGACTTCTCTTGCGACAGGAGGCAGGCCGACGCGCAAGGAGATACTTTACGCCTTGAACGAAGTTGATTTCTGGAGTGAGGAAGACCGGAAGGGGTGGGCGTTACGCCAGGAAGGTTTACCAACCGGTGCAACATTCATGCTGGATGTTGAACTTTGGCCCCTGACGAACCAGTTACAGCGCGGGCAGATGATTACTCAGTTTGAACAGTGGCTGACGCAAAACGGGATAACCCGTCTCGACAGCGTTCAACAAGCTAGCCTGATACTGTACCGGGTTTCAGTGAATCTCGAACAGGCCGGGCTATTGCTCAGACACCGCGATGTCCGTACCGTTGACCTCCCGCCGAACTACGGAATTGAGCAAGGCTTGCTTCAACTGGACGTCCAGGCGATTCCGCCTCCACCACAACCACCTGACAATGCGCCGGGCGTGACTATCCTCGACAGCGGTGTTGCTGCGGGACACCCCCTTTTGGCTCCGGCTTTCGGAGATGCGCAAAGCTTTATTCCAAATGTCGCTGAAACTGGTGACGAAAGCGGACATGGAACACATATCGCCGGAATTGCCCTGTATGGAGACGTTGAACGCTGCATGCAGGCACGTACCTTTGTCCCGGCAATTCGCATATTCAGCGGCAAGATACTTGACCACCTGAACGAGAACAACACCGGCTTTGTCGAAAACCACATTGCAGATGCGGTGAGATATTTCCGGGAAAACTACGGCTGCCGAATTTTCAATCTTTCATTCGGTGATCGCCGTAAGCCCTACCGTGGCGCACACGTAAGCGGCCTGGCCGTGACGCTCGATACCCTGGCGCGTGACCAAGGAGTTCTGTTCGTTGTTTCAAGTGGTAATTTCGAAGGGGTGGACGACTTCCCGAACGATTGGCTGCGAGATTACCCGGAGTATCTACTCAGCGAGGAAGCGCGGCTCATTGATCCGGCACCCGCTCTCAATGTGCTGACCGTCGGCAGTATCGCACGATGGGATCAAACCATAAGTAGCCAAAGATACACTCCCAGCGTTGAGGACATTCCGATTGCCCGTCATGATCAGCCGTCATCTTTTACCCGGAGCGGGCCATCGGTGAACAATGCCATAAAACCCGAGCTGGTGGCATACGGCGGCAATCAGGCGGTAAATATCAGGGCTGGCGGCAGGATTGTCGAGCGGGGTTTAGGTGAGCTGTCCGTTCACAAGGATTTCACGCAGGGCCGACCGTGGGGAGACCGCTCCGGAACCAGTTTTGCCGCTCCTCATGTTGCACATCTGGCAACCAGATTGCTCGGCGAATTGCCAGGGTCACACCCAAATCTCATTCGTGCTCTGCTTGTAGCGCATGCCATACCGCCTGGCGCATGCAAGACTTTGTTTACAGATGACGAAGCTACGTTAAAGCGTGTATGCGGCTATGGTCAGGTTCAAGAGGATGCCCTATTCCGCTCCACCGAAGATCAGGTGACACTCTACACCTCTGACAGCATCGCCGATAAACGGCATCACTTTTATGAGGTACCGATACCGGAGGACTTCTACAGTCCCGGCAGACGCAGACGCGAACTGAATGTTGCCCTTGCTTATTCTCCAGCAGTCAGGACTACCCGGATCGACTACAAGGCCAGCAAAATATCCTATAAACTGGTTGAGGCGGGAAATCTGGACGAAGTTGTTGCTTCATTCAACGCGGCAACAGCGGCGAACGATCACGAGGGAATAGGCGAATTCTTGCCGACCAAGCGAAGTATCTCGGAACGGGAACGTTCAAACGGTACGGTTCAGGCCTGCACGTGGGCTATCGGATCTGTCAGCGATGCCCGTCGTCAAAGAAAGTTATTTGTGGTTGTCACCAGAAATGACCCGGCGTGGGGAGAAGGGATATCTGCGGAGTTTGAGTCATATTCGCTGGTAATTTGCCTGAGAGATCAGGAAGCCCAGAATGCCCGGCTTTATACGCAGATATGGGTTCAGTTACAGGCGCGAGTAGCGGTGCGGGTGAGGGTGTAAATCTTCTGCCTGATTGTAAAGTTTGATTGTATGCAATGCTGAGGAGAAATAACCATGCAAATATCCACATCTGATCGAAAGTACACAGCAAAAGATGGACTAGCCGAAGCTGAGCTCTCCATTGCGGAGTGCTTTGAAACAAAATCGCACGAACTGACCTTGGGTGGTCATAATCTAAAAACACTACCGAAGAGTTTGCTAACACTGACGTGGCTTAAAAGACTTACAATTCAAGACTGCAAGCTTCCTACTCTTCCAGAGTGGCTAGGAGAACTTACTCAACTTCAGGAATTACATGTTTATTTCAGTCCTTTGCAATCACTTCCATCTAGCATCTGTCGATTAAAAGAGCTGAAAACACTATTCTTGGTAGATGGCTTTCCTACTGTAGCTGATGAAGTTATAGGCACTTTGTCTAATCTAGAAGAACTATCATTGCAACATTTCAATCTGTCAAAGTTTCCAGAATGGATCAGAAAGCTAAAAAAATTGAAAGAACTTTATTTAGGAGGAAACCAGATAACAGAGTTGCCAGAATGGCTGGATGAACTTACTTGCCTAGAAGTTATCTACATAGGTGACAATCATCTTCAAGCACTTCCCTATTCTCTTAACAGATTAAGCTCGTTACGTACGTTGGAAGTTAACAAAAACCCTGAACTATGTTTACCTACCGAAATAACTAAAAACGAGGATGCACGTAAAATTCTCGATTATTACTTCCGTAACGCTCAACCTCTAAACGAATTCAAGCTTATCCTGGTCGGTCGGGGCTTGGTAGGTAAAACTACCCTCGTCCACAGGATGATAAAAGGCAGATTTAAAAAATTTGATAGAACCCCAGGTATCAATATTAGCAAGTGGCCAAGAAAAATTGACGGCGACGACGTACATGCCCATATCTGGGATTTCGGCGGACAAGAAATTATGCACGGGACGCACCGATTCTTCATGACTGAAAGAGCGCTCTATCTTGTGCTTATAACCGGTCGAGAAGGAACTGAAGATTATGACGCTGAATACTGGCTCTCCATGGTGCGATCCTTTGCGGGGGATGCCCCGGTAATTGTTTTGCTAAACAAATGGAGCGACTATCGTTTCGAACTAAACCGGGAACTGCTGCGAGAGAAATACGGCAAAGGTATAGTTTTCATCGAGACTGACAGCTCCACCGGCACTGGAATACCCGAGTTGCGCGAACAGATATGTGCACACGCAAAAAAACTTCCAGGCCTGAAGGCTTCTTGGCCTGTTGAGTGGCGACAAATAAAAGATGAATTACCTGCTCAAAAGAAGAATTGGCTGACTTTTGACGACTTCCGTACCTTCTGCAACAACCACGGTATAACCATCGCTAAAGACCAGGAAGATCTGGCGGAGAGTCTTCATGACCTTGGGCTGATGCTTTCCTACCGGAAGGAGGAGACTCTAAGAAACTTTGGTGTTCTGAATCCTGAGTGGGTGACCGATGGCATTTACAAGGTGCTCAATTCACCCCTATTTCGCGATACCAAGGGTAAGTTTACGGTAAAATCGTTTGCGGAGGTACTTCCTGCAAAGGAATACCCTCCCAAGTTGCACCCCTATCTACTTGCACTGATGCGCAAGTTTCAAATCTGCCACCCGCTCGACGACAAGGGAGAACAATATCTCATTCCAGACCTGCTCACTAAAAATGAGCCGCCGCTGGAATCGGAATTTCCGCCTGAGAAATGTCTGGGCTTCATTTATAGCTATGACTCCGTGCTACCGGAGGGATTACTTCCCCGCTTCATCGTGGAAACCTACGTTCATCAAGAGCCAAAGTATGCTTGGCGTTCCGGAGTAGTGCTGGAGCGGGCTAATTGCCGCGCCCTAGTGCGTGGGGACGTCCTGGGCCGCAAGGTCACTATACGTGTGACAGGAGTCGGTAACGGACGGCGCGAGCTGTTGGGTATCATCCGCGAGTACTTTGAACGCATACATAGAAGTTATGAAAAATTGCCGGTGACCTGGCTGGTTCCTGTGCCGGGACACCCTACGGTAGCTGTGCCGTATGGCGAATTACTTGATTACGAAGCTGCCGGTGATGATGAATACAAGGTGGTGATAGATCGCAAGCCTGTCAAACTGAGCGTAAAGGCTTTGCTAGATGGTGTAGATTTACCAGGTGTTTCGAGGCGTTTGCAAATAGCTATAGCTGATGCAATCAAAATATTTGGCGGCGCAACTAGTAATCATTCTCTCTTTATCAGCTATTCTCATAAGGATGAACGCTATCGCGATGAGTTGCGTGGGGCTTTAACTGCTTATGAACGCAAGAAAGAGATTGAAGTTTGGGATGACACCCGTATCGAACCGGGGCAAAAGTGGGAGGCTGAAATCCTTGGAAAGCTGGAACAAGCCGATATTATTGTTCTCCTGTTAAGTAATGATTTTATCAAATCTGATTACTGCATGCAGAAAGAGATGCAGCGGGCATTGGAACGCGATGCTGCCGGTGAATGTGCAATTGTTCCAATCGTGGTACGCGACTGCCGCTTTGACATGCTGCAGGTCGGCAAGATGCAGGCTATTTTGCCAAACGCCAAACCGATCAAAAAACATAGAGATCGTGATGCGGCCTGGCTGGAAGTAACCAAACAACTTGATCGTGTAATTGCGAGGCTAAAGAAAAAACGATAAAAATTTTACAGTTACTCAAACAAAGGGCGCTTCCCCATCGGAAAGCGCCCTTTGCATTTCTGCCTTCTTTGGAGTGCAGATTTTTTGTCCTGGCAAGGCTGTCGAGGGATTGGGCGGAGGCGTAGCAGCGCTACGCCGCACAACCGATCACGAAGACTTACGCCGCCAGGGCGGAAAAGCTGCGCTCCATCTACCGCATCAGCTCAAACTGCCGGTCCTCACAGGTTTCATCCTTGATGTCGATGAACTTGTTGCAGATTTCGGTCACCATGTTGACCACGCCCTGGTAGCCGATCAGCGGGTAGCGGTGCTTGTTGACACGGTCGAAAACCGGGAAACCGAAACGGAACAGCGGTATTCCTGCGTCGCGTGCGGCGAACTTGCCATGGCTGTCGCCGATCACGGCGTCGACCGGATCGGTCATCAGCAGGCTGCGCAGGTGCCACAGGTCCTTGTTCATGTAGATCTTGCATCCCTTGCCGTACATCGAGCCATCCAGCAGTGCCTGCAACTCTTTTTCCACTTTCTTGCTGCCGCGGCTGCAGAGGATGTGGTGCGGATGGGCGCCCATCTCCAACAGGAAGGAGACATAGCCCATCAGGTAATCCGGGTCACCGTAGACGGCGAACTTCTTGCCATGCATGTACTGGTGGGAATCGGTGATAGCATCTACTGCTCGGCCGCGCTCGTTCTTCAGCGATGCCGGCACTTCCTTGCCGAACAGTTCGGCCACCTTCATGATGAAGTCATCGGTCTTGGCGATACCCATCGGCATCGGCATGGTCACGTGCTTGCCGGAGTAATTGTCCTTGATCCAGCCGAAGGACTTGGGTGTGGAATAGGGGCCGATGGCGATGGTAGCCTTGCCGTTGATCGAGTCGGCGGCGTCTTCCAGCTTGGTTCCGCCGGCGTAGATGTGATAGCTGCCGTCGCAGGGAGAATCAAATGTGTCGGAGATATCGGCCAGCATGGTGTAAGGGATGCCGAACTCCTTCAGGATGCGCTTATACTCGCGGTAATCGCCTGTATTGAAATCGCAGCCGGCAATCAGGTTGAGCTTGCCGGTGCAGCGCCCCTCGATCTGTTTCCCCTCGGTCAGGGTCTGCAGGATCGAAACCAGCATCGAGTCGTAACCATGAATATGGGTGCCGTTGAAGCTGGGGGTGTTGGCAAATGGTACCGGCATATCCTTGGGCACGCAGTTTTTCTGCTTGGCATTCTTGATAAAGGCGGTCAGGTCGTCACCGATAACTTCCGGCATACAGGAGGTAAAGACCGCAATCATCTTGGGTTTGTAGATGGCGTTGGCGTTTTCGAGTCCCTCATGCAGGTTATTCTGGCCACCGAAAACCGCGCCGTCCTCGGTCATCGAATCGGATACCGCCGGAGCAGGCTCACGGAAATGACGGTTCAGGGTAGAGCGGTAATAGGAAGCGCATCCCTGTGAACCGTGCACGAAGGGGAGCGTACCTTCGAAACCGTGGGCGGCCAACTGCGCGCCCAGCGGCTGACAGGCATGAACCGGGTTGATCACCAGCGCCTGACGGGCAAAGTTTTTCTCTTTATACTCCTCGGTATTGATCCATTCCTTGACCCGCTCTATCTCTTCGGGCGTGGTCTCAACTATTTTTTTGACTTCAAGTCCTAGTAAGTTTGACATGGTTTGCTCCTTTTGGGCTGGAAACTCATCCGTTACACAGCCTCGAATTTAGAAGTACTTTCCGACGTTCGATTTTGATGCCAGGCCGGTGACGGGTGAGGATTTCGGCGGAGACGTAGCAGCGCTACGTCGCACAACGATAATCCGAAACCGTCGCCGGGATGGCGCAAAAGCGGGCGTCGCTAAAACGGCGCTTTTACCAGATTCCAGGTGGGGCTATTGATCGCCATGTCCACATCCCTGGCGAAAACCTCGAAGCCTTTGTAACCGTGGTAAGGACCTGAGTAATCCCAGCTGTGCATCTGGCGGAAAGGGATGCCCATCTTCTGGAAAACGTATTTTTCCTTGATACCGGAACCGACCAGGTCCGGCTTGAGCGCGTCGGCAAACTTCTCGAACTCGTACTCGGAGGGGTCGTCATAAACGACTGTAGCATCAGGCATTTCCGGGGCGGTACGGTCGTAGTCGTCGGTGTGGGCAAATTCGTAACCGGAACCGACACAATCCATGCCCAGATCTTCATAGGCGCCGATGGTATGACGCGGACGCAGACCACCCACCAGCAGCATGACCTTCTTACCATCCAGGCGTGGCTTGTACTCTTCGATGATCGACTGCATGATCGGGTCGTACTTGGCAATCACCGCCTCGACCTTCTCCTTGATGTTGTCGTCGAACAGTTCGGCCAGGGCCCGCAGACTCTGTTTGATCTTGGTAGGCCCGAAGAAGTTCAGCTCGATCCAGGGAATGCCGAATTTCTCTTCCATCACCTTGCACATGTAGTTCATCGAACGGTAGCAGTGGATTACGTTGAGCTTCACCTTGTGAGTGGCGGCAATCTTTTCCAGCTCGCCGTCACCGGTCCAGACCGACTTGACGTTGAGTCCGCACTCTTCCAGGAGCGGCTTGGTTGACCAGGCGTCGCCGCCGATGTTGTACTCGCCGATCAGGGCGATGTCATAGGGACTCTCGGGCTCGGCGTATTCGCGGGTACCGATGATGTAGTCGCGGATCGTGTCGTTACTGATATGGTGCCCCAGCGACTGGGAAACACCGCGGAAACCCTCGCAGTTGCAGGGGATGATCGGAATATCCAGATCTTTGGCGGACGATTTGGCCACCGAGTTGATATCGTCGCCGATCAGGCCGACCGGACATTCGGACAGAACCGAGATACCCTTGGCCAGCGGGAACAGCTCATGGGCTTCTTCCAAAAGGGTTTTGAGCTTCTTGTCGCCGCCGTAGACGATGTCTTTTTCCTGGAAATCGGAGGTGAACTGCATGGCGAAGTTGGTAACACCGGTGATGCCGCTCATCATGTTGCGGCGCGTACCCCAGGAATACCAGCCGCAGCCGACCGGGCCGTGGGATACGTGAACCATGTCGCGGATCGGGCCCCAGACAACACCCTTGGCGCCTGCGTAGGCACAGCCGCGGGCACTCATCACGCCCGGGACGGTCTTCTTGTTTGACTTGACGCAGGCCGAACCTGAGGCCTGATCATTGGCGCCAAGGTGCGGCGCGCGTTTCTTTCTAGCTTTTTCCGGATAGACCGACAGGGTTTCGGCGATAAGGGCCTCGGTCGATTCCTTGGTGATGCCTTCTATTTTTCTTATATTATCTGACATAATATGTCTCCTTTAGTAAACCCCTCCCCCGCCTCCCCTTGTCAGGGGAGGAGCCTTAATCATCCCCCTGAAAGGGGAGGGCCGAGGGGGGTTAAGATTTTGAAATCAATTACGCTGCCGCAGCCTCTGCAACTCCAACGATCGCCTCGTCTTCCACTTCCATGATACCGAACTTCATCAGCAGTTCTTCCAGCTCTTCCATCTCCAGCGGGGTCGGAACCACCAGCATCTTGTTATCGGCGATCTTCTGGGCCAGTGTCAGGTATTCCTTGGCCTGTGGATGCTCCGGGGAGTACTCGATCACGGTCATCCTGCGCAGTTCGGCTCTCTGAACCTGGTTGTCGCGTGGAACGAAATGGATCATCTGGGTGCCGAGACGACGTGCCAGCTCCGAAATCAGCTCAAACTCCATGTCGGTCTTTCTGGCGTTGCAGATCAGTCCGGCCAGACGCACCTTGCCGGAGGAGGCATACTTGAGAATACCCTTGGAAATGTTGTTGGCAGCGTACATGGCCATCATCTCGCCGGAGGTAACGATGTAGATCTCTTCGGCCTTGCCCTCGCGGATCGGCATGGCGAAACCGCCGCAGACAACGTCGCCGAGAACATCATAGAACACGAAATCCAGATCATCGGTGTAAGCGCCGTTCTCTTCCAGGAAGTTAATGGCGGTAATAACGCCACGGCCGGCGCAACCAACGCCCGGCTCCGGTCCGCCGGACTCGACGCATTTGATATCGCCGTATCCGACCTTCATCACGTCTTCCAGTTCCAAGTCCTCGACGGTGCCCAGTTCGCGCACCAGGTCCATAACCGTATTCTGTGCCTTGGCATGCAGAATCAGACGGGTTGAGTCAGCCTTGGGGTCGCAGCCGACGATCATGACTTTTTTGCCTAGAGAGGCCAGACCCGCTACCGTGTTCTGTGTGGTTGTTGATTTGCCGATGCCGCCCTTGCCGTAAATTGCGATCTGTCTCATTGTGTTGCTCCTTTCGGCCACTCATCCGTGGCCAGTGGGTTTTTTGTTAGTCAGTTGGAAAATGTTTCTCCGGATCATTGCAGAAACAGTTTTCGTGAACGAACTATATTGTTTTGTTTGGGGCAAATAAAAAAGCGCCCCGTTTTATCGGAGGCGCCATTGCCTGGATTCTGATATGGATTCCGCCTGAAAAAGTCCTTGGCAGATGTTATCGAAGTTAAAGCATTTGCCGTGCCAACATGTCTTTATACTGTAATATCATGAAGTTGCAACTTGATGCACAGAAAAGAGGCGATAATTTGGTCTGCATTTTGGGAGGGGATGCGCCAGCAGCGCAGGCAGTTGCCGAAAATTTAATCAGCCTGGCAGCATCCGGAAAGCCGAGGCCTTAATGGCAGCAAAAATTGTGCTGCCAGGGGTAATACTCAACTCATCGATCGCGTCCTGCACCACTTCTGCAATCAGTGAATTGCCGGCACAATCGAGTTCCACGCCGACCTTGCGGCCAGAATTGAACAGGGACCGGACGCGGCACTGCAGCAGGTTGCGGGCGCTGATCGCCTCGGGATGCTGCTTGAAGAGGATGATATCCTTGGAGGAAAGTTCAGCCAGCGAGGCATCCCGCTCCGAACCGGCCGACAGGAGCAGCTGGCCGGAGCCCCAGGGATAGGCGTAAAGCCCGGCGGAGGGGAGCGGCCGACCCAGCCTTAGCAGATTGATATAGCCGACCTGGCTCTGCCCCATGCGGTTTCGCGCCAGCTGTTCACTGCTGACCTGCTCGACCATCACACCTTTTTCGAAAACCAGCGCATTGTCGGTCATCAGCCGCATCTCGATCAAGGAATGGGAGATAAACAGATAGGGAATCCCAAACTGTTCACTGACACTCTTCAGGTAGGGTATGATCTGGAAGCGCAGATTGTCATCCAGCGCCGACAGCGGTTCATCCATCAGCAGCAGGCGTGGATTGGCCAGAATGGCGCGTCCCAGCGCAACGCGCTGCTGCTGACCACCGGAGAGTTTGCCGATGTTCCGATCTAGCAGCTCGTCAAGCTGCAACACCGGAACGATATCGTCGAGATGGATTGAACGATGTGCAGCCTGGCAGCGATTGTAGCCGTAGAGCAGGTTGTTCCGGACATTCAGGTGCGGAAACAGGGCGTGCTGCTGAAATACCATGGCAATGCGGCGCTGTTCGGGCCTCACGTTGATCTTCCCGGTACTGGAAAATAGGGTCTCGCCATCCAGGAGTATCTCACCTGAGTCAGGCTTGAGAAACCCTGCCAACATCGACACGAGCGTCGACTTGCCGCTGCCGGAGGAGCCGAAAATCCCGACCCGGTCACCACTCAGGGAGACATCGGCAGCCAGCCGGAAACCGGGGAAATTCTTATGCACTTTCATAACAAGATTCATCATATCAGTCTCTTTTTCCCTTATCCGTACGCCAGGCATAGAGCGCCAGCAGCACCAGGAATGAGAATACGAGCATGATCGCCGCCATATTGTGCGCCGATCCATACTCCAATGCCTCCACATGGTCATAAATCTGGACAGAGGCGACCCGGGTAACGCCGGGAATGTTACCGCCGATCATCAATACCACGCCGAATTCGCCGACGGTGTGGGCGAAGGTCAGAATCGAGGCGGTCATAAAACCGCGGCGAGAAAGCGGCAACACAACGGTAAAAAAGGCGTCCAGACGGGAAGCGCCGAGGGTGGCGGCAACTTCCAGCGGACGGTCGCCGATTGTTTCAAAGGCGTTCTGCAGCGGCTGCACCATGAAAGGAAACGAGTAAAAGACTGATGCCAGCACCAGCCCCCAGAAGGTGAAGGGGAGGTTGCCAACTCCGAGTGTCTGGGTGAGCCAGCCAACCGGACCATTGGGCCCCATGGCCAGCAGCAGATAAAAGCCGAGCACCGACGGTGGCAGCACCAGCGGCAAGGCGACCACAGCGCCTATCGGCCCTTTGAACCATGAACGGCTGCGTGCCAGCCACCATGCGACCGGTGTTCCAAGCACAAGTAGGATCGCTGTTACCACTGTTGCCAGCCGCAAGGTTAGCCATATCGCCTGGAGGTCGCTTTGTTCAAGAAACATGGAAGTACCCGTCAGATTCCATATCCGTAGGAGCGGATGATTTTTTTGGCTTTATCACTTTTCAGGTACAGCAGTAATGCTCTGGCAGCGGCGTTGTCTTTTCCGGTGGCAAGCAGTACCGCGTCCTGGCGGATAGGCGAATGAAGGGCGCCCGGAACAATCCAGGCTGAACCGCTGGCGATTTTTCCCTCCTTCATAACCTGTGACAAGGCAACGAAACCGAGCTCGGCATTACCGGTGCTGATAAACTGAAACGTCTGGGAGATGTTTTCACCCTGTACGAACTTTGGCGAAAGCATTGTCAGCAAACCCTGCTTTGTCAGCACTTCTATGGCGGCGGCACCATACGGCGCCAGCTTGGGATTGGCAATCGCCAGCTTGCCAAATTGCCCCTTGCGCAACATTTCTCCTTTGGCATCCACAAACCCTGATTTCGGCGACCACAACACCAGCGTCCCGACTGAATAGGTGAAACGTGTGCCCGGAACAGTCAGGCCATCCTTTTCCAGCTGTGACGGTTTTTCATCATCCGCGGAGAGAAACAGCTGAAACGGAGCTCCGTTCCTGATCTGCGCATAGAATTTGCCGGAGGCTCCGAAGGATAATACGGCCTTGTGACCGGTCTCCTTTTCAAACTCAGCAGCGACCTGTTTCATCGGCGCGGTGAAGTTGGCGGCAACGGCGACATTCACTTCGGCGGCCATGGCCGGGATGGCCAGCAGGATGCCTGTCATCGCAAGCAGTATATTTTTCATGATGGTTTTCATTGTTATTGTTCCTTTCAGTTATTCCGTGTCACTCGTGCAGAATGAACAGACCCATTTCTCCCGGTTCCATGACACGGACCGGAACAGGGTATTGGTATTGCTTATGCCGTTCAGTTGACACCGATAATCACGCTGGAGGCCTTGAACATCGTGCAGGCGTGACCGCCGACTTTAAGTCCCAGAGCGGTTGAACTGCCATGGGTAATGACCGCGCTGACAATGTTGCCGCCGCCGATCTCCACATCGACTTCGGTGTTGACCGGCCCCTCGATGATCTTTGCGATCGTGCCGCAAAAGACGTTGCGGGCGCTTACCCTGGCTTCGTGCAGGTCGGCGCCGATGATTACCGAGCTGGCCTTGACGATGGCATAGGCTTCTGAGCCGGCCACAAGCCCCAGGTTGTCGATTGCGCCGTTGGTAACCACCGCCGTCAACGGCACCCCACCCTTAAGCGTCAGTGTGACTTCGGCATTGACTGCGCCCTTGGTAATATTGCTAACGCTGCCTGAAAAAGTATTGCGTGCGCTGACTTTCATGGAAATCCTCCTCAGGAATCTGTACAGGCTGTCGCTGTCGCCAAGCCTGTTCTGCAGGTTATCCAGAAATTTGCGGTGCTCTTCCTGGATGGTTTTGTATTGGTCAATCACCTTTCTACCTGCGCTGGTAAGACTGGTGCCGCCACCCCCCTTGCCGCCGGCCAGGCGTTCGACCAGAGGCTTGTCCGCCAGGTTGTTGATCAGGTTGACCGTGTCCCAGGCGGTTTTATAGCTGATGCCGACCTCTTTGGCGGCTCTGGTGATCGAACCGAACTCACCGATCTTTTCCAGCAGAGCAATACGGTCGCTTCCCAGAAACTTGCTGTCCGACCGGTTGAGCCACAAACTGCCCGATATGCCGGTATCGTGCCTTGGTCCGCTTTTCCTCATGGCCAGATTCTCCCGCGATACTTATTTACAGATCAGATAACAGGATTCATGCCAACAGCGCTATTGACAAATTCCCTTTATTTGCAACGTGTTGCAACAATACAATATCAGTCCTTATATATCAAGCTATATAACGACTGACCAATCCACTAGCATCATGCCTTAAAAGCGTGCATGTCATGCCGCTCAAGCGCGATCGCCGTTCATTACCTCCGACACCTTGCGGATGAAAGCCTCCATGGTAAATGGCTTGGAGATGAAATTGACCTCTTCCTCAAGATGGCCGTTGCTGGATGTTACCACCCCGGCATAACCGGACATGAACAGCACCCTGAGCCCCGGCATATGCTCTGTGATCCGTTCATACAGCTCGGGGCCGTTCATGTGCGGCATGACGACGTCCGACACCAGCAGGTCAATCATGTTCCGGCAGGACCGCACCGCCTCGATGGCCTGAAACGGCTCATCGGCGGCAATTACGCGATGGCCGGCTCCTTCCAGGATTTCACGCACCATCATCAGGACCATCGGGTTGTCCTCGACCACCAGAATGGTGCCGGTACGCTCTCCGGAATATTTCGATACCGGTAACTGTTCCCTGATCTGCTGATCCTCGTTCCGCTCCGGAAAGTACAGCGTAAAGGTCGTCCCCACTCCCATGCGGCTGTTGACTTCGATGCTTCCCTCATGCTGCTTTACCACGCCGAATGTGGTTGAAAGTCCCAGCCCGGTTCCATGTCCGGTAGGCTTGGTGGTGAAAAACGGATCAAAGATGTGCGGCAATATGGCCTCGTCAATTCCGCTGCCGCTATCAGAAAAGGCGATCATCACATGGCGCCCCGGTTTTGAACCGGGATGGCGCTGACAGTATTCCTGGTCGAACATAAGATGCCCGGTTTCTATCGTGATGACGCCCGCGCCGCTAATGGCATCCTGGGCATTGACGGCCAGATTCAACAGCGCCTGTTCGATCTGGGTCCTGTCCGCCTGGATCATGCACGCCTCCGGACTCAACCGGAGCCTGATCTCGATGTTTTCCCGGATGGTGCGCTGGAGGATGACCATGAATGAGACTATGATCTCGTTCAGGTCCTGAGTTTCGACTCTCAGAGCCTGCTGCCTGCTGAAGCTGAGCAGGCGACTGACCAGGTCCCTGGCCTTTCCAGCCGACTTGAGGATGTTAGCGGAAAAACCGGCGGTCTTCTCGTCCGCTGCATGCCTCATGTTGATCATCTCGGCATAGCCGAAGATCGGCACCAGCAGATTGTTGAAGTCATGGGCAATCCCGCCGGCAAGCAGGCCGATGCTTTCCAGTTTCTGCTGCTGCGAAGCCTGGCGTTCCAGCCTGCGCTGTTCGGTGACATCGGAATCAACACCGCGATACCCGACCAGTATCCCTTGAGAATCCAGTATCGGCACCCCGTTCGTAAGCAGGCATACCTGTCTGCCGTCCCTGGTCACATTCCAGTTTTCCAGGTTTTTGATGTTGGACTTGGAGCCGGAAATTTCCTTGAAGGCGTCTCTGATCTTGTCAACGTCCTGCGGATCGATAAAATCGTAAACCGGTCGGCCGATAACTTCATCGCGGGTGTAGCCAAGGAGCCGCTCCACTGACTCGGACGAATAGGTATAGCGGCAGTCGGCGTCAACCTCCCAGATCCAGTCCGCCAGACTCTCCGCGATCCCGCGAAAGCGCTCTTCACTGGTCCTGAGCGCCTCTTCGGAATGTTTGAGCTCGGTCACATTCCGTGTAATTGCAAGGCAGGCCACTATATTGTCGTTTTCATCCCTGAACGGAACCGCCAAAGAGTGCAACCAGACCCGACGCCCCTTGAGCCCGACAGCTTCAAATTCCAGGCTGCCCGGAATCCCATGGAATGCTTTTTGTGCAAGCTGCGAAAATGCGGCCTGGTAAGGTTCGGTCACAAGCTGGGACATGCATTGTCCCTGCACCTTTTCAAACGTATCGGCGTCTATCATCTCCAGTCCGGCCCGGTTCATCAACATCAGCCTGCCGTCGGCGTCGAGCAGTTTTACGCATTCCGGTTCAGAATCAATGATCGCCTTGAGAAAACGTTCCGCCTTCTGGAGTGCGACAACGGCCTGCTGACGTTCGGCGGTTTCCTCTTCCAGCGCGGAAGCCTGCTCCTCCAGCTGTTCCTGCACAACCTGCCTCTCCGCAATTTCCTCTTCAAGCCTTAGGGTCTGCTCTTCCAGTTGTTCCTGCGTGGCCTGCCTCTCGGAAATCTCCTCTTCCAGCCTGAGGGTCTGTTCCTCCAGCTGTTCCTGTATCCGCCGCCGTTCCACTATTTCATTCTCTAGTCTGACGGCATTTTCCAGCAGTGCCGTTTCCTGCCGATGCCTCCTGGTGGAAGAGGCCGCGATGCCCGCGCCACCCAGCACCCACAGCAGTGCAAAACCGGCTACCAGCGAATTGCGCCTCTCGGCCTCTATCGCCAGGTAACCACCCATGGGAATCGCGATACTCATTCCTCCACGAACGTCTCCTACATGATAGCCCTGGTGCGCATGGCACTTGAGGCAACTCTCTTCGGTAATGAAAGCCGCCATGAACTGGAGATAGGGTTTCTTATCGATGTCTATCACCTGCGTCCGCTCAGTCTCCAGGCGTTTTTCAAAGAAACTGAGCGTTTCCCGTTCCCAGGCATTGGGAGCGTTTGCAGGGTTCAGCGGTTTCAGGCTCACCAGCCTGTTGACAACCGGAATCTTCGATTCCTTGACTATGGCTTCAAACACCATCCTTGTCATGTAGGCCGGATTTACCAGCGTAAGAGACTTGCCCGATTCGGTTCTCACATCCCGTTCGGGCACGACCAGATAAGGGTTGGGCACCACTTTGTCGGCCGGAGCATAGACACCGCCAAGCCTGGCCCCCCATTTACGGTACTGGAGGTTGAGGGCATGGTAGTCCCTGGCCTCCCTGGTGGCCTCTTTTATCGTATTTTCGCGGTAGACACTGATGATGAACAATAAAATAGCCGCAATGACACCGGTCCAGACAGCTATCATGCCGAGCCCGTATCTTCTGAATAGCGCCATAAATCCGCTGTTGTTCATTGATAACCCCATGCAGAAAGATGTCTGCGCACCATATTCACAGACAATAACATCGTAATAAACTGCCATTAATGCAAAAGATGCTCCAATTTTTAATTAATACCACCACTCGGAAAGAGCGCAACCCTTCCCGAAGATTTTTCATTCACGCAAACGTCCGGCACAGATGAAACATTCATTTTGCATTTTCACAGGCCATTATTCGCATGACGCATACCAGGCATTCTAGCGTTGACAAGTTTCGCCAGGTTGTTTTTTTGGCGCGAATGGTGCAATCCGGTTGACACCGGGAGGAACAGGGCATGGACGCACTTGACAGGGATACCGCCAAAAAACTGTATGAACAGTACCGCAAACAGCGCGACGGCATCAGGAATTGTCCGGAGATGGCTTCGATCTGCCTGATCTGTGGCTCGATCCATATCTTTCCAAAGGAAGGGGATGCCTATAAATTAGTCTGCCGCAGCTGCGGATTTGCCTTTTTTCGCTATCAATGTCCGGCCTGCGGGAAAACAGTAGACGGGCGCGACCCGAAAAACCCGGCCTGTCGGGAATGCGGACTGCGGATCTGCAGCTGCGGAGCCTGCGGCTGCAGACAAAAGACCAGTGATGAGAGGGATATTTCATGACAAGAGCAGAGATCGGCAGCACCGTCACCGTCAGTTATATCGGCACGTTGGATAACGGCCGGATATTTCACAGTACCGACGAACAGGGGCCTTTGACTTTTACGATCGGCAGCGACCAGGTGTTTGCGGCCCTGGAAGCGGCCATAATCGGCATGTGTGCCGGCGATGTAAAAAATGTAGTGCTAAAGGCCGAAGAGGCTTACGGAGCGCGCCGGCCGGAAAACGTCATCACCGTGAGCCGCGCCAGCTTTCCTGCCGGGAAAGAGATCAAAGCGGGCCAGAAATTAAGCATCGAGTTCAAGGGAGGGAAATCACGGGTAATGGTCGTGACAGACGTCGCTGAAACCGAAATTACCCTGGACGGCAACCACCCGCTGGCGGGGCTGGATCTGACATTCGCGCTCAGACTGGATCGTGTGGAATGACCATCGAAAAATCGGGGAGAAATCCCAGGCAACCGGGCAACAAGCCTGACAGATACGTGTCCTTCATCGGCATCGAAGGGGACAGGAACTCGCGCGAGCTCGTGAATCTGCTCAGGCGTCATATCGATGACCCGGACAAGAGCAACCGCTTCTGGGAAATGTTCAAAACCAAGCTGGCCAGCGTCGGTCAGCCGGATCGCAACGGCGGAAGATGTCTGGACGAGTTGTTCCTGATTCACTCCTACATCAACAATATCCGCGAGCTGTTTGAAGAGTATGATGATCAGCCGGCGCTGGCCTTGCTGGAACGGATCGAAACGGAAAGCTGCTGAAATCGGCAAGGCTGCTGCCTCCCAAACCCTGTACCTGCCCCCTCCCGCAAGGGGAGGGGGCACCGTTCATGGCACTATGCAGCCTCTGCCACTCCTACGTTTGCTTCATCGTCTTCTTCCATGACCCCGAACTTCATCAGTAGCTCTTCCAGCTCTTCCATCTCCAGCGGAGTGGGAATAACCAGCATCTTGTTGTCGTTGATCTTCTGCGCCAGAGACCGGTATTCCTGGGCCTGGGGATGTTCCGGGGAATACTCGATGACCGTCATCCGGCGCATCTCAGCCCTCTGAACCTGATTGTCGCGAGGTACGAAATGGATCAACTGTGTGCCCAGTTTCTCAGCCAGGGCGGTGACCAGCTCAAACTCCATGTCGGTTTTTCTGGCATTGCAGATCAGTCCCGCCAGGCGTACCTTGCCCGAACTGGCATATTTCAGTATTCCCTTGGAAATATTGTTGGCGGCATACATGGCCATCATTTCCCCGGAACAGACGATATAGATCTCTTCCGCCTTTCCTTCGCGGATCGGCATGGCGAATCCGCCGCAGACAACGTCCCCCAGCACGTCATAGAAGACGAAGTCCAGATCCGGTGTGTAGGCGCCGTTTTCCTCCAGAAAGTTGATGGCGGTAATAACACCTCGTCCGGCACAGCCGACTCCAGGTTCGGGTCCGCCGGATTCGACGCACTTGACGCCACCGTAGCCGACCTTCATGACATTTTCGATCTCCAGATCCTCGACCGTACCAAGATCCCGCACCAGATCCATGACCGTGTTCTGCGCCTTGGCATGCAGGATCAGCCGGGTGGAATCCGCCTTGGGGTCGCATCCCACAATCAGGATCTTCTTGCCCATGGCAGCCAGACCTGCAACCGTATTTTGCGTCGTGGTTGACTTGCCGATGCCGCCTTTTCCATAAATCGCAATCTGTCTCATATGATTCTCCCTCGTCACTCGCAGTGGACGCCTGTGTGTATCGGGGCAGCGAAATAAGGTGCCTCACGGCGACGGCACTGTCGTCATGATCCCCGGCCTTCTGAGCTTTGTGCTCCATTCTTGCCTGGTAAAAAAAACGCCCCGCATCTCATTGCTGAGTACGGGGCGCGCATGCCGGGTTACAGAGTTTGAAGGTTGTTTCAAGTGACACTTTCCGGTCACCGTACAGCTGATGTTACACTATCCATGCCAAGCGGTTAATAAGCTGCAGACCCTTGTATTCAGGGTGTTCAAAGTGTTATCGCATGTGCAGGCAAATCCGGATCACCGATTAAATGATCATGTTCTATACAGTGTGACCTGTAATCATGCAGGTCATGGACAGCATTGAATTGGGTCAGAGTATGAACCTTCCCACCAGCAGTTTCAGCTCTTCCGCCTGTTGTGCCAGCATTCCCGATGCGTGGGCCGACTCCTCCGCTCCCCGGGCCGTGGCCTGCACCGCGTCCGTGATCTGCATCATGTTGTTTGAGATCTCGCTGGTGGTTACGGTTTGCTGTTCTGCAGCGGTGGCAATCTGGTTGACCTGTGTCGCCACCTCGTTGATCTCGTTCAATATTTGCTGCAATGCCTGTCCGGACCTGTAAGCTTCACTGGTGCCTGTTTCCACTTCGCGCACCCCCTCCTGCATGGCATCGACGGCAAGCCTGGTTTCTGACTGTATGGTTTTTATCATGTCGCCGATTTCCCTGGTGGCTCGTGTGGTTCGCTCTGCCAGCGCCCTGACCTCGTCGGCCACAACGGCAAATCCGCGTCCCTGTTCTCCGGCACGGGCCGCCTCGATAGCGGCATTCAGTGCAAGCAGGTTGGTCTGGTCGGCAATATCCTCGATAGTACCGATAATGGCGCCGATCTGGTCCGAACGGTCTCCAAGTTTCTGAACGGTATGGGCCGTGGCGCTGACCCGTTCGGCAATCCGCGTCATTACCTGCACCGTTGCGTTAACCACCTCGGTCCCGTTGTTGGCGGTGTTGCTTGCCAGTCCGGCTCCATTGGCCGCCATCAGGCAGTTCTGGGCGATGTCACCGGATGTGGCCGACATTTCTTCTCCGGCGGTAGCGACTGTCGTGGCCTTGCAGGCCGCATCCTCACTTCCGCTCGCGATCTGACCGGCGGATGAGTGTAACTGCTGCGAGGCCGAAGCTATGTTTTCCGCCGAGACTACAACCTGCGAGACCATACCGCGCAGATTTTCAACCATCTCTTTCATGGATCCCAGAACGCTTTCCGGGCCGCCTTTCACAGACACATCCACCGACAGGTTTCCGTCCGCGACCTGCCTGGCAATAGCCGCAACATACGCCGGATCGCCACCCAGGTGTTTGTTTACGTTGCGGACCAGAAAGTAGAAAATTGCCCCCAGCGACACCAGAAAGACCATGCCAAGGGAAACCACCGTAATCCTGGTTGTCCGAAGCATCGTAGCAGCCCGTTTCTCGGTAGCGGCATTTTCGGCATTGGTCAAACCGACGATCTCGTCAATTACCTTGCGATGAGTCTCATAGGCCGGGGAAAGTGTGCCGAAAAGCAATTTTTCTGCCGGCTCGCGCCTGCCCGAGATCAATGCCGGGAAATACTCCTTTTCAGCGGCATCGTAAAACTCCACCGCCGGCTTGTAGGCCTGTTCCAGCATCAGGACTCTGATCCTCCCCTCCGGCAGTTCTTTGGTCCAATAGGCATGGCGGTCGTCATACTCACCGCGCAGTTTTTTCAGGCGTTCCTGAAACGGCGCCACTTTAGAAGGATCTTTCTCCTCCAGAGCCTGCAGCAGGACCAGGTAGGATTCAATGATATACTCGGGAGGCGGAAGGATATCGGCGATCAGGTCTTTCCCCCTGATGATATCCTGATATACAGGGCCGTTGACCTTGATCCGTTCGGTTGAAAAAGTCATGGTCACTACAAGTACGATGATACAGAGGGCGATCAGACAGCAGGTGGCGACAAGTTTGGAAGTGAGTGTGAGGCGGGCTCCGGAATCTCTCATTACAAAAACCTCCTTAAGGTCAATGCTCTGTCAGACTCCGTTGTCTACGATCATGCAGTTTCGTATTAATTATCATATCATTAAGATATGTCAAGCGCATGATGTAGATTTACAAAACTAATTTTATCTTGAGTAACAATATCCGTATTTTTTACCCCTTTCTGTTTACCCGCAGGATCAGGTCCCCCTCGAATAATAGCGGATGCCGGCGCATGCCGCTCAGCATACCAGCAACCGGAGCCACCACCTTTTCGATAACATTGCCGCCGAAACTGTCATAGATGTAACCCAGCTCCTGCCCGGCCCGCACCCAGCGACCAACCTGACGATCTGATACGAAGGTGCCGGCCTTTTCGGCAAAGACACGGAAGGCGCTCTTCTTGTCGAAACAGCAGATTTCCTCGTCCTCCACGGCAATCTGAACGCCTTCCAGAACCCCGATGCGCCCCAGAAACGAGACCAGTGCCCGGAAGACCCGCTGGCAATGTTCAAGCTGGACAGTGCCAGCCTGCCCTACCCGCAGGACGAAACTCTGGCCGGGCCAGACCTTCCAGGAGGACATCAGGGTTGTGGTAAAAACCGGAGAGAGCGAACGCTCCATAACCGCCGGCAGGCCAAACAGTATGGAAGTCGCGCGTTCGGCATCACTCGGTCCGTAGAGACGCACCTGGGGTACCTCTTCAAAATCTGCGCTGGCGGTGTGAATATCGATGCGGTAGTCGGAACGCTTGGTCGCCTCCAGCACTGCATAAGCAATGCGCTGGGTTGTCTCGCCAATGGTGCTGCCGGGAAACATGCGGTTGAGATCGGTCTTGTCGAAAGGCCAGCTACGGGTACGCAGGTTTACCCCCAGCACGTTGACCGCCGGTATAATCAGCACCCGCCTGGCCAGCCTGAGTTCCGGGTACTTTCCGTTTTCAACGCTGTTAAGGAAGTCTGCCATACGTGACAGGATAAAAACTCCGTTGATCTCGTCGCCATGCAGCCCCGCCACCAGCGCCACGGCCGGGTGAGACGATTTCGGCCCGATCTCGTGGCAGGGGATGTCGAAACCCTCCCTCACCGGTGCGGTCATGCAGAGCAGGTTTCTCATCATGACCGGCCTCCTGTTCTTGCCATGACCCGCGCCATCAAGGAGCCTTCATAGACCAGCGGGTATTCCCGCAGGGTAAAGAGGACACCGTCCACCGGCGAGCGCACATCGGAGAGCACATCACCGCAAAATGGCGACACGATAGTTCCCAGCAGCTCCCCCCGGCGCACATCGGTCCAGTGTGATGCGCTGGCCACGAACATGCCTGATGTCTGGGCATTAAGGTAGTGCACGTTGCTGTCATCCGCAATCAAAGGAGTGTGGGTGGTTTCCGGCAATGCCACCTCCGGAGCCAGCACCCCCTTTTCCTTCCATACTGACAGGATGCCTGCCACCAATTGGTCGCAATATTCCGGAGTGATGCGCATGCCGACCCCCATTTCCACCACCAGGCAGGGGGTTCCGCTGCTGTTGAGACTGTGGGCAAGCGTGGTTTCCAGCACCGTGGCGGCGCCATGCAACCAGATCAGATCAAGATTCATGCGGCGGGCGACCGGCACCAGTTCGTCGTCAAACTCCTGGTTGATACGCACCTGGGGGATTTCACGCAGATAGATATTGCTGGCGTGGATATCTACCACCAGAGCCGCCCCCGAAAGCTCCGTCATCAGGGCCGCTGCCAGGCGTTCCGGAAGCGGCCCGCCGGATGAGCCGGGGAAGGCACGGTTGAGATCGGTGTCAAACACCGGCAGCCCACGGGTCAGTGTATCCAGACCCAGCGTATTGACCGCCGGATACAGTTCCACGCTCCCCAGCAGGTAATCGGGCTCGGTGCGCTGAAGCGCGTCGAGCCAGGCCGCCAGACGGTGGCAGACATACAATCCTTCCAGCTCATCGCCATGGAGTCCGGCCACAACCGCGACCCGCGGGCCTTCCCCGCCGCTGAACACGGTACGGCGGATATCCATCCGCTCGCAATAGGGCATATCGATGGTAAAGAAGGTTTCGGTTTTCATGGATAATTGTGCGGACATCGTCGTCCCCTTAAGGATAAGTATGAAGGATGAATTATAAAGTATGAAATCTGGACAGTTTCTTTCATCCTTCAACCTTCATAATTCATAATTTGATTTTCTCATTGTTCCTGTACAGTTACCTTGACGGACGGTTGTTCTCCGGCGGACTCCCCCTTGAAACTGCCCCGCTGGGGAGCGGCGTCGTAGGAATCGCGACCGACCGCAACCGCCACATAATGGTCATTGGCCAGCAGGTTATGGGTCGCATCGAATCCGATCCATCCGGCGCCGGGCACCAGAGCTTCGGCCCAGGCGTGCGTGGCCAGTTCCTCTCCGGTCGAGCAGATGCCCGGATCCAGATAACCCATCACATAACGGGCAGGAATACCCCATGAGCGTGCGACGGTAATGAACAGGTGGGCAAAATCCTGGCAGACACCGCTGCCCTGCCGAACGGCTTCCGCCAATGATCCGTGTACCTCGGTAGACCCGGAACGGTATTCCAGCACCGTCGGCACCCAGGCCAGCAGCTCCAGCAACGATTCCAGCATCGGGCGTTCCCTGTTGTGCCGTGGGAAAGCGCATGCCATGGCATCGGCCAGCTTCATCGCAGTGGGGGTCAACGGGCTGCGATGAAGCACGAAATCGTTCATGGGCGGCGCACGCCGGATGGCGTCACGCAACCATTCCTGCTCATCTGCCGGAGAAACCGGCTCAAAACTGAACGGGTTTTCTTTCAGCGTTTCAACCTCAGCCTTCAGACGCGTCACCAAGCGGTTGTGTGGCTGAATCACACAGAAGTAATCGACCCGGTTCCCGAAATAGTCATTGTAAGAGGCCAGATCTGCGACCGGCTCGGTTTCTATTGCGCATGAAATCACCTGCTGGTGACCATCGGCACGGGGAGCCAACCGTAACTCGATGTGATGCTCACGTACCGCTTGAGGATACTCAAGGACTGTCTCGTGCTCAATCAGATAACGCATTACATCTCCCTTTGAAATCCGGCAGATACAAAACTGTTTCCGCCGGTAGTCTTACTGAAAAAACTCTTCGGCCAGCGCTCCATGAAACTGCGAAAGCCGCTCAAGCAGACTCTCCAGGAACTCATGCAATCCTGCGTCGAAAATCTGTTGTGAAGTTACTGCCACCATATCGGAAATTGTCGAGAAGGCTGCCCTGGTGGCATCCTTGTGTTCCAAGCCGATGGTCTGCAATGCGACGCCCATGCGCTCCACTGAAAAAACTATCGAACGGGGGAAGTCACGATTCAGGACCACGAATTCGGCAACGTCGGCCGGCATGAATCCGGAGTGGTAATTGCGACGGAAGGCCTCGAAACCAGACAGGGATTTGAGCAAGGCCGCCCACTGATAATAGTCAAGGGCCGATCCGACCATGGAGAGGTCCGGCAGGATGATATGGTATTTGATGTCCAGAGTTCGGGCTGTCATATCGGCCCGTTCCAGACAGCCCCCCAACTGGTAGAAAGCATAGGCCTCGCTGCGCATCATGGTCGAAGCGACCAGTCCGTTGAAACGGGCTACCTGGTTGCGCAATTCCACGAAAAGGGCACCGGCCCGCTCTGCGCTCAGCGACCCCTTGAGCCGGTCGTCAAAGCTCATCCAGATCTCGTTAACCGCCTCCCACATCTCTTTTGAGATGCGATCACGAGCCACCCTGGCATTCTCACGGAACAGCCGCAGACAGGTGCGAATGGAGCTGGGGTTGTTGCGACCGGCGCAGATGAACTGCAGCACACGGGATGTGCTGACGCTGCCGCCGCCGAACTGTTCCAGATAGAGCGGTTCAGATGAGTTAATCTGCAGAATCGGCAGCCACTTGTCTTCCTCCTCCATATCTTCTTCCGCTTCAACCAGATATAGCAGGTTGATCTCCATCAGGCGTGCAGTTTCGCCGGCCCTTTCAAGATAACGGGCCATCCAGTACATCGAATCGGCAATGCGGCTGAGCATAGATTATCCTTTGAAAATATGTTTTGTGCGGTTCTCCCCTTAATCAGGGGAAGGACAGGAGGGGTTATCTTAGCTTTCATAACGCCCCCCCTTGTCTTAAGAGGGGGAAAGAGCAGCAACTATTCAGCCAGTACCCATGTATCCTTGCTACCGCCACCCTGCGATGAATTGACGACAAGAGAACCCTTGCGCAGCGCCACCCGTGTCAGTCCGCCCGGCACGACCTCGATATCTTCTCCGTAGATAGTAAAGGGGCGTAAATCCAGATGGCGCGCCTCCAGTTCACCGTCCATGTAGCAGGTATGACGCGACAGATAGACCACCGGCTGGGCAATATAGTTGCGCGGGTTTTCCTGCACCAGATCCATGAACTCCTTTCGAAGGGCAGGGGTCGAGGATGGCCCCATCAGCATGCCGTAACCTCCCGACTCGCTGACCGCCTTGATAACCATCCGCTCCATGTTGTCGAAGACGTACTCTCGATCCTTGACATTGGTCATCTGGTAGGTGGGAACATTGTTTAGGATCGGCTGCTGGCCAAGATAGTAACGTATGATGTCCGGCACATAGGGGTAGACCGCCTTGTCGTCGGCAATGCCGCTGCCAGGCGCATTGACTATGGCCACGTTGCCGGCACGCCAGGCGTTTATAACGCCTGCAATGCCCAGGGACGAATCTGAGCGGAACACCAGCGGATCAAGAAAATCATCATCGATACGGCGGTAGATCACGTCTACCCGCTGCAGGCCGGTAGTGGTCTTGAGATAAACTATGTCGTTGATCGTCACCATATCCCGGCCTTCGGCCAGTTCAACGCCCATCTCCTTGGCCAGGAAGGTGTGCTCGAAGTAGGCCGAATTGTAGATGCCGGGGGTCAGCAGCACAATCTCGGCATTATCCTTGCCGCGCGGAGAGAGCGAGCGCAGGGCGGCCAGCAGCAGCGAGGGATAATGCTCCACGCGACGGACCCGGTATTTATTGAAAAATTCCGGCAGGATGCGGCGTTCTATCACCCGGTTTTCTATCATGTACGAGACACCCGACGGAGTACGCAGGTTATCTTCAAGGATCAGGAATTCTCCCTGTTCATCACGGATGATATCGATGCCGCTGATATGGGTGTAGATGCCGCGAGGCGGCACGATTCCGACGATTTCTCGACGGAAGTCGCGCCCCTTGAAAATCAGCTCCGGCGGAATCACTCCGTCCTTGATGATCTTCTGCTCACCGTACAGGTCTCCCAGGAACAGGTTCAGCGCACGCACCCGCTGCTTGAGACCGGATTCAATCTTGCTCCATTCAGGGGCGGTTATGATGCGGGGAATCAGATCAAAGGGCCAGATACGTTCGATGCCCTCCTCGCTTTCGCCATAGACCGTAAAGGTGACGCCTTCGGCCTGCAGTGCCAGTTGCGATTCGTGTGCTTTGGCCTCGAGAGCATTATTGCCCGTGGCCTTGATGTGATCCCAAAGCAGCCGATAGTGGTCGCGGGGGGTAAAGTCGTCAGCGTAGAACTCGTGATAAGGGGTTCGGGATTTGCTGTTCTGCATGCCGGCGGTGTACATGGTCGGCCACTCCTTTGTGCATGATTAGAGAATTTACCTTGGCAACCGAAATACTGTCTCGACTCTTAATTTCAAGGCTGACTGATAACCAAAAAACGGTCATCAAACCATGCGGCCAAAAGAGGCTGCACATCTTTCCATGCAAGTCCTCCGCCACCGCATCCGGGGCGCGGGACAACAATCCGCGGCCATCCCGAAAGATCAGTCAACTCGCGCAGTTCTTGAGCTGAGCGGCTTATGATACGCAGATCCGGAAGCGACCAGGCGGTCTCTTCCACCGGAAAGCTGATGATACCGCAGCCCAGATCAAAGACGTGGCTGCCCTGTTCCGCAAGCATGCTGCCTAATTTCAGGGCAAGTCCGGGATGACGAAGAGCTGCTTCCCGGGCCACCCCCCGGCCGAAAACAGCCCGGCCGTCACGCGTCAACGAGCCGTTGGATGTGATGACTACCGGCACGCCACGGTCGGCGTAGGCCCAGATGTCACCTAGTGTCTCAAGCATTCCCGCGCCGAACCCAGCAGATAATCGTAGACTTCCCCACGGGTCGATATGAAACCGGGCATATCGTTGAGGAGGTCTTCCAGCATGTTCAGCACCGCGCCATCTTCACTCTCCAGCTCGTTCATCACCGCGTTCATCATCGGCAGGATTTCGTACAGGTCATGGCGGTTGAAGGGCGCCGGATCCGGAAGGCCGGCAAACTTGGGTTCCTCGCGCCTGGCGATGTCGCGCGGGTATTTGAACTTGAAATCCGACGCCTTGACGATGATGGGCATGTTGCACCTCTCGAATTGACTGAATTCTGAAAGCCCCCGGCACGGAAGAACTGACCACTGAAGGCATGGAGGAGCTGTACTACTTATCTCTCTGCATCGGACATACCAAAGATACAAACACAATAACTTCAGCAGGATAGGCTGACACCGGTGAACCGGCAGCGGATTTACACATTGAAAATGCAATATTTATGGGCAATCAGGCCTTTCTGCCCAGCGACAAACCATGTAGAAACGCTCCTCCTCTAGCAATTGACTGCACCGGGCTTCTAATGTAACGTCACAGAATCTGATTTTAATGATGGACAGCGACTGCATCAATAGGCCAGCTATGAACATCCATGTCCCAAAATACCATCTTCGCCACGACCATCTTACTCCGAGACTGGCTCTGGCGGCCGGACTGCTGATAGCGGCCTGCTTCATCGGTTACTCCATGTATCAGCAGCATGAGCGCATCGCGCTACGGGAGAGTGAACGGCTGGCTACCCAGGCAAAAGTCATCAACGAGAACCTGGGGCGCCAGCTGGATGGGATCTACCTGGCGCTGCAAGGCATCCGCAAGGAGCTGCCGGGCTGGGAGTGCAAAGACGGGACTGAGCTGGCAAACCGCCACCTGAGGGCCCTGGCTGACGCCATGCCGGGTATCCGTACCATCATGATCATAGACGCCGCCGGGACGATAACCTTTTGCAATCGAGAACAGGTCATCGGCCAGAATGTACGTCACCGTGAATACTTCCAGGCCCCGTTCAACGGCCGTAATCTTAAGATCTTGTACATTTCGCCCCCCTTTAAATCCATCCTGGGGAATTTCGTCATCAACATCGGGATGATGATCCCGGGACCTAAAGGTGAATTCAATGGAGTCGTCTCCGCCGCCCTGGATCCCGAATATTTCAAAATCCTGCTGGGTTCGGTGCTTTACGCGCCGGACATGTGGGCCGCGCTGGCCCATGGGGATGGCAGGCAGTTCCTGATGGTGCCGGAACAGGAGGGGATGGCAGGGTTGGACCTGGACCAGCCTGGTTCTTTTTTTACCCGTCACCGGGAAAGCGGACTTGCGGCAAATGTCATGACCGGCAGAGTCTATGCCACCGGTGACGAACGGATGATGGCGCTACGCACCATCAAGCCCGACAGCGTTCCCACGGACAAGCCGCTGGTGGTTGCCGTGGGCAGGAGCACCTCGGCCCTGTACGCCGACTGGCGCAGGGAATCCTTCGGAAAGGGCGCTTTATTCGGGATTCTGGCCCTGGCCCTGACGTCAGCCCTGTTGTTTTATCAGCATCACCAGCGCAAGTTCGAGACAACTTCGGCCAGATACCTGGAAGAACTGCTCCGGGCCAAGGAAGCGGCACAAGAAGCCAACGAAGCCAAAAGCCGGTTCCTGTCCACGGTTGCACACGAATTTCGCACTCCGCTCAGCCTGCTTACCAGCAGCACCGACATCCTCGACCGTTATGATGAACGACTGGGCCGGGACGAGCGCACACAGCAGCATGACCACATCCGCAACGCCGCGCAACAGATGTCCGGACTGATTGATTCCGTACTGGCTTTCAACCTTCTTGATGCGCACATCCACAGTCATATACCGGTTGAATTCGACATCGGGCAATTCTGCCGCAGGATTGCCGAAGAGGTCAGGATCGCCTGTTGCAGCAACCATGATTTCAGTATCTCAATCGAGGAAAATTGCGGAACAGCCCTGTTGGACAAGACCCTCTTGCGGCGGGTCGTTGAGAATCTGCTGTCCAACGCCTTCCGCTATACACCGGCAGGCGGAAGCGTCTCGTTTCATGTCAGCCGCGAAAATGACCGCATGCTGCTGGCGATTACGGACTCGGGCATCGGAATCCCGGAGGAGTGTCAAAGCCGGATATTCGAGGCTTTTTTCCGCTGCAATAATATTGAGACACGGCGTGGAGTCGGACTGGGTCTCTCCATTGTTCATGAAGCATTATCGCAACTGGGCGGCAGCATTTCCTTTGAAAGCTCTGCCGGCAAAGGCACATCCATGCGGGCGGAAATCCCGATTACTGACCGTCCGGGTCAAAAGAAACAGCTGCCATGTACTCAATCCTGATAATCGAAGACGAGCCAGCGCTCTGCTGCAACATTGAACTGATCCTGAGAATGGAAGGCTTTGATACCCGAACCGCTGCCGATGGTCTCTCAGGCCTTGCCAGAATCAGTGAAAAGCGCCCGGACCTGATCCTCTGCGACATTCTCATGCCCGGAATGGATGGTCATACCCTGCTGAGTCAGTTAAAGAGCGAAGCAGAGCTGGCCGATATTCCCTTCATCTTTGTTACGGCGCTGGGGGAACGTAGCGATGTGCGGCGGGGCATGTCATCGGGAGCAGACGATTATCTGACCAAACCATTCACCGCTGAGGAACTGGTGGCGGCCATAACCGGGCGCCTGCATCGTCTTGAAACAATCCGGCTCTTCAGCACCAGAGCCACCTTCAGGGAAGAACACGCCATTCTCCGCCAGCGCATTTCCGCGCGGGAACTGGAGATTCTGCTGCTGGTGGGAAACGGCGCCACATCAAGGGAAATCGCCGACAGGCTCGGCATCAGCCTCAGAACCGTGGAAGTACACCGTTCCAACCTGATGGACAAACTGGGCGCAGCCAACGCGGCAATACTGGCCCGCTGGGCGGTCATCGCGGAACAGATGTAATACTCACCTCACCCCCGGTTGCCCCCAAGCCTCAGCCACTAAGTAGTTCCCACAATAGACAGCCGCCATGCATCCCGGTATTTTGTAGCATTCGAATAATTCCAGTTTTAAACGGATAGCATTTTCAGCCACAGGATTTCTGCCTGTTCATAGGAGAGTAGCGTAATGAGTCTCAGCATCAAATCCAAGATTGTCATCATAGTGCTGGCAGGGTGTGTTTCCGTGATCATCTCCGGGGCTCTGGGACTGATCGGCATGAAATCCAGCAACGATCAGATTGAAACCCTTTACAAGAAAAATCTGACCAACGTCACCCAGCTCAGCCAGATCATTGGGCTGATGCGCGACAACCGCATCCAGCTGCTGCTGTCGCTTCAGCACGACCCCAAGAACCCGGATATCGTCAAGCTGCACGATCATACGCTCAACTTCCACACCGATCAGGTCATGAAGAATATCGAAAAGATCTCAAGCATCTGGAAGGAATTCGCCAAAGGCCCGATGAACGCCGAGGAGAAACGCCTGGCCGATGATTTTGCCGAGAAACGGACTCGCTTCGTCAAGGAAGGGCTGCTGCCGGCGCGCGAGGCTGTCCTGGCGGGACAGTTCGATCAGTCGGTGTCTCTGACCCTGGCCAAGATCAATCCGCTCTTCACAACCGCCAACGAGGCGGTGCTGAAACTGTATGAAAACGAGAAGACTCTGGCAAAAAAATCCCACGAGGAAGCACAAAACCAATATCGCACCACGATGTTCTGGATCATCGGCGCCATCGCCGGCGCCATCCTGGTATCGCTGATCCTGGGGATCATGATCATCCGTTCCGTTTCCGCTTCAACATCCGCCCTGATTCATGCCAGCAACGCCATGGCCAATGGTGACCTGACACAGCGAGTACGCCTGAAAAACCGGGACGAGCTGGGCACCATCGGCGCGTCTTTCGACACGATGGCAGAGGCGTTCTCGGAAGCGCTGGCCAAGGTGGCCGAGAGTTCGACCCAGGTGGCCACGGCGGCCAATCAGGTGCTCGGCACCGCCGAAAGGATCGCTGCCGGCGCGGAAGAGGTGGTTGCCCAATCAACCACCGTTGCCACTGCCGGCGAAGAGATGGCGGCCACCTCCGGGGATATCGCCCGCAACTGCCAGTATGCCGTGGAAGGGGCCCAGGTGGCCACGCAAACCGCCCAGAAAGGCTTCGACGTGGTCAGGCAGACCATCGACGGCATCAAGTTCCGCGGTTCAAAGACACGTGAAAATGCCGACCTGGTCGAATCGCTCGGCTCCCGCTCCGACCAGATCGGCGCCATCGTAGCCACAATCGAGGACATAGCCGACCAGACCAACCTGCTGGCCCTGAACGCCGCCATCGAGGCGGCCCGAGCCGGAGAGCAGGGCAGAGGCTTCGCGGTTGTCGCCGACGAGGTGCGGGCCCTGGCGGAACGCACTACCCGCGCAACCAAGGAGATCAGTGAAATGATCAAGGCCATCCAGTCGGAGACCAGGCTGGCGATCGCCTCCATGGAAGAGGGGGTCAAGGGCACCGAGCGGGGCGCGGCGGATGCGGCGCGACTGGAAACCTCGCTCAACGAGATCCTGGAGCAGATCAACACCGTATCGATGCAGATCCACCAGATCGCCACCGCCGCCGAGGAACAGACCGCCACCACCAGCGAAATATCCAGCAACATGCACCAGATTACCGGCGTGGTTCAGCAGACCTCCCAGGGGGCACATGAGTCCGCCACCGCAGCGTCACAATTGAACGGCAACGCCGAGGAGCTGCAACGGCTGGTGCGGCGCTTCAAGCTGTAAGGAACAAGCCGGGCTGCGGTGGTTCAGTGCCCGCCGCAGCCGCCGCCACAGCCGCCGCCACAGCCCGGCTTGACTATGTCTGCGGCTTTCGGTTTGTCACAGAGGTTTAGTGACGAACGGTCCACAAACCAGGACTCGTCCTCCATCTTCCCCTGCAGTTCGTTTTTCTTGAGCATCATCAGCACCCGCATCTCGGTCGTTTCCAGCAGCCTGGCCGCTTCGGCGATCGCAACAAAAGATGTTCCCGCTTCACACATGGTTTCTCTCCTTTTTGGTTCGACTCTCCAATCCAAAAGCTAACCCCTCCTGCCCTCCCCTTATCCAAGGGGAGAGACGCATTGTAGTTACATTGGTGAAGGTTTAGCTCCCCCTCTTAAGACAAGAGGGGGTTGGGGGGAGTTATGAACTCTATGCCGCCTTCGGCAGCGTTTCTTCTCCAAGATAGATGGACATCAGTTCACAGTTGGTCAGATCGCGCTTGCGCCTGCAGGACATCGCCCGGGTCCTCTCCAGCAACGGTCCGGCCTGGTTGCGTTCAACGGCAATACCCATGCTGCGATAACGCTCGATCAATCCCCCGGTACCGGAGTGTTTGCCGATCACGATGCTGCGGGTCAGGCCCACCTCGGCCGGATCGAAACCTTCGTAGTTATGCGGGTCCTTGATCACGCCATCCGCATGCAGGCCTGATTCGTGGGCAAAGACCCGTTCACCCACCACCGGCTTGGAAACCGAGAGCGGACGCTGGGAAGCCTTGGCAACGAAGAGCGACATCTCCCGGAAGCGATGGGTATCGATACCGGTCTCCAGGCCGCAGGCATGTTTCAAGCCCATCACCACCTCTTCCAGCGCCGCATTGCCGGCGCGCTCGCCCAGACCGTTGATGGTGGTGTTGACAAACCTGGCGCCGGCGCGGATTCCGGCTATGGCGTTGGCCGTGGCCATTCCCAGGTCATTGTGGGTATGGACCTCGATATCTACCTCGGGAACGGCCTTCCTCAGAAATGCCACCTTGTCGAACATCGTAAAAGGATCCATGATCCCCAGCGTGTCGCAGAAACGGAAGCGGTCTCCGCCCAACGAACGGGTGATCTCCATCAGCTCCACCAGGAAGCCCATGTCGGCACGGCTGGCATCCTCTCCACCGACCGAAACATACAGGTCATGCTGTTTGGCGAAACCAAGGGCGACTTTGAGCTGTTCCTTGACCGCCGCGCGATCTTTGCGCAGTTTGTGTGCAATCATCTGATCGGAAACCGACAGGGAAATGTCCACCGCCCGTACACCGCAGGCGATACTCGCCTCTATTTCAGGCACCAGCGCCCGGTTCCAGGTAATCAGGCGGGCTGAAAGTCCCAGGTCAACCAGCGCCCGGATTCCGGCCTGTTCCTCCTCACCCATGGCGGGGATGCCGCATTCGATCTCACCCACGCCGATCGAATCCAGCATGCGGGCAATCGCGATCTTTTCGCGTTTTGAGAAGACTACTCCGGCGGTCTGTTCGCCGTCGCGCAACGTGGTGTCGTCGATTACGATGGTTTGCCTGTTTTCTGTGCATGTCATGACAACCTCCGGAATGCAAAAACGCCGCGCCCCCAGTGGAGACGCGGCGCCATTGCCTTGTTCACTATTACTGCCGGATTTCTTTGCATCGGGTGTGCCATACCGGTCGGGAATAATGCGACTCCGGTTGATTAATTTCAGACATGGGTTATGATTATATCAAGTTCTCATTACCTGAGGCTCACAATGTCAATTCCGGCCACATCCAGAAACCACAGCCTGAAATCAAGGACCGCGGGAGCGGTGACCCTGATGTTCATCCTGTTCAGTCTCGCCTGCGGCTATCTTGGCGGAAGATTCCTGGAGAATACGATCCGGGAGACGATCGAGACAACGCAGTTCTCGTACGTAAGCGCACTGGCACAGAGCATCGATGACAAGCTGGAATTGATCCAGAACGCACTGATCAACTCTGCCTCGCAAATCGGGGAGGAGCTGGTCGCCGACCATGACAAGGCCCAGGATTTCCTCGACGAGCGGTATTCACTGGACTCGCTCTTCAGAAATGCCATGTTCCTGTTTTCGGCCGATGGAAAACTGATTGCCGAGAGTCCTTTTATTGCCGGCAGGCGTGGCCGGGATATATCCTACCGCGAATATTTCCGCACAACGATGACAACCGGCAAAGCTTATATTTCCGACCCTTTTATTTCCACCCATAACAAGGATCATCCGGTAGTTATCATGACTGCGCCGGTACGGACTCCCGACGGTCGCATCATCGCCGTTCTGGCCGGCAGCTTTGACCTTCTGGGAGAAGACAACGTAATTGCCGATCTGGCCACCATGAAAAGCGGAAAAAGCGGTTACGTCTACCTGTTCACGACCGGACGCACCATGATCATGCATCCGGATCGTTCGCGGATCATGAAGCAGGAGACCCCTCCCGGTTACAACATTTTATTCGACAGGGCCATCGCCGGCTTTGAAGGAAGCGGCGAGACGATCAACCCGCAAGGCCGGCGCTTTCTGACATCCTTCAAGAGATTACAAAAGGCAGGTTGGATACTTGCGGCTAATTACCCTTCAGAGGAAGCCTATGCTCCGCTTGCCAGCGCCCGCAGATATTATACTTCGGCATTTGCCGTTCTGGCCGTATTTGTTGCCGCTGCCATATGGTTCATGATGCAGCGCTTTCTGGCTCCCCTGGACATCATGGCGCGCCACCTGCGACTTCCTGATTCTGCCGGTTCACCCCTTCCCGAGTCATTCACCGGAGACGACGAGATCGGCACCCTGGCCAGGTCGTTCAACAGCATGGTGGAACTGCAGGAACGGCAGCGCCAGATATTGCGGTCAACTGATGCGATGTACGCAGATATATTCGAGCATATCGGGGTAGGTGTCTCCCTGATCAGTCCGGAGATGAAAATTCTTTCCATGAATCCGGTCATGCGACAATGGTTTCCCAACATCAAACAGGGGGATCCGCGAGAGTGCTTCATGCTTTTCAATGACCCGCCCGGAACGGAGCCTTGCCCCTACTGCCCCACCATCAAAACCCTCCGGGACGGACAGACCCATGAAGCGGTCACCATGACTCCGACTCCGGACGGCATCCGCAATTACAAGGTGGTCTCCTCTCCGGTGTGTGACGGCACCGGAACCGTCGTTTCAGCCATCGAAGTCGTGGAAGACATCACCGAACACGTCAATTTCGAGCAGGGTTTGAGGGAGGCAAAGCAAGCGGCTGAATCCGCCAATCGGACCAAGAGCGAATTTCTGGCCAACATGAGCCATGAGATACGCACCCCGATGAACGGAATCATGGGCATGACTCAACTGCTGGGCATGACCGAACTGACCGATGAGCAGAAGGAATATCTGGGGTATATCGAGTCCTCCGGTCGCAATCTGTTGACCCTGATCAACGACATTCTTGATCTCTCCAAAATCGAGTCCGGCAAAATTGAGCTGGAACATGCCGAATTCTCTTTGGAACAGGCTATCAGGGATGTAATCAACACCCAGATATCCGGCATCCGGGCAAAACGACTCGGAATAAACTGCATCATCGCTTCCGAAATTCCGCCATTCATTCAAGGAGACCAGCTCCGATTCAAACAGATCATGCTCAATCTGCTGGGCAACGCGATCAAGTTTACGGAACAGGGTGAGATCACCGTTACGGCAGCAATTGAAAACCGGGTTGATGATACGGCCATCATCAGCATCAGCGTACGAGATACCGGAATCGGTATTGCTCCTGACCAGCATGAGAAAATCTTCGGCGCGTTCAACCAGGCTGACGCTTCAACCACGCGCCGCTACGGCGGCACCGGCCTAGGATTGACCATCTGCCGCCGCCTGGTCGAGCTGATGGGTGGCAGCATCGGTGTGGAAGGTACTGAGGGAAAAGGGAGTACTTTCCATATTTCTCTGCCGTTCGAAGTCACTCCACTCGAGGAGCCCTCATCCTCCGCACCTGACATGCAACACCCGGGAGTAGGCCTTCCGCTCTCGATCCTGGCGGTCGAGGACAATCCCACCAATCAGAAATTCATCGGAGCGCTCCTGCGCAAGATCGGTCACCGCGTCACCTGCAGCAGCAACGGCAGACAGGCGCTTGAAGCCTGGCGCACATCTCATTTCGACTGTATCCTGATGGATATCCAGATGCCGGTCATGGGTGGTGAAGAGGCTTTACAGCAGATCCGTTATGAAGAAAACTTCAGCGGCAAGCATGTCCCGGTGATCGCCTTGACCGCTCACGCCCTCAAGGGCGATCAGGAACGTTTTCTGGCACAAGGGTTTGACGGATATCTGACAAAACCTTTGCGGACTGAAAAATTGGTCGAACAGCTGAATCAGTTGCAGTCCCGGCATCAAGCAGGATTATCCGCAAATGGAGAATTAAATGAAACTGGCATCCGAAATTAACCTGCAGGGACTCCAAATTCTTGTGGTCGAAGATGACCCGGCATCTTCCACGCTGATTTCCCGCATACTCGGCAAATGCGGGGCCGTTGTCGATGCCGCCAACAATGGTGGCAAAGCACTTGCCATGTTTGAAGAGAAACGTTACCCGATCATCGTGACCGATATCTGCATGCCGAACATGGATGGGCTGGAACTGGTAGCAAGGATCAGACAGCTCGATAAAAACGCACAGATCATAGCCACTTCCGCAAATCGAGAAACAGGCTGCCTTATCTCTGCGATCGAACTCGGTTTCAACGATTACTTCCTGAAACCGCTGGAAATCGAGAAACTGATGTGGGCGGTCAAGCGCTGCGCTGATACCGTTGCCGACCGGCAAAGACTCGAAGACGAACAGCAGAAATTCCGGACCGTGGTCGAGTGCCTGGGGGAGGGTTTGACTATCAAGGATCTCGATTACCGGATCATTTACCAGAACAGCGCGATGACAGACATGTTCGGAGATCACGTCGGAAAGCCCTGTTTCGGGATCTTCGGCCTGGAGGCTCCCTGCGATGGCTGTCCGACGGTCATGGCCATGGAGAACGGCAACACGCATAGCTCCCGGCGGACCTGCCGGGTCGGCGGTAAAACAATCCATATAGAGAGTACCGCATCGTTGCTCCGGAATGCCCGCGGCCTTGTCACCGGCAGCGTCGAGATCATCCGCGACATCAGCGCTCGCGTTAAAACCGAGCACCTGATCGGCAATATCGCAAAAGGTGTATCGGCCAAAGTAGGCGCCGAGTACCTGACCTCACTGACTTCCTACCTGACTGAAGCGTTGGAAATGAATTATGCCATGGTGGGCGAACTGAACGAAGATGGAATCAGCGCGCAGGCGCTGGCTTTCAGCTGCTCGGGAAAACCAGCGGAACTCTTTACTTATGACCTGACCTGCTCTCCCTGTGCCGTGGCAATCAACTCAGGCATACAGGTTTTTCCGGATAATGTAGCGAAGCTCTTCCCCGAAGCCGCGATCCTTAACAACCTGTCAATTCAAAGCTACTGCGGTGCGCCACTGATCGATTCCAAAGGGGCCGCAATCGGCATCCTCTGTACTTTTGATCGCAACCCGATCGAAAACCCGGAACTGGTCAGCGACATCATCCGTATCTTTGCCAGCCGCGCAGCGGCCGAACTGGAGCGGCTCAGAAACGAGCAGACCATTCGTGAAATGGCCTTCCATGATCCTCTTACCGGCCTGGCCAACCGCAGACTGTTCGAGGACCGCCTGACCCAGAGTATCGCCAAAGCCCGACGTAACCGGGAAAAATTCGGCCTGATATATCTTGACCTGGACCGATTCAAACAGATCAACGACACCTTCGGCCATGAGACCGGCGACCAGGTTCTGATAATCACTGCCGATCGTATCCGCCAATGTTGCCGACGAAATTATGACACCATCAGCCGGCATGGCGGTGACGAATTTTTCATTATCATCGAGGAGATCGACGGGGGCGAGAGTCTGGCTGAAATTGCCGAATCATTGTGTCATAAGATAGGGGAACCACTGGAACTGGTCGGCAGACAGCTTCGCACCAGTACCAGCATCGGCATCTCTGTCTACCCGGATGACGGAGAGGAGCCGATGGAACTTGAAATGGCCGCCGACAGGGCCATGTACTCAGCCAAGCAGTCCGGCAGAAACACCTACCGGTATGCGACGAAAGTCACGGGAGAGGAGCATCCCGCCTGAACGCAACGCCCTACCCGCAGCTCCCCATGGTAGCCAGGCCATAGAGCAGCTCCGGCCGATAGGCCGGCGCCACACCCGCATACATCAGCTGATTGCTGCCACCGCCACTCATTCCGTTCCGTCTGAAAAGTGAGCCGGCCGCTCGATTGGAATCCGGCGCATCTATGAATACTTTGGTATCTCCGGATATAATCAGCAGCGCAGCTTCAAGAAGTTTCCCGGCGGTACCGTCGTCCAATGCTGAAAACGGGCCGATCTGCACTGCATCACCACAGGGCTGAATGCCGGCAAAACCGGCCGCGCTGCTTAACAACCGTGCGCGCTCCAGAGTAGTTGCCAATAACTGGCTGCGCCGGTCCCCCCACGCCTGGCTGTCGATGGCGATGGCCGGTGAAAAGTCCGAACCGCTACTGATACCGCTACCCTGGATGGGAGTACTGGCAAGTCCGGTTCCCACCCAACGGGTAATGGTATCGACCGAGCGGAAACCATGCTTTTCGTAGAGCGACTTGCCCATATCCGAGGCGGTCAGCCAGACCGTTTCGACCTGCTCCGAACGCAGCGCCTGGAGCGTGTGAACAAACAGTCGTTCACCAACCCCCTGCCCGCGGTATTCTCCTTCCACGATCAGATTACCGACCCAGCCGCTGCGATCATGCTTGAGTGATGTCACAAAACCTGCCGTCTCTCCGCGCTCGTCACGTGCCGCGAAACAACCTTGCGGAAACCGTGACAACAGGAATTCCAGCTCCCATATCTCCGAGATCCAGTTTTCCTCCGCCGCCAGTTTCAGAAAGAGGGATATGTCATCTTGCCGGAATGGCTCAATCTTCATGGCGTCGGACAGGCTGCCTCCGCAATGGTCATGTTGAGATCCTGACCGATCAGACCGATCGCATCGGCCCGGCACTGCTTGCAATGAGCAAACTGGCCGATAGTCCCCTCATTGGCCTTTCTTACCTCTGCCAGGTACTCTTCGCTGGGACGTACGATATGAGCCAGCTCGGCCTGGGGAATGATCGGCATGATATTCATGACAAAGGCGCCCAGTTTCTTCACCCTTTCCGCAATCAACGGAATCTGGCTGTCATTGACCCCCGGCGTCAGCACGGAATTTATCTTGATGGTCATCCCCAGCTCACCGGCCCGCCTGACCCCTTCAAACTGGTTTGCAATCAGTATTTTAGCGCCTTCCACACCGCTGTAGTGCTTGCCATGGTAGATCACATGATTGTAGATCTGCGCTCCGACTTCCGCATCGACAGCGTTGATCGTCACGGTCAGACTGTGCAGTCCCAGTTCATACAGACGGTCGATCGATTCCGGCAGCAGCAGTCCGTTGGTGCTCATGCAGAGCATCAGTTGCGGAAATTCCTTCTTGACCAGCTCGAAGGTTTCGAAGGTCTCTTCGTTGGCCAGCGGGTCGCCAGGTCCGGCGATACCGATTACCTTGATGATCGGCCCTACCACCGGGCTGGCCATCACTTCACGCACCTTGGCGATCGCTTCCAGCGGCGTCAGAATCCGGCTGGTAACGCCGGGACGGGACTCGTTGGCGCAGTCGTGCTTTCTGGAGCAGTAGCCGCACTTGATGTTGCATTTGGGCGCCACCGCCAGATGCATGCGACCGTTTTTATGATGGTTGCCACCAAAGCAGGGGTGACCCTGGATCTTGTTCTTCATCTCGCATGCTGTAGCCATGGATTATTCTCCTTCCAAAATGAAAACGCCCGCGGGATGTTGTCCCACGGGCGCCGTTGCCTGTACTGGCAGGTTCAAAGCATAGAATGTGCCAGCTTATCCGCACAACATCGCAACCCCCCGAAATCACTGCGTAACAGGGTAACACGGAAAGAACGAAACAAAAAAATTCGTGATTTCTCTGCTCTCAAAACTGTTTACAGGTTTCGGCCGACCCACATTATGCATATTTATTGGGCACATCCTTTACGGTTTATTACTTGCATGCCCGACTTCTCTGTTGCTCTGCTGCTCAGTGTTATCAGATGATTGGAGACCTCCATGTTCAACCACTACAACCTCGATGAAATCCGCGACCGCGCCCGGGCCGCCTTCATCGGCATGGCTATCGGCGATGCGCTGGGCGCCACGGTCGAGTTCTTGACCGCCTCCGAGATTGCCTCAAAATACGGCACCTTCCGGGATATTGTCGGTGGAGGCTGGCTGAGGCTTAAGCCGGGCCAGGTGACTGACGACACCCAAATGGCGCTCTGCATCGCCAGGGCCATCGTCAGGAACCAGTCCTGGTCGCTGGAAGCGGTTGCCGACAATTTTGCCGACTGGCTTAAATCGAGGCCGGTGGATTGCGGGGATACCTGCCGTAAGGGCATCAGGGCCTACATGCTGCATGGCACGCTGGAGACACCTCCCAACGAGTGGGACGCCGGTAACGGCGCAGCGATGAGAATGCTCCCGGTGGCGCTTTTTTCACTGCCGGACGGGGAACTGCTCAGAAAATACACACTGGAGCAGGCGCACCTGACCCACAACAATCCGGTTTCCGATGCTGCCTGCATCTGCCTGGGAGAACTGCTGCACCTGGCCATATGCGGCGCAGAAAAGAGTCGCCTGCGGCGGCAGGTGGACGGGCTGACGTCACGCTTTCCAACCTTTGTCTTCACTCCCTATCGCGGATTGGCCAGCGGATACGTGGTCGATACGCTGCAGACGGTATTCCACTGGTTTTTTCGTGGCAAGAGTTTCGAAGAGTGCCTGGTCGGAACCGTCAACCAGGGTGGTGATGCCGATACCACCGGCGCGATTTGCGGCATGCTGGCCGGCGCCTATTACGGCATGGAGGGCATACCGCAGAGGTGGCTGAAAAAGATGGACCGGACGGTGATCGCCGAGATCGAGAACGTAACCGCAAAACTGGTGGCGGCCAGTCCGCTGGGGACGGTTTTCTGAAGCTGAAGTCTTTGCCGTTTCCGCTTGACGCTGCCGGTGATGATGTATTTGCCACGGCTACTTGGAGTAATTTCTGCTTTCATGGTCTATTCACAGGTGTTACATTGTCCTTGAATTTGAAGTAAGTTCGCTCCGTGAGCGGATACACCCACCGTTTCGTATCGTCTACCGAATGGATTCTACAAAAACACCTTATCCGGGTATGGCTGAGTGAGAGACTTCTGAACCTGCCGTGAATACGGCTTACGCATTTCTCTCCGGCGCAGTGATGAAGGGCCACGCAGGATGCAGTAACAATTCAGATTGTTGAGCTGAAATCTGAAGTTGATGAGATGGTTTTGGGAATAAAGAAGGTTGATACTCAGTAACCGTTCGGAGTGAAACATGACCGAAAAAGAATTGCGCGAACATCTACGTCATCGCTACCCCAATGAGAACGAATCCTGCGAGTGGAAGGAATTCAAGAGCCTGGCCCATTCTGTCTCGGGTGACAAGGGCAACGACATCATTTCTTACATTTCGGCACTTGCCAATATGGATGGCGGTGAGCTGATTATCGGCGTTAAGGACAAGACTCTCGATATTGTCGGCATAGAAAATTTCCACACCTACACTCCGGAAAACATCCGCCTGCGTATCCTCGGCAAATGCCCTAATCTCGACTCGGAGGGGTTTACCGTCGAGCCGTTTGTAACTGCTGACACATCCAAAACCATTTGGGTGCTTCATGTTCCCCGCCACAAGGTCCGCTTGCCCGTATATGCCCATGACAAAGCTTGGCAGAGGATCGATGACAGCCTGGTTGAACTGCGGTCCGAGCGACTGGCGACCATTCTTGCCGAACCGATTGAGTTAATCGACTGGTCGGCTCAAATCGTTGCCGGTGCCTCCCTCGCCGATCTTGATCCGGCAGCCTTGGCATTGGCGCGTGAAAAGTTCCGGGAAAAGAATCAGACCGCTTCATTTGCCAACGAGATACCTTCCTGGGATATGCGCACATTTCTCGACAAGGCAAAGATTACCATTCAGGGGAACATCACCAGTTCGGCCCTTATTCTCCTTGGCAAACCAGAGTCGGTACATTTTCTTTCACCTGCCATGACACAGATTACTTGGAAACTGGAAGGCGAAGAACGAGCTTATGAGCATTTCGAACCTCCTTTTCTGCTGGCAACCACGTCGGTGCTGCATCGAATAAGGAACATCAAATACAAGATATTTCCCGACAACCAGCTGCTGGCAACAGAGGTCAACAAATACGATACCCGCGTAATCCTGGAGGCTCTGCACAACTGCATCGCGCATCAGGATTACACACTCTGTTCGCGGATTGTTGTCACCGAGAAAGTGGATCGGCTGATTTTCGAGAATGCCGGAAGCTTCTTCGATGGTAAACCAGAAGACTATTTTATCGGGGAGCGAACACCACAACGCTACCGTAACCACTGGCTGGCACAAGGCATGGTCAATCTGAACATGATCGATACCGTCGGCCATGGTATTCATGCGATGATCATGGCCCAGCGGCAACGCTACTTTCCGCTTCCGGATTACAGCAAATCGGAGCCGGGAAAGGTCGTACTCGAAATTTTTGGACACGTCATTAATGAAAATTATACGCGGTTGCTGCTGGAGAGGCAGGATTTACCACTTTCAAAAGTGATACTCCTCGACCGGATTCAAAAACGCCAGGCCATTACCGATGATGCTGCGAATATGTTGCGTAAAACGGGTCTGATAGAAGGCAGGAAACCCGGATTTTTCGTTTCAGCAAAGGTTGCGGCAGCTACCAACACCAAGCCGGTTTACACTCGAAACCGTGGGATCGAGAAGGCTCGTCTTAAGGAATTTGTTCTTCAGCACATCAGAGAATTTGGCCCTACTCCCCGTGCCCAGTTTGAAGAGTTGCTCTTCTCAATGCTGCCAGCGATTCTTAGCAATGAGAAGAAACGAAACAAGGTAAAGAATCTCCTAACGGAAATGCGAATGAAAGATAAGAGTCTTTGTTGTCGAACAACAAACGGAACGTCGTTGTGGGAAATCGAAAGCAATGCCGTTTAAATTTTGTGTTTTTTATAAAATTTAAACAGGCTTTAAACGCGTTTTAAACGGGCTTAAAGAATTTTACACAGCCCAAGGTATTGAAATTAAATACAATTATTCATTTGCCTCGCGTTTAACATTTGTTAAATGTATACCTTCAGCGTCTAAAAAGGTAATCATGGACCTACTGAAAAATCTCAACCCGCCCCAGAAAGAGGCCGTGCTTCACGGCGAGGGGCCGCTATTGATCCTTGCCGGGGCCGGCTCCGGCAAGACCCGAGTCATCACCAACCGCATCGCTCACCTGATCCGCGAGCAAGGGGTGCGCCCCTGGAACATCCTGGCTGTGACATTCACCAACAAGGCCGCCCGCGAGATGGCCGAACGGGTGCAGCGCCTGCTGGGGGGGGGCGATTCGCCGCTGATATCGACCTTCCACGCCGCCTGCGGCCGTATTCTGCGCCGCGACATCCATCAGCTGGGATTCCAGTCCACCTTTGCGATTTACGACGACCGCGACAGCAGCCGGCTGCTCAAGGACGTGATCGGCGAACTGGACCTGGACGAGAAGCGCTTCGAGGTCAAGGGGGTCTCCGCGCGGATCGACTCTTTCAAAAACCGGGGGCTGTTTCCCGAGGAGATCGGTTCGATCCCGCCCGGTGACGTTTACAACCAGCGTGTGGTCGAGATCTATTCCGCCTACCAGGAGCGGCTCAAGAAGTGTAACGCGCTAGATTTCGGCGACCTGATGATCCAGACCGTACGACTGCTGACCCGTTTTCCGGAGGTCTGCAACCATTATCGCGAACGTTTCCAGTGGATTCTGGTCGATGAATACCAGGACACCAACCCGGTGCAGTATCACCTGATTCGACTGTTGGCCGGCGAGCGCCGCAACCTGTGCGTGGTTGGCGATGACGACCAGTCGATCTATTCCTGGCGCGGAGCCGATATCCGCAACATCCTGGAATTCGAGAAGGACTTTCCCGGAGTGAAGATCATCCGCCTGGAACAGAACTATCGCTCCACCGCCACCATCCTGGCTGCGGCCGGCGAAGTGGTCAAACAGAACTTCGGTCGCAAGGGCAAGACGCTCTGGACCGAAAATCCCCAGGGAGAACCGATCCGTTACGAACGGGTCGAATCAGATCGCGAGGAGGCGCGCTTTGTCTGCCGCGAAATTGCCCGCCTGCGCGGCAACGGAATCCCGTTGGAGGAGATCGCGGTCTTTTACCGCACCAACGCCCAGTCGCGGCTGATCGAGGAGGCGCTGGTGGGTGAGGCCCTTCCCTATCACATCGTGGGGGGGGTACGTTTTTATGCCCGCATGGAGGTCAAGGATATCCTGGCCTATCTGCGGGTACTGGACAATCCGGCCGACGAGGTCTCCCTGAAACGGATCATCAACGTACCGGCGCGCGGAATCGGCAACAGCACCGTTGACAAGATATCGCAGCAGGCTGCCGTCCGCGATGTCAGCTTTTCCGATGCCATGCGTGAAGCTGCCGTGGAAGGGCCGCTTTCGGCCGGCCCGCGAGGCAAAGTGGCCTCCTTTGTCGCCATGCTGGAGCGATTCCGGGACCTCTCCCAAAAAAACAACCTGGCGGAGCTGGCCAGGACAGTAATGCAGGAGAGCGGTTATATGACCCGCCTGAAGGAGAGTCGTGACGATGACGACGCCGAACGGCTGGAGAACCTGGAACAGTTGCTGGCGGCAATCGAGGAGTTCAGCGAGAAGAACCCCGGAGCCGGTCTGTCGGATTTTCTGGAGCAGGTATCGCTGGTGTCGGACCTGGAACAGGGAGACAGCGGCAAGGCATCGGTGACGTTGATGACCCTGCACGCCGCCAAGGGACTGGAGTTCCGGGCAGTTTTCATGATCGGCATGGAGGAGCGGCTCTTCCCGCATGTGCGCTCGCTGGACGACCTGGACGGCATGGAGGAGGAGCGCCGGCTCTGTTACGTCGGCATGACCCGCGCCCGCGAACGTCTCTACCTGCTAAACGCCAGACGACGCTACCTGTTCGGGCAGGAGCAGAACAATCCTCCATCCCGGTTTCTGAAGGATATACCCCCGGAGCTGTTGGAGGATGGTGGAACCGCAAACGCATTTTCCGGCAGGAGTGAGGCGTTGCCACGCCCGGAGCCGGATTGGTCGACCCAACGGATCGCCCCTGCAGGCTCAACCTCCCACAACCTGTCAATGGTCTCAGCTGTGTCCAACGAGCTGGAAATCATCCCGGAACCTCCCGATGAACATGACGGGGTCTCCATCGGCATGCGCGTCAGGCACGGAAAGTTCGGCGTCGGGACCATCCGCAAGATCGAGGGGGAAGGCGATGGACAGAAAGTTATCGTCTGGTTCAACTCGGTCGGCCCCAAGAAGCTGATGCTCCGTTTTGCAGGTCTGGAACGGGCCTGATCCTGCCACTTATCCCGGTTGACATAATCCGGTATCCGGCTAAAATTGAAATAGTTTTCCAGCCTGGACCGAAAAAGCGATTTCAGAAGTGCATTTGACGAGAGAGTCGTTTCGGGAGTCTTTGTGAACAGTGCCAGCATGCCGGCCGATACACGCGCAGAGCTGCAGCAGGCCGCAACTTTTGCAGCCGACCTGATCGTCTGCCGCAGTCACATACAGTTCTATCCGGACTCCCATCCGGCCGTAAGCACCATTCTGAAAAAAACCATCCAGAGGCTCGAGCCGTTTCTGGCCGACGGCAAACCGCTGACACTTGGAGTTACCCGCCAGGGACTGCTCCTCAATGAAGCACTGATCGAACCCAACAACGTCAAATTCCGTGAATACGCCGCCTTGCTGGCCTCTCTCGGCATAATCGCCATCTCTTTCACCCCGGAGATTCAGCCCGAAGACCTTCTTGAGTTCAACCGGATCATCAACCGCCAGCGGAGCGAAATCTGGGAGTCCGGCGGCATCATACACGCCTTCGACATTTCCGGAGTCCGGGCCATCATGGTGCAGGCTATCGACCCATCGGTCTTCACGCTGACTGATGATATCCAGGACGCGAACGGTGACACATGGGAGTTTTTCGTCCGCAAGTTGCTGAAGGGATGCTTCAACTCGTCACCGGATAAGATGCGTGAGCTGATATCCTCCTCACCCTCGCGACTGGCCTGCGAACTTGCCGACATGCTGGAAGGCATGCCGGAGGATGGACGCAGCTATACACTCAAGGCACTGGCGGAATGTTATGTCGGCCGGTCGCTCAGCCGGAAGGCAGATATGATCAGCGACGACTCCCTGGACAAGATCATCGCTTTCATCTCCGGACTGGATCCTAAAGTACGCTGCGATTTCATCCTCAACATCTGCAACTCATCCCACGCCACAACCGAGTTCAACGAGCGCCTGCTGAACCAGCTCCCGGAAGACGGCCTGCAGGAGGTGGTGCAGGCGGTAACGGCACAGGGCGCTCATGTTCCCGACATGCTCCTGAACCTGGTTCAACGGCTGGCGGCTCATTCGGAATCATGCGCAGACACGGACGCGGCCCTCGTAGGCAGCGGAGTCGAGGGCAAGGTACAGACGCTGATGCGCGAAAGGGACCTGGAGCAGTATATTCCACCAGGCTACCTGCAGACCCTCATGACCATACTGGCAACGGACAGGCTGCCGGACGCCGAATCAAATTTTCTGGAAGAGCTGCGCGCAACGATGGAGACAAAACATCTGGAGAGCAAGCTCACCGATATAATTGATGAAATAGTTTTGGCCATACCTCCTGAAAAACAGGGTGCGGGGATACGGAACAGCCTGGAGAAACAGTTGAATTATTTCCTGGAGATACAGGATTTCAAATCTCTGGCTAAAGTTTGCCGGATTCTGGGAAGTGCCAATCCTGGAAGCGACGACGCATTATTCAATTCCGATTTCGTCCAGAGAATCCTCAAATCAGCGGCGACCCTGGGGCGCGACAGCTTCGCCGGGATACGGGAAGTGATCACAACCGTCGGATCACCGTTTATCGAACCGTTGATAGACAAGCTGGCAATGGAAGAGAACCGTTCCCTGCGCCGCTTCTGGTTCGACTGCCTGGGCGGAATGGGGGAAATGGTGCGGAATGCTGCGCTGCTCCGCCTGAACGATGAACAGTGGTTTGTGATCCGCAATCTGCTGGTGATGCTGAGAAACTTCAGTGACCCCGAAGTAGTTCAGAAAGTCCGCAAACTTACCGAGTATCCTCATCCGAAAGTCAGAAGCGAAGCTCTGAAAAACCTGCTCCACTACCGGGACCCGGCCGCCGACAAGATGATCCTGACTGAACTGCAGCACCCCGACCCGGCCAGAAAGCTGGCAGCGGTACAGGTTGCTGAAATGAGCCGCGACAAGGATGTGATGCAACAGCTCCTCAACCTTCTTGAAACAAGCGGAATTGCCGATTTCCAGCTCGAACTCAAGAGCGCAGCGGTGCAGGCGCTGGCAAATATCGGCAATCCGTCCACATTGCCTAAGTTGTTGAATATAATCAGCAGTGCTCCTCTGCTGCATCGAAACAAGCATTCCCTGCTAAAAATCGAGGTCGTTCGCGCTTTGCCCCGCTTCCGGGCCGAATATGTCCGGCCAATCCTGCAGAAGATTGCCGGCATGCCGGAAGACCCGCTTGCACTCCACGCTGCCGAGGCGTTGAAAATTCTTGACGGGGTGATGCCATGACCCCTTACATCAAAGAGCAGCTGGAGATATTCATCAGCAACCTTGTCCAGGCCGCCAAGGCGATGTTGCTCTATTCGCCGGAGCACAGGGTGACAACCGCCCACGCAGCCAGCGCGCTGGGAAGCCTGAACCTGATCCTTGCCGCTGAAGACACGCTCAAAATCATCCGCATCGGTGGAGAACTCTTTATCAGCGGCATCCCCCTGGAAAAGAATCCGCATGTGGAGCGCCTGAATCAACAGATGTCCGGGTACGGCATCGGACATATAAGCCTGATGCGGGGAGCTGGCAGTGCCGATATCCTGTTGTTGATGCGGATTGTTGCCGACAAGGAAGGGTCGAAATTGAAATCGACTCCGCACCTGATATTCGGAACGGTTGAGCTGGATGACAGCCGGACAGAGCCGGAAGAGCATATTCAGCCGATTCCAACCTATTCGGCTATTCCGGGAGAGCTATTGACCAGGGTGGCGAACGACTTTGAGTCCTGTACTTCCAGGGAGCAATTTGATCTGCAGGGCGTGATGGCGCTTGTGGCCGGTTTCATAACTTCGTTCCGCGGAGAGGCGAATCCGCTGCTGGCCCTGGTTCCGCTGAGGGAGATGGACGAGTACACCTTCACCCACTCGCTTGATGTCTGCATTCTCAATATCGCCCAGGGCATGTCGCTCGGCTTTGAAGGGCAGTTGCTGCACGACATCGGCATCGCGGCCATGCTTCATGATGTGGGCAAGCAGTTTGTCCCGCCAGAAGTGCTCAACAAGCCGGGCGAACTGACCGACGACGAGTGGCTGGAGATGCGCCGGCACACGGTGCATGGCGCGCATTACCTCCTCAACACGCCGGGCATGCCGCGCATAGCCGTGATGAGCGCCTTCGAGCACCACATGAAATATGACATGACCGGCTACCCCAGCGTGCCCAAGGGATGGCAGACCAACCTCTGCAGCCAGATCACCATGGTTTCGGACTGTTTCGATGCTCTCCGTACCCGGCGGGTCTACAAGGATCCCATGGACTTTGAAAAGGCGGCCGGCATCATGCTGAAAATTGCCGGCACCGGCCTCAACCCGGCCCTGACGCTGAATTTCATCAAGGTGCTGCGGAAGATGGGAGAGCAGTAGCTGCCCCTCAGAAGACTGCGCTGTGCAGGTCGCGGCGATGGTAACGCCAGGCAAAAGCCGCCCCACGGAAGTACCAGTCGATCAGGAACACACCCCACACCGCATACAGTGAAAGATGTAGCCATCCGGCAGCAACCCAGGACAACGCCACGCGAATTCCCCACATGGCCAACAGCGTCACGATGAATACGTAGAATGTATCTCCCGCTCCGCGCAGGCTGCCGGCATAAACGAACGAAATCGCCAGCGGAACCTGCGCAAACGCCACCAGCCGCAGAAACACGCTTCCCTTCTCGATTACATCGGCATCATGAGTAAACAGCCCGATCAGGTGATCAGGTAAGAAGAAAAAGAGCAGCGCCATCAGCGTCATTACACCCACCGCCAACCGCAACGCCTCCTGATGGCTGATACGGGCCCGGCGGATTTTCCCGGCCCCCAGCGACTGTCCCATCAGGGTTGCCGCCGCAATCCCCATGCCTGCCCCCGGCATGAACGAAAGCGACTCGATCGACAGCCCGATCTGGTGGGCGGCATAGGCACTGGTACCGTAGCCGATGATAAAGCTGGAATAAAACAGCTGCCCGCTCTGCTGGGCAATGCGTTCCAGCGCGACCGGCCACCCGACCCGCCAGATCCTGCCGAACAGGGAGAAATCGGGACGACTGAATGCGATATAGCGTTTTCGCAAGGCCTGGACCAGAAGATAGCTGAATCCAACCAGTTCAGAAGTGTTGATCGCGATAGCCGCCCCTTTGACCCCCAGCGCCGGCATCCCCAGCTTCCCGTAGATCAGCGGCCAGGCCAGCATTACGTGCAGGATGTTAACCAGTATGATGGCCTCCATCGGGGTGCGGGTATCACCCACGCCATGCATTACCGCCGAAAGAACGTTCAGCCCCGTGGTCCATACCAGCCAGAGAAACACCAGGCGGATATATTCTGCGGCAAGAGCCTGCACTTCAGGCGCGGCTCCCATCAGTCGGGCGATCTCGCTGCCCCAGGCGGCACCGAAGAGCGTAAACAGCGCGGTCAATGCCAGACAGGCCAGGCAGGAGACGCAGGCCGCCCGGCCGGCATCCTCACGTCTTCCGGCGCCCCACAGATGGGCGATTACGACCGTGGTTCCGGTGGAAAGCCCCCAGAAGACCGTCATGGTTACAAACATCAACAACTGCCCGAGTCCGGCTGCGGCAATCGCGGCAGCTCCAAGACCGCCGGTCAGGAAAATATCCACAATCGAAACCAGCCGCTGAAACAGCGAAGACAGCAGGACCGGCATGGACAGGCGGAAGACGTCGCGTCTTATCGAAACAGGCTTGTGGCGCGCCGCACGGATTGTAGGCAGGGAAAACCGCATGCTTTTTTATAAGTCCTGACAGTAATAAGGTCAACGGATTTGAGCAATAAAAACGGGACTCTTTACGGAGTCCCGCCGAAATTCAGGATGTATATGATTTTAGATCAGAGGTAATCCAGAAGCGACAATTGGGTAACCTTGGCGGTGGCCGACAGTGATGCCTCGAAAGCCAGTTTCTGACTACTCAGCTCAACTCCCAGCTTGGCATAATCCACTTCCTGAACCCTGGTGCTGATCGAAAGCAGCGTGTTTTTGTTGTTTTCGTTGAGTTTGTTCATGTTGTCCAGACGGGTCATCCGCGCCAGAATATCACTGGTGGCGATGTTGAGCTGCCTGGCGCCACTCTGGAGGTCCACGGCCGCCTGCGAAATTGCATTGACGTCGCTCGGAGTGGTATTGTCCCCCACTGCGGCAATCAGGTTGTCAAATGTTTCGAGAATATCGGTCGTGCCATAAGTCGGGTTTGATCCGATACCCTTGAGCAGGCGGTCTCCGGTGACGTTCAATGCCTGCACCGAATTCTGGGCCACCTCGATTGAAAGCTGGGTGCTGTCACCAGCGTAGTTGTTGTTAGTGTTACTGAACGGCGGAGTGGTATTGTCGGCTCCGGCGAAAATATACTGATCGCCGAACTGGGTATTTGCCATGTCTATGAGCTGTTTTTTCAGGTCGACAAGCTGGTCGTGCGCGCTCTGGCGAATGGCCGGGTCGTCGCTGCCGGTATTGAGAGTACCGGCCACCTTCTTGGCTTGGTTAACTACCGCTGACATTCCATCCAGGGCGGTGTTGGTAAACTGCAACCAGGATGTCGCCTTGTTGATGTTGCCGGAGCGCTGGTCGATCGCCCTGAGCTTGTCGCCGATTTCCAGCAGCAGCCTTGATGAGATCGGGTCGTCACTGGGTGTGTTGACGTTCTGCCCCGAAGAAACCTGGTTCTGCAATTTATCGAGCTTGGCCCGCCCCTGCTGCAGATTGTAAATTGAGTTGTCCGAAGACATGTTGGCTGTGACTCTCATTGTTTTTCTCCCGACCGTATTAAGGTGGCAAGCGAGCTGCCCGGCAGCTAGCGGATCATGCCGATCACCATGTCCATCATCTCGGTTGCCGTGGTAATCAGCTTGGACGACGCCTGGTAGGATCTCTGGTATTTGACCAGATTGGTCAATTCTTCGTCCAGAGAAACACCTGAATTGGATTCCCGGAGCGTTGTCAGCTGCTTGGTGAAGGCCTCATCCTGAGACACCGTGGTTTTGCTGGACTGCACATCCAGCCCCACCTTGCTCACGAGGCTGCTGTAATAACTGCTGAATGTGGCCGTGGGCGCGCCGGACGGCACCGTATAGGTGCTGTTCAACTGGACAATTGCCAGCGCGTTGCTGTTGTCACCCGGCAGAAGCGCATTCCCGGAAGCGGCGATGGTGGAGATATCCAGTCCGGCATCGATTGAAAATGCACCGGCGGCACCGGCCACAGTGCCCAGCGGGGTAAAGAAATTCTGATTGGTACCGCCGGTCGGACTGAAGCCGACCGAGTGCTGGGCGTTTACCGCATCGACAACAGATTTGGCCAGTGTGTCCACCTGTGCCAGATAGCCGGGTATGATCGTGTCCCTCATGGCCATAGTGGCACCCAGTTCACCGGTTGTCGGCGCAACGACGGCAAGAGCTCCGCCGGGAGGTGTCAGCTGTACAACAAAGTTGGCCGGATCGGTCTGGTCCAGCGAAAAGGCACCGGCATTCGATCCGGTAACAAGTTCGGCGCCGCCATCAGCATATCTGATATCGGTTGTTCCGTCGACATTCTCGGTAAAAGTGATGCCGATCTTGAGTGAAAGATCCCGCACCAGCTGATCCCGCTGGTCACGCATTTCGTTGGCATTGCCGCTCAGCAGTTCGGTGGACTTGATCTGGCCGTTCAGCTGGGCAATATTGGTCAGGGTACTGTTGATACTGTCGGTCAGCGGGACCAGCGTTGCGTTCTGAGTGGCAATGGCATCGTTGAGCCCCTTGCTGACCGATTGGAAATTGTCCGACAGTATCTGGGCCCGGGTAATGACCACCTGGCGCTCCGAAGTACCCCCGGGATTGAGAGTCAGATCCTGCCAGGCGCCGAAAAAATTAGAGATAGCAGTTCCGATGCCATCATTAGTAACCTCGTTGAAATAAGGCTCAATCTGCTGCAGTACCGTGGACCTGGATGTATCGAACCCCTGGGTTGTCTGGGCGCTCACGAGCTGCTGCTGCAAGAGGCCGTCGTAGTATCTTTCAACAACGGATATCTGTACTCCGGTCCCCAGCGGGAAACCGTTATGCAGCGTCGGAGGAGCCGACTCCAGCAGCACCCTCTGGCGTGAATACCCCTGAGTGTTGACATTGGCGATATTTTCCGACGTCACTTCGGTCGCGATCCTGTAAATGTTGAGACCGTTCTTGCCAATCTCCATGGCCGCTGAAAGTCCCATGTCAAGCCTCCCTGTTAATCATGACGGCAGCGGCGGGCCGCTGCTGGTATCCGCCCGATGCGCCGTACACATTGGACTGGTTGATAAGGCGAGTTATCAGGCCGAGTGAAGTTGTTGCCATCGCAGCAAACCTTTCGGCAATTTCCTGGTTCAGCGCTGCCGCCTGCTTGATTCTGTCGGCGGTTTTGCTGACTTGGCGCTGTTTTGAGAGCAGCTCCCCGCTTCCCCGCTTTGCAAGATGCTCCGCCAGCGTTCCGAGTGCGGTCGAGACGGCCAGACCTTCTCTAACTGCGCATGCGGAAACGGCCTGTTGCAGGGAAGGCGCATGCTCAGCTATTTTATTGATCAGCTCTTCCTTGGCCTGGTTGGAGACAGCCATTGCATTTAGGTCGATATTACCGAGCTCAACCGTTTCCCGCTCCAGCAATGCCAGCAGGTCATCCAGTAATCCAGCCTCTATCGACAGGGTTTCCAGCAGTTTTTTAAGTTCCATTAGCACCTGCCCCGAATCTCTCGATCTACTCGTGATGATCGACCGTTGGTACGGCCTTGCGGCTTTCCTGGCGAATAATATCCTTTTCGATCATTTTGGCCAGCCCCATGCCGCCACCCCGCTTGACCGACACAGCGGCGTATTCCTGATCCAGCATGGAACGATAGACGTCCTCCCCATGCCCGCCGCCGGTCAGTTTGTCCTTGCCGACCGTTTCACGCATCGATTTCAGCATCATGCCTACCACCAGTGCCTCAAAGTCCTGGGAAACCTTTTTGGCCTGGAGGAGCTGTTTTTTACTCAGACCATCTCCGGAAAGCTTCTGGCGCTGGAGCTGACTGGCCTTGGCGGCAGCGCTGTCGGTGCTGTCCGGAATCGTTGTGGCGATTTTGATGTCCATAGCGATCTTATCGTCCTGTAAGTGCTTTTAGTTAAGCTTTAAATGATCGAGAGCTCCGCCTGCAGAGCGCCGGCGGCCTTGACAGCCTGCAGAATACTGATCAGGTCCCGCGGAGTGACCCCCAAGAGGTTCAGCGCCCGCACCACATCGCCGATGCTGGCCCCCTCAGGCATAACCATCAGGCGGCGATTTTCCTCCTCAACCTTCAGGTCTGTACGCGGCACCACCTTGGTCTCGCCGGTCTTGCTGAACGGTGCCGGCTGGGACACCTTCGGTGTTTCCTTGATCACCAGGGAAAGACTTCCGTGGGTTACGGCTACAGTGGAAATGCGAACGCTTTCACCCATGACAATCGTGCCGGTACGTTCGTTAAGCACCACCTTGGCCTGTACATCCGGCTTTACTTCAAGGGTTTCAAGGGCTGCTACAAATTCTACCGTCCGGTTGGCATATGCTTCGGGTATTGTCAGCGTCACTGATCCGGAATCGCGGCTCGTGGCAACGTCGGCCTTGAATTTCTCATTGACCGCCGCAACGATACGGGAGGCAGTGGTAAAGTCCGCTGTTTCCAGATTCAGGTGCAGTACCGACTTCCCGGCCAGCGTGTTCGGCAGTTCACGTTCCACCAGCGCCCCGTTGGGCACCCGGCCGGCAGTCGGATGGTTCTTCTGGGCGGTGGCCCCCTGGCCGCCAAAGGCAAACGAGTTGGTCAGCACCGAACCCTGGGCCACCGCGTAGACCTGGTTGTCGGCGCCTTTCAAAGGGGTCATGATCAATGTTCCGCCGGCGATGCTCTTGGCGTCTCCCATTGATGAGACCAGAACGTCAAGACGGTTGCCCTGCTTGGAAAAAGGGGGCAGCGTGGCCGTGACCATCACCGCCGCCACGTTTTTAACCTTGACATCATTAACCGAGGTGGTAATGCCCATCCGTTCCAGCAGGTTCACTACCGACTGGATCTGGATCTTGGCCTGATCGCTGTCGCCCGATCCGTTCAAGCCGACAACAAGACCGTAACCCACCAACTGGTTATCACGCACACCTTCCAGCGAGGCGATATCCTTGATGCGAATGGCGTGGGCCGCAGACGATAAACAGAGCAGCAATGTACAGAGTACGATGGTATTGAGTGTTTTCATGTGATTACCTTTTTCGGCTGCATGCAAACTGCCGATTGCCATCAGAACGGCCAGAGTTTGTCGACGATATTCATCAACCAGCCCGGACTCTGGCGGTCGGATATGATGCCGCGACCGGAATAGCTGATCCTTGCGTCGGCAATGTAGATCGAGTTGACCACGTTGTCGGCGCCGATATCGCGCGGGCGAACCGTTCCTTCCAGGATGATTTCCTGGTCTTCGTTGTTAACCTTGATATTACGGCGCCCTTCTATCAGCATGTTGCCGTTGGGCAGCACGTCTATGACACGGGCCGTCATGGTCGCCTTGAGATTCTCAGCCCGGGAGGTGGATCCGGAACCTTTATACGATGAATCAACGCTGGCATTAATCAGCTTTGATAAATCCCCGAGATTGTTTTTCAACAGACCGACCTTCTCAAGTCCCATGAAATTGGGGATACCGGCGTTAACTGTAGATCCGCGCGAAGTATCTGTCTTGGCCTCTTTGGAGGCGCTGGCTGTTTCGGTAATCACGATGGTGAGGGTGTCCCCCCTGCGACGCGCCTTCAAATCCTCGGTCAACCCGCCTGACGATGCCTGCCAGATCGAACCGCTTGAATAATCGGCGGCAGGCTTGGGCAGCTGTTCATCGAAACCGGCGGTTTTGACGTGGGTTTTCTCGACGGTGCAGCAGGTCAGCGCCAACGATATTGATAATAGAGCGATGCGTTTCATATTTATTCCTTATTGTGTCAAAACCATTCACTGCGTTTCCCGGGCCGAAATTTCACGATCGACGTTTTCTTCCAGCCAACCGGGCTGCATTACAACCGTGATTAAAACGCAACCTGTACTGTTGTGGCGCTTATCACCCGCGCCGGGATTTCCTTGAAGGAGTTCAGGTTCTGCACCATTATGATGTCCCCTTCGGCGCCAGAACTGCGCGCCTTTCCCGCAACGGACACCTTCATGACCTCATTTTCGGCGATGATCGTAACCATTTGACCCGATTTGACCAGTGGCACCTTTTCAACCTGGTCCGCACGAACCGGCTGGTTTGCTTTCAGTGTCGTCCGGCTTTTCTTACCGGCGATTTCCTCGATCTTACGGGCCGCCCTGTTGGAGTTATAGGATACCTCACGCTGCTGCAGGGCCAGGTCGGCCGCAGTAATCAGTGAGCCATGCTCTATCTGGCGGGTGGTGACAACCATCTCCGCCAGCGCATCAACATCCACCCTTACAGGGATATTACGCACCAATCGATCTTTCTGGCGAGCCAGCACAGCCATACTGACCGTGCCCCATCCTTCCCACTGCTGAGAAGCGATAACTTCATAATCGATTGGCCCCGGCGGTAGTTTCAGCGCATCAGAGATAGTTATGCGGCGAATACGGACATCCCAGCCCATACCGGCAGTGCGGGTTGTGATAAATGCGGTAACGGCTTCGCGGACTTCGCTATCACGGTCCACCGCTGACTGTGCATTGCAGGGAAATAACGCAACGACAACCGACATGGCAAAAAGTATGTACGGCAAAAAACGTTTCATAACACGTCAGCTCCCAACCTATCTGCGCATGTTGTTGGCGGTCTGCAGCATCTCGTCCGAAGCCTGCACCGCCTTGGAGTTGATTTCGTAGGCGCGCTGCCCGACGATCATATTGACCATCTCTTCAGCTACATTGACATTACTCATTTCCAGCAACCCCTGGGCGACCTGCCCCAGTCCGTTCTGCCCCGGTGTTCCGGTGGTGGCGGTACCAGAGGCGTCGGAAGGCAGATAGATGTTTTTGCCCTGGGCGGAGAGACCGGCCGGGTTTGAAAACGCCGCCAGCTGGATGCTTCCAACTGTGGTGGGCGCGCTCTGCCCCGCCTGCTGTACAGAAACCGTGCCGTCACTGCCAATGTTGATTTTGGTTGCGTTGCTGGGAATCACGATTTCCGGAAGCAGCGGATTCCCTTCCGGGGTGACGACGCGCCCCTGGCTGTCCCGCTTGAAGGCGCCGGCCCGTGAGTAGCCGGTCGTTCCGTCCGGCTGCTGAATCTGGAAAAAACCGTCGCCTTCGATGGCAATATCCAGTTCGTTGCCGGTCTGTGAAAAATCTCCCGGCGCAAAAATCTTGGTGACCGCCGCCAGACGCGTGCCTAGGCCGATCTGTATGCCGGTCGGTACCTGGGTGGCATTGGTGGCCGGCGAACCGGTGGACTTCAGGTTCTGATACATCAGATCCTGAAAATCTGCCCGGCTGCGCTTGAATCCGGTAGTGTTGACGTTGGCCAGGTTGTGGGCAACGACATCGATGTTCTTCTGCTGTGCCTGCATGCCGGAAGCGGCGGTCCAAAGTGCTCGAATCATTGTAGGACTCCTTGTCTTTTGCTGTTTATGAAGTTAGAGTTTGCCCAGGTCATTGGCCGCCTTGGCAGCCATGTCGTCAAAACCGCGTATGACCCGCTGGCAGGCTTCAAAGTAGCGGTTGGTTTCGATCATCTGCACCATCTCCGAGATGGTTTCGACATTTGAACCTTCCAGATGTCCCTGGAGAACCCGGGTTGTAGTACTCTGGCGTGCTTCCTGCTGATCAGCAGGCACAAACAGGGTGCTGCCCAGCTTGGTCAGGTTGTACGGTTTTTCAAAATCGACCAGCGAGATGGTTCCGGTTTGAGTGCCGTCAACCGTGACCACCCCCTTGGCGTCTATTTCGACCCGGTTGCCTTGTATGCGGATTACGCCGCCCTGCCCCAGCACTGGGTAGCCATTGGAAGTCACCAGGGTACCATCGGCCGCCAGCCGAAAGTTGCCCTGCCGTGTGTAAGCGGTTCCGTCCGGCGCAGCAACGGCAAAAAAACCGTCTCCGTCCAACGCCAGGTCCAGAGTATTGCCGGTCTGGCTGACCGGCCCGCTTGAATAATCTATGTAGACATTTTCCTTCTGCAGGATCGGGTCGGCGGTTGTGCTCTGAGGCACTTTGGGAGGATTAGTATTGCTGGCCAGCAGCCCCTCGAAGGACATTTTGTCCTTTTTGAAGCCGGGCGTGTTTACGTTTGCCAGGTTGTTGCTGATTACATCCAATCGCCGCATGGCTGCCAGATTTCCTGAAATGGCCGCATACATTCCGCTGTTCATTATTATTCTCCTCTTAAACCGGCTAGTTCTTGTGCAGCTTCAACCGTCCCCGCAACCTGACCATGGCCTGGCTGATCAGCTGGGAGATCCGTGATTCCGTGAGCCCCAGCGTTTCACCAATTTCTCGAAGGTTGAAATCCTCGTTGTAATAAAGTGTCACCGCCAGGCGTTCCTTCTCCGGCAGGGTATCAATGGCCTGACCAAGAGCTTCCGCCAGCTGGATCATCATTACCTGCTGCTGCGGGTTCTTCGCATCGGTTTCGCATAGGACGTCAGCCAGGCAGAGCGGATTGCCGTCGTCGTCTTCCCAACTGTCATCAAGGCTGATAAACGTGAAGACATGTACATCTTCCAGTAGCTCGTAATATTCATCAAGGCTCATGCCAAGCGCACCAGCGACTTCTTCACCGGTAGGATTCCGTCCCAGGGCATGTTCCAGGTTGCGCAGCTCTTTTGCAAGACGCTTGTACTTGTCGCGCATCGAACGGCTGAGAACATCGTATGATCTCAGTTCATCCAGAATGGTTCCACGCACATGCTGCTCAGCAAAAGTCTTGAAAAGCACCCCCTTGGAAGGATCGAAACGGTCCGCAGCATTTATCAGCCCGATCATTGCGGCGCTCATCAGATCCTGCTGGTCGATATGCTGCGGCAGCTGGAACATCATTCTGCCAACCAGATAGTGTACCAGCGGAATGTGGGCAACAATCAACTGCTCGCGTTCCTTGTCCTGACGCCTGTCCACTGCCACTTCGACCTGTTTCTGACGCCTGTCCGCGACAATCCCGACTTCCAGCGTCATGACCTACTGAGCTCCCTGATTGTCCATCATTCTCCTGAAAAAGAACTGAATATTACCCTTGATTCCGGCCTGGCGCTTGTTGTCTATCACCCGGCGCGCAAGCGTGGCAAAGCAGGCGGAAGCCTCGGAATCCGGAAACAGTTCCGTGACGGCTTTCTGCCGTTTTACCGCTTCAACGACCTTTTCGTCCTTTACCACACATCCCAGATAGTCCAGGGAAATATTGAGAAAGCGCCCGGCCACATTGGCCAGTTTGCGGAACACTTCCAGTGCATCTTCACTGTCCTTGGCCATATTCACCAATACCTTGAAATGATGCTCCGAATAACGCGTCGCCAGAAGCTTGATAAGTGCATAGGCATCGGTAATCGAAGTCGGCTCTGGCGTCACCACCACGAAAATTTCCTGGGCAGCAACAGTAAAATAGGTGACGTTCTCGGATATCCCTGCTTCCGTATCGATAATCATGATATCGAACTGCTCTTCCAGCATGTCGAGTTCATCCAGCAGTTTCAGTTTCTCATGCTGTCCCAGGCTGGTCAGCTCCTGGACTCCGGTGCCGGCCGGGATGATCTTGATACCGGCAGGGCCGTCAATCAGAATCTCCAGTACCGTTTTCTCGCCGCTCATGACATGGTTTAGGTTATAGGTGGGAGACAGGCCCAGTAAAACGTCAAGATTCCCCAGGCCAAGATCGGCATCAATCAACAGCACCTTTTTGCCCTGGGCGGAGAGTGCAATGGCGAGATTGGATACCACGTTGCTCTTGCCTACGCCACCCTTGCCACTGGTCACCGAAATAACCCTGATACCTTGATGGTCTGACAGGCCACCCTTCTTGGCGGAATCAGCCTGCTGGACTTTCTTTGCATTGTGAGCCATCTGACGGAGGGTGTCGGCCTGATCACCCGTCCCGGGTATATTGCTCATTTTAAGCCACCTCCCGCAAAATCATGTCAGCCAGCTTGGCGGAAGTCGCTACCTCTATATCTTCGGGGACTCGCTGTCCGGTTGTAAAATATGCGATTGAAAGATTGTCCTTCATCAATAAGTTGACCATATTCCCCAAACTCTCACTTTCATCAATCTTTGTGAAAACGACTTTACTGATCTGGAAGATGCTGAAACGGTGCAGGATTTCTTCCAGTTCGCGATCCTTGGTGGTTGCAGAGAGGCAGAGATACACCTCGACCGGAATCTTGTGTTCAAGGAAACTCTTCATTTCATCCAGTTTTTCCTTGTCCTTGTGGCTGCGACCGGCGGTGTCGATAAAGATCAGGTCGCAGGCGGAATGTTTCTCGACAGCCTTCTCAAGCTCCTTGGGAGTCGATGCGACTTCCAGCGGAATCCCCATGATACGGGAATAAGTCTTGAGCTGCTCGACCGCCCCGACTCTGAAAATGTCCATCGTAATCAGGGCCACCTTGTTGCCGCGATTGAGAGCGTACATTGCGGCCAGCTTGGCGGTGGTGGTAGTCTTGCCGACTCCGGTCGGCCCGACCAGAGCGATAATGCGGGGTGAATTTTTTTTCAGTCTGGGGGCTCCGGCAAACTTGATCAGGCGCCCGAGCGTCTCGCCGAGCCGGCCGTTGATACTCTGGTTGTCACTTTGAGTGGGCAGCGTATTGAGCGTATCGATGATCTTGCGGATAAGATCGGTAGAAACGCCATTTCGGGCAAGTTCCACGGCCAGTGGCGAGTCTTCCGGTAACAGTTCTTCTCCGGACGGCTCTTCGGATGGACTGTTCTCGCCGACGGAAGGCCATTCCACCGTCCTGGCGCCCCCTTCCTGACTTTTGGTCAGTGTCGCCAGCAACAGTTTCTTGATTTCTTCCAGATCCGAACGAGGAATATTTTTCAGGTTGATCCCACCATCGTGTGTAGAGGAAGAACGTTCGCCGTCAACGGAGATTTCTTCCTTGCGGGCTTCCTCCTCGCGACGCGCCAAAGCATCAACCTTCTCTCGCAGATCCTTGAGTTCCCTTGCCAGAGGCGCCAGCATTGAACTCTCCATCTCCTCCCTGGCTGTGCGTTCACGGACCGGAGCTTCGCGGTAGGCGGCCGGTATTGACTGGGGAGGCGCCGGCTTGCGGGCCGGGTCGATAGCGGCAGTGACACGGTAGGCCTGTTTACTGAAGAACCCGAGTATCCCGCCGGTCTTTTCCTTTTTGGTCGAGAGGATCATGGCATCCGGCCCGAGTTCAGCCTTCACCATTCTCAATGCTTCAGCCATACTTGGCGCTTGAAAGGTTTTAACCAGCATTGGAACTCACCACCCCTAGTGACTGGATTTTTACATTCTGAGGTATTTCATTGTGGGAAAGCACGGCCATGTGCGGCACAAAGCGCTCGATCAGCTTGCGGACGTGACGTCGAATCGAAGGGGAAGCCAGAAGAACCGGCTGGGCGCCGCTCATGCCGAATCTTTCCGACATATTGCGGATTGCCGAGATGATCTGCTGGGCCGCCGCCGGCTCGATCGCCAGGTAGCTTCCCTGATCGGAAGGCTGAATAGCTTCCGCGATAAGGTCCTCGACTTCGCGGTCAAGAGTGATCAGGTAAAGCGAATCATCATCAAGTTTGTACTGGTCCACGATGAATCGTCCCAGTCCCTGGCGCACAAACTCGGTCAACACATCCGGATCCTTGGTAAGCGAAGCATAATCGGCCAGACACTCGAGTATTGTCCGCATGTCACGAACTGAAACTCCCTCTTTCAGCAGATTCTTGATGACGCGCAGTACCGTACCGAGATTGAGCAGTCCGGGGATCAGCTCATCAACGACCTTGGGTGCGCTGACTGCAACATTGTCAAGCAGCTGCTGCATCTCCTGTCTTCCGACCAGTTCATGGGAGTAGCGTTTGATTATTTCGCTGATATGGGTGGCCACAACGGTTGTGCTGTCCACGACGGTGTAACCGTTCACCTGGGCCAGATCGCGCTCTTCGCCCCGGATCCAGACCGCCGGCAACCCGAAGACCGGTTCTTTGGTCGGAGTGCCCGGCAAGCTGGAGGTAACGCCCCCCGAGTCCATTGCCAGGTATTGTCCGGTAAGTTCGCTTCCACCGACCTTTGCGCCACGGATAAGCAGATTGTATTCATACGGTTTCAGCTGCAGGTTGTCATGGATGTGGATCGGCGGAACAACAAAACCCATTTTCTGAGCGGTCTGGCGCCGGATGGAGCGGATGCGCTCAAGCAGCTCTCCATTTTGCGCGGCATCAACCATCGGCACCAGCCCATAGCCGACCTCAAGCTCAAGTACATCCAGCGGACGGATATTTGACGCCTGGTCAATTGACTCCTCGCCGGCAGTCGCCTCGGGCAGTGCGGCAGCATCTTCGACAATCTGGGCTTTTTCACGGGCCATCTTGCCGACAAGGAAAGTTACCCCTGAAAGGAGCAGAAATGCAAAATGCGGCAGCCCGGGAATCAGTGCAAACAGGAACAGTACCCCGGAGGAAACGTAAAACGCCTTGGGATAGTTCAAAAACTGGCCGGTCAACTCCTGACCGAAACTGTTTTCGTCGGCAGACCGCGTCACCAGCACACCGGCGGCGGTCGAGATGATCAAAGCCGGAATCTGGGCAACCAGCCCTTCTCCGATAGTAAGCAAAGTGTAATTGCTCAAGGCGTTCATCAGTGGCATGCCCTGCTGCCAGACTCCGATGATCAACCCTCCGAAAATATTGACCATTACGATAAGTATGCCGGCGACCGCATCTCCGCGGACAAATTTGCTGGCACCGTCCATCGAACCGTAGAAATCCGCTTCGCGGGCAACCTTGCTTCGTCTGGCTTTTGCCTCTCTATCGGTGATCAGTCCGGCTGACAGATCGGCATCGATAGCCATCTGCTTCCCTGGCATCGCATCCAGAGTAAAGCGCGCGGCTACCTCAGCGACACGACCGGCGCCCTTTGTGATAACTACGAAATTGATGATAACCAGTATCAGAAAAATGACGGTTCCAACCACGTAGTTGCCGCCGACCACAAACTGTCCGAAAGCCTTTATTACCGCACCGGCTGATTCGGCACCTTCACTGCCATGAAGAAGTATCAATCGCGTGGAAGCAATATTAAGCGCAAGCCTGAACAGAGTAGTCACAAGCAATACCGAGGGAAATACGGAAAAGTCCAGCGGCTGCTCCGTATAGAGGCAGATCATCAGAATCGCCAGAGCGACTGTAATATTGGCCGCAAGGAATATGTCCAGAAAGAAGGCCGGCAACGGAATGATCATCAACGAAAGTATGCCGATCAGCGCCAGTGCGACATATATATCCGAGTTTTTGCGAAATCCGCGCAACTCTATAGCTTCAGCAGTGCCATTTGCCATGGAATTGTTTCTGTAACCGCCTTGTAGGTATAGGTGTCAAAGCAACGTCATAATGCATTTTTCGTACCACTTACACACAAGGCCTGCAACACACAGCACAGCTATTCCAGCCCCCACTACTGGGGCATCCAGCTCACTCGACAGCAGTCAAGTACGACTTCTCTCAATGTCAAACCATTGAACGCGTCGAATTATTGACACGATTTGTTTTGCGACAACAGCACACTCCAACTTGCTTTGCTGAAAATGTTCGTGTATTGTCCGATACAATTTAAGCGGAGGGTCGTATGACGAAAGCAGATATTATTGAAAGGGTTTCCAGCAGTTGCAATCTTTCCAAAAAAGAGTCATCCGAGCTGGTAGAGGGATGTTTTTCTCTTGTTAAGTGCTGTCTGGAGAGCGGCGAGGACCTGAAGATCTCCGGTTTTGGCAAGTTCGAGGTAAAACACAAGAATCCGCGCCGGGGCAGAAACCCCCAAACCGGCCAGGCTCTGGAAATTTCCGCTCGCAGAATTCTGAGTTTTAAACCGAGCCAGCTGCTGAGAGCAGCTGTAAACGGGCATCAGATATAATTATTACCATTTCACACTAGGAGTAGAATTATGGCCAGCCTGAATAAAGTAATGCTGATTGGCAATCTGGGCAAAGACCCCGAACTTCGCCACACCCCTGCCGGCACTGCAGTGGCAACGTTCTCGATTGCAACCAGCGAACGCTTTAAGAGCAAACAGACCAATGAATGGGAAGAAAAAACCGAGTGGCATAACGTAGTACTTTGGAGCAAACTGGCTGAAACTGCGGGCCAGTACCTGTCCAAAGGAAAAACCGTCTACATCGAAGGACGTCTGCAGACCCGCAAGTGGCAGGATCGCGACGGCAACACCCGCTATACTACCGAGATAGTTGGTGACACCATGAAGATGCTGTCTCCCAAGGGCGATGGAGGCAGAGGCGCAGAGTCATCATTTGAACCATCTGGCGGGGGGAATTATGAAGAACCCCCTTTCCAGGATGACGATATTCCGTTTTAATGGAACCCATTTATTTATGTATAACCGAAATGTATAAAACAAGAGAGGGATGGTTCCATAGGAGTCACCCCTCTCATTTTGCTGCGGAGACATCTCTGATTCCGCAGCGTCTTCCCCTGACTTCAACTTTTGTCCGTATCATTTCCGGGCCATCACCTCCTGCTGTTTCGTCATTTTAGCCGACAATCCTTTTGCAAATCCCAGCATCAGTATCACTGCCGGCATTACCTGCACTACAACGATCAGGGCACAGAATCCAAGAAATACCCAGACAAATATCCCGCTGTTATCTTCGTGAAGAGTTGATG
>JAWDJY010000007.1:0-79607 GCA_032469775.1 Geobacteraceae bacterium | reverse complement strand
ATGACCACCGACTGGTCGTCTGAGACCTGGTCGCTGGAGACCATGACGCGGATTTCGCGGCCGGCCTGGATCGCGAAGGAAGACTGGACACCGTTGAACGATGTCGCAATCCGCTCCAGATCCCCAAGGCGCTTGACATAGGTTTCCATCATCTCGCGCCGTGCTCCCGGACGTGCGCCGGAGAGCGCATCGGCGGCCTGCACCAGGATTGCCAGCACCGAGTTGGGTTTTTCGTCTTCATGGTGGGCCATGATAGCATGTACGATCTTGGGGGTTTCGCCGTATTTGCGTGCCAGTTCGGCGCCGATCACCGCATGGGAGCCCTCGACCTCGTGGTCAACCGCCTTGCCCAGGTCGTGCAGCAGTCCGGCGCGCTTGGCCTGTTTTACGTTGATGCCGAGTTCGGCGGCCATTATGCCGCACAGGAAGGCTACTTCCAGCGAATGCAGATAGACGTTCTGGGTGTAGGACGTGCGGTATTTCAGGCGTCCGATCAGCTTGAGAATCTCCGGGTGGATGCCGTGAACTCCCAGGTCGAAGGCGGCCTGTTCACCGGCTTCCTTGATCGAATGCTCAACCTCTTCGGTCGATTTGGCGACAACTTCCTCGATACGGCCGGGGTGGATGCGGCCGTCGGCCAACAGCTTTTCCAGGGAGAGGCGTGCCACTTCACGGCGGACCGGGTTGAAACCCGACAGTATCACCGCTTCGGGAGTATCGTCGATGATCAGGTCGATGCCGGTTGCGGCTTCCAGGGCCCGTATGTTGCGCCCTTCGCGGCCGATAATGCGACCTTTCATCTCATCGGACGGCAACGGAACCACCGATACGGTCCGCTCGGCCACGTATTCGCCGGCATAGCGTTGAATTGCCAGCGCCATGATCTCCTTGGCCTTCTTGTCGGCGGTTTCGCGGGCTTCCTCTTCAATGGTCCGGATCAGTTTGGCCACGTCGTGCTTGGCCTCGTTCTCCATCACATTCATCAGTTCCTTTTTGGCTTCGCCGGCGGTCATGCCGGAAATCTGCTCGAGTTTTTCGTTTTGTACATCTACCGCCTTCTTCAACTCCTCGTCGCGCGAATTAAGCAACTGCTCTTTCTGGGTAAGGGTTTGCTCCTTTTTGAGAAAGTCCATCTCCTTCTGGTCAATCAGAGTCATTTTCTTGTCGAGATTCTCTTCCTTCTGCGCCAGTCGTTTTTCAAGAACCTGCAGGTCCTTGTTCTTCTCGCGGGTAGTGCGTTCATGTTCTTCCTTGGCCTGAATGGCCGCATCCTTGGCCTTTAGCTGGGCTTCCTTGGTGATGTTTTCGGCTTCGCGGCGTGCGTCTTCGATGACCTTGTTGGCAAGTTCCTCGGCCTGCTTGAAGATTATGCCGGAATCCTTCTTGTTCAGCTTGCTTCCGGCAAAATATGCTCCAGCGGCTACTGCCAGTGTAACTACGACGGCAATGATTACTTCCATATAAATAACCTCCTTTATATTAATCCGAACCGCGAACGCGGCCTCGGTTACTTCTTTATGTGGATGGTCCGTCGTTCGCTGACGACAATCTCCATCGGGATATCATGCTGCTCACCCGGTATCTTTTCTTCGAGCAACTGAAAGTCATGGCAGAGTCCCACCAGGTGAGCTTTCAGTCCGGGATGTTTCAGGAAACGATCGTAAAAACCCTTGCCGTAGCCGATGCGGTGTCCGGTAAGGTCAAAGGCCACCCCCGGTACAACAATCAGGTCGGCTTCGTCGGCCTGGTGGTCGATTCCTGTTGCGCACGGTTCCAGTATGCCATAGGCGCCCTGCTGCAGGGAATGCAGCCCTTCCACCAGCCGAAACACCATGTGCTCTCCGCAAACCGCCGGGTATAGCACCCGCTTGCCCGATTCGAAGGCATGAATCAGTATCTCGGAGGTATCGGTTTCGTTGTGTACCGGAGCATACAGTGCAATGCATCCGGCCCGGTGATATTCTTCCAGCGCAAGCAGTCGCTGCTGTGCCGCATGACTGGACGCCAGCCAGGCATCATGGTCAAGTGCCCGCCGCTTTGACAGAAGTTGCGAACGGAGTGAGCGCTTGGGCATGGCATTCCCGTAAATATATAGATGGAGTGGTCCCGGAGTTATGCCGGGAAGGTCAGCCAGGGAGGATGAAAGGAAATGGGAAAAGGCTCGCGAGTGCCGTGTGGGGAATGTGGTTCTCCTATGTTGCTGTACCCGGAGCGATTTCTTCCTTTCAGTGAGGATATATTCTGCGAGTTTCTGATATCAGCAATCAGAAGCGACTTGACTGCTCGCTGCTGAAGGGTCCGATTTGCGGCGCTGCTGTTGCGAATATATGATCAAGTCTCCCTGAGAGACCATTAAAATCAAGCTGTTTCCAGTTTGTCTATAATACCGCGCATCCTGTTCTCGATCGCGGCATCCAGCTCTTTTCTTGAGTTCAGCTCAAGCAGTTCTTCGGCTGTATTCAGCAGTGCCAACGTCAGCACCAGTTGGGCATCGCCACTTTTCAGGGCGCTGCCGATGGTCAGCAGCCTGTCGTTGACAAATTTCTCGACCGCCGCGACCTTTTCGGCCGGAGCCGAACTCCGGACTGAAATTTCGCGCCCCAGCACTGTCACCGCATGTGACTTTTTCATACGATGACCATGAGCGTAGCCTAGATGCCGTCCAGTTTGCCGAGCAGGGCGTCAACGCGTGACTTGATCCCTTCCCGGTCGGATGAAAGGCGTTGCAGCTCTTCGTTCAAGAGGGCATTTTCCTCTTTGAGTTGAGTATATTTTTCTACCAGCTCGCCGATTTTCTTTTCGAGCACTTCAATCAGTTCCTGATTCATGGGTTCAATTTCCTTTCGAGGGGCTGAACTATACGATGGAGGCGTTGCGAAGTCAAGTCCCAATTGATTGATTTCGTGAGGTTCCCTGCCTGTTCGCCCCCTTTTGGAGGCAGATATTTCAGGCCTGGAAGAGGGCATCCGTGAACTCTCCTGGATCGAAGTCGCGCAGGTCGTCGATCGATTCGCCAACCCCGATATAGCGGACCGGCAGTGCAAATTCATGGCTGACCGCCACCACGATGCCGCCTTTGGCGGTTCCATCCAGTTTGGTCAGCGCCAGGCCGGTTACCCCGGCGGCTTCCTTGAACAGCCGTGCCTGGGAAACCGCGTTCTGTCCGGTGGCGGCGTCGACCACCAGCAGAGTCTCATGTGGCGCACCTGGAATCTCGCGACTGATCACGCGGCGGATCTTTTTCATCTCCTCCATCAGGTTGACCTTGGTGTGCAGTCGCCCGGCGGTATCGATGATCAGGATGTCAACATTCCGGGCAACCGCCGCCTTGCAGGCGTCGAAGACTACCGCCGAAGGGTCGGCTCCTTCCTTGTGGCGAATAACGTCTACTCCGGAGCGCTCTCCCCAGGCGACCAGCTGTTCGGAGGCTGCGGCGCGGAACGTGTCCGCCGCTGCCAGCAGTACATTTTTCCCGTCGGCGGTGAAACGCGAAGCCAATTTGCCGATCGTGGTGGTCTTTCCTACTCCGTTCACGCCGATCACCAGCAATACGAAGAGTTTCTGGCTGCCGATGTCGAGCGGGAGATGGTGGGCGGTCAGGCGCGCCAGGATCTCCTCCTTCAGCGCTCCCCGCAGTGCCTCGCCATCCTTGAGCTCGTTGCGACCCAGTCGCTGTTCCAGCGTGCGGATCAATTCCACGGTGGTCTTGACGCCGATATCGGAGGTGATCAGGATCTCCTCCAGCTCTTCCAGCGTATCGGCGTCGATCTCCTTTTTGCCCAGCACCAGCGCGTCAATGCGTCCGACCAGGCCGTCCTTGGTCTTCTTCAATCCTGACTTCAACCGCTCGAAAAAGCTGGGTTTTTCAACTGTGGCCGGAGTAACGGTCACGGCTGCCGGTGTCAGCTCCTCCTGTGCGGGAGTGTGCGGAGCTGCTGCCGTGTCGAGCGGTGCAGCCATCTCCTCGGTCGAATCCGCGCCGGTGATCTTGTCCATCAGGCCCCGAAAAAAGCCCTTTTTCTCTTTCTGTTCCATCAGATCTCCTTCTTAAGTTCGGTGATGGCCAGGCGGAAATAGTGCAGGGCCTGTGCTACCGGACAGCTGCGCCCGACCCGCATTACCAGTGAATAATCCTTGTCGATGCTGCCGATGATCACGTGTCCTTCGCTGGCGGTAACCACTACATCTTCAACAGCTCCTACATTGGCAATACTCTGCATCTCCATCAGGCGTGACAGAATGATGCCCTTGTGGGCCGCTATGAAGCGCATGTCATAGGGATCACAGTGACAATGCTCCATCACCGCTTCCCCTTCCCAGTCCACCAGGATCGCGCCGATTGCGTGCGGGACCTGATCCACCAGATCTTTCAGGATTACTTCAAATGACATGTAACCTCCACCATGATTCAAAAATTGATTGTCGGCGGCCATGCGGCAAGCTTCGATCTGCCGCCGGCCACCGAAAACTCAGTGCAGTCTTACCGACACCATCCTGGATGCACCCGGTTCTTCCATGGTGATGCCGTAGAGCGTGTCGGCCACCTGCATCGTGGCCTTGTTGTGGGTGATGATGATGAACTGCGAGATCGCGCTCATCTCCCGTACCATATCGTTGAAACGCCCGATATTGGCATCGTCCAGAGGCGCGTCGACTTCATCCAGCAGGCAGAAAGGGGTCGGCTTGATCAGGAAGATCGAGAAGATCAGGGCCACCGCAGTCAGGGCCTTTTCACCGCCGGAGAGCAGGGTCACATTCTGCAGCTTCTTGCCGGGAGGCTGGACGATGATGTCGATGCCGGTTTCAAGCAGGTCGTCTTCGTTGGTCAGGCGCAGTTCAGCCCGTCCGCCGCAGAACAGCCGCGGGAAGACCTCCTGGAACTTGGCGTTGATCAGGTTGTAGGTCTCCAGGAATCGCTGGCGGGTCGTGCGGTTGATGCGCTGGATGGCCTGCTGCAGCCCGCGCAGCGATTCTTCCAGGTCGTCCTTCTGGCCATTGAGGAAATTGAAGCGCTCCTCCATTCCGGCGCACTCTTCGATCGCCATCAGGTTGACTTCACCCATCTCTTCCAGCAGGCGCTGCAGCTCGACCTGACGCAATTGCCGGGAGTCCTGGTCGAACTCCGTCGCCTCCAGCCGCGCCAGCGCTTCGCTCATGTCGATGCGGCTCTTTTCCTGCAGGGTGCGTTCCAGATGTTCGGCCTGCATGTTCAGCGTCGAGAAACGCAGGTTCAGGTCGGCCTGGGCCTGGCGGGCTGAGTCACTCTCTTCGCGGGCCTTCTTGAGCAGAGTTTCGTTCTCGTTCAGTCCGGCGCCGGCCGCTTCGAAGGCTTCGCGGGCCACTTTCAGGCGTTCTTCGGTCTTCACCTGCAGCCGCAAAAGTTCCTCCAGCCGTTCCGAAGCGGAGGCGATCGAAGTCTGCAGCTGGAGCCGGCCGGAAGAGCCGGTTTCGATCTCTTCACGATCTCCGGCCATGCGCCTTGCCAGTTCCATGGTCTGGCGCTCCAGGTCGGCCAGCCCCCGCAGATGAGCCTCGTGCTGCTCCTTGAGCGTGGCGGTCTGTACCCGGATTGCGGTGACCTTTTCCCTGGTGGCGGCCAGCGTGGAGCGCTGCAGGTCCAGCGACTCTTTCAGGCGGTTCGTTTCCTGTTCCAGATCCCTGGAGACATTGCCGGTCTGTCCGATCTGTTCTAGGGCGAGTTTCAGCTCGTTCTCCAGTGTCTGGCGCTCCTCGTCGAGATTGGCAGTCTCAATCCCCTGCAGTTCCAGCCGCTCCTCGATGCGGGCCGACTCGTCGGCGGCCTGCTGGCGGTCTTTGCGCAGGCCGGTCAGTTTCAGTTCGCACTGGTGCAGATGCGTTCCGCCGGACTTCAATTTCTCGGCCACTTCCTGGCTCTGGCTGCGCAGGTCTTCGCGCTGTTTGCCAAGAGATGCGGTTTCCTCCTCCAACCCGGCAACCAACTGCTCGAGTTCACGGATCTCCCGTTTCTTGTGGATCAGGCCCTTGTTGGCCTGGTCGCCCGACCCGCCGCTGACTATTCCTCCCGCTGTGACCATGTCGCCGTCGCGGGTGACAAAAGTCAGCCCCGGATGACTGCGGGCCAGCCCGATGGCGGAGTTGATGTCGTCAACCAGCATCACGGTTGCCAGCATGTTGCGGACCAGGCCGGCATAGGGGCCGCTGCTCTGCAGCTGTTCCGCCAGCGGTGTGCTTCCGGGTACGCCGGCTATGGCAGGCGCGTCGTATTCCAGCGGCAGCGCGATCCCGGCCCGCCCGCCGTTCTTTTCCTTCAGAAACTGCAAAGCCTTGATCGCGTCTCCGTCCTTTTCACAGAGCAGGCATTGCAGCCGTTCCGCCAGCGCGGTTTCGACCGCGGCCTCCAGTTCGGGAGGGGCCTGTACCGTATCTGCCAGCACACCGCTGAAACCTGAGCGCAGGCCGGTTTCCTTCATCAGTGTGCGCACACCCTGGCCGAAACCGGCAAACTGCGCCTCCAGCTCCTTAAGAGAATGCAGGCGCGATGAGGAGCGGTTGAGTTGGTCGCGACGTGACTGCCAGCTCTTTTCGACTTCCGGCAGGCGTTTTTTAAGCTCCTCCTCGTGGCTGCGCAGCACGGAGAGTTCGGTCTGCAACGTTTCCAGCTCAAGCTGGCCGGCAGCGACTTCCTTATCCAGGGTTGAGCTTCGCTGGCGAAGCTGTTCGCGCCGTTCGGCCAGTTGCGCATTCTCGCGCTTTTGGCGTCCGATGCGCTCATCCAGCCCGGAGAGCCGTTTCTGGGCGTTCTCCAGGCGGCTCTTGAGCTGGGCAGCTTCGGCCAGCGCGGTGAACAGCTCCTTGCGCCGGGTTTCCAGGTTGCGATTCAGCTCCTCCTCGATCTGCTGCTGTTCGAGCAGCTGCGCTTCGGCCTGCTCCAGCCCTGCCTGGGTCCCGCTCACGTCCAGGCTGCCGGTGTCGCGCCGCAGCTCCAGCGCCACCTTCTGATCGGCGCATTCCTTGAGGCGCTTTTCCAGTTCGCCGGTTTCGGCTTCCAGCCGTGCCAGCCGTCCATCCAGGCCGGCCAGCTCCTTGCGTTGGAACTCCAGCCCGTTTTCGGTGGTGGCGAATTCGCTCCTGATCCGGAAAACCTCTTCCTGGGCCAGGGCCAGTCTCTTTTCCGCTTCCAGCAGGGCAACCCGGGCCTCTTCGGCACGTGATTCCCCCAGCGATGAGGCAGCGAAAACCTCGCGGATGCGTTCGTTCAGCAGTGCCATTTCCCGTTCGGCCTGGCTGCGCGCAGTCTGTGTCTCCAGGTATTCGCGGGCGGTGAAAAGCAGCTCAATTTCCCGCAGCTCATCGCGGTATTCCCGGAACTTCTCGGCCTTTTTGGCCTGGCGCTGCAGCGAGCCAAGCTGGCGGCGTATCTCTCCCAGCACATCGGCCAGTCGGGCCAGGTTCTGGCGGGTACCTTCGATCTTTTTGAGCGCCAGCTGTTTGCGGGACTTGAATTTGGTTACCCCGGCCGCCTCCTCGATCAGGAATCGACGCTCTTCCGGGCGCGAATGCAGGATCATGCCGATCTTGCCCTGTTCGATGATCGAATAGGCGCGGGTGCCGACTCCGGTATCCATGAACAGTTCGGTGATGTCCATCAGTCGGCAGGGAACCTTGTTGATCAGGTAGTCGCTGTCGCCGTCGCGGTACAGTCGGCGGGTCAGCTGGATTTCCGAATAATCCAGGTATTTTGCCGGCGCACGACCGTCCTCGGTGGAAAACACCAGTGACACTTCGGCCAGGCCGAGAGGCTTGCGGGTCTCGCTTCCGGCGAAGATCACGTCCTCCATGGCCTTGCCGCGCAGGTTCTTGGCGGACTGCTCCCCCATGCACCAGCGGATGGCATCGACGATATTGGACTTGCCGCAGCCGTTCGGGCCGACCACGCCGGTCACCTCCTGCTGGAAGTCCAGCACGACCTTGTCGGCAAAGGATTTGAAACCGGATATTTCGAGGCGTTTGATTTTCATGGAATTGCATACTTTAACAGAGCTGGCGAAGTGATGTCCAGCGTGATGTGCTCCGGATTTCAAATCAAACTGCCATCTGCTAGGGCCTGTTCACGGTTTCTAAGCAGCCTCTCAATCTGAGCGCTGTTTGCATCAATCAGGTCAATCCTGACCCGTTTTTGATAAAGAGCCGGACCGATCTTCTGCCAAGTCCGGATTTCCCGGTTTTTTGCATGTTTGCTGCATATTTACTGCACATTTGCCAGATATGCTTCAGGCAGAGGTGAGTCATACAGAATATATCTGTCTGAAAGGAGTGAAGGATGAATCTGCATGGTATCAAGAAGATTGGAGTGCTTTGCCTGCTGGTGAGCATGGTTCCGGGGATGGTATTGGCCGACAACGATTTCCGTCGGCCTCCGCGTGAACGCAGAAGGCCGCCGCAGGCTGCATTCGACATCTGCAAGGACAGAAACGAGGGGGATATGGTCGAGTTCATTACTCCCAATGGCACGATCAAGGGCACCTGCAAGTTGTTCGAGGGACAGCTGGTGGCGGTTCCGGAAGGGGCGCCGCCACCGCCTGGCGAGGAGAAGGACGCCGGGAAGTAAAGTAGATTTCAGGCTCAAGGCGGCCCGGGCTCAGTATGTTGATCGTAACATCAAACCGAGCCCGGCAGCCACCTGATTATTCTTGATTCTCCCCGCATCCCAGCTCCTTTTTCAATGAAGCCAGCTCATCGTGGTAAAACCCGTCAAATTTCATCGCACGCCAGCAGATCTCTGTGGCAGCGCCGGATCCCCTGCAGACCCTGGCCTCGCGAGGTATGGTAAAATAATGCAGTATCCCTCCCAGGCAGATGATGGAAAAGCCCAGGAAGATCAAGGGCATCCCGCTCAGATTGACAACAATCAGCCGGGACCATGGGCTAATGGCCAGGAGGCGGAACCTGTAAGGGCCAATGCCCCCTTCTCCGCCGACTTTGATGGGGAGTTGTCCCGTTTCCTTTCCCCGGCAGTCCAGTCGCAGTGTCAGCAGCGGATCGATATGGTCGAAGGATTTTCTCTCGGCATCAACCAGGTATTTGGCCCGCAGCAGGCAGCCATCTCCGAGCAGGTCCTGAAAATCGTTATAGCCCGGTTTATCCGGCGTTTCGGGATGTCGGATCTGGAGCTGAAACAGCCGGGTAATCCCCGTCCGGGACGTTACTTCCACTAAAAAGGCATGTCCGAATTCCACCCCCTGATAGAAGCGGATCCCACGGTGGGTGAGAATACGGTTGATCTCCACGGTTCTTGTTTCAGCAGTGCCGGATTCATCGAGAAAAGATACCTTTGATTCCACCCGACGCACGCCATAGTTGGGCCAGAAACTGTAAGAGATGCGTTCAAGTCTCATCGTCTGGGGCAACTGCAGAGGTTTTGCAAGCAATCCGTGCTCCTCCATCAGCAACGGTTCGGAAGGATGCCGAATGGCCCCCTCGGCAAGGTGTATCACTCCCCGCTGCTGTGTCAGAGCTATAAAAAGCGAGGCGGCGATGGTCACCATCATCCCCAGATGAAGCAGGGTGTTGCCCCAGTAACCCCAAGGGTGGCGTACCAGCAGTACGTTTTCTGCGGTACCGCCCAGGCGGTGATAGCCGTGGGTGGCAAGAGTGCGGCAGCATTCGTCCATGGTTCCTGGGACGGGAAAACATTCGCCGCCGGATACTCCCTGATCCGGATCAAAGCTGCGCCGCCAGGCGGTTTGAAACTGATTCCAGGTGGACAGGGTCAGCGAGATCGCCACACCTCCCAAAACAACCGCAAAAGCCGGATGGGTGTATATCCGGTGGAGGCCGAACAGCTCACTCAGGCGTTCGGCAAACGGGTGCGCCGTCTGCCATGCAAGCATACTTTCAGATGAGGTCAGGAAACTCTGGGGGATAAACGCCGCCAGGGTAACGGCTGACAAAGCCGATACTATCAGGCAGATGACGGTTGTTCGCGAGAGAAAGAATCGCTTGAAATGATTCATCGTCAGGGGTGATTGGCAGGTTTGGCGCCATCCAGTGAAGGTGTGAGTATGTTGCCTTTGCGGTCAAGCTGCGGCCACGGGATAACCGTGTTGGTACTGGTTCCGCTGATGGTATTGACCCGGGTTATCAGCCAGCGTCCGTCCTTTTTGTTCAGGATATAACCCATGCGGTAGATAAAATCCTTTTCCTCGGCGAACTTTTCATTGGTGACCATTCTGCGATGGCAGAAATCCCAGGTTTCTTCGGTTTCCACCGTTGCTTCCGAGCTGCCGCGCAGATCTGTCTTTTTGAAGACGATGCTCTTTAACTCAGACTCCATCCGCAACTGGGCTTCACCGAGAGCGGCCATATGATGGTAAAGCTTCCGTGCCTGTTCCTCGGTGGTGACCTCCTGCATGGGGTTCATATCCTGATTCCGGTATCCTTGCATTACAAGCTGATTGTAGCGCCGGATGATATGTCCTATCTCCCGGACATCGCTGTTTATGTCGGTACAGGCAACCTGCGTCAACGATAAAAGCGCCAGCAAGATGATCGGGGTGATAAGTGCCAGAAAACAATTGTTCTTCATGGATCTCCCTGGCGTCTTCCTGATTACCAGTAGTTGGCTTTCAGGCTGTTGTCGGTGTGCCTTGCTCCGCAGATACTTGAGCAGCTGACGCTGGTTGCCAGCATGTAGCCGGATGCGGGCAGCACTGCGCTGGTCAGGTAGGCCCCTGAAAATGCTCCGCCATTTCCATCAGGCTTGTAGCGGGGGGGCGCATTGGGGCCGGTCAACAGGCGTGGAACCTTGCCGCCGTGTGGAACCCGGATATGACAGTTGACGCAGGCCTTGTTATGTCCGCCCGAAGATTTTGTATGGCCGTAGCCTCCCGCAGCCCATGTATGGCAGTTGAAACAGAAGTTGCTGGCCGGAACCGTGGTGGTTCCTGTTCCGGTCAGAAGTGTACCCCCTGCAGCTGTGCCATTGGCGGTTGCCGAGGTAAATGGCCAGTTCTGATAGGTGCCTGTCAGCATCCATTTGACGGTTGAGCCGTGGGGGCCCTGGGCGGTTGCCGAGGTGCCGGTGTCCCTGCCATGACAGTCGGAGCAGGACATAACCTCGCCCGGCGCCCATCCTCCTGTCAGTGCGGCGGTGGAGAGCCGGCGGTTGCCGGTTGCCGGCAAAGCCTGCACCACTGGATGATAAGAGGCGTTGTTGGGGTTGAATTCCAGTCCGATGTTGGTCCAGCGGGCGGCGCCCATGGAGGGCGAGGTCACGTTCCAGTAACGCAGGGTGTTGGAGGTGGCGTTGGTGGCCGCATGGCACTTGAAACAGATTTCGTATTCGTAGGTTGCTTCGTTTACCAGGCTGTAGGTGCCGTTTGTCCAGGAACCTGCATAGCTGACGCTTGCTCCGGGCACCCCTCTCTGGCTCCTGGATACCGCATTGGTATTGGTCGTAATCCGGTAGACGCTGCCACTGGCCGGCGCGGTCCAGGTTGGCACCGTAATAGTTGTGGCGGTGTTGCTGCTGATGGTGGCTGTCTGGCCGGCACCGGTTCCGGAGATGATATTGATGAAATCTCCGACCCACTGATTTGGAACCCAGTTCTTGTTGCTGTTGACCAGCGTGGTCGTGCTACCGCCGGTTGCGGTTCCGTAGTCGCCATGAAGTCCGTTGCGGGTCGCATGCGGGTTGTGACAATCCACGCACTCCACATGGCGGTTCCGGGAGATGTAGTCCAGACTCTCGTTTCTGGTAGATGGCAGGTGTATCCCTGAATAATGCTGGGTTCTATGGCCGAAGCCGGCCGCTCCCGGATCGGCATAGCTCCAGTTCACATTGCCGGGAAGCGTCAGGTTGCTGGGGGCGTGGCTTCCGAAGTAAAATGATCCGATATATTCGGTTGTTATGGTGGAAGATGTGTCAAGTACGAGGTCAACCACAATCTTTTCTCCAGCGGTGAGAGTGGTTGCGGGCACATTCACCGCTATCTGACGGACTGAGCCTGGGGCGGAGGTGGTGGCAAGCTCGGTCGTGTTGGTTCCGGTGGCTATGATCGTTGCGCCGATGCTGTCGGCGGGATCATTCCATTTATAGACCTTGTACCTGATTTTGGCATTTTGGTAAGTAGATGATTCGCGGCAATAGATGTTGATCACCCAGTTTCCGGCGGGCAGGGTGGTGGTACTGTAGACCTTGGGCGAGATGAATGAGACCATGCGCCAGTAGTTGGTGCCGGCCAGTTCCGTTTCCTGGCTCTTTGTTTCGTAGGCGATTGTTGTTTCCCATGGGGACATGGCGCGGCCGATCCAGGTTCCACCGGCAAACGTGTCTCCGGTGTTATGCTCATTCGGCATGGCTTCGACCGGACTCTCGGCTGCGACAGGTTTGAAGTACAGCTTGCTGGTGGTGCTGTAGGTCGGGTTTGCTGGTCTGAAATCCAGGTTGGCCGCGAAGACATCCTGAGAGGCCAGGCTCATGGGGGCAACGCCGTAGAAATCCTTGTCAGCAACGGTTTTGGGCGGGCCTCCGCCAGGATCTGCATCTGAAATCAGACTGTGACAGCGATAGCAGATCTGTTCCTCGGCGGTTTCTCCGCCGGCCGCACCAAGCGTCCCCTGGAGCCGCCGGATGCCACTGTTGTGATTACCGAACTGGTAACCGGAGGTGGCGTTCATGAATACGGAGGTCTCGTTCAGCAACGCGTTATGGCACTTGGAACAGTTGCCGTAGACAGTGCTGCCGTCGCTCATGAACCTGGCCGGCACATCGTACTGGTGCCCGGAGCCGGAATACTGTGACTGGGTGATGGCCGGCGTTGCGTTGGCGGGGTAGTCATTTTTGCGGCGGGTGGTGTCTTTGCCCCTGGCCGCATTGTGGCAGCTGATGCAGATGCCGCCTGAACCGGATTTGATATAATCCTTGTTGCTGTAGCCGCTGGTCGCGGTCGGCGTCACGGCGATGTCGGTGCGCAGGTTGGCGGCCCGCCCCAAGGTGTTGGAGCCGTTCAGGTCGTTGCTGAATATGTTGTGATCCACGTGGCACATGGTGCAGCGGCGGGCATAGGCGTTGATGCCGTTGCTGGCGCTGCTGTATGGAGCCAGCAGGGGATAGCCCGCCGAATAGTTGCGCATGGCGTGGTGAAAGGTCGATGTGCTCTGCATGTCGATGTTGTGACAGTCGATGCAGACTCCGCTGCTGTTCCACTTTACCGAGCTGGTGGCGCGCGTTTTGGGGGTGGGAGGAGCGGTAGTTATATCAAGGCCGATCGGGTGGCAGGACACGTTTGAGCAACTGCTGCCAGATGCATTATAGCTGTGTGTAAGGGTCACTTTAGTGCTGTTCATGGTGTTGTCGCCATCGCGGAAGGCCGAAGAGAATATGCCGAAAACCGACGCGGTCACGTTGTAGCTTTTGCTGACATGGGTTGAGGTGTCGCTGATGGAGGTATTGTTCCGCGTGGTGGCGGCATGGCAGCTGGAACACTGCATGTAATCGCCACTGAGAGTGCCGGTTCTGATGTGTCGGGCGTGGGCGTTCCCCTTCGGGTTTCCGGTTGTGTAGGCCGGCATGGCCTTGCGCCAGTCGCTGGTGTAGGTGCTGTTGCCGTGGCAGGAGTTGCAGGTCAGCGGTACGGCGCTGCCCCAGTTGGCACTGGTGTTGCCCGGCACGGTTCCGCTGGAAACCGATGTGCCGTTGGAGTGGCAGTAGACGTTGGAGCAGGAGCTGTAGCCGTCGCCCGGTTCCGGGGTGCCGTTGTAGGTTCCGCCGAATTTGGTTACGAAACTGACGTCGACCCTGTGATTCACATGCAGGTCCGTAAGAGCGCTGCTGAAGTGGCAGAGTGAGCAGGAGGGGGTGGCAAAAGCGGAGCCGTAGTGGCAGACTCCGCATCTGGTTACGCTGTCCGTACCGAAATTATAGCCCATATGCCTGCCGTGGCTGCCGGAACTTATCAGCGCAACGCCGCCATGATAGCCGTGGTCGTGGCAGGTGCCGCATTCTCCGGTTGCCGCGGCGCCCCACTTCGGCGACGAGTAGGTCGGCGGCCAGGTTCCGCCAGGGTTCTGGCCGTTGGAATGGCAATATACATTTTCGCAGTTGGCGTATCCTGAGCCGGGATTCTTCTGCATCGGCGTGACGTGGCCGCTGTATTTGCCGAAGATGGCCGTGGTGCTGCTGTTGAAGGCGATGTTGACCAGCTTGTTGACATGTCTGGAGGTAGAGTAAATCGTCATGCCGGAAGTGACCGTGGCTGCATGGCACTTATGGCAAGCGACCGGCACGCCATAGGTGGTTGACACGTGGCCCGCGTGACTGCCTGTGGCTGGAGTTGCGGCATGGCATCCGGCACATCCCAGCGTTCCGCCCCAGGTGGCGGTCTGGTTGGGTGGATTGAAGCTTGCCGATTTGGTGCCGGGACTGTGGCAGTAGGTGGCGGTACAGTTGCCGAAGCTGTTGCTCTGGCTGGGGAGGTAATCGTTGAGCGCGCCGGAATAGGCGCCGCTGCCGTTATTGGGCGCTGCTGCGAAACTGATGACGAGGTTGCGGTTTCCGGCGCTGGTTGCATGCTGAAAGCCGGTGTTGTTGGCGTGGCATTTCAGGCAGTTGGCTGTGCCGGGATAATACTGGGCATGCCTGGCGTGGCTTCCGGCCGCGCCGCTTGAACCGCCGCCGGGGGGCGTAGTATGGCAGGTAGAGCAGGATGTGGCCGCCGGATCGCTGCCCCAGGTCGGCGTCACGTTCTCGAAGTGGCAGTTGACGTTGTTGCAGCTGCCGAGAGACGGGGTAGCGCTCTGGTTGAAAGCGCTGGTGCTGTTCTTGTATGTGGTTGTATGCGGCGAATTGTTGATGCGGGCCGAGAGCTTGATCTTTCCGTCGCGGTGTCCGGATATGTATGCCGAGCTGCCCGGGTGGCATGTATCACACGCTGCCGGAGCCGCGGGAGCATCCATGTGGGTGCGGTGGTTGCCCTGAACACCGCCGGTGACCGGATTACGGCTGGCTTCATCCAGGGGACGGTAATCGACCGGTGCAGATGTCCCGTGACAACCATTGCACTGCATGGCGGCATTGGCCGCCGGGAGGGAAAAGGCCAGGAAAGCCAGGGATAAGGCATACCGGGTTATCTGTTGTTTCATAAGCACTCCTCCGGTCGGCCAGTCAGAAAACCATAAATGAAGCCTGGTCATGCCCGGTTGATCACTGCTCGTCACAGGTTGATCTGCTCTTCGATTCCTTTGGCGGAAGGTTTGCCCGCTGACTTCGTGCATTCGGATTCATGTCGGCATGGGAACGTGCATACCCATGAGCAGGAATCCGGTGATGGCTGCTGGTCAGGGTGGGATTCTCCAAGTGTTATGGAAAAAACAGTTTATCTGTTGATGGCTTGAGACTCTGTTGAATTGTCCGGAGAACCATCGAAAGAAGCTGGATATAGTGGAAACGGCGGCATTGTTGCCTGGAGAACAGGCCGTTTATTGCGCACAAGACTAGAAAATCTTATTTCAAGTTATCTAATTAGTAAAAATATATCAATAAAAAACTGACTCTGAACGTCAGCGACCGGCCCGTGTTGCTGGCCCGGGACAAAAATCATCCGGATCAACAAAACAGTCAGGGTCATTCACGTTCCCGAGAAAACGGAATGACCCTGATGTTGATAAAATGCGGACTGAACTTTAATTGCCTATTCGAAAATTGCCGACTTTCAATCTACCACGCCAAGATTCGAGTCATGGCAGGTACTCGTCCGCTCCCATGTCGTAAACATCGATGCCATCGTTGAGTCCGGGTTGGTCATGGGGACGGACCTGTCCGTCGATGTCGTCCGGCGGAGCGTAGGCAGTGCTGGCCCGGTCGATGGCTGGTGAGTCGGACTGGAGGTGGTAATCGGCCGGAGAACCACCCACGAACAGCGGATCGCCGGTGATGTTATTACTGAAGCTGGTCGTCAGCGCGGCGTTGGTGCGGCTGAAATAGCGGGCCGAGGAGTCGAAAATAGAATTTTCGACCGTCAGGCTTATGCCGTTGCAGAAGATTTCATGTCCCGGCAGAGTTGCCGCGCCGGCCGTGTTGTTCCAGAAAATGGAATTCCTGGCTATGAGCGTACCGGAATTGTTGTAGATCGCTCCCCCCTGGCCGGAATTGCCGGCAGTATTGTCGGCCAGGGTACAGTTGGTAAGCATGATCGGACGGGCGCTGCTGCAGATTCCTCCACCCCCGGTGGTGCCGGCGTAGTTGCCGACGATAATCCCGTTGGTAATACTAAGCTGGCTTCCGGAGCCGGTCAGCGAAATACCGCCGCCGTTTCCGCCGGCCCGGTTTCCGCGGATTTCGGCCCGGTTGATTATCGGCGCCGCGGCGTTGAAGTACATTCCGCCGCCATTGCCGCCGGAGGAATTTTCCCTGACCGTGATTCCGGTAAAGATTGACGAGGAACCGACGTTTTGCACAAACATGCCGCCGCCGTTTCCGGTGGCCGTATTGTTACGGATGGTAGTATTGCTGACGATATGGGAACTGCCGCTGTTGAACAGGATGCCGCCGCCGTTGGCGGCTGTGTTGGAATGGATTTCTGTATTGGAAAGCGTCATCCGGGAGGCGGCATTGGTGATGTAGATTCCGCCTCCGCCACTGCCGTTATTGCTGTTGTCACGGATTATGCAGTTGTTGATGGTGGGGGTGGCGCCGTTGATAAACACGCCGGAATAGGTTCCGCCGGTGATCGTGAAGCCGTCGAGCAGCGACGACTTGTTACCCATGAAATAGACCGGGCTGGTCGTACCCCTGATCGTGGTGCTGTCCGGGCCGCAGACTGATCGGACAGTCGTATAATGGTCATTTATGTTGTCGAAGGTCAGGTTTTCGTTATAGACCCCATCATAAACCATGACTGTATGGGCGCTGTTGCGGGCGTTTATGGCCGCCTGGATCGTCCCGTACCAGCCGCTGCCTCCTGCCGGACGTACCTTGTAATCGGTATCCACCACGGTGAAGAAGGCATCGACGGTAGCTGGACCGGTGGCTGCGTCGCTGCCGTCCGAGGCCTGGAAACGATACATCAGCAGACCGTCTCCGGCGAAGGCTATCGGTCGTGAAAGTCCGTAGAGTTTGCCGTCCGCGCAGTTCGTATCGCCAGGATCGGTTTCCGCAAGATTGAACTTTTCGTTTGATTCGTAAGCGCCGTTATCGTTTTCGTCAATCCAGACCTGGATTGCGCCGGGCGATGGGCAGCGATTGTCGGCATCGTTGTACCTGACTGTGAAACTGAAGTCGGCATTCTTGGCGCCCATGGCCGGCTTGACCCCTTGGCTGCGGCAGGGGGCGGCTTCCCAGTCCAGGGTCGGCGGGGTATTGTTAGAGGCGTGGACGATTACCTCCCTGTTTTGAACCGGTGCGCCGCCGGCTTCCACTGTGCCATCGGTCGCATAAAAACGGTAATTGAGTGTTCCGTCTCCGGCGCGGTTGAGGACGAGAGTTTTAGTATAGAGCTTTCCGCCGGCATAATCGCTGTCGCTGGGGTTGACGGCGGTCATGACGTGCTTCTCGTCCGTTTCAAACAGGCCGTTGTCGTTTTTATCAACCCAGAGCTGGATCACTGCAGGAGGTTCGTTGTCGGCATCCGAATACTTGACCCGGAATTCGAAAGAGGCGCCGTTACCGCCCAGCTCCGGGTTGACACCTCCGCCAAGATAGCCATTTTCGCCGGTCCAGGAAAGCTGCGGCGCATCGTTCAACAGCCACACTGTTGAGTCGGTTGTTGGCGGTCCGCTGGCTTGATTGACTCCGTCGGTGGCGTGGAAACGGTAGCGCAGCGCATTGTCGCCTGCCTTGGAGAGCAGGACTTCCGTTGAGAAGATTCTTCCGTCGGTATAGTTGTTATCCTGTCCGGCTACCGCTGCCAGTTCGATTTTCTCACCGGCATCGTCGTAGTCGCCATCATCATTTCTGTCCACCCAGACCTGAATCACTGCCGGCGCCGCATTGTTGGCATGGCTGTATTTTACCCGGAACCGGAAGGGTGTGGATTCTGAGCCATTGTCAGGGCTGACACCGTCGTAGGCATAGCCGGTCTCGCCGGTCCAGGACAGGAACGGGGCCTGGGCCACGTTTTGGAAGGGAGTCCGGTACTCAGGGGTCGTATTGTTATTGCCATGGCAATGGGAACAGAGGTTGGCCGAGGTCAGCCCGCGCCAGAGAGTGCCGGTGCTGGCTGAAAGCGGAAGGTTCTGCGGATCGGGCGGATCTGGTCTGGAGCTGTTATTGTAAACGATGGCGTCGTTGTTGTACCAGATCATCAGGCCCGGTTCACGCCCGGTCAGTTTGCCGTCCCGCACCATGGCAAGCCGGGTGGAACCATGCACATTGTGGCATGTCACGCAGATCATGCGACTGGTATTGCCGCCGTTCCAGTCGGCGGGGAAGGAGAGGGTGTTCATTGACAGGTGATATGCGTGCCGGTTGATTCCGTCGGTTTTCAGGTTGGTGTTCGTGTCGGCGGAGTCGACGAATGGTCCCGGTGCGTGGCAGCTGGCGCACAAACGATAGCTGTTGGATGTGTTGGCGATATTCTGAGGCCACGGCACCAGCATAGGTTCCTGGCCGCCGACCAGTTTGAGGCGGTAGCCCTGGCGATAGACATTGGGACTTGTGGTGGTGCTGCCACCGTCGTCAAAGGTTCTCGCATTGCCGTCTATGTGCCTTGATGAAAAATCATGGCAGCCGGCACATTCCACTCCGGCGCCGGCGGTGACTCCGCCGCTGGCCGGGTAATAGCGGCTGGAGGCCAGGCCATGGCCGGTCTTGTAGTAACCCCAACCGCTGCCATAGACGAATGGGCCGTCCTCGTCGCCGACGACATTAGGCGCACTGACACCCTGGATTACCGACGGTTCTTCGTCATGGCATGAAGCGCACCACTTTTCCATGCCCGGCTTCAGGCTGCCGTCGGTATTGTAGATACTGTTCTTCCAGTTGCTCCTGGCGCCGTAAGCAGCATCGTTGACACCGTCGTAGGAACCACCCGGGCTGTGGCAGACATCACAGACATCGGTTTCGGCCAGGTTGAACTTTCCGTCGCCGTTGCTGTCCTTGCCCGATCTGAAGAACGGAAAGCTATTGGTGTCGTGGCAGGCGCCGCAGGCAACGCCGGGTCCCTTGGCATTGCCGCCGTCGAGTTGGGTATGGGTGGCGTGGCTCTTCCAGCTGCCCCGGCCCTGGCTGGTGCTGCCGGGGTCGTATTCGTAGCCGGGACTGTGTCCGTGGCACCCCTCGCATCCGTCGCCGCTGCCGCCGGCGCCGTGGGAAAAGGTCACTTTATGACTGTGGCACTTCATGCAGACCGCTGCGTTGTCCTTGACGGCATGCTCCTGGGGATAGCCTTCCAGTGGGATCGCGTGGCAGGCCTGGCAGACTCCCGGCCTGGCCGGGTCGCTGCTGTTCCAGTTACGGCGGCTGCCGGTGTATTGGTAGAATGCGGGGCTTTGTGTCACCTTGCCGTAGCGGCTGGAGATGTTCATGAAGCGCCGGATCAGGTAGACGTTTGGGATACTCCCGTCGGCGGTGTCCACGTGCCCGGCGTGGCAGTCGGCGCACTGGATGTTCTGCCCCTTCTTATCGTGGTTGGGCTTGACGTGGCAGTTGGTGCAGATATTCAGCTTCTCGGAAGTTGCTCCGCGCAGGTCGCTCCGGAGGAGATAACCGTTGGAGGGGGTCAACATGCTGCTGAAGCTGTCGAAGGTATTGCTGTTTCCGTCGGTGTGGTGAACTCCGTGGCAGGTGCTGCACAGGACCGTGCCGTCGATCAGTTTCATTGCCGCGGTCGGGTTGGAGGGGTTGCTGCTCAGCGGCGGACTCCTGAATTCGTCCGGTTTTCTGATGACCAGCGAAGCCGGGTCGGTAAAGCTGACGTTGACCGGGTGGGTTCCTTGGGTGTGGTCGGCGGTGTTCCGCTGGCGGTGACAGTCCAGGCACATCTGGTCCCGGTCGTTGGCCATGCGCAGCAGCGGTTTCCTCCTGGCAAGCTCCGCATCGGGCAAAACCGGTTGATGGATACTGTGGCAGCGGCTGCAGTAGACCTCGTTTGCCGCCGCACTTGCATTGCAGTCCCAGGTCAGCAATGAATTCTCTGGCGGCAGCGCACCGGCCCCGGGCAGTGTGAAGTTGCCGGTCCAGTTGTGTGAACTCTGATAGCGGATCGGGGCAGGAGAGCCGGTCCAGGTTTTGAAGGGATTGGCGATGTCGGCCGTGGTGAATGCTTTTCCGTGACCGTAAGGGTCGCCCGGGTTATGGCAGTTGAGGCAGTTGACGCCTTTGATGTCCAGGAAAAGATTGGTGTAGTGGCAGGTGAAACAGGTATAGCCGTTCGAAAAATGTGGAGAGGCCTCCGCCCCGGCAGCGGCTGCAAACAGTGCCGTTTGCAGCGCCACCAGGACAATTCTGATGATAAATCCCTTCATGACTGCTCCCGTTAGTTTTTAAGGCACATATTCGTCAGCGCCCATGTCATAGTCGTTTACCCCGTCACCCTTGGCAGATATGTCATACGGTCTGTCCTGTCCGTCCATGTCCTTGTTCGGACTGGCAGGGTAGTCGCCGCCGGCGTCAATACAGTAAGAATTGGACTGAAGGTGGTAGTTGCCATGATTGCCCGCCGCTGTCGGGGCGTCCGCAGGGTTTCTGGGATCCACGAAGTCGGGAATCTCCGCCCCTCTGCTGCCCTCATTCAGGTTGCCGCCAAGGCTTTCATAGCCGCTCACATAGGTGGCACTGCCTGGTATCTGGTTGATCAGGGTATTGTAGACATCCACGTTCTGCCATCCGGAGCTGTTGGCGAAGATCTGCTTGTAATTCGGCTGGGTTGCGGCATCGTTGCCATAGACGATGCTGTTTTTAACGGCCACCGTGCCGGCGTTGCGATAGATGCCGCCCCCCGCGTTGGCATAGTTGCCGCTGATAGTGCAATAGAGGCAATCAACAGCTGGAGGGCCGGACGTGCTGTTGGTCCATATCGCGCCCCCGTTCAATGTCGATCTGTTTCCTGTCATTACGACGTTTGTCAGGGTGGCTGTGCCCGTATTGACGTAGATTCCGCCGCCGCTGCCGGTCACCGAATTCCCCTGGAAGAAGGTGCCGGAAATGTTAAGGACCGGGCTGCCGCTATTGCTGAAGATTGCACCGCCATTGGAACCGGAGTTGCTGTTGATGGTGCTGCCGCTTATGTTAATCAGGCTTCCGGTGATGACATACACCCCGCCGCCGTTTCCGGTGCTCTTGTTGTTCGAGATGATGCAATCCTCGACGATGTGGGTTCCGCTTCCGCCGTTGAAGCTTATGCCAGCGCCGGTTACTGCGCCTGCAGCCGGGTTGTTGTCGGAGATGTTGCTGCGGTAAATCTTGAGGAGCGAGGAAGTCAGCGCCATATTGATACCACGGGTGCTGTTGTTCTGGATCAGGCTGTCCTCGATGGTCACCGTGCTGTTCAGATTCAGATACACGCCGGTGGGATTGGAGTGAATATTGCTGTTTTTAACCGTGCTGCTGATGGTACTGCCCCCATTGAAGTACACACCGTACGAACTGCCGCCGGTTATGGAGAAACCGTCCACAACCACATTCGTGCTGCTTATGGCGACTGCGTTCGCACCACCGGATATGGTCGTGAAATCCCTGCCGCAGACCGACTGGAGCGTGCGGTTGGGCTTGCTGCTGAAGCTGATGCCCCCTTCAGGATAGGTGTAGGCCGTGAAATCGGCATTGGGATAGACCAGGATCGTTGAGGGATCGGTGGATGCGGTGATTGCGGATGCAATGGTGCTGTACCAGCCAACTCCTCCTGTTGGACGTACCTTGAATGTTGTGTTCAGGACGCTGACCGTATGGTTGGAGGTTGGCGTGCCGGTGGCGGCATCGGCCCCATCAGAGGCGGAGAAGGAGTAGTTGAGGTCGCCCGCGCTATCCAGGGCGATGGTACGGTAATAGGTCCGTCCGGTCTGGCAAGAGGCAGCGTCATTGTCCGTGAGATCGTATGGTGTGCCGTTGACCGTGACCCGGACGTATGTCGGGCAGTCGTTGTCCAAATCGCTGTATGTGGTCCTGAACTCGAAATCCCCGTTGATTGCGCCTGTTCGCGGCCTGACCCCCTCGGTGAGGCAAGCGGCGCTGGCCCAGGAAAGGAGAGGCGGATTGTTCGAAGACACCAGCACCGTTACCACATGGTCGGAGGCTGGATCGCCCGTGGCCGAAATTCCCGCGGGATCCTTGGCGACAAAGCGGTAGTTGAGGTTACCCGGTGTGTTGAGGGTTATACCTTTTGAATATATTTTGCCGGTGCTGTAGTTTCCACCACTTTCCGGATCTAGAGTGTAGTAGGTCCCGTTGATCAGAACCCTGACGCCGTCCGTATCCGGGGCCTCGTTGTCCGTATCCGTGTACTTTACCCGGAATGTGAAGCTCCAGCCGTTTCCACCGGTGTCGGGGTCTACGCCATCTGTCAGATAGTTGCTCTCCCCTGTCCATGCAAATGTTGGCGTACTGTTGGTTACCGTAACCTGTTTGTCGGATACGGGGGCTCCGGTGGCGTCGCTGGCCGCATCCCTGAAATAGAAGCGATAGTTGTAGGTATTGTCTCCCTGCTTGTAGAGCGGCATGCTGAGAGTGTAGATCCTGCCGCTGAAATAGCTCCCGGTATCGAGCGCCGACATGTCGAACTTCTCGCCCGAATCGTAGATGCCGTTGTCATTTATATCGACCCACACCTGGTACACACTCGGTGCGTCGTTGTTTCCGTCAGCGTATTTCACCCGGAAGGTGAAAATGCTCCCGCCGTTTGCGGTGTCCGGATCCACGCCTTTGGACTCATACCCTGCTGTGCCGGCCCACGAAAGGGTCGGCGCTACCTGGACGTCCTGGAAGGGCGTCCTCGATTCTGTGGTCAGCCAGGTGTTGCCGTGGCAATGGGAACAGAGGTTGCTGGAACTGCCTCCGCTCCACACCGTCCCCGAACTGGCTGTGAGCGGAAGAGTGGCCGGTGTGGGCTCAGTGTCGGGAGGACTGATGAATGTGACCAGGCCGGAGCTGTAATTCCAGTATTTCAGTCCCGGCTCCCTGGCGACAAGTTTGCCGTCGTTTATCATCGCCAGCCTGGTTGAACCGTGGACATTGTGGCAGGAGGTGCAGGTCATGCGGCTGTTGCATTGAGTCCAATCACTGCTGCAGGCTGCAGTATTGCTCCAGTCGGCAGACACGCGTTTTCCGACGCCGATGTTATTGAGGTGATATTCATGCCGGTTCACCCCGTTGGTAACCAGGTTGGTGTTCATATCGACGGAGCTCACGAACGGACCGGAAGCATGGCAATCGACGCACAGCCTGTAGTTACTGGCGTTGTTGGGAGTTGCGAGCGGTGCGGGCACAAGCATCGGCTCGCGGCCGGTGATGCCGGTTCCCTGCCCGGCCGTGACCAGCTTCAGGCGGTAACCCTGACGGTAGTAGCTCGGATCGAGAGTTTCACTATCCTGGTCGTCGAAGGTTCGTGCAAGCCCGTCGACATGGCTTGTTGAAAAGTCATGGCAGCCGCTGCATTCCACTCCCCCGCCTGCTGTTATCCCGCCGCTGGCCGGGTATGTGGAACTCGAAGGCAATCCATGACCGGTTTTGTAATATCCCCATCCCGTGCCGTAGGTATATGCGCCGGACTCGTTCCCGGCGACGTTGGGGGCCGTAATTCCGGAGATTACCGAAGCGGATTCGTCGTGACAGGAGACGCACCACTTTTCTTTTCCCCCCTTGAGCAGACCTGAGCTGTAGACTCCCAGGGTCCAGTTCGCCCGGGCGCCGTAAGTGGCGTTGCCAACCCCGTCGTATGTGCCGCCCGGGCTGTGGCAGTTGTTGCAGGAGCTGGTGCTTGCCAGGACATTGCCATCCGCAAATGTGATCGTTCCGTTGCCGTGACCGGCCTGATCACCTGTGGCGGCTCCGGCCCCATGGCATGCGTCGCAGCTTGAACGGGGTCCGAAGGCCGACGAGAGATGGGTGAAATGTCCCCGTCCGGCTAGTGTGGCTGCGGTTACGCCATGGCAGCCGCCGCAGGTTATGGTCGTACCCCACTGGGCGCTGTTGTTGAAATGGCAGCTTATGCTGCTGCATGTGCCTCCGGAGGTGTTGAAAGTATATGTAAAAGAGGCCCCGTCACCGGGATTTACGTCATAAGACTTGTTGACATGGTTGGTGGTGCTGGTGATGGTGACGCCATCCGTGGTGGTGTTGAAATGACATTTGTTGCAGGCGATGGAAATGTGGGCCTTGTGGCTGTTGGCCTTGGGTTTGCCGGTGCTGTAGAGAGGAAAGGCCTTGCGGCTGTCGCCGTAGGACAGGTTCCCGTGGCAACCGTTGCATGTCATCGCGCCGCTGCCCCAGGCGGGAGAGGTATTGACTGGAACGCTCGCTGTTGCCACCGATGTGCCGTTGGAGTGGCAGTAGACGTTGGAGCAGGAGCTGTAGCCGTCGCCCGGTTCCGGGGTGCCGTTGTAGGTTCCGCCGAATTTGGTTACGAAACTGACGTCGACCCTGTGATTCACATGCAGGTCCGTAAGAGCGCTGCTGAAGTGGCAGAGTGAGCAGGAGGGGGTGGCAAAAGCGGAGCCGTAGTGGCAGACTCCGCATCTGGTTACGCTGTCCGTACCGAAATTATAGCCCATATGCCTGCCGTGGCTGCCGGAACTTATCAGCGCAACGCCGCCATGATAGCCGTGGTCGTGGCAGGTGCCGCATTCTCCGGTTGCCGCGGCGCCCCACTTCGGCGACGAGTAGGTCGGCGGCCAGGTTCCGCCAGGGTTCTGGCCGTTGGAATGGCAATATACATTTTCGCAGTTGGCGTATCCTGAGCCGGGATTCTTCTGCATCGGCGTGACGTGGCCGCTGTATTTGCCGAAGATGGCCGTGGTGCTGCTGTTGAAGGCGATGTTGACCAGCTTGTTGACATGTCTGGAGGTAGAGTAAATCGTCATGCCGGAAGTGACCGTGGCTGCATGGCACTTATGGCAAGCGACCGGCACGCCATAGGTGGTTGACACGTGGCCCGCGTGACTGCCTGTGGCTGGAGTTGCGGCATGGCATCCGGCACATCCCAGCGTTCCGCCCCAGGTGGCGGTCTGGTTGGGTGGATTGAAGCTTGCCGATTTGGTGCCGGGACTGTGGCAGTAGGTGGCGGTACAGTTGCCGAAGCTGTTGCTCTGGCTGGGGAGGTAATCGTTGAGCGCGCCGGAATAGGCGCCGCTGCCGTTATTGGGCGCTGCGGCGAAGCTGATGACGAGGTTGCGGTTTCCGGCGCTGGTTGCATGCTGAAAGCCGGTGTTGTTGGCGTGGCATTTCAGGCAGTTTGCTGTGCCGGGATAATACTGGGCATGCCTGGCGTGGCTTCCGGCCGCGCCGCTTGAACCGCCGCTGGGGGGCGCTCCGTGGCAGGTGGAGCAGGATGTGGCCGCCGGGTCGCTGCCCCAGGCCGACGTCACGTTCTCGAAGTGGCAGTTGACGTTGTTGCAGCTTCCGAGCGACGGGGTTGCGCTCTGGTTGAAAGCGCTGGTGCTGTTCTTGTATGTGGTTGTAAGCGGCGAATTGTTGATGCGGGCCGAGAGCTTGATCTTTCCGTCGCGGTGTCCGGATATGTATGCCGAACTGCCAGGGTGGCATGTATCGCACGCGGCCGGAGCCGCAGGAGCATCCATGTGGGTGCGGTGGTTGCCCTGAAAGCCGCCGGTGACCGGATTGCGGCTGGCTTCATCCAGGGGGCGGTAATCGACCGGCGCAGATGTCCCGTGACAACCATTGCACTGCATGGCGGCATTGGCCGCCGGGAGGGAAAAGGCCAGCAGAACGCTTGAAATAATTGCATGTCTGAAAATTGATCGCTTCATGTTTACTCTCCCTGCTGACTGCCGGCAAAACCGTAAAATCAAACCTGGTAATTATAAATTTTATCTTATTTTTCTATGGCTTCAACTGCTCTTGGCGCTGGTTTTGGCGTCATCTTTCATCAACGACGTTTCGGGGTACAAGTCCCCCTGGACTCACCCCCGGTGTGAGAATCCAACCTTTGCCGCTGATCGGAGTTTTGGGCTCCGCTTGTGATGGAAAAGATTGTTTGTGGATGGGTGGGATGAGTCAAATATGAGTTTCCATGAAGCAGGGCAGCATGGAAATTCCGATGGGCATTGCATGCGTGAACAGGGGTAAAAGCCGACGTTGGCGTTTACTGCCGGTAATTCAATAACATCGTTCTAAAGAATGTCATAAGTTTAAAATTATTTCAACAAAAAATTCCAATCAACTGTCAGAGCTGCTTTCAAAGCGGTGATGGGGATGCGATGGCGTCAAACATCATGTTGATAAGCCGGAAACGAGCCAGAAGGTGGAGGGCATAGAAACGGAAAAAGAACAAGTCGTCAGCCGACTTGCAGGGATCAAGAGCATTGGAGCGCGAAAGGGCAGACCGGCCGGCCGGAACCGTTAATATTTCCAGCCAGCAGCGATTTTGTGATCAACGTGATTGCTTGAATTGATCCTTGAATATTCTATACTGCTGAATCCGGATTTTGGGCCTCAGGGGAGAGAATACCGAAATCGCTTCGATTAGTCCGCTTCTTTTGCTGAACACGAACTCCATTCCTTCTGTGGGGAATTGAACCGTCTGCCTGCCGTCCTGATTATTGACAATGCCGCTGCCATAATATCTCAGCACTTCGTCGAAGGTGTTTACCCGGACTCTGATCTGGCTGCGTGCCAGGGCATAATCTGGAGACAGAATGGTTATCCTTTCCACCGCTTTCCGGCTGCCTTCGACATGGATCACAATCCTGCGCTCAGCTATGCTCTTTTCCAGCAACGACGGCAGTCTGGACGGAAGCGGCTCGCCGATTCTGACTGTATCGATGCCGACTCCTGGGTAAATCAGCTCTCCTCCCGGCAGTATTTCCTTGAAAGCGGAAGCCGTGCCAGAGAGGGCGGCAAGCACCAGTATGGTCGTACCGAGAATCAACAGAACCGATAAATTTCGCAGTTTAAGTGTCATCACGATCCTGATTCCTATCTGCTTTGCCGGAACAAAGCTATGATGTCCGGTATATCGCGGGCTCTAAGCGGTTCGACGTTCATGTACTTGACGGTTTCCCGGTCCATCATGATGATCTGGGGGGTATTGACCGCCGAATCGCCTGTGGTTTTGATTGCGCCGAGGATTACTTCCTTGCCCTTGGTCGGTCCAAGTATGTAGAGGCCGGCATCTCTGCTCTTCAACTGATCCAGTTTCTTTCTGACCGGGTTTTCACCCTTTTCGTCCCCGGCAAAGACGATATCGTTGAGTTTCAGCACCTTGAATTCGTACTTGTACCGGCCATAGGTGGTCGGAAGGGTGACGATGATTGTCAGGAATATCAGCACCATCGTTGCAAAATACCCCAGCTCCCACTGTTTGAAATTGATAATTCGCGTGCTGTTGATGACCAGATAGATGAATATTCCGACCAGCGTCCAGAAAGCGTAGGAGAGAAAAAACTGCCCGAAGTTGAACGTACGCAATTTCTTGAGATCATCGATGATATTTGCGGTGTGGCTGTCCTTGTGGTCAAAAAAGACTTCGACATTTTCCCGGTAAAGGCCGAGTTCCTGAATCGAGTCGTTGACCGGCCTGTTATTGGCGGTATAGGCCACCAGCGTGGAGAAACTCTCTCCCTCTTCGCTCGTCAGGATTCTACCCAGGAGCATGTGGATGTCCGCCAGTGTTTTATCGATCCTGCGTGGCAATTCGACATTCAGTTTGCTGCTGAGGCGGATGTTCAGCAGGGTCCGGTAGGTTTCCGACTTGTCGAAATCACCGTTGAAATTGAAGTCCGGTGATTCGCGTATTTCGAATTCCTGTTGGAATTTGATGATTTTGTCACGAATGTCTGAGCGGTCTTCCGGGTTTAGTTCCGCTAGTACCTCTGCCAGCCACTCGCGGGTAGGTTTTTCGGACTTGGACAGCTCATTATAAAAGATTTTCTGGAACGTATTGGCTTTCTTGTCCGCACCCTTCCTGGGGGCGAACAGCAGTGGCCCGGACTTGCATTCCTCGACCAGCATGCTCAGCAGCTGTTCCTGCTCAAATATGTTGCTGTAGAGTTTTTTTGCAGGCAGGTTTGTCACCAGGACCAGGCAGGCAGAGATGGCCAGTGTGGAAAAGATCAGGTAATTCAGTCCCTGTTGCCTGATAATGACGAAAATATTGAAGAAGCATTTTATGCCTTTGGCAGGCTGCGGATTGATTTTTGAGCCGATGAACGGTCCTACCGGAATCGTGATGATAATCGCGATGATCACCGCGATAAAGAGCAGCACTACCTTCCAGTCCTGAAAGAATGTGAACATATCCTGGAAAAACTGGTAACCGGCTTCGGTCGTATATTCGTCGGTGTAACGCACGATCCCGTAGAGATTGTATGCGCGCAGCCGGGCAACTATGATGGCGTAGCCGATCCAGAGAAAAATTGCGGCTATGCTGCCGACACTGCCGATTACGATGCCGACACTTTTCATGATATCCAGAAAGGGAGTCAGGTCGAATTTTACCGGAATCTTGTCGGCCGTCGGCTGCGTGGTGTCGCCGGTTTCACTCGATACGTTTTGATTGGTTGTCTCGCCCATTGTGCCTCCAAACTTTCCAGATGTCCGTCCTGAAGCTCTGGTCCTGGGATTCAGCGCAGGTCCTGGAGCAGACGACTATATTCCTTTGACTCGTTCAGCAATCTTCCGCCCACTTCTACCAGCCGGTCCACGTCTGCGGCGGGTAGCGCAAAAGTTGTCGGCAGGTTCTTGAAGAAAGCTCTCTCAACTGGATCGGTCAGAGAATCGAAGTTGACTACGATCGGATAGAACTCGACCGTTGCCGGGGGTGGGGCAAGCAGTACAGACGGACACTTTTCACTGATCAGTTCGGCGCAGTCGGAACGGGCTTTAGTGTCCTTTTTCCACTCCCTGACCGTTTCCATCAAACGCTCGATCGTGTCGAAGGTGTAGTTGTCCATCGGAGCGTTGACAACTGTCGAGAGAACGCTGGTCAGGTCCGGCGAGCTTTCCTGCCGGTCCAGCACCGTATCCGGTTCGGTCCTGGCGTTAACCACGATCACGGCAACCTTGCTGACTTTTTTACCGTTGATCATGTTGAGCAAATCCCAGGGACCGTGGTTGGTGGCAAGGGCCTGGAGCGGGCCGCGCAGGCCGATATTGTCTGAGATACCGCCATCCAGCAGGTGGATGTATTTGCGTTCCTCGCTGTTCTGATATGTATTGGCCTGGGTCGCTTCGAGAAAGTCCCTTTTGGTCACATTTCTCTGTTTAAGGGCATTGCTGACCCAGAGCGGTTCCGGATAGGCGCAGCCACCGGCATGGTTTTTGACCGTGATCGGACTCAGGAGCCCCGGAAACGCTGAGGATGCGGCCACTGCCCTGGCAACCGGGTAATCTGACAGGTCTGAGCAGATCGTATCGAACTGCTTCTGAGTGAATTCGAAGCGGCTGCCAAGAGTCATGTCCGAGGAATTGAGGATGATGTAGGGGCGTTTTCCCCGCTGGAGCAGGTCGCTGAACTTCTGATGTTTGAAGATGTTTTTGTCGTAGTATTCGGCGGCCAGATCGATGCGGTCAAAGGTGAAAGACATCAGGCGTAGCCAGTTGTAAGGGTTGAACAGGCTGGTGAAGAGCTCTCCCTGAACATCCCTGTATAAAAAATCCTGTTTGAAGTCCGAAAAGATCCGGTCACCGAACAGTGCATAATAGGCTGATGTAAAACTCCCTCCCGACACCGATGAAATCACATCGACTTCGTCCAGAAGCCTCTTCTCTTTTCCTTCCCATCTGACCGGCGCGTTCCCCAGCTTTTCGAGAACGCCGTAGGAGAGGGCGGCGGCCCGCGTCCCGCCCCCGGAAAAGACCAGGATAACCGACAGGCTGTCGCTGTTATCACCGCCGGAGACGTTTTCAAAACGGTAGCCGTAATTTTCGCGGAACCTGTCAAGCCGTGAATTTTCCTGGTAATGGGCGCAACCGGCCAGAATCAGCAATATGCCGGGCAGAAACAGTAGGTATCTACGCAAAGTGCACCTCCTGCGGCTTGATTGAAGAGGTGTTTGTAATGTCCAGGATCTGTTCCGTGGGGGTGAAGTCAGTCGGTCCTTCCAGTGTGAAAGTGTGCAACCCGTCATTGATCATCAGGGTTTCGTTGGTCAGGCCTGAAACACAGCCGTCGATCAGCACCGTGCGGGACTGGTTAAAGCGGACGATCACATATTCCATGGCGAGTTCCTCTCTTTGCGTGTAATCCCGGATTTGTTACCCGGTATCATCCTGAGGCCTCATACGAAATTGTTGCAGTATCCATCGGTGAATTCTGACAAATACTCCGGCGGAATCGGTGAATCGTCCGGAGCCGGGGCCCATATCCGTGAACAGGCTTCCGCTGCGCCCGGAGCAGAAAGTAATGGCGCCAGCGGGTCGCCGATGATGCGGTACGAGTGCCACTGTTCCTTTCTTGGAGGGCAGGCATTGAGTATCAGCTCGCCTATGCGGCAGGCGGGATTTCTGCTGAGCACTTCACAGATATTGATGCCCCAGTACCAGTTGTCCACGGTTTGGGTCGGGCGCACGGCACTGAAGGCTGCGGCGGCAATTCCGGAGAGCGGGAGCGTTTCGGCAAATGAAAGCGCCACGCGATAGCGGTTTGCGGTGTGGCAGGTCAGGGAAAGCATCGCGCCTGTCGGCCGACCCTTGGCATGTATCAGATGGCGACTGTGCAGGCCATGGTAACCTGCCCAGCCATATGGCCGCCCATGTCCGCAGTACATGGCCACACCCAGGCCGATTCGCAATGCTCCGAGCAGATCTCGTCTTATAATCCGGTCTGCGGTCCACCAGAATACAGGAATTGACGGCGCGCTGTTTTCTCCGGCAAGAATTTGCACGCTTCGGCGAATCATCCTGGTGACATGATCGTCCAACTGGCCAAGCAGGGCGATGGGGCCTCCGCTGCCGGAGCGTTGCTGGACTTCGGCAGCGGCGTTGGCAAAACAGCCCAGATCCGCCGGATTTGTGAAAGGTAACCAGCCGGCCGGCACCCGGCGTCCGCCGCAAGAGGTTACAAAGGGCCCCGGAAGGGCCGTCCGCGGGGTGTGCCGGCGGTTGCCAACCACCAGCACACCCGCTACATCGTCAAGCTGCTCCTGCCAATTGTCGGACGGAGCGAGGATTCGCACCGGCCTGCGCTCTTGATGCGCCTGGATGAGTGGGCGCAGAGCCGGCAGTGCCTCGGGAGGCGCGCTGAGCAGCCAGGTGTCAGGCATGGACGACATTCGCATACGGTTGATAAGGCGCCCATGCCGCCGGGTCGCTTGGTGTGGTGTCGAAGCGCAAGGTCCAATAGTCATCGATGATGGCGGCCTGAGATTCCCGGTTGAAGGAGTCAAACGCCTCCTGATCGGAACCCGCGTTGTTGCGGGCGGTTTCCAGTGCCGTCGCTCCACCGTAGTTGTAGGCCTCACTCCCGTAATCTATCTGGGCGTGTATGGCCTGGACCATATAAATTGGGCCTGCGACAACGCCCTGCCAGACGTGGGTCAGCTCATGAATCAGTTTTTTCCGCACCACATCTGCCCAGGAAGCGAAGTTGATGACGTACATGGTGGTAAACGGGCGTTCGTTATTGACCAGCTCGATCAGGTCAACCGGTGGAGAAAGGACGGCCACCAGTACGGAATCAAGGTTGATCGAAGTCCCGAAGACATCTTCGGCGTCTTTCCGCTCTTCGGCCGTGAGTGGACGATGAACGCCAAACCACGTGAGCACATAGGCAAACACCAGTGCGAGGGCGCTTGCGCCAAGGTCAAAGGCTGCCTCCACAATCTGTCTGGCGCTCTGACCCAATTCGCGCAGGGCAACAAGGATACGGCCCCAGCTGTCATCAGCCAGAGATGTGGCCGCTTCCAATATCTGGGTTGTGGTGCGGCCCAGGGTTTTAACCGCCTCAACGATATTCTTGACTACGTTGCCGGGGTGGACAATCGTATCGGCGAACAGGTTCAGCAGCGTCACCCCTGAATCAAGGATGCCGCGCACTACTTCGGTCACTGCCTGCACGGTTCTGGAGGCGGTCCAGGCGATAAGATCGGCCACTGTCTGGCCAGCATCCAGCAGAGCCCCGGCAATTTTGCCCAGTGCCGGCAAAGCGTCTTCAGCGGCCCAGGTGAGCAGGTAGCTGACCGAGTTTTTTAGCTTGATGGTTGCCACGGCAAGCTGCTCAATCGCAAATTCGCCGGCAGCCACGGCCCACTCGAATATTACGGTCAGTTTCTCTCCCGCATCTTCGACCGCTTTGACAATCGAGTTGAATGCATCGCTTCCTTTTGCAAGCGCCCAATCCATTATTTCGATAATGTTGTGCTTGGCGTAGCGGATAGCTTCGACCGCGTGCCGCCAAAGATCGTCTCCCATGGTCCCAACCCTTGTTACCACCCAATCAAGCACGTCTCCCACCGGTCCCAGCGTATGGAGGATGCCGTGTACCATCCGGCGGAACATGGTATACCCCTGTGAAAGCGCGGTCTCAAGCAGCTCGCCCACCGCCATGCCCGCGGCAAGCATGCCTTCCACCAGTCTTGCGCCTACCTGGTAGGTGAAGCGAACCAGTGAAGATGCGATTTCCAGCATTGTTTTTCCCAAGGCTACCAGGGCTTTGACAACGTTCTTGAGCAGACCGGAGCCGATGTTGATGGTCTGTTTGATCACATCAACCAGGGTGAGTCCCAGGTTCAGAGCCGCATCAATGATCCTCTGAATTGCGGCGACTCCATGGGAGGCCACCGCTGCGACCAGGTTGGCCAGGGATTTGCCTGTGTCCAGCAGTCCTTTTACCACCCGCCGGGCAGTTTCGATTGCCGTGGTGGCAATGAATGCTGCCAGGTCACCCATGATGCCGACGATCCTGCTCAGTGATCCGGCGACTTCGTCCACATAGTCAAGTGCGGCGCCGGCAAGGTCGCCGAGTATGTCGGAAACAGAGTGCCCAAGGTCTAGCATTGCGTGCGTCACGGCATCAAGCAGACTTGTCGGACGGGTAACCACCGCTACCAGGATATCCGTGGCTGCATGACCGATGGCAATCAAAGCCCTGACTACTCCCCCGACTATCGCAGCTCCGAACTTGAGCGTCTGATTGAGAATATTGCCGACCTCTTTGCCGATGGCAATCAGGGCCCCGACAAAATTCTCCACCACACTGTAAACCTGTGAGGCCATCCAGCTCAGGAGTTCGCCAACGGTCCGTCCGATCTGGTCAATAGCCCTGAGTGTCTGCACCAGCAGATCGCCGGTGAAGCTGGCTATCGATGAAAGCACCTCATTCAGCGCCCTGCCGGCAGCTTCGATTCCTCGCAGGATCTGTTTGAGAACCTGCATTCCGGCGTTGAAGGCTCCTTCCACCAGTTCGGCAATTTGCATTCCGGCGGTGAGGACCGCACGCACCATGTCGGCCACCTGTTCCACCGTCCAGCTGATCACATCCCTGACCGCCTCGGCGATGGCGCTGATAGCGCCGCCGATAGTTGCAATAACAGCATTGGCAACCGACTTTACCGCTTCGACCAGGGTGTCAACGGCGCCTTCGATCCACTCAACTACTGCGGAATCAGTGCCCGGTTCAGGCAGGGGAACATCTTTTTCCCCTTTGCGGATTGCCGCCCCGGCCTTGGAGAACCACAGGGCCAGGTCGCGAAAGGCGGCTTGATCCTTTTCTCCATCGGGACGGAGCAAAAAATCACGCATGACAACCTTACCCTGGGCTGCGGGCAGAAAACCGACCGAATGTACAACCGCGGAGCCCAGTCCAGCGTTGCGGTATCCCTGGATACCGGCGCAGCGCTCTTCCTTTGGCGAGGCAGCCAGGTGCTGGAAGAAAGACCTGTGGTCACGCAGCGAACCCAGGCCTTCGGCATAGGCCTCGGCAAGCTTGACCGCCTGAAGGCTGTCACGTTGCATGGTCTGGCGAAAAGCAAACCCGATTTCGGCGGTTGCGGGCGGTTTTTCCTTGAGGCGGCGGACCATTTCGGCGCGGTCGTTGAGCGGGGCGGATTTCAGCGTGGCGATGAATTGCATTTTTATCTCCTCAAATATTTTGTGATAACCCTTTGCTTCAAGGGTGAAACTTTAATCAGAATTGCGCTGAAGGTTATGGAAGCGATGCCTTTCTCCTTCGATGGATTCCTGCTCTTAGGAAATTTCAAAGCCGTTGGCGTTGATCGGCAGCCGGGCCAGATCCCAGTTGTCGCGGCTGATCTCGTTTTTGAAACAGCCGGTGCGATAGACGGTTTTCCGGAGAATCCGGTTCTCGTGGTTTGCCAGCCACTCCTGGCGTGTATCCACGTACTGGGTGATCCAGGTGCGTTCGTCGCCGCCGGCGGCGGGTGGATATTCCGGGAAGCGCTTGCGCAGAAAATTCAGGATCGAACCGCTGTGGATGAAGGAATCGTAAATCACCAGCGCCGACAGCGGCAGGCTGAAGCCGTTGTTGTCGGCCCAGGTCACCGCCGGAATGAAATAGCGCCTGTCGAAGAAGTCATCCTGGGTCTGGCGCATGAGCGGGTCTTTCCTGCCCGCATCGCGCAAAAGCTGCAGGAACAGGGTGTCATCGGCCAGCGGGGTCACTTCGATCCTGTCAAGGTAGGGTCGCAGCGCTTCGCTGTAGATTCCTTCGGCCTTGACGTACATCTCCAACAGCTCGGCAAGGTTGCCGAATTCGGTGGTCTGCGAGCGGCCGTAGGTAACCTGGCGCTGGTTGTGCGGCCCATCCTTGTAGATCGAAATCGCGCTGTAATTTCCCAGTGGAGACCCGGATTCAAAAACATTGACGATCTGTTCACAGAGTCTCTTCTGTTGCGCCGACAGGTTCATTTGCACTGCTCCTTAATTTCAGTTGATGAGTGCGGCCGAAGTTGGCCCCGGAACCCTGGTCGTGGCCGCCAGGACCGTGGTGCCGGTGACCCTTGAGCAGTCCGGCGCGACTGTCACCGGCGGGCCGTCCGACTGCAACGCGTGCCAACCGCTGGTGTCACGCTGCAGGCTCAGTGCGTTGAGGCGGTTTATCTCGGCGATCCATTGATTGCGCGTCCGGTTGCCGTTTCGGGTGAGAAGCGTGTTGATTTGCGTCTCTACCGCCGCTCTCGTGCCCGGGCCGAATGTGCGGCCGGATGCAGCCACCGCGTTGATGATGTCGGCCCATCGCTGCAGGGTGAGAGCGTAGGTTCGCTGATAGTCGCTGCGGTGCTCCTCCTCGGCCAGTCGGGCAATGTTGGACATGGCTGAGTCAACGGTGGTGAAGAAAGGAACCCGCCTCCCCGATGGACCGCATTGGGGGCCCCTGGCCGTAACCAGTGCCCCCGGAACCATGTAGACTCCCGGCGACAGGAAGGTCAGGCTGACCGGTCCCATTGCGGCGGTGGTCGGCCTCACCCTGCCGCTGCAGTTGTTGCCGGAACCGCTCCAGTCAATATCAAGCCGGGGATAGGTGGCGTTTCTGGGGCTCCAGCCGGTTTGGCCATATCTGAGCCGGCCGTTCGCAAACATGTTAACGGGAGTTGCCGCCAAAGCCTCCTGCTTCAAGGGTTCGGCTGCGGGGCAGGATTTTTGGCAGCTGATCGCTCCGGCAGCCTTTTTTTCCGTGACCGGTGCATGCATGATTCACCTCCGATTTAACCGTTTCACTTCTGTCATTAATGTTCAGGCATGGGAGAGGTGATGTTCCGGGCATCAGACGGTTCTACCCGTTTTGCGGAATTCACGCCGGATTCCCTCTTCCAGATCTTCCAGCTGGATCGTTTCGCTGTTGCGGCTGAGCGCCTTCAGCGACGCGTGGCGGACAACATTCATGATCGTGCCGCCGGCCAGTTCATGTCTCTCGGCGACCTGCTCCAGGTTGATCCGCTCCTCCAGGATCGCTTTCCGGGAAAACGCGCCCTTCCAGATCCGCAGCCGCTCATCCGGCCTGGGCATCGGAAAGTGGATCACCGCCTGCATCCTGCGCATGAAGGCTTCATCAATATTGGCCTTCATATTGGAAGCCAGGATCACGACCCCGTTGAACTCCTCGATCCGCTGCAGCAGAAAGCTGATTTCCTGGTTGGCGTAGCGGTCGTGGGCATCATCGACCCTGGTCCGCTTGCCGAACAGCGCATCGGCCTCGTCAAAAAAAAGGATCCAGCGCTTGTGCTCGGCCATGTCGAATATCCTGGCCAGATTCTTTTCGGTTTCACCGATGTATTTGGAGACGATCATGCTCAGGTCGATCCTGTAGACATCGCAGCCGCACTGTTTGCCCAGCAGGCCGGCCGAGAGGGTCTTGCCGGCGCCGGGCGGGCCGTGAAACAGGCAGGTGCAGCCGGGCTGCAGCTTGCCCTCCATCTCCCAATCCCGCATAAGCCGGTCCCCGTACAGGATCCATTGCCCGATCTCCTCCAGCTGTTCCAGGGTGGTCCGGGGCAGCACCAGGTCTTCCCATTCGAGTCCGGTCGTGATCAAACGCGCCGGAAATTCACTGTTGAAATTCGGTTTCCGCACGGTGGCTGTGGTCAGCCATGAGATGTATTCGCGGGAAAGCGTCAGCGTTCCGCTCAAGAGCGGTTCGCCGGCAGTTGCCGGTGAGAGTTGCAGAATCGCATGCAGCGCGAAGATATGGTCACCTTCGAACATTTGCGTCACTTCGAAACGGGCGGCCAGGTCGTCGCCGGCCAGAATGAAGGCGGCGGTCTCGCCGGTCGGGATCAGGCCGCCATGGGCCGTGCCGCGCAATCCCCCGAACTGGGTGAACCCGCGCCCGGTCTCAGCGTTGGTTCTCCAGAGCACGTCCAGCAACTGCGGGCGGACGTGGGGGATCAATGCCAGCAGCAGTACCAGCCGTTCAGCGGGCTGCAGGTCGTAGTGCCGGATAAAACGGGCGTAACAGGAGTCGCTTTCGCCCAGGTCCGGCGGCGGTATCTGGATGAGGGTGACGCAATCTGCTCCGAAACAGGCCTTGATCCGCGCCTCCAGGACCTGGGCAAACCAGTCAAGTTCCACTCCGAGATCACGGGCGTTTTCATTCATGGTGTCACCATTCTGTAAATACCGCCCGTTTCATCCACGGTAGTTTGACGATGCCGATGCCCCAGGGGAGCTGGTCCAACAAAATGTCATATGATTTACGTTCCAGGTTCAGCTTCCAGCCGTCATCGTCCCTGCGCAGCAGCCCGTGACGTTCGATGAAGGCGGAACGCAAGCCGCCGGCCGAGGTGTTTTTCAGTGCGCTCCAGTGTTCGATGGCCGACTGCAGCAATGTTTCGGCCTCTTCACGATCCTCGGCGCTGAGCAGTCCGGCGCAGACCGGCAGCGCCGTCTCGGGATCAAGACCCAGCAGTATCTTTATCAGGCCGAGTTCGTATTCATAGAGCTCTTCGCGTCCGGTGGCCAGCAGGTGCAACAGCGCGGCGGCGCGTGGCAGGGAGGTTGGCCGCAGTTCCTCCCTTCCGGTCTCCTTGACTCGGCAGATCTCGAAAAAGCGGGCCAGAAAGGGATGCAGCAGCACCAGTCCGGCCTGGTGGACCAGCATCGGGTACAGCCCCTCCGGCACTTCGGCGCGGGTTTGATCATTTCGGCCGACTGGAGCGGACGGATCATTATATTTTACGTCAGCTGTACCCTCATCTGTCCGTGGCGGCTCAACCCCGATTTCGGGTTGCCGTTCCCGCTGCCACTCCGGGTCCGGGCTGTCCGGCGCTTCGATAATTCTGACTCCGGGAGTGGATTTACCATCCCCGCTGGCGCTGCCTGACTCCTGCACCGGTGATAACTGCGCACCGGCAGGCCGGGGCATGGCCGCGACGGATTCTTTCAGCAGATGCCGTTCCTGCGGCGGCACCGTGCTGGCAGCCATCTTCAGGAGCGAGCGGGCGGTGGTTTTTTTCTGCCAGGCAATGCTCTCGGCCAGGATGCCGGCTATCAGACTCAGGCGTGTATAGTGGCTGTGGCGGGAACGTTCACTCTTGCCATCCAGAAGCAACGCCAGGCATTCCATGGCCGTCTCCCTGAACTCCTCCGGGATCGAGTCAGAGAGTACCCGAATCAGCATTGCGTACTCATTCTCCGGGAGCAGCTGCAACAGGCGGAAATAGAAGGGCGCCTCTTCACGCACCGTTTTGAGAAGTTCCAGTATGTGCGGCCACTGCTCCCGGCAGGTTTTGCTTAATTCCAGCGCCTGATCCGGCGCGCTGCCTTCGGCCGCCTGCCAGGGGAGCGTGCCGCTCCGCAGGTACTGCATCAGAATCTCGAAGCGGCTGTACTCTTCCGTGACAACTTCTCCGGGCGGTACTTGCGCGGTTGTCCCCCCGGTTGCCATCTGACGCCGCAATTGTCTCCTGAGCTGATCAAGCATCGCTCCGGGGAGCAGCTTCTCCAGCTCCTGTTCGGAATCGACCCGGATATGCATCTCGACTTTCGGGATGTGAATGACCTGCTCCAGCGCGGCGGCTTCATCAAGCGCCTGTTCGAGCACCGGCAGCAGCAGACCGGCGCCCTTTTCCCGCAGCAGCGCGCGCCAGGAAAAGGCCGTGGCGGTCGTTTCGGCGTCGACCTGCCAACGCAGCGAGCGTATCCGGTGCGGAGCGCCGTTCATGCCGTCCTCATCTCCTGCGGATCTCAATCATCGAATCAATGATCATGTTCAGCCCGCTGTTGTTGGAACTGTTCTTTATCGCGCCAAAACCGTCGGTTACCATTGCCACGGCCTTTTCATCGGTCATGGTCCGCAGGCTGTTTTGCAGCTCCAGCATGGCTGACATCCCCTCGCTGCCGACCGAAACGTCGGTTCTCGACTCGGCCACATACCTGGTTGCATCCGTAATCGCCAACGCAAGATCGGATTCAGCCTCCTTGGCCTGCTGCTGGTAAAGCGTGCGTTTCTCGGCCGTCAGATCGCTCTGGACGGACTTCTTCCGCAGATAATCGGCCGCCAGCTGTTTTTCCCTGGCATCGCCTACCTTCTGTTCGAGGGTCAGGTCGGAGAAGCCGGCCAGGTTGGCGTCGGCGGCACTCGCCATGTCCTTGCGGGAGATCAGCGCGTTGCCCAGCAGATTGACCGATTCTTTCATGGTCCCGAAATATTCCTTCTGCTGGGTATCGAACTTCCGGTTCCACTCCCGGTCGAGGGTATCTTTCAGCACATCCACATGTTCGAGCTTGAAGTCGTTCAGCCTGTTATTTACCAATCCTTCCAGCTGGTCGGTCTTGAAGATATTCAGCCTGTCCCGTACAAACTTGTCGCGCGACGGCAGTACGCTGATGCCGTTGCCGATGATCCAGCCGGGACGCAGCCCCGGTTTCTTCAGCGGCGGCTCGGCCGGTTCCTCTTCGATCGTGTCCGAGCAGCGGTAGGGGAGCGAGAAGTCGGCCACCACGGTCCGGTCCTGGTCATAAACCAGCACCAGGGTGCCGCCGCTCGTAACTCCGCCGCTGTGCTGCAGGCCCGGATGCTGCGAGACAAAGGTCGAGAAGAGCAGTTTCGTGTCTTCCCTTTCCTCCCTGGCCTTGATGATCTCGTCCAGCCAGTCGAGCCACTGGATCTGCGTATTGCCGATCAGCGAGTCGAAGGGGGTGGCAAACTCCGTTTTCACCACTTCGCCCAGTCGGGACTTGAACTGCCCGGCGGCCTGCATGGCGGGGGCCACGTTCTGCTTCCAGCTGCTGTCGGCCTTGTAGCCTGAGTAGCCGCGGTTCAGTCCGGACCTGACCCGGGAGGCGTTGCGCGCCACGATCGCGTTCTGGTCCCTGGAGATGTTTTCCAGGGTCTTGCCGTTTTCATCATCGGGCGCATCGGTGATCAGGTTGTCGCGTACCGCCCGATGCACCTTCTGTTTGAAGTTCTGGCTGAAATTGACCACTTCGCCCAGCTGATGGCTGACGTCCTGGCGCAACAGGTAATGGAAGCGGTGCAGGTCCGTGTAGCGGATGCCCGGTTTTTTGACGATCCTGCTCCGGTCCGGCCCCAGCATCACCGCATGCACCCAGAAGGGGAGGTTCCAGGCCGCGATCTGTTTTTCAATCGCATCGGCCACGGTTTCAAGCGGCTGCCCCAGGTGCCCTTCGACCCGGAAGAAACCGAAGCGTCCGATCTGCGCCGCCAGCGGGGCGGCCGCGGCACCCGTGGCTCCGTACAGCAGGGCGTTGTAGGAATAGTTGCCGCTGTCCATACCGCGGCGGTGGAGCCGGTGGTTCCAGTTGCGATGGATCGGGTTGCCGGAATCCACCCGGTAGTAATAGGGTATGGCCCGTTCTTCCAGCGGCTGTTCCACGGACAGGCTGGGGGTGATGCGAATCGCGGCCCCCTGAGGCTCCGGCAGCCGGAACGTGCGGATCAGCGTGTCGAGCTTTTGCGCCAGGAAACGGGCATGCTCAAGCTGCTCGACGGTCCGGCTCGCCAGCGGCGACGGATAGAACTGCGTGCGGTTCTGGTCCGGGTTGGCGCCGGCGGCCAAGTTGCCCAGCAGCAGATGCTTGGGAAAGGCGGCCGGGTCCGGGCAGCACCAGCTGCGTTCGCCCGGGAGCAGGTAACGGAAGTCGTTCCAGGTTTCCGCCAGGTCCCGCAGGAAATCGTAGTAGTATTGAATTCCGAAAGCCTGGGAAGCGAAGGCGGCATTCAGCTCTTTCAGCGCTGAGACCCAGGAGTCGGAAGGATCTCCGGGAAACAGCCCGCCGAGGAACGATGAACAGTGCCGGTACAGTTTGGGCAGTTCCGCCGCCAGTTTGCCGTGAATCGTGTTGCAGGCCGAGCGGTAGCGCTGCGCCAGCAGGCCGGGAGCATTGACCGATGCAGTGAAGAGCGGTCGTTCGGCGACGATCTCGTCGAGCATGCCGAAGGCATGATGCGGGGTGGGGACATTTTCCAGCAGCGGGCCGATCAGGCTGTTGTCCAGCAGCAGCAGCCGGACGCTGTTGAGGCATTCCTGCCCCAGGTTGTCGCAATCGGTTCCCGAACAGAGATCCCGATCGGTCACATAGCTTTCCATGTACAGAAGCGCAACCATGTCCTCCAGCCTGGCGGCGGTGCTGGCGCTGAAGCTGTCGAGCGCTTCGGTGCGGCTGTCTCCGCTCTCGCCGGCAACTACCAGTTCGTAGACCGGGAGCATTTCGCCGGGAATGGCCCCGCCCGCGTAAAACGGCGCATAGGCCGGCTTTGTGGCGTCGTAGGGGCGGAAGCGGTCATAGACCAGGTCGCCGGGAATCCGCAGCAGGTCGCCATCGCTGGTGATCCCCACCCCCCTGGTCAGCGTAATGTTGTCACCCTGAAGGGCGACGCGCAGGCCGCAGGCGATCCCGACCCCCAGCAGGGCGGTCCGTGTCAGGCGCGACTGGTCGTCCAGATGATCGGCGATGCTGTTGAGCTGATCGTGGGTCAGCACCTGGTCTTTTTCAAACACGCTGTAGCCGCTTGAAATTGAATCAAGACTTCTGAATATCTGTGCCATGGTTTAAATCCTCGTAATAGCTGTTCCGAATCATCGCTTATTGTGTTTCAGGGCTCTGCACCGGTCTCGCTTCCCAGCGCCGTCCTCCCCAGCACGAATTTCGGCTGTTCATCGCCAGGCTCGCACTGATGCAGATGCTCCGCAGGATAGACGTTCCTGACAGTGAAGAGTGTTTCGATCAGGCGCGCCAGTTTTTCTGCGCGTAGCGACTTCTCCGCGCCGGCTTTCAGGTAGACCCAGTCCCGGTAATCCTTCTCCAGACGGGCCATGTCGTCCTTGCCGATCCAGCAGATCTTCGGCAGGATATGGGCCGGCGTCTCGTTACGGATTACCGCTTCGGCGAAGCGCCGGAAGTCCATCGACCGGAAGCGGCTGCCGTAGGCCGGCAGAATCACGTGGATGCGGTAGCTGTAGGGGTCGTTCTCCGTGCAGACTCCGCCGCTGGATGCGGGACAGATCGGCAGGAACGGATCCTCCCCGGTTTCCGGCCTGAGCAGGATGTTTTCGATCAGGTACATCCCCTCGTCGCTGTAATTGACCCGCAGGTATTCCATGGTTTCATCAATGGCCGCATTCATGGCCGCCTCGTCGGCGAAGTATTCGATGCGGCGGGCCAGCACCTCGCCGCCGTCGATCACGTTGAAGTAATGCCTGCCGTCACTGGTAGTCTTACGCTGGTAGCCGGCCGGCAGCAGTCCGGAGTGAATCGCGCGCCGCATTTCGTCCCGGGCCAGGGCGGCGGTGGCATAGCGGGTGCTGCTGCTGAGGATGATCTTGCCGCTGTCCCGTTTCCGGATGCGGAAGCGGAACTCGTCGCCCGGGGTGCCGTCGATTTCGGCGTATAGGTCATAGGCGATATCGCCCAGGTTTCTGCGGTTGATGTTGCGGATGCCGAGCAGTCGCCCCAGCCGCCGTTCCAGGCCGGAGATGTTGGCCGAGTTCCACAGGTCCGTATCTCCCTTCAGGCTGTAATTCCAGGCCAGCGAGCGTTCGCTGCTGATGGCCGGGTAGTCGTTCAGGAATTCGCATTTGAGGCTGGCCATCTGTTCCGGGGCGGCGCCGAAGGTGGAGTACATGATGCTGGCGAAATCGTTGAAACGCTCGGCGAAACGGGCTATCAGGTGGTCGAGGAAACGGTTGCGCCGCTCAGCCTGCACCCCCTTGTCCTCGACCGAGTCCTGGATCATTTTCACGATCAGGTCGGCGTCGCCCGTGCCGTAAAGTTTTTCATATCCGGCAAACGAGGTCACCGCCTGGTGGAAGTAGGTGCGCCGCAGAGCCGGGTCGCTGGAGAACAGCTCTTTTACGTGCCCCAGCTGGGCGAAGTAATCGGCCATCAGCTGATCGAAAAAGAGCAGGTAGGCTTTCAGCTGCAAGGCCTGCGCCCGCCGTTGTTCGTCGTCGGCAATGCCAGGGCCGGCATCGCCCAGCCCGAACAGGGCCGGGAAATGGTTCTGGAATGAATAGTAGGAGGCCGGATTCCTGAAACGGCCCAGGGGAATCTCGAAGTCATAGGGGAATTCCAGGTCGGACCTTGCAGCGGCTGCGTTCCGCAACTGCTCCAGGCGGGTTTCGACCGCGCTGTTGTCTGCCATGACCGGCATGCCGCGCTTGTAAAACACGATCCTCGAATTGCCCGGGTTCAGGAGCGCTTTCTTCCCCGCCGCAACCGGGACCAGCCATTTGTTTTCCAGCGAAGCGGTGAGTCCGTGCGGATGCAGCAGTATGTCCCTGACCGTCTTGACCCCGCTGATATCCATGATGGTGCCGATTACGTCGGAAAGGCGGATTTCACTGCGCAGCCCGGCCCTGGCCAGCTCCTCGTCGTCGATGAAGCCGCAGGAAAGTGCCGGGCCGTCGAAGATCTCGTCGGCGGTATAGCGGCTGCCGTCGCTTTTCTTCCGCTCCAGCATTTCTGCCAGGGTGTGGTTGCGGACCGGTGGCGCCAGATACTCCTGTACCCGGAACAGCACCTCGGCCTTGATTGCCGCCGTGTCGGCATCCGGCTCCAGTTCCAGTTCGCAGCAGAGATTGAAGGGCTGGATTTCGACCCGCCTGAACCCGGTGAAATCCTCGCACAGGTTGCGGTTAGCCTGCAGCAGCGCTTCGACCTCCTTTTGCACCTGCTGCTGTTCGTCGGCATTGTCAGAGTCATACTCGATCGTCACCTCGTAGAGGCCGGAGAGCCGGATCTCGCGGGTTTCCGGCGTGCCGGGATTGTCCCGCAGCAGTTGCCCCCGGGCCGTGTCGGCGTAGTAGCTCTCCGCTGCGGTAGCCAGCCAGGCGTTTCTGACCCCTTTGATGTCGATCAGCAGTTTGCGGTAATCGGACATGGTCAGCGGGCGATTGGGCAGAATCCGGCGTGCCGTGAAAAACTGTTTCTCCATCTCCCTGGCGTTGTCGCCGTCGCTGGCCAGCAGGTCCGGCAGCGGGAAGGATGCCCGGTAACCCAGGTCGGTCAGTGCGTAGCAGAGCAGCTCCAGGATTGTGATTCCCGGATCATGTACGTTGTAGTCGGTCCAGATGCGCCGGCTCAGGCGCTGCACATGTCCCAGCCCGATCGCGTTCAGCCGGCGATGGTCGAGTGCAGTTTCAGCGCTGTTTTTTTTGGATATGGTCGCGATCATCGCTATCACACTTCCCGGATGTTGTGGCTGCCGGCCGAAACCAGGATCGCATCGGGGGTTTCCGGTTGCGCCACATTGATGTCGATCATGTCGGGCGTTTCTCCCTGAAGGCTGTACATCCTGAAATCGGTGACATAATCCACGTATTCCAGATCCTCCACGAAATCCAGCAGCACCGATTTGTGGATCGTCCCGCCGAATGAGATGCCGCTTTCGCCCTGGAACGCCCAGGGTGACAGACAACGGATCAGCGCGGCATCCAGTTCCCGGCAATGGAAATTGGGCTCATAGCCGTACCGGAACTTGACCCTGAAATCCAGGCGCACCTTCTGGTAGCGCGGGTTGACTGTCTGCACCCCGACCTGCATGCCGCAGCGCTGCCGGACGTGGGCGGTGATGCGGTCGAGCGTGTCCGAATCCACCCTTGGCTCCAGCGGATTGACCGCGTTCCTGTTCTTCAGGTCCGGTACCACCACGATCAGCACGTTTCCCGGTTTGAGCCAGCAGTCGCTTGTAGCATGCGGGATGCATTTGACCCTGTGCAGTCCGGGAAAGGCTTCCAGGATGATCCGTTCGTAATCCCAGGGGGTGATGCAGCGGTTCTTGTGGCGCAGCCGTTCCGACACGCGGCTGTGGAACAGGTCGTCCGATTCCGGCGGGCGGCCGCCGAATGATGCGTAGGGCTGCCTGACGGTTTTCACTTCGGCCGGCCCGTTCTTCATTTTGCAGATAGTGCCTTTTTCAAGCGGGGCCGACAGTTGCCGGGGGGCGTTATCGTCATCCATGAAACGGGCTTCCAGCGCGTTGGCGGCCACATCGATCAGCAGGCTGACTGCGCCGACGTTGCCGGTGACGCCCGCTTTCAACCAGATCCGCCCGCCGGGGAGTATCGTGTTGCTGGTGGTCGCTTCAGCGGGAATCACAAAAGTGATGATGCCGCTGGTCAGCAGCTGGTTGGTCGTATCCAGCAGCACCTGGCTGCGGTCGAGCGGTTTCCAGTAGTTGTCGCACAACGCCGACCAGACGACCTGCTGCCGGGGCAGGCGCGGGTCGGCGCTCCCCTCGGCGGCCTGGAACAGTACGCTGACGCTGTCCCCCCCCAGCAGGCCGCTGAAACCGACCAGCAGTTCCCCCTGGTTGCCGTAGCGCGGGAGCAGGTACACGTTCTTGTCCCGCAGGAAGTCGAACTGGTCGCGCTGGTAGCGATGTTCGCGCATCTGGCCGAAATAGGCGAGCTGGAAGAAGTGCAGATCCGGGTTGGAGAAATCATCGATCGTGGCCCGCTCCCGGCCGATATTTACCGTGTCGGAAACGGCCCGGTAGGAAAGAGAGATGCCGCGCATGGCCGGCGTGTACGGTTCGTTCAGGATGTTCAGGGTTCCGCCGTTCCTGCTGAAGGTGACGACATTCTCGACGTACCTCCTGCGATAGGCGGAGTGCAGGAAGTCGCGCTCCAGGGTAAAGGTTATGAAGCCCGCGCGTGTTTCGGGAACCATTCTTTTGAAGGATTCGAAGACCGGCTTGCGGAGCAGCCAGGAACGGGCCGTTCTGATCCCCCAGAGGCTGCCGGAGCTGTTCAGCGCGTGTATGCGCATCCCCTGCGAGATGCTCGCCGCTGCCGGGGAACTGCCGCTTGAAAAGTTGAAATGATGTTCCGCGGAGGCGTTGGCAGATTCGAACAGCTGAATCCCCGGATTTGAAACGTGCCAGCTGCCGGCATCGCTGAAGGATGCCTCGGCCGTGAAAGCTGCGTTGTCAATGCCACGTACGTCGTAACCGTCGTAGTGGCTGGTGAAATCGGAGGGAGCGTCCTTCCACTTGACGCTGATCTTAAGCTCGGCCAGCTTCTTGCCGAGTGCTTCGGCACAGCCGATCATCAGGCGCGAGCCCGTGGTCGGCTGGGTGCCGAAGGGGAGGAAGGCCTTGCCCGGGTCCAGCGTGCCGTGGTCGTTTTCCAGGAGCAGCGACGTGATGTTTGATACTTCCACCGTTATCGCGGCCTTGAGCAGCCTGATCCGTTTCAGCTGGTTGTAGCCGATCGTGCCGCAGTTTTCCTTCAACAGCAGTTGGACCACCGGCGCCGCGGCGTTGTAGGAGTAGCCATGAACCGGCTGGTCATAATCGACCACCGCTTTTTCGCTTGCGGGAATCGAGAATGACAGTGACAGCGTGAAGTTCCGGTCTGTATCAAGCGTCAGCTCCGGAGTAACCGGATACGGCCCCAGCCACTGCTTTTCGCCGGTGATGAAGGCCTCGAAAGCCTCCTTGAGAGTCTCGTCATTGATTGCATTCCGGTCGAGTCGGCCAAGTGTCAGCGTCAGGGTCACCCGGCGGATTCCCTCCCGCATCCGCAGCACCGGCGCGGCCAGCGCGAAGCCGGTTTCGGCCGGCTGCAGCCCGCTGTGGCCGAATCCGTGCCATTTGGGTTCGTCACCGGCCAGCTTGCCCCCCAGGCCGTCGGCCGAGTTGGCGATCGGCGCCTGCAGGACCCTGCCATGTCCGCTTGAATCAACGAACAGCGAACGCAGCGAATCGACCCTGGCGCTGTTGATCACGGTGGCATGGCTTGTGGAGTAGATCTGTTCCCTGCCTAGCGCATCCTTGCCGGCCGAAAAGAGCAGCTCCGGCCCGACCATGATCGGCGGGGAATTCTTTTTCAGTTCCAGCAGCAGGTGGACCCTGTCCGGCAGGGCGCCCTTCTTTTCGAGCCGCAGCACGTCCCGATAGTAAAAATCCAGATGGCGGCCGGTAATGCGGTTGATGACCTCCCGTGGAATCCGGTACAGCTCAAGAAAGGCCAGAAACAGCGCCAGATGTGGCTGGGTGTCGCCCGAGGCGTTTCCCAGCGCTTTTTTGACGGCTTCTTCGTCGTCGGGAAAGAAGTTGGACCAGTCCCCCTCGGGAATGTCGGCGTCATTGCCGAAATAACTTATGAAAGCCGCCAGCTTGCGGGTAAAGCGCAGCTGCTCTTCCGGTGTATGTTCATCCACATCGGCGTGGTGAACCCCCAGCTCCACGGGCATGCGTTCGCCCTGGCTCTGGCCCGGCTGGAAGATCATGTTCCTGATGATGTCTTTTTCAGCCATGTTGCTTCACCTTCAAGGGTTGCCGAACTCATACCAAGTCGCAATCAAACGATTACGTCGTTGGCTTCGTCGGTGGCTCCTCAACGTACTAATAGTACGCCTCGGTCGCCACTCTCCTCGCCGCCTTGTACTCATTTTGATTGCACCTTGGTATCAACGCTCCTGCGCACCTCGTTGCCGTCTAAGACGTAGAACGGATAGACCAGGTTGTAGCGCGAGTTGGTGGCCCGGACTTGATAATCCAGAGTCAGTGTGATCTTCCCTTCGTATTGGGCCGTCGTATCCAGCTGCAGCGAGAGCAGGTTGATGCGCGGCTCATGGACCAGTATGGAGGTCCTGGCCCGATCCTCAAGGAAGGTCTTCATGGTGGTGCCGAGTGGCTCGAACAGCATTTCGTGCAGGTCGAGGCCGTATTCCGGCTGCAGGAAACGCTCGCCGGCAGCGGTTCCCAGCAGGATCTCCAGGCTGGCGCGGATGTCGTCCTCGTCCGAGGTCATCAGCACCTGGCCGCTTTCGCGAACGAAACGGGGAGGAAAGCTCCAGCCGCTGCCGAGAAACGAGGTCTGCGGGTTGTCTGTTGCGTTGTTGTTCATGGTAAGTGCCCCTAGCTGATAATCACGGTCGGTTCACCGACCGCCGCCATTGCGCCGCAGATGCAGGCGTCTGTCGTTCGCAGCGCCGGCATGCCGCCGATCAGTACTGTCGCACTGCCGACCGGAAAGACACTTGCGGTCGGCTGGTGGCCGCTGGGGGGGAGCGAGCAGACGTGGCTGTCGCCGGCCACCGCGGCCGGCATGCCGCCGATCAGCACCGTTGGCACTCCCGGGCCGACGATGGTGCCGCCATGGTTTGTTACGTCTCCTACCCGTGCCGCAGCCGGCATAATGTTCCTTTCGTGGCTTGGTTCAATTCAGCTGCAGCAGGCTCCCCTTGACCTTGGTTACCCCGCTGCTGGAAACCTCGGCGCCGGAGGTTCCCGACAGTTTCAGTTCCGTGCCCCCCTTGACGTTCAGCGCAGTGCCCGATTCCAGCTTCAGCTCCGTGCCGGCCTTGAGCGTGATGGCCTTGTCGCTTTCGATGGTGATGCCGTCCTGGGTCATCTCCAGCTTGTTGCCGTTCTGGTCGATGATCCTGACGGCCTGGTCCTCTTCGCTGAGCGTGATCATGTTTCCCGCCGGAGTTTCCAGGCGCATGACCCTGGTGTCGTCATTGAAGTAAATCTTCATCAGTGAACGGCTCTGGTAGAGCTTCTCGTGGTTGTCGTCCGATCCCTGCAGCGGCGCGGCCTTGGCGCTGCTGTGCAGCATGCCCAGCAGTACAGCCTGGCGCGGGTCGTCATTCAGAAACCCCAGCACGACCTCATCGCCGATCTCCGGCCGGAAGAAGAAGCCGCGCTGATCCCCGGCGTCAATAGCCGCTACCCGCGCCCAGGTCCCATCCCCCTGCTGGTCAACCAGCGGCATCTTGACCCGTACCCGGTGTTCTCCGTCCGGGTCTTCGTTGCCGGTTACTACTCCGATCTGCAGGCCGCAGATTCCCGGCAGCAGCGCCGAGGCCTTGGGCGCGGAGACCGCCTGTTCCTCCCCCAGCCAGCTGTCCAGGTTGCCGAACTGTAGGTTGGTTTTCCACCCCTGCACCAGGTCGAAGTCATGGCGGACTCCGCTGACGAACACGTCGCCGTTGTAGCGTTCACCGATGCCGCCCAGCGTGACGGTGTCGCCCGGGTTGACCGTGGCGATGCCCTCGCACTTGACGCGGCCGTTGACCCTGCTGAACTGCGATTTCAGCCAGCGGGCATCGGCCCAGGCCTGGGCCTCGTCCGCCGCCAGCGCCGCATGCTGCTGGTGGAAATGGTCAAGCCCGCCTACCGCCGCCAGCTCGTCGTTCCCCAGGTTGCCTGGGCCATTGATGCCGGGGTCGGCGGCCTCCTTCTCGACCAGTTCCTGTTGCGCCGCATCCCAGGTGGCTGATTTCACGGAGCTGTACTGCTGACGCGCATCGATCTGGGTATCCATCTCCAGGATCGTCGCTCCGAACTGCAGCGAACAGACCGCCGGAGCGCCGGTTGCAGGGCTCTTGACTATCACCCTGTCGTCGGCGGTGAAGACCAGTTTGCCGTTGGCTTCGGCCCTCATCAGCAGAAAATCCCAGTCGCTGCTGCTGTACTGCACCAGTTGCCTGTGGGTCACGGTCGTGTTTTCCACCTCCGCCTCCAGATCGGCATTCCGTAGCAGGGTGTCGATGATTTCACTGTCCTTCTGGTCGAGGAAGTAGGCGTTTTTCGGGCCGACCGTAAGTTTGACCGCCTTGTGCCGGCATTCCACCACCAGCTGTGGGGCGCAATGGTCGCGCACTTTAAGGCTCTGGCGGATCGCGATCCCCTTGAAGAGCGTGGCCGGGTCGCCGGTTGTGCCGGCCAGTATTTCCACCTCCCGTCCGGGGACAAAGCTGTCGGAATTGCTCAGTGGGAAATCACCGGAGGCTGCGGCGCCGTCCAGGTACACGAGCCTGGCCGAGGAGATCCGGTTGGCCGATTTGGTGATATTGACGGCCAGCAGCTGATGTTCCCGCGCAATCGCGACGCCATCCACCTTGACGGTGAATTCCCGGTGTTCGGCGGGTATGGGTATCGACCGTTCTTGCGGAATGGCTATTTCTCCAATGGCGGAAAGATAATCCTGACGCCGGGCGTCAGGTTGCGGAAATCGTCGATCCGGTTGGCGCGGGCGACCTCCAGGTAACAGGACGGATCATTGTAGATTTCCCGGCAGAGCGCCGGCAGCGTGTCACCGGCTTTAACCATGCGCACATGGGTCAGGTCGGGTGATTGGTCCTGCGACAGGGCCACGCGAGTCTGGTCGTCCGAATTGTCGGTGAAGGTGGCGGTAATCACCGCCCGCAAGGGGACACCGTCCGGCTGGAACAGCTTGTAGGAGATCGAGGCGCTCTTGAGGACGCAGCGCCTGACCTGCAGCGTGCCCCAGACAACCTTGAGGTAGTTGGGGCGGTGGATGTTGCCGTTATAGCCGGTCACGGTACGGAACAGTTCCACCTGCTGCTGTACGTCCGCGGCCCGGCCGCTGGCTCCGGTGCCGTCGATGAAGAAGGTCAGCGACATGTCGCCCGGCCTGATCTTCTTGAAATTCATCCGGCTGTTGGTGGTTCCAGAACCCTGGGCGCTGTCGTATTCCATCTCGCAGGAGAGCGTGATCTCGTTGGGGTTGACAAAGGCCGTGAATTCGGAGACCGGCTGCCCGGCATACCTGGGCGACTCGTAGGCCCTGATCAGCAGTTTTTCCAAAGTCCCCCGTCTGACCATGGTTCAGCGCTCCGACTTCTGCCGGAGGATGTCCAGTACCCGCTCCACGCATTCGGCGATGATGACCTGCTTGTCATCACTCGCAGACGGAGCGGATGTGGATGCGGCGCCGCCGGAGCCCTGGTTGGAAACTTCAACCGAAATTATGACTTCATCGATAATAACCGGCATTGGTTCAGCCCTTGTCCACGGTGAAATATTGATAATACAGCTGCAGTGTTTCGATCGAGACCGCGTTGTTGCTGGCATTCAGGTCGCTGACCGACCATTTGGTCGGATAGGCGTTGACCAGGTGCCAGGTTACCAGCGGCTGGTGCTGTTCGTTCAACAGCTTGATGTCTACATTTTTGGGTTGGATCCTGTAATCTTCAATGCACTCCCTGACCCAGTTCACTATCTCCGAGTTCAGCAGCAGTCCGCGCTTCAGAACCAGTTCCGGATATTTGGCCTGGGTCGGGTATTTCTGGATAAAACGGTTTTCGCCCCCCTCGGGCACCTCTTCTGTGCCCATCTCCACCGAGAGGCCGCTGACCTCGGTGAAGCGGACATCATGGCTGACGGGGGACAGCCCCAGCACCTCTACCTTGAAATGAAAACTGACGGGGGGGTAGTAGCCAGTCATCAGTCGTTCTGTACTTCGAGGCCTTCGTGCGCAATTTCGATCGATTCGATCGCGACTTCATTGGCCGAAGCCTTCAGTTGCGGGCCTTCCACCTTGACCGGAAAGGCATTTTGCACCTTCCAGACCATCACCGGCTGGTGTTCCTCGTTGAGCAGGCTGATAACCAGGTTGCGCCGTTCCACCGTATTGAGCTTGACGGTGCTGAGCCACTTGAAGAATTCGTTGTCGCTTTTGACTATGCCCCGCTTGAGCGAGATGTTGCTGAATTTGCGGAGTCCCGGCATTTTTATCGATGAATATTCCGGGAAGGAGCCATCACGGTACTCGATGGCCTGATTCTCCTGGGTTAGTCCGCCGACCTCCGAAAAACCGACGCGTGTGCCGCCCCATTCGACAATGAAGTGAAAAGATGGAAGAGGATATTGTTTAGCCATGGTGTCATCCTTTTAGTGTGTATTCTGAACCATATTGGAAAACCGCATTGCCGGAATCAGGATGTCTGCAGCTTGTGCGAGAATTTAAGGATGATGAATTCGGCCGGTCGCACCGCCGCCATGCCGATCTCCACATTCATCCTCCCTTCGAGAATGTCCTGTGAAGTCATCGTGATGCCCAGTCCGCACCTGACAAAGAAGGCTTCCCTGGGGGTTGCGCCGGCCAGGGCCCCTTCGCGCCATTTCTGGGTCAGGTAGTTTTCGATCATGCCGCGCACCTTGACCCAGGTGTTGGCATCGTTGGGCTCGAACACGGCCCAGTAGGTCGATTTCTTGACCGACTCCTCGACCATGTTGAAGAAGCGCCGCACCGGCACGTAGCGCCATTCGTTGTCGTTGCCGGCCAGGGTGCGCGCACCCCAGACCAGGGTGCCCTTGCCCATGAAGGAGCGAATCGCATTGATCGATTTTCCTGAGGTGGCATCGACGTTCAGGCCGTCCTGCCTGGCGTTGTCCAGTTTTATGGCAGGTTCGATCACTCCTGCCAGGCTGACGTTGGCCGGGGCTTTCCAGACGCCGCGATTGCTGTCGGTGGCGGCGTAGACTCCGGCCACCGCTCCGCTGGGGGGCAGTGTGATGAAATGTTCCTTGAGCACGGTCTTGACGAAGTTGTACAGCGCGGTGTTGCTGTTTTTGAATGTGGACAGGTCGGCCGCCGGATCGGCGCCATAGGTCACGTCAACGTTGGTTTCAGCGCTGTTTACGAAGTAGTTGATCGTGCTCTTGACGAACGGGTAATAGGCCGCGGCGTATTTCAGGTGATTGTTGCCGAAGTAGCCGCGGTTATTGGCCAGTCCGGTGGCGTCCAGGTCGCTGTTGCCGTCGCGGATATCGAAGATGGCGAAACGGTCGCGGAGCGTATTGCATTGCAGCAGCACCGCCTGGACCAGCGTGGTGTAGTCGGCGGTGGAAAGCTGGACCGCCTCCGGGATCACGATCAGGGTCGGCTCGTCTTCCAGCTTGACCGCATCCAGGCCATCCTGCAGGCCGTACATGGTGGCCGGGTCGCTGGAGGCATCGCCGGCCAGGTCGATCACCGCCGGGGACTGGTAGGTGCCGACCGAGACGATGTAGCACTGACCGCCGCCATTGTCGAAGAACATCTTGACGCTGTAGTAGAGCAGGTACTTCACGGACGGTTCGCTGAAGGAACTGACCGTGAATCCTCCCAGGCCGTCATCGGCAACGGTTACTGCAATCGCATCATCCTCGGCAATGCCGTAGAAACGCTCGAAATCCTTCAGGGAATAGATCTTGGTCGGCTTGAGGATCAGGTCGTTTTCTGCGTTTTTGCGGGCGGACTGGCTGTAGCCGATGAAGGCCGGAATGGCCGTTTCCACTTCCGCCACCGAAGGGGGGAATACCGAAATTTCTTCCACATACACATCAGGTGTTTTGTAGGTTGGCATAATCTTCCTTCCTTTGCTGGTTTGGTCTCTTGCAACTTGAGTCGTTACATTTGTTAACAAAAAAAATCAGCAGGACAATTTTGGTTCAGGTTTCTCCTGTTTAAGGCCTGGAAATATGTATGATCATGTCCCCGTTTGATCTGTCCGCTCCAGGTTGGGGCAGGTGCTTGATCAGCACATCGCCGTTTCTGCTCAACTGAATTTTCCTGCGCGCTTTTTCATGCCTTGCCACGGTCCTCAGCGATTTGAAGAGCACCACCATGTCTCCGGATTTTGCAATCATCCCGAGCGGGATTTCATCGGAGGTGAAGGAGGACGCCGGAATTTTGGCGAAGTCTATCCGCGAGCGCCCTTCTTCGGCGAAGCCGTTGTCCGTCACCGCCAGATGATTGAATTCGCTGGCGGTGTGGTTGCTGGCAACCAGGTAATATTTGAGCGTTTCCTGCTTCGCGCTGAAGTTGATCGTAAATGAAGGCGGCAAGGCGTAAAAACCGCTGTCGATACATATGTCAACCACCCCGAAGATGCCTTCCTGCAGCAACTCCGCATCAAAATAATAGGAGGCGGTTTCGAGCCCGCCCGGGTATTGTTCCGTAACCCCGTACAATCCAGGTGCCTGTCCGGACAGATCGATTGAAACCGCTGAACGGTCGTTGTCAGCGGTTATGGTTTCGGTCTGCAACGGTTGACCGGTGGGAGCATTAATTTTCACCGTGACCGGCCGGTCGCTCCTGGTGACGGCATGGCTGAAGAGTCGTCCCGACATTGCCACTTCGATGGCCGGGGCGAGGCTGTCTGCCACGAGGCTGTTCCGGTAAAGCGGGGTCTGGAGGTTGAAGTCGGTGATATTACTGAACAGCGGGTTCCGGAGTTTGAGGCCGAAGCGCAAACCGGTCCCGGCGATACTTGTCAGTGCTGTTCCCGCATCATCAGCTTCATACAGTATGTACAGCCTGCCATTGCGAACTCTGGCTATCAGCTTGCCGTTCCTGAGACTGGCGCCGGTATCGGCCGGCACTACAAAATCGAAATCCCGGCAGTTGTCGCTGTAATAAGCATGGGCGACGTTAATCGTGAACAGTATGCGGAAGGTAGTCATCATCGGCTCTGAATGGTGGTGCTGATTGTTGTAAGCGGAGGCTGAACCGATGTTTGCGATTCATCCTGCAGTGTTACCATGCGCACTTTATAGACTACCGACGGCAGCTGTCTGCCACCGATGAAGCCCCATATCTGGTTCAGTTGCTCATAGTTGAGCGACAGAAGTTCCACGGTCAGTTTGCCGATCTCGCCCGGGAGGGCCGGATATTCGTCAGAGGAGAACACCGAATGAGCCTGGAAATAGGTCAGGGCGTAGGAGATGTACTTGAGGGCCTGGTCGTAGTGCGTGAAATTCGCTGCAAACATCACGTGCAGGTTTAGTTTGAGCTCCGGCTCCAACACTATGTGCTGGCCATTGACATTGGTGTAGTCGGGAAGGTGGAACTTCATGATCCGTTCTTCCTCGATGTTGATGATCGTGCAACAGATGCTGTCGATATCGAAGGTGTACTTGCCTGACTCGTCAACCAGCTTGTTCATGGTAGCCTTTACCGAATCGGAACCGGTCCGGGCCATCAGGTAGGAGTTCAGTTGATCTTTGAGAAAAGTAATGGCGAGATCCAGCATTTTGATCCGGCTGCTTTCTGGCCAGAGACGACGAAACCGAGCGTCGTGCCAATTTGCCTGAAAAAACAATGAATGTTCGAATTGCCGCCATGCAACCATCTCAAGCGGTTGTCATGGCAATTCGGGCCGCTGGGTTATCCAATAAAATACCAGGGCTTGAGTGTGCCCGGGTCAGTTGTGAGATTCAGTTTTTGTTGTATAAATATTCAATAATTTTAATTTGCAGAATATCATAGACCGTCCGGCTGTCAAGTAAAATAATAAATGATACCGGTGACATTGGTGGCTTTTGGTATGTAATGGAATGTGTGGTTACAGGCGTGGAGTGGGAAGGTTTTAGTTCGTAATATGCCAATAAATCAGCATTTTATTTCCTGCTCAATTGAGCGGCCCTTGTTCGTAAAACTATACAGATGGCACAGAGTTAAACATACAAGAGCAAAGTGATCATTGATGCACAATAGCCAAAAAGAGTGGTTTCAAGGTCATTGCGCAAGCCTGGTCCGGGTGTTCATATTAATGATCAGGAGTGCCGGGAAGTTGAGGTGCTTGGATTATTCCTGTTTTGTAGTAAAATTCCACGATCGGGTTTTCAGGCTAATATTAAAATTGTTATCCTGCGTGATATGTCTTAATGTGCATCCTTGTGCCTGTTGCCGGTAACTAACTAAAAAACCGATTACAAATAACTTTTGGCAGGTCGCTCATGCAAAAACACCATATGACTACCACAAGATGCTCCGGCTTGCCGTACAAAAGAGTGCGGGTTTCCTGCAAAACTGTATGCATTGTGCTTATGTTCATCGTTTTTTTTGCAATGGGGGTATCAAATGCTTTCTCTGCCGAACCACTGCGGGTTTCGGTATCGCAATCTCCCTTATCGCTTCCGTTTTTTGTTGCCGAAAACCAGGGCTATTTTACCGCAGAGGGAGTGAAGGTAAAAATTACAGAAGTAATTGGTGGCCACCGGACATTTCAGAATCTGATGGACGGAATAGCTGATCTTGCCACCTCTTCTGAAGCAGTGGTGATGTTCAATAGTTTCCAGTACAAAGATTTTGCCATCCTCGCAACGTTTGTCAGCAGTGATGACGATGTCAAGATCGTCGTTCGCCCGGACAATAAAATTATGCAGCCCCAACAACTTGCTGGTAAACGTATCGGAACGGTGGTCGGGTCTGCCAGCCATTATTTTCTCGAAACATACCTGGTGTCTAACGGAGTTAACCCAAAGTCGGTGCAGGAGCGGAATCTGCAACCGGAGGCCATGGCTGAGGCCTTGAGAAAAGGTGAAGTTGATGCCGTTGCCATCTGGGAACCATTTCCCTACAAGGTCCTGACAACGGTACCCGGTTCCAGAGTGCTGCCCAAATCAGGTGGCTACCGTTTGACATTCAACCTGATCATTCACAAAAAGCTCATCAGTACACATGACGACGAACTGGTGAAACTGCTGCGTGCCCTGAACAGAGCGGAACAGTTTATCAGTGCCCAGCCAGCCAAGGCCCAGGCCATTCTACGCGACAAACTGAAGCTTGACCAGCAATTCATCGACTGGATATGGCCCCGCTATAACTATCGTCTGACACTGGACCAGGCACTGCTGATGACCATGGAAGGAGAGGCCCGCTGGGCCCGGCAACGGGGGTTTGCCAAGGGGGAACGGTCTCCCAACTATCTTGATGTTGTGTATTCCGGCCCATTGGGCAGAGTCAACCCCAGAGCCGTAAGTATCGTCAAATAGTCTATGCGCATCAGGAAACTTCTACAGATAGCAATTGCTGTCGCAATTATGGCGGTATTCGGCCTTGTTGCAGCGAATCTGAATATCGCCTCCAAGCTGACCAGGATTACTGTGGCGCTCGAAAGTGCGCAAACTACGGCGCACGACATTTCCGAATTACTGGTTCTGACCCATGATTTTGCACTGCATGGTGAAGAAAGAGCTGCCCAACAGTGGCTTTTACGGCACTCCATGATTATTGCCTCTTTAAATTCAGAGTCTGGCGGCATAGTGTCGCCGCCACCTGAAGCAGTTGTTCAAGCCAAAGTGCTTCCCGGGCTGTTTCAGGAGTTGGTCAAAGTTACATACAATCAATCAGACATGCAAAGCCAGCAGAAGACTCTACTGATCAACCAGCTGTTGGCGAACACTCAGGCCATCGCCGACTCCATACACCGATGGGGTGCAGAGACTGCAGCTATCCACAAAAAGATAGAACGGACTTCACACATTCTCAATAGTGTCGTTCCAGTCCTGACACTCATTATTGTCTTCGGGCTGACGCTCATCGTTTTCCAGCGAGTTTTAAAACCACTTTCCACGCTCTATCATGCGGTACAGGCGGTAGCCAAAGGGGACCTGTCCGTTCGATGCGCAACAACAACCAAGGATGAATTTGGCGAACTGTCGCGCACTTTTGATGCTATGGCAATCGACCTGGTCAGCGAATTGCAGCAGGAAGTTGTTGAACGAAAGCGAGCCGAAGAGGCGCTGATAGAGAGCGAATACTTTTTCAGAGAATCGCAAAAGTCGGCACAAATAGGTTCTTATAAGGCAGATTTTGTTGCCGGGATATGGGTCTCGTCCGAAGTAATGGATACGATATTCGGAATTGATGCGCGCTATAACCGAACTATTCAGGGGTGGCTGGATATTGTCCACCACGAAGATCGGGCGATGATGATGCAATATCTCAATGATGAGGTAATCGGTGGCAGTAAGCCATTCCACAAGGAATACCGTATTCAGCGTATCAATGATGGCGAGACACGCTGGGTTCTGGGACTGGGGGAAGTCAAACACGACGAATCCGGAAAGGTGGTGTCACTGCTCGGCACGGTCCAGGATATAACTGACCGGAAAGTCATTGAAAATGAGCATGAGGTTCTTGAAACTAAAATGTTGCAGGCTCAGAAGCTGGAAAGCCTTGGCGTGTTGGCCGGAGGCATAGCCCATGATTTCAACAACATTCTCACCTCCATCATTGGCAATGCGGATCTGGCGCTGATGAGAATTAACAAAGAGTCACCGGTCATCCACAATCTGCAACAAATTGAAAAATCTGCTGCCCGGGCTGCCGATCTGGCTAAACAGATGCTGGCATATTCAGGTAAAGGAAAGTTCATTGTCGAAGACATTGATGTCAACAAGCTTCTTACAGAGATGCTGCATATGCTGGAGGTTTCAATCTCAAAAAAAGCGGTGCTCCGGCTGCATCTGGCCCCTGCACTGCCTACTGTTGAAGCTGATGCGACACAACTTCGCCAGATCGTTATGAATCTTGTTATTAATGCTTCCGAAGCTATTGATGACAAGAGCGGGGTGATTTCCATAACTACCGGTTGCCTGGATTGTGACCGCAGCTATCTCAAAGATGTCTGGCTGGACGAGAACATCACAGAAGGACTGTATGTTTATCTGGAGATTTCCGATACCGGTTGTGGTATGGACAGCCACACTGTCAGCAAGTTGTTCGATCCTTTCTTCACCACCAAGTTTACCGGCAGAGGGTTGGGGATGGCAGCAGTGCTGGGGATTGTGCGAGGCCATAATGGAGCCATCAAGGTCTATAGTGAACCAGGGAGCGGGAGTTCGTTCAAGATTCTGCTTCCGGCCAGCAACAGGCCTGCCGAATTATTCAATGACTTTGCTGCAAATGACTCCTGGAAGGGGAGCGGTACGGTGCTCCTCGTGGATGATGAAGAAACCGTGCGCGGCATTAGTGGAGAAATGCTCAAGGAACTCGGTTTCGTTGTATTAACCGCCAATGATGGTCAAGATGCTTTAGAAAAATATTCTGCTAATCCTGGGATAGATTTGATTATTCTCGACCTTACCATGCCGCACATGGATGGTGAACATTGCTTTCGGAGGCTGAGGCAACTGAACCCAGACATTAAAGTGATCATGTCCAGCGGATTCAGTGAAGAAGAGGTGATACAGAAGTTTGCCGGCAAAGGCTTTTCCGGTTTTATACAGAAACCCTACAAATTATCTGCCCTAAGAGATGTCTTGCAACGGGCGACTCTCAACTAATTCATTTACGGGTATCTTTAAATTGATAACGGGGACGTAATGAAACTTTTAAAGATTCTGGTTTGCTTCATTTTATTTGCCACCGTCCTGTTGCCACTCCCCGCGGTTTGCGTGTCGCCGCGAACTGTCCGTATCGCAGCCTTCAACTTATATCCCACCATCTTTAAAGCCGCTGACGGCACGATTCAGGGCTTCTACGTGGATTTCCTCAAGGAAATCGCAAAAAAGGAGGGCTGGAATATCGAGTACGTCTATGGAAACTGGGCGGATGGGCTCTCACGCATAAAAACCGGTGAGGTTGACGTACTCACAAATGTTGCTTTCACAAAAGAGCGCGCTGAATTCATGGATTACGGCAAGACGCAGCTGCTTACCGTCTGGGCCGAATTGTATGTTCCCGCAGATTCGTCTATCGACAGCATCAGGCAGATAAGGGGGAAAAAAATAGCGCTGATGAAGGGTGACTTCAATGCAGCCAACTTCCGCAACCTGATAGAAAAATTTGAAATCCCCTGCCAGCTGGTTGAATACGGGAACTTTGAAGAGGTGTTTCAGGCGGTCTCCTCCCGGAAGGTGGACGGGGGGGTGGTCAACAACAGCTTTGGCGCCGCAAAACAGCATGAATACAATATCAAGTCGTCCGGCGTCATCTTCAACCCCTTTGACATCTATTTTACCGTCGCCAAAGGGAAAAACCGGCAAATTCTGGATACCCTCGACAGATACCTTGTCGAATGGCGCAACAATGAGTCGTCACCATATCATAAGGCCCGGCAGAACTGGACGCATGGCACAGCCTCAACAATTCGTGTCATTCCGTCATGGCTGAAAAATGCATTTATCCTGTTTATCGGTGCTTCGTGTGTGGGGGTTGCATTCATTGTAATACTGCGTATTCAGGTGCGGCGCAAGACAGCCGAACTCAAAGCAGAGTGTGCCGAACGCGAGAAAATTGCCGACGAATTGCGGCTGACAACAGTGCAGCTCGAGGAGGAGCTGACCGAACGGCAGGTGGCGCAGGCGGCGCTGGAAGAACAAACTGCGCTGCTTGAAGAGGAGGTTGACGACCGTATCAGGGCGGAGGCGGACCTGCAGGCCTCTGAAAAGCGTTTCCGCGAACTGCTCGAAAATGTGCAAATGCTGGCGGTGACGCTTGATACGAACGGGACCATAACCTTTTGTAACAATTTCCTCGCACAGCTTTCCGGTTGGGGAAAAGAAGAGCTTGTCGGTAAAAACTGGTTTGAAACGTTTATTCCAGGGTATGATGGCACACTGGTCAAAACTGTCTTTGACAGCGTTCTGTCCGGCGTCTCCGGTGTATCCCACTTTGAAAACCAGATAATCACCCGTGACGGTAGAGTCCGCACTATCGTATGGGACAACACGGCTCTGCACAATCCAGACAATTCCATTTCAGGAGTTGCCAGCATCGGCATCGATGTCACAGATCACAGGTATTTGGAAGACCAGCTGCGGCACGCGCAGAAGATGGAAGCCATCGGTCAACTGGCAGGCGGTGTTGCCCATGACTTCAATAACATCCTGACCGTCATCATGGGATATGCGAATCTGCTTTCGATTGGTGCGAATCTGGATAAGAGGCAATCGGAAGCGGTTGAGCAAATCGTCTGTTCATCGGAAAAGGCTGCCCAGCTGACCAGTGGCTTGCTGGCCTTCAGCCGCAAGCAGCACCTGGAGATGAAAGTCATCGATCTTAACCAGATCATGCGGCATGTCCAGAAATTCCTTGTACGGATCATCGGCGAGGATATTCACCTGAAATTGAGTGTCAATGATCTGGAGCTCCCGGTCAATGTGGACAGCAGCCAGATCGAACAGGTTTTGATCAATCTGGCGACCAATGCCCGCGATGCCATGCAGAAAGGCGGCGAATTGACGATCGAAACCGGGGTCAGGGATATTGATGTTGCAACCGATACTGCGCAGGGTTTCGAATTTATCCCGCCGGGCCGCTATGCCTGTATTACGGTGTCCGACACAGGCATCGGTATGGATACTGACACCCGTGCCAGAATCTTCGAGCCCTTTTATACGACCAAGGAAGTCGGCAAGGGAACCGGCCTCGGCATGGCCATTGTCTACGGGATAGTCAGCCAGCACAACGGTTTTATCAATGTTTACAGCGAACCGGAGGTAGGTACAACGTTCAGAGTGTATCTCCCGCTTGTTGAAGATGAACAGAGTGAACAAGAGGATCGGAAAGTTCCTAAAGCACCACAGGGAGGAAGCGAGACCATACTGCTGGCAGAGGATGATGCCAGTGTGCGAAAGCTCGAATCCACCGTACTGGAACAATATGGCTATGATGTTATCCAGGCCGTGGATGGGCAGGATGCAGTTGATTTGTTTGCTGCAAACCAGGACCGGATCGCGCTGATACTGATGGATATGATTATGCCGAAGAAAAACGGCAGAGAAGCGTATGCCGAAATCTGCCGGCAAAAGCCGGGGGTGCGGATACTTTACTGCAGCGGATATACTGCGGATTTCATGCAAAACCGTGGAGTGTCGGAAGAAGGCATTGATCTGATCATGAAACCGGTTCAGCCTATGGAATTGTTAAGGAAAGTCAGGGAAAAGCTCGATGAATAGACCTGATGTTTGAATACAGGCTTCAAGTATAGAAACCATTTTCGAAATCCACATCAAATTGTTTCCCTCAAAGTGTTCTTTATCCTAATGGTAAACCCTGCCCGTATTACATTATTCATCCCGGTATTCATCAAAGTCCGGAATTGGTTTCTAAAGTAATTCCAGGCAATTTGAAGTCTGTCAAAAATTTGATTCCGCAAAAATTGGATGGAAAAACAGGCATATAATGTCAATTTTGACAGGTTGTGGTTGTGGTCACAAATGATCGAAAAATTTATGAAACAGATGGTGTGCCAAAAGTTGCACACCATCCAAAACTTGTGTATTGTAAATAGGAAACAAGGTCGGCCAATTCAAGGATTTTGTCGGGACGGGAATCAATGGAACCTATTATCACCTACAAGGAGCGCTGTCGCCGCTGCTACTCCTGTGTGCGCAGCTGCCCGGTCAAGGCAATCAAGGTTGACCAGGGCTTTGCTCAGATCATGTATGACCGCTGTATCGGCTGCGGTAATTGTCTCAGTTGCCCGCAGAAGGCAAAGGTGGTGGTGGACCGCATGGTCAAAACCCAGGAGATGCTTGCTTCCGGTGCTCCGGTAGTGGCTGTGCTGGGGTGTTCGTTCCCTACTTTTTTTCACTCACTGATGCCTGGTCAGCTGGTAGCGGCACTGAAGAGTCTTGGGTTTTGCGAAGTGCATGAGGGCGCGTACGGGGCAAGCATGATCGCCAACAGTTATCGCGAAGCGCTCGAGTGTGCTGACAAACCGCTGATCTCGTCACACTGTCCTGCGGTTGTGGACCTGATTGAGCGCCATTTCCCCTCGCTGCTTTCCAATATCATGCCGGTAGTGTCGCCGATGATTGCCATGGGGCGCTTCATAAAAAGCATTCGGGGTGAAGACACCAGGGTCGTGTATGTCAGCAGTTGTATCGCCGCCAAGTTTGAAATACAGGCGGAGGAGTCTAACGCGATTGATGTGGTGCTGACTTATCAGGAGATAGACAAGCTTTTGAAAAACCGGAGGATTACTCCATCCACCCTGACGGAAATGCCTTTCGATGGGCTTGACCCCGGCTCTGCGCGTCTCTTTACCCTGACCGGCGCCCCGCTCAAGGTGTTCGGTTTCGAACCGGATCTGCTGGATACGGAGACCGTCAGTGCTGAAGGGGAGTCGCACACGATTGGAATAATCCGTGATCTGGCGGCGGGCCGCGTTTCTCCGTCGTTTGTCGATCTGCGCTTCTGTGATGGAGGTTGCGTGGATGGCCCGACCCATGATTCTGATCTGAATTATTTCTATAAACGCAAATTGATCGTTTGCCACAGCAACAGCAAGCTCAAGTACGCAACAGCTCCGCAATACCGACCGGCACTGGTTTTGCCGGATCTTTCCAGGTCGTATTCGGACAAGTCGCGTAAGCTGCCCACACCGGGAAAAGACGATATCAAGCGCATCCTGCATTCCACCAATAAATTTACCCAGGGGGACGAGATGAACTGCCGGGCCTGCGGTTACAACACCTGCAGGGAACATGCGGTGGCCGTATTCCAGGGACTGGCGGACATTGAGATGTGTCTTCCGCACAATATGCAGCAAATTGATGAAGATCGTGGGCGACTGATGCAGAAATACGAACTGGTGCGCCGTGAATTGGACCGTCAGGCAGGGGATGACCTGATCATTGGCAGTGATCCGGGGATACACGAAGTAATGGGGTTGATCAGCCAGGTTGCCCCCACGCCGACGACAGTATTGATACGGGGTGAAACCGGTACCGGCAAGGAGCTGACGGCACGCGCCATCCACCGCATGAGCCTGCGCAACGACAAGCCGCTCATGACAGTCAACTGTACTACAATCACCGATTCACTGCTGGAAAGTGAGCTTTTTGGCCATAAAAAGGGTTCTTTTACCGGTGCCACTTCGGATAAAAAGGGGCTTTTCGAGGCGGCCAACGGCGGCACTATTTTCCTCGACGAAATCGGCGATATTACCCCCAAGCTCCAGGCGGAGTTGCTGAGGGTTCTGGATCTGGGAGAAGTGCGGCCGGTCGGCGGCGTCAATGCTCGCAAGGTGGATGTGCGGCTGATTGCCGCCACCAACAAGGACCTGGAGCTGGGAGTTCGCGAAGGGTGGTTCCGGGAAGATCTGTACTATCGTCTGAATGTCTTCTGCATTGCGCTCCCTCCGCTTCGGGATCGAGTGGAGTCGGTGCCGGAGCTTGCGATGCATTTCATCGAAAAGGCTCGCAAGAAGCTTAACAAATCAATCGCGGGCATCGAGGAGCGCGCCATCAGAGCCATGCAGCACTATCCATGGCCGGGTAACATACGCGAGATGCAGAACGTAATAGAACGCGCCGCCGTTCTGACCAAGGAGGGACCGGTCCGCCTGGAAACCCTGCCGACTATATTCAGGAGCACCTACGAAATGTGCCATGATGACGATGCCAACCGTCGCCGGGTCTCGTTCAAGGCCGAGCGGGAGCTGCAGGTGGGGCGTACGGAAAAGAACATCATCATGCGGTATCTTGAAGAGACAGGCGGGAATGTGGCAAAGGCTGCCAGGCTGGCAAATGTGCCACGCCGCACATTTTACCGCATCCTGGTAAAACATGGTATTGAAATTGTCCGGACAGCCAACAACAAAGATTAGTATATACCAAGGAAAGCCGCGCCGGCTGCGAGCTTCGTGTTATAAAATTGTGTATACTTTTGGCCACAAGTGTGCCAGTTGTGACACATAATTTTACAGTGCTGGTAGCTGACGTTTCTGTCGGTCCATCTAATTAAACGACATCATTACATATTTTATTTTTTTTAGTACTTGGCACGATACTGGCTATATAAACGGTACATTCGTTCGAAAACGCACGAAACAAACCATAAAAAATGCCAGGAGGAAGATTACAATGGGAAGAATGAGAGAGAATCCGCGTTACAATGTTATTTCGATGAGAGTCAGCGACGAAGAGCGTGAGCACTTGGAAAGCCTGATGAGCACAACCAATAAGAGTATTTCCGTGATCATGCGTGAAGCAATGGAATACTTTACCGCACATTACCAGCAGGACACCCTGAACCAGAAAGCAGCATAAGCGTTTGAAGCATTTTACGTCAAATGGCGGCGGTGGTACCCCCGCCATTTGACATAATTAATTTGTAGCCTCTTGCCTGTTCAGTTGATCAGGATTTCAAACTGTTCCTGGTGAAAGCCCGGTTTGGCCCGCACCGTGATCCGTTTCTTGAACTTCTTTTCCAACTCCTCAAGCCCTCGTCTCTCCTCGTCGTACAACAGGTCTGCAACAAGCGGATGTACCGTGACTGTTGCCTTGGTTCCCCTGATGTCAAGCATCTCGCGTCGCAACTCACGGAAGATTTCGTGGCAGATGGTAGTCTTGGATTTGATGTATCCGCGTCCCTCACAGTAGGTGCACGGTTCGCACATCATGCGTCCGATGCTCTCCCGTACCCGCTTTCTGGTCATTTCCACCAGCCCGAGTTCTGAAATTTTGAGTATGTTGGTTTTTGACTTGTCCGCTTTGAGCGCTTCTTCCAGCGCACCAAAGACCTTTTCGCGGTTGACCTCTTTTTCCATGTCGATGAAGTCGATAATGATGATGCCGCCGATATTGCGCAGGCGCAACTGGTAGGCGATCTCCTTGACCGCTTCAAGGTTGGTCTTGAGGATTGTGTCCTCAAGGTTATGCTTGCCGACGAAACGGCCGGTATTGACGTCGATCGCGGTCAGCGCCTCGGTCTGTTCAATAATGATATAGCCGCCGGATTTGAGCCAGACCTTGCGTCCCAATGCGCGGCTGATCTCGACTTCAAGACCGTAGTGATCGAAGATCGGCTCTTCCTCGTCGTACAGTTCGATAGCATATTTCATCTTGGATGCAAAAGTGGAGATGAACTGAACGATCCGGTCATAATCGGTCTTGGAGTCGACCACGATCTTGTCGACCTGTTCGGTGACTATGTCGCGTACAACTTTCTGGACCACATCCAGGTCGGAATGCAACAGCGAAGGTACGGCGGCCTTGTCCTTGCGGGTGGAAATCTCGTCCCAGAGCGTGGAAAGGTACTGGATGTCTGCAACAAGATCCTCTTCGCTCTTGCCTTCCGAGACCGTTCTGACGATATATCCGGAGCCGGGTTGCTTGAGGCGTTCTACAACTTCACGCAGCCTCTCACGTTCTTCTTCGTCCTCGATCCGGCGCGAGATGCCGATGTGATCTACGGTCGGCATGTATACCAGATGTCTGCCAGGCAGGGATATGTGGGAAGTTATGCGGGCGCCCTTGGTCCCGAGCGGTTCCTTGGAAATCTGTACCAGCAGTTCCTGCCCTTCCTGCAGCAGGTCCTCGATCGGATGCAGAGGCCGGAATTCCGGGTGGCCTCCAGGCCCCTGCTCATCGCGGGACTCATCATCTTTTTTGTTGCCGCTGTCAAGTAGCGACTCATATTCTTCAATTGCGTCAAAAACATCGGCTACGTACAGAAAAGCGGCTTTTTCGAGGCCGATGTCAACGAAGGCTGCCTGCATTCCGGGCAGTACCCGGATCACGCGCCCCTTGTAGATATTGCCCACGATTCCCTTTTCGCGGCTGCGTTCGATGTACAGTTCGGCAATGGTGCCGTTCTCGATCAGCGCGATGCGGGTCTCGTGGGAGGCGGCATTGATAACTAACTCTGCTCCCATGGTAGTTTTCTCCGTATATGTAAAATTGAAATATGTGAATAAACGTTATTGGACGAATATGACTTCCAGTTTCTCTATCCGGATGTCCTCGCCCTTGAGCATGTCGTCACCGCTGATGGCCCTGGCAAACTCGAGCGGTTTGCCACGCCTTGCAACCAGCTCCAGAGCCTGGCCGTCAGTGCACAGTGATACGGTTTCACGTCGTAAATCAACTTCCTGCACGTCCCCTTTTTTGATGCGCTGGATAACATGAGATTCTTGTGCCAAAAAGCGCACACATAGATCCGTCAGCTGATCGACCGGTACGGAGTTAAGGGCTATCCGGTAGCGGGTGGCATCGATCAGGGTCGAGATCGAAGGCGCTTTCAGGTCCACATCGAATGATTCAAGTATGTTGAGCCCTTCCGGAAGCACGGCGTTGAGCCGTGAGTGGACATCAGCTGCGCTGATCCCGACAGCGACAAACATATCCATGTATTCAGCCATTGATTCAACTCCGACTGACGTGGCGGTGCCGAAAGAAAAGCGGGGATGCGGGTGGAAGCCCTGTGAAAAGAGGATCGGTACTCCGCCACGGCTGACAGCCCGGGTAAAGACCGTGATCAATTCAAGGTGGCTCAGGTAGCGCATGGCTCCTTTTTTTGCGAAGCGAAGGCGAATCCTGGCGGGTTGCTGATCTGTTTCGGGAAATTTGGTTTGGGGTTGCAGGCCGGATTTGCCGGATAGCCGGGTTGTTACCAGTTTGAAGTCGCAAACGCCGCAGTTGGTACATCTGCCGTTCCGGCAGTCCTCGGTGGAGGCCTCGTTGATTGCCCGCTCCCGTTCGGCAAGCAGGAACTCACGGGTCACGCCGCAGTCCAGATGCTCCCACGGCAGTATTTCAGTCAGTTCTCGCCGACGCAGGTACCATTCCGGCTGTATACAACAGTCGTTGAAAGCCTGCTGCCAGCGTTCCAGTGAGAAGTGGTCACCCCAGCCGTCGAAGCGGCAGCCCAATTCGACCGCTCTTGCCAGGACCGGTGCCAGCCGTCTATCGCCGCGGGCAAAGACCCCCTCCATCAGCGACAGGGATGCATCCTGCCATTTGAATCTCAATTTGCGTTTCTTCAGATCACAGTGCAGCTGGTACTGCAGATCAAGAGTTTCCTGCTTGGAAATCTGCGGTTCCCATTGAAAAGGTGTGTGGGCCTTGGGTACAAAGGTGCTGACGGCAACATTTACATCGCCGCCGGCTCCGGCCGCTTTGGCCTGGTCCTTGACCTTGCGCGCCAGGGTGGAAATCTGTGTCACATCGTCAACTGTTTCTCCCGGCAGGCCGATCATGAAATACAGCTTGATCAGTCGCCAGCCGGCACCGTAAATGCTCGCGGCGCCTGCAATCAGGTCTTCTTCGGAGATGCCCTTGTTGATGACCCGGCGCATGCGGTCGCTGCCAGCCTCGGGTGCCAGCGTGAAGCCGGTTTTGCGCACCTTCCTGATCTCCTCGATCAGTCCCTCGGTAAGGGTGCCGACTCGAAGCGACGGCAGGGAAACCGCTACCCTGGCTTCGGCATAGCGGGACATGAGCTCTGTTATAAGCGGAGCTACGCAGGAGTAGTCGCCGGTGGAGAGGGACAGCAGCGAGACTTCGTCGTAGCCGGTCGCCTGCAGTGCTTCTTCAACGAGCTTGAGGATCGTGTCCTGCGACCGTTCCCGCAAGGGACGATAGATGTAACCGGCCTGACAAAAACGGCAACCGCGGGTGCAACCGCGGGCAATCTCTACTGCAACCCGGTCATGTACCGTCTTCATGAAGGGAACGACCGGCGCTGAGGGGTAGGGGGCAGAATCGAGGTCCGCAAGAAAACGTCGCCGTACCCTGGTGTGTCCGGGCTTGAGCGGTGTAATCGCCGAAATGGTGCCGTCCGGATGATATTCGGGCTCGAACAGCGATGGTACATAGACCCCCTCGATGGCGGCCAGCCGTTCAAGTTGCTGTGCTTTGGACTCTCCGTTCTTTTTACCTTCCATTACCGTCCGTGCGATTTCCAGTACCGCCTCTTCGCCGTCCCCCAGCAACACGGCATCCAGGAAAGGGGCCAGTGGCTCGGGATTGTAGGCGCAGGGGCCGCCGGCGATGATCAGCGGGAAGGTATCGCTGCGCTCGCAGGCCAATAATGGAATTCCGGACAGGCGTAACATGTTGACTATGTTGGTATATGACAGCTCATACTGCAGTGTGAAGCCGATGATGTCGCATTCCGCCAGAGGTGTGCCGCTTTCCAGCGTTGCCAGTTGTGTGCCTGACCCGGATAGTTGGGCTTCCATGTCCGGCCAGGGAGCAAATACCCTTTCGGCCGCAATGCCATCCGCCCCGTTGAGGACATGGTAGAGAATGCGCAGTCCAAGATGGCTCATACCGACTTCGTACACATCGGGAAACGCCAGGGCAAAGCGCAGGTCGGCCACATCCTTGCGAATGGAGCCCATTTCGCCTCCCATGTAGCGGGCAGGTTTTTCAACTGCAAGAAGGTTCATCAATATGGTTTCAGTTCTTTCCTGGAATTTGGGATGGTCTGGAAATGTAACAAATCAGGGGTGTCTATGCAAGGGAAATAGCCGATTTACTGACTTTTGCCGGGGTATTCCCGTTAACTGCGCTTGCACTTTTACAGCATGGTGACTATGATGTGCGGTATCCTGTTTCATCAGCAAATTTAAATTAACGATGGGGATTCATGATATTAAGACGAGCAGTTAAAACCGAGCCTTCCGCCAATCCACGTCATGCGGCCTTTGATACACTTCTGCGCATCGGCAAGCAGGACGGCTTTGCCGATCGGTTGATCGACAGCGAACTGGCGTCAGGAGCCCTTGTCGGGCCTGACCGGGGATTGTTTGCCGAGCTGGTATTCGGTGTTTTGCGGCGCCAAGGAACACTGGACCATATCCTTGCCCAGCTGCTTGAAAAACCGCTCAAAGAACTTGATTCTCAGGCGCTTGTGATCCTCAGGACAGGTTTGTACCAGTTGACCTGCCTCGACCGGATTCCCGAATCTGCCGCTGTCAATGAGTCGGTCAACCTTGCAAAGCAGATCGCTCCCCGTACAAGCGGACTGGTGAATGCTGTCCTGCGCAACTATCTGCGACGTAGGGATTCGATCACATTTCCTGACCCGCTGTCCTGCCCGGCCGCATCGATCGCTGCACGTCACTCCCATCCGGAGTGGCTGGTCGAACACTGGCTAGCCCAACTGGGTGCCGAGGAAACTAACCGCCTGGCCGAGGCATCATCACAGCAGCCGCCATTGACGATCAGGGTCAACACTCTCCGCACCACCCGGACGGAGTTGCTCCTGGAATTGGAAAAACAGGATATTGAGGCTTCTTCCTGCCGCTTCTCTCCCGACGGTATCGTCATTGCCGGCCGCCATGCGATCATCAGTCTGCCGGGTTTCGAGGCCGGCCTGTTTGCGGTCCAGGATGAGGCATCCCAGCTGGCCGGAATTCTTCTGGGCGCGGAGCCGGGGCATACGGTTTGGGACGCCTGTGCCGCTCCCGGCGGCAAGGCCTGTCATATCGCCCAGCAGATGAATGACAGGGGCCATCTGACCGCAACCGACATATCGCGATCCAAGTTGAACATCGTCAAGGAAAATGCCCGCCGGCTGGGCATAGATTGCCTTTCAGCAACGGTTGCCGATCTGCACCGGGTTGATACCTTGCCGTCCGGCCCCTTTGACCGGATTCTGCTGGATGCGCCCTGTTCCGGTCTGGGGGTGATCCGCCGCAATCCTGAAGCAAAGTGGCGTCTGAACCATGGTGACTTGACCCGCCTGGCTGCAGTGCAGAAGACTCTGCTGAAAAACGCCGCCGATCTGCTGAAGCCCGGCGGTTCACTGCTCTATTCGACCTGTTCCACTTCCGTTGAAGAAAACGAGGAGGTCGTGGAGGAATTTCTTTTGCATCACCCTGATTTCATGCTAGAAAACCTGAACGAGCTTTTTCCGGCCTGGAATGAACTGTTCGAATTTTACGGCATGTTCAGGACCTGGCCACACCGTCACGGCATGGACGGTTTTTTTGCGGCACGCATACGCAGACAGCAATAATCCAAGACGGAGTCTTAAAATGAAAAAAATCGCACCATCAATACTTTCCGCCGATTTCTCACGCCTCGGAGACGAAATTCGTGCAGTTGAAGCTGCAGGCGCCGATTACATCCATATCGATGTAATGGACGGTCATTTTGTTCCCAATATCACGATCGGCCCGTTGATTGTGGAAGCCGCCCGCAAGGTGACCACGCTTCCGCTGGACGTGCACCTGATGATTGAAAACCCGGACCTCTACATTGCCGACTTTGCCGCGGCCGGCGCAGATATCATCGTTGTGCATGCCGAAGCGGTCAATCACCTGCACCGCACCGTGCAGTTGATAAAATCACTCGGAAAGAAGGCCGGAGTTTCGCTCAATCCCGCCACGCCGCTGAACGCTCTTGACTATGTGATAGAAGATCTGGATCTGGTGCTTCTGATGACGGTTAATCCCGGATTCGGCGGCCAGAGCTTTATCGAGGCCTGCCTGTCGAAGATCCATTCTTTGAGGGCCATGCTGGACAGGCGCGGATGTGAAGCCGAGCTTGAGGTTGACGGAGGAGTCAAGGTCTCCAATATTGCCGGTATTGCCCATGCAGGGGCCGATGTATTCGTTGCCGGCAGCGCGGTTTTCAACAGCAATGACTATGCTGCAACCATAGCTGAAATGAAGCGACTGATCAAAGAACCTCTGCTCTGACTTTATTCAGAATATCCACGCAGATAGCAATTTTTAAAATTGAGTTTCGGTGCTATTTGGGGTAGAGTCCGGAGATATGGCCAACAGCGTTCTTATCATAGATGATTCCAGCACTATCAGAGAGCGGATCATAAAGACTCTTGAAACATTCGACCTGTTCTCCCGCTACTACGAGGCGGAAGATGGACTGGAGGGGTTCAAGAAGCTGCTTTCCGCTCCGGTGGACATCATCCTGTGCGATCTGGAGATGCCGCGCATCGACGGGTTCAAGTTTCTGAGCATGCTTAAGGCTCGCCCGGACCTGCAGGATGTTCCGGTTCTGATCCTGACCGGCATGAATGACCGTGAGCTTAAAATCAAGGGACTCGAACAGGGCGCCAGTGACTACATCACCAAGCCATTCGATCCCGAGGAACTGGTCGCAAGAGTTAAAGTCCATCTCAAAATCAAGAACCTGCAGGACGATCTGAAACGCTCCAACGAACTTCTCCTGGAACTGTCAAATACCGACCATCTGACCGGGTTGTTTAACCGGCGCTACATGATGGAGGCATTGGACAAGGAATTACAGCGTTCCGTCCGGAAGGGCGGTCACCTTTCGTTGATAATGCTGGACATTGATCTTTTCAAGAAGGTTAACGACACGTACGGACACCTGCAGGGCGATGTCGTTCTGCAGAGGGTCGCCACCCAGTTGCAGAAAGAGTTGCGCAGTTATGACTGCGCGGCCCGTTACGGGGGGGAAGAATTCATTTCCATCCTGCCTGACTCGACTCTCAAGGAGGCTGTCTTTGTTGCCGACCGGATACGGCTCTCCGTACAGGCGCTCAAGTTCAGCGGGGCTCTTGCTCCTCTGAGCATCACGGCAAGCCTGGGAGTCGCCTGTTTTCCGATTACAGGCGTGACTACGGTGGATGCCTTTATCAAGCTGGCCGACGATGCTCTCTACCGCGCCAAGAGCAACGGCAGGAACCGGGTTGAATTCCACGAGCCATGAACCTTCCAACCGTAACGTACAATACTTCGAAACATTAACGCCTGAAACCGGTGGAGAGACACCCGGAAGTGGGTAAATACCCGAAATTCACTTAATAGAACCAGCTACAACCGGATCAAGGACGCCGCCGAAATCTCTCAGGAAACTGGCTTGATGATCGGTGGCGTTTTTAGTATCCGCATAGAGGAACTTCCCATGAACATCTGCAGCAAGTTGATAGCAGCGCTGATGCTGTTGTTGTGCAGCGTACTGAACGTATCTGCAGCTCCAATCAAAAAGATCGACACCCCGCCCATATCGGAACGATGGTTCGGAATTTACGTGGATACCGACCGGGTAGGCTTTTATCGGCAGACAATCAGTGAAACATCCGACGGATATCGCATGGAAGGTTTCGGCAGCGTCCAGATGAAGGTGATGGGCTTTTCCAAGGATGCTTCGATGCGTGAGACATACCTTGTATCCAAGGGGATGGGCCTGCGCTCATTCGATGTGGAACAAACCATAAACGGAGCCTCTTCACGGGTCAGCGGCAAAGCTGTTGAAGGTTCGCTCAGACTGAAAAACGAGAGCGGCGGAAAAACAGTCGAGAAGCAGCTCAGGTTTCGGGGCGAGGTCTTTCCCGGGCCGGCCCTCAATATTTATCCGCTGATGCGTGACGCGTCGGCGGGCAAATCCTACAAACTGTCTGTTTTTGATCCGGAGGAGCTGAAAATAAAGGACGTGAAAATATCCGTTCTGGGGGAGGAAAAAACTCCCGAGGGACTTCCGGCGATAAAGATTCGCAACAACCTGTATCCGTTTGTCAGTAATGACATCTGGATCGACAGTCAGGGCAACACCCTGCTGGAATCGGTACGGGATGGACTGGTTACCACCAGGGCAGAAGATCCGAAATTACTGGGGTCATTCGTTGGAAATCTGGCCCTGGCAAAGAAAGATCTGATCTATGATTTCAGCCTGGTGAGAATCACTCCCCCCATCAGGGAGCCGAAGAAACTGACTGCACTGGCGGTTGAAATCAGCGGCTGGAATGATGCGTTGCCGTTGCTTCAGGAGGGGGGGCAGCTGGTTGAACATAATGGCCCCGGTAAAATAAACATCAAAACCGGTTCGCTGGTTCAGGCTGCTGCGGCGGCAAAACCTCTTGAAGAATATCTTAAACCGGCCGACAAGATCGAGTCTGACGCGACTGAAATAGTTGCCCAGGCCAAGACGCTGGTAATCGGTGTGAAAAACCAAGAGGAAGTGGCAAGGCTGCTGGCCGCGTGGACCGCGGAGTGGCTCAAAGATACCGTGGATGACGGCGGCTCTGCGGTTGAAAGCCTCAAGTCACGTTCGGGCAACTGCCAGACCCATGCCCGCCTCTACACTGCACTGGCGCGGGCCGCCGGTATACCGACCCGATTTGTGTCCGGCCTGGTCTACATGGAGGGCAAGGGATTCCTCTATCACAGCTGGGCCGAGAGCTATATCGGTGACAGGTGGCATTCGGTTGATCCGACCTACGGACAGTTACCGTCGGATCCGACGCACCTCAAACTGCTGGAAGGTCATCTGCCGGAAAACATGGCTCCGATCATCTCAATCATCGGCAGGATAAAAATAGATGTCCTGGAAACCAGATATTGAAAATTTTTGAGGTAATATTGCAATAAGCCGTATCCGGATAAGGAAAAGGGAGCCCGGCAACATTACAGCCATCAAAAATACTGCAGCGGCAGTGTGGAAAGAGTTCAGGAGAGTCCATGGAAAACACCGCCACCATTCTGGTTGTAGATGACGAGCCGATGAGCGTTGAAATGTTGATCAGCCTTCTGGAAGGCGAGTACCGGGTGATAACGGCGCACAGCGGACAGGAGGCTTTGGAAATAGTTTCGAGCGTGCCGGTCGATCTGGTGCTTCTGGATGTGCTGATGCCGGAGATGGACGGATACGAGGTGTTTCGCGCCATCAGGAGACTGCCTGCCCACAAGGATACACCGGTGCTCTACATTACTGCTCTGGGTGAGGAGGAATGCGAATATGAAGGGCTGGAGTTGGGGGCCGGAGATTATATCCATAAGCCATTCAGTCCTTCTCTGGTAAGGCTTCGGGTAAAAAACCACCTGATTTTTCATCAACAGCGTGCTATGCTGGCGGCGCGCACTGCCGAACTTGAACGGATCAACCGCAAGCTGGCTTTGGAAATAGCTCAACGCAGCATCATACAGGAATCAAACGAACAGCTTATCGTGGAGCTGCGTGAGTCGGCCGCAAAAGTGAAAACCTTGCGAGGCCTGATTCCTATCTGCGCCGCTTGCAAAAAGATCCGTGATGACAAGGGCTACTGGAACCAGATCGAAGCATTTCTCAGCAAACATACGGATCTGATATTTTCACACGCGCTTTGCAATGAATGCATACAGAAGCTTTACCCCGGGTTTTCCGAGAAACAGCCAAAGGATGCTGATCCGGAAGGGTAACAAAATGCTGCTCTCCAGATCGATCCAGCGTTATTGCATGTAATTTAACTTCAAGGAGTTGGCGATGCCTTTAAAACCGGAAACTCTGAGTGCGTTGAATACTACCGAAGAGCGTCTCACCAGAGTGCTTACCAAGGATGTGCAGGAAATATTCTCATCGATGGTAGGAGTGGAAGATATCATGTATCTTCCGCCGCAGATGGACCTGACCAGCCATTTCAAGAATTGCCTGACCGCGATGGTCGGCCTGGCCGGTTCCTACAGCGGTCTGGTCAGTATCCATGTCCCCTGGCCGCTGGCAATTTCCTTCACCTCGCTGATGCTGGGCATGGAGGTGACCGAGATTGACGATGACGTCAATGACGCGATGGGTGAGATCGCCAACATGATCGCCGGTTCTTTCAAACAGCATCTTTCCAAGGGGGGGAGTGACATACAGCTCTCGACCCCTTCTGTCGTTAACGGTTCCGACTATACCGTCACTTCCGGCAGCAACATTGAAAACATTACCCTCAAGCTTGCCACCGATGAAGAATGGTTCATGGTGTCACTCTCCCTCGAAGACTGATAATCATCAGCATCGATAATGTCCTCTTTGCCACATCCGATACTGGTCGTTTCATACTCCGATGACACGAGGGCTTCGTTGACGGCTACACTGGCCGGCAGCGATGCCGCAGCCGTGGCCTGCAATACCTTTTGCGAAGCTGAAGAACTGGCTCTGCAGGGGCTTTACAGCGGAATATTGGTGGATCTGCCGTCAATTGTGAAGTCGAAGGGTGAAGAGAAAATCGTTGCCTACACGCTGGCCAACTTCTTTCCGACATTGCGGGTAAGGGCGATCGGGTCTGTGCTGGTGCCGATGACCATGCCCGGGAGCGCAAAGCAGGACAAGAACCTGAATGATTTCCTGAATGTGACCTGTCCCGCCTTTGTTCCGCGCAAGCTGCGGGCCTTTCGGAGGCATCCGGGCTGTCATGCTACTGTCATTAGTTATAAAGGGGAGGAATTCCGGGGTTTTACGTTGAATCTGTCATGGGGGGGAGCATTTATTGTGGATGTCTCCGCCGAAAAGTTTTCAGCGGAATCCGCTTTAACGGTCACCTTCCCTGAATTCGGGCTGGATGTCGATGCCACCATCCGCTGGATCAAACCCTGGGGGCAAAGGTACGCGCCCGGCATCGGAATCAGTTTCAACCGACTGGACCAAGCGTTTGAAGCCGTTCTGGCGGGGCTTCTAAAATCAAGAAAGGATTTTGACAGGGATCGTTTGGTCGCTTGAAGTCCGGGATACAACTCTCAGAATTGCGCCGCATATCTTTCGACCAGTTGCTTCAACTCCTTTTTCATCCCGCGTTTCCATGGACCGACGGCAACCAGTCGCAGGTTGCCCGGTACAAACAGGTCCCGGGCGGTTTTCTGCAACATGGCGGACGTTATCTGGCGGGCCTCGGCCTGATCTTCCTCGATACTCCGTACAACCCCCATCAGTTCGCCCCAGCCGTAGCGCCCTCCCATTTCGTAAGCCGAATCCCGGCTGTAGTCGAGATCAAAGATATAGGAATGCCTCACCCGCTCCAACTCCACTTCCGGCACCGGGTTCCGGGCGATCTTAAGCAATTCCGTCAGGGTTGCATCTACCGCCTGGATCAGGGTCTCGGGAGAGGTGGACAGGTCGAAGGCCAGGCAACCGGTTTCGTCGTAAGCCCCGATGGCCCCTTCGACAGAATAGATGATTCCCAGCTCCTCCCGCAGACGAAGGTACAACCGGGAACTGCCTCCGCCAGCCAGAATGCGCCGTAAAAAACGCAGGGCCATGAAGCGGCTGTCATCGCGCGCCATACCAAGAAAAGCGATCTGCAGGTTCATCTGACTGTCGGAATCGTACACGCAGCGAAGCCGGGGGGTGCGCAACCGTTGCTGTCCTGTCACCAGACGTGTCGCCGGCGGATGGTTCCCATGCCAGCTGCCGAAAGAATCCTGGGCCGCGGCAAATATTTCGTGGCCACGCACCGGTCCGGATACAGTCAGTACTGCTGTCTGAGGGACATAAAAGCTCCGCAGGTGGCTTTCCAGGTCTGCCCGGTCTATGGCGGCTATGCTCTCCAGCGTGCCGATGGTCGGCATACCCAGCGGATGACGCGGCCAGAGCATCCGGCTGACAATGGTATCGGGATTTATCTCCTCTCCGAGTTCGTTCAGATCTTCCCTGGCTTCTTCGGCGATGATGCGTTTTTCAATATCGATACCCGACAGGAGCGGACGCAGGATCATCGAGGCAAAGATTTCCATGCCGTGTTTGACATGGTCGGGATGGATGCGGGAATAGTAACAGGTGGATTCGGTGTCGGTGGCGGCGTTGGGAGCGCCTCCGATCGCTTCGAAGGCCGCCTCCAGCGCCAGCGACGAGCCGAAGTCCTCCGTGCCCCTGAACAGTATGTGCTCCAGGAAATGAGAGAGCCCCTCACGGCCGGGCGGGTCGTTGCGGCCGCCGACCTTCAGGTAAATCGCCAGTTCGACCGAGTGCAGATGCGGCATCTCAACGCAGACCACCCTAAGTCCGTTAGGCAGTGTATGCATGAATGGTCTGATCATGCCAGCAGGCTCCGGATCTCGATGATGCGCTGCTTATATTCTTCCGGAGCAAGGATCAACTCATCGTGCGGTTCGGCCCAGATCGGCCTTGGCCAGAGCGGTTCCGAGACAAAGCGCGGCACGATATGCCAGTGGATATGCGGCACCATGTTGCCCAGCAGTTCATAATTTATCTTGGCCGGAGAGAAAGCGCCGTAGAGAGCTTCCGCAACCCGGCTGACCTCTTCCGTCAGGCCGGCCCGCACCGTACGGTCCAGATGGAACAGTTCGGTTACGTGCTCTTTTGTAAACAGCAGCGTATAACCCGGGAAATGCTGGTCGCGGTTGAGGACCACATAGGAGTGGGTCATTTCCACGATCCGCAGATCGGCATCATCAATCCAGCGTTGACACATTGGACAGTTGCTCATGTTATTCATACCTCAGTGCGTCGATTGGATTGAGTCCGGCAGCTTTGCGGGCCGGGTAGAAACCGAAAAATATACCCACAGCGCCGGAGAAAACGAAGGCAATACTTATTGATTGGAACGAAATCAGGGTCGGCCACTCCAGCATGCGCGACACTACCATCGCTCCACCTGCCCCGAGCACAATACCTATCAAACCGCCGAGCATGGTCAGCAGCACCGCTTCGGTCATGAACTGAAGCAGGATGTCGTTTCTCTTTGCTCCTATCGCCATGCGGATACCTATTTCCCTGGTTCGTTCGGTGACCGACACCAGCATGATGTTCATGATGCCGATGCCCCCCACGATCAGCGAGATCGATGCCACGGCACCCAGCAGAAGCGACATGGCTTTTGATGACTGTTCGGCCACGGCCAGTATTTCGGACAGGTTGCGGGTTGAAAAATCCGATTCCTTGCCGCCGGTGATTCGATGGCGCTGGTTGAGCAGGCTGTTGATCTCTTCTTCAGCCTTGGTCAACAATTCTTCGCTTTTGGCTTTAACTATCAGGGCTCCGACATTATTGGTGCGCTGGGAACGCACAAGATTGCGCTGGGCGGTACGCAGCGGAACGAAGATAGTGTCGTCCTGATCAGTCCCCTGGGGTGATTGCCCCTTGCGCTCAAGAACACCGATCACTGTGAAGGGGATCTTCTTGATGCGGACTATGTTTCCGACCGGGTCGGCGGAGCCGAAGAGGTTGTCAGCCACGGTCTGACCCAGAAGGCAGACCTTGATGGCTCCATCCACATCCTGCTGGGTGATGCCACGTCCGTTGGCGATGCCCCACTCACGGATCTCGAACAGTTCCGGCGTACCCCCCATAATAACGGTTGACCAGTTCATGTTGCCATATACGACCTGTCCCGAGGAGCGCACGGTACCGGCGGCCAGTTCCACCGAGGGGCATTCGCTCATGATCGCCTTGACATCGTCGCTGGTCAGGGTCTGGGCGCCGCCGCTGCCGGTACGCAGACCGCCGCTGGTGGTGGAACCGGGTATGACCAGGATGATGTTGCTGCCGATGCTGGCGATCTGCTGGGAAATCACATAGCTGGCGCCTGACCCGACCGCCATCATGGCGATTACGGAGGCGATGCCGATGATGATGCCGAGCATGGTCAGAAACGAGCGCATCTTGTTGGTACGTAGCGCCCGCAGGGCAATTTTCAGGGTCTGCAGGAAGTCCATTATTTGGTGTCGCCTATGATATTGCCATCGCGAAAGGTTATCTGCCGTCCGGCGTAGGCTGCCACGTCATGCTCATGGGTGACCATGATGATCGTGATGCCCTGTTTGTTGAGGGTGGTGAACAGACTCATTATCTCGGCGGTGGTGGTGCTGTCCAGGTTGCCGGTCGGTTCGTCGGCCAGGATAACGGCCGGATTGTTGACCAGGGCCCTGGCAATGGCGACGCGCTGCTGCTGGCCGCCGGAGAGTTGGCTGGGATGGTTGTTCTCCTTGCCGGCCAGGCCGACCTGCTGCATGGCGGCCAGCGCCTTTTCACGGCGTTCCCTGGAATGGAAACCGGCGTAGATCAACGGTAGTTCCACATTCTCCACGGCCGGCGTGCGGGTGAGCAGATTGAATCCCTGAAAGACAAAGCCCAGCTTTCTGTTACGGATGTCGGCCAGTTGATTGGTATCCATGGTTCCCACATCCAGTCCGTCCAGCAGGTATTGTCCGGAAGTGGGGCGGTCCAGGCAGCCCAGGATGTTCATGCAGGTGGATTTGCCGCTGCCCGAGGCGCCCATGATCGCCACGAATTCTCCGGCGCTGACGCTGTAGGAAACACCCTTGAGCGCCTCGAATTGCTGGTCGCCCATCGTAAAAACGCGACGGATATCGGTCAGTGCTATGACTTCGCTCATTTAGAACGGCCGCCCCATCGGCGAACCGCCGGTCTTTTTCTTGACGCTGTCTCCGCCGGTCTGTTCGATAATGACTTCGTCCCCTTCCTTGAGGGTACTTTCAACCAGTTCGATACTGCTGTTGTTGGCGATGCCGGTCCTGATCTTCACGGCAACCGGCTTGTTGTCCTTGAGAATATAAACCTGTTGGCCGTTACCCCCTTTTCGTCCGCCCGGCTTGCCGCCCTGATCGGCCGGGCCGGCGGGCGGCCGTTGTTTGCTTGCATCGCCGCGCTCTTTGCTGCCCTTGTTTTTTGCCTCATCCGACATTGTTTTCGGCT